>WGNL01000001.1 GCA_016124585.1 Bacteroidota bacterium | reverse complement strand
TTCCGCTGCTTCCGTGACCACCAGTGGGTATTCGGCGGCGTTGGAGACCACGCCCGCTGCCGTGGTGCTGAAGGAGTCCAGCTTTTGTTCGTTGAGGTCAGACCAGCTCGCAGCTGCGATTTTCAAGATTACGACCATGATGCTTAGAAAGTTTGTGTTGGCTGTTTGGATATTGGGTTCCAGCTATTGGCAAGCACAATAGCTGTTGACAGGGTTCCTTGCAGTCAACGGTTAAAGTATGTTGTTGGATAATATATGCTTGCTTCAATGCCTGTGCCAAATAATGTTAAAACACTAAAAGAACATCTTTTTTTATTATTTTTAGTACAGTATTTTTATTACTTCATAAAATATGCAGCAAAACGATACGTATCCTCACTAAAACGATACGCCATCCCGAAAAAACAGTGCATGTTTTATATCATAGCATACGTATCGCCCATTATAAAATGCGTATTAAACCACAAGCTATGTGCACCCATGAATAAGCTATACGTATTACCTGTGCATGAATACGTACCAAAGGTCAAGCTATACGTATATTTTATCGAAGACTACGGATAGTCTTGTCAAGTATGCGTATGCTTTTTTTAAAAATGCGTACACTTTTGACAAAAATAGGTCGATGTTGTAACGAAAGGGGATTCGTTTTGAAAGGAATACGTATCGGATGATGGGCATTGGTCGTTGGTTATCTTGTCATTGTATGCCATTAGGGGATATGGGCAAGGTGGTTCCATTAGGTAGGACTGTGCATATTCGAATAATGGGTCATTGTTCATTATACCCTTCCACAAAATACATGTCCAATTCCCCTTTGTGCTTGGCAGCAATTTTACCCCGGTAGGTGCATATAAATTTATCCTTTACCAATTCATACGTGGTTTGCGAGATATTCACTTTTCCGGCCTCTGAGCTTTGTTCCATACGAGCGGCCGTATTGACAGTGTCGCCCCAAATATCATAGGCGAATTTTTTGATGCCGACTATACCCGCCACTACGGGCCCACTGTGTATGCCAATACGCAAGCCCCAACCCGCTTGGTTGTTTTGCATAATGTCTTGGAACTTTAGGGCGCAGCGCACCACCTTCTCAGCGTGTTGTGGGTTGGGTTCCGGTAGTCCAGCTATGCAGATATAGGCATCTCCAACGGTCTTTATTTTTTCAAGGCCAAAATCTGCAACTATCTGGTCAAATGCCTTGAAATAGCTGTCAAGGATACGCACCAGTTCCTCCGGTTCCATTTCTTCGGAATATTGGGTGAAATTCTTGAAATCGCAAAACAGCACAGTGGTGTCTTGAAACTTCTTGGCTTTGGAGACCCCTGTGGATTTTAGTTCATCTGCCACGCCTTTTGGTAGGATATTGAGCAACAGTTCATCCGAACGTTTTTTAGCAAGGTCGGCTTTTTCCTTTTGCCGAAAAATCAAGAAACCTCCAATGACTGCAAACAGCAAACCAGCAATCATGACATATACTTGCAGGGTCTTTTTTCTGATTTTAACTTCCCTTTCCGCAATTT
Source organism: Bacteroidota bacterium (assembly GCA_016124585.1). Taxonomy (GTDB): domain Bacteria; phylum Bacteroidota; class Bacteroidia; order Chitinophagales; family Saprospiraceae; genus UBA6168. Next base: position 330,821 of record WGNL01000001.1, on the reverse strand, counting down.
CTACCCGTGAGGCTTGTAGTTCCACCAGTTGCTTGAGGCGCAATATCTGTACGGCGTTGTCCATCCTGGCCATGCTATCCATGACTACCAGCGATGAATCAATGTACATGGCTGCCGCTTGCCAGCGGCCCTTGAAAGCATTGATTTTACTTAATAAAGGGAATAATGTTTTCTTGCGGTGATAGGGCATCCTTGCACCCATTATCTGGATGGCAGAGTCCATTTGTTGTTCAGCCAGTTCTACCCTACCCCGATTGAAATTGAGATTGGCCAATTCCAACATGGCACCTGATGCTGACCCCTTTGCGCCCCTTGCCAAACTGATTTCCATGTCAGTTCGCAGCAAAGCCTCCCCTTTTTCCATCTCGCCCTGAAGAACATACACATGCCCAAGGTTGCCGCTTAGGTTTCCAATCCAAATCGGTGAATTAGCTAATCGGGCATATTCGAGGGCTTTATTGAAACTGTTTTTTGCATCATCAAGCTTGTCCTGATGCAGGAAAACAAGGCCCAATGTGTTATAAATAGCGATTTTGGGCTTGACGGTATCCAATGGATTTTCATCCTCCAGTGCTTTTTCGAGGTAATGTAAGGAGGTCGTATAATCCGTCAGGTAATAATATTTTATGCCTAATTGATAGGCGATTTCCTGTTTCAGGTAATAATCACGCCCGGTGAGGTTATTGGAAAGCTCATATGCTTTTTCATAATGCTGGATGGCAGGCGGATAATCATTTGATTCCCAGTAATGATTCCCCATGAAAAACTCAAGTGTCGCCTCCAACTGGGTATAGTTCATCGACTGGGCAGTTGAGATGGCTTTTTGAAATTCAGCCTTCAACTGTTGCTGGGCAGTGTCGTTAGCAATTTTCAGTAGTTTGAACCGTACCGTTGCAAGTTCCGCTAAGAACTTTTTGTCACCTTTTTTACTTGCAAGACTTTCCAAGGCACTTAACTGGGAAACCAGAGCAGCGTCGGTTTGGGCATCCCTATTATCTTTCTGAAGACTAAGTAGTTGGGAAAACCGGTCATTGAATGGCCGGTTCAGTAAGGTATCAAACTGGGCGGAAGCAGTATGCGCAGTAAGTAACAAAACTGCTATTTTCAACCAGTTCAAGCCAATCAGGCAGGCTTTGTTTCGCCAAACTGCATATGTGTGCGATTGTTCCAAAAATTGGTTTACCTTTTGGCCGCAGGCACACAAACTATGCCCAGCAGCAATGTCTGTTTCCGAAGATTGCCGCTAAGGTAGTGATCCAATAAATTTATTAATAGTTTATTTGAAGAATAGATGAATCCATGTTTTTGAAACAATATCTTTGTATTTTGGAATCAAAGTATCATTCAATAAAAAATAGGCTAGGTCATGCCAAAATATGGAGCTGTATATTTCTTTTAATTTAGTCATGCTATAAGCATAGCAGCACTTTTGTCAATTATTAAATGACAATCAACATAAAAACAATCTAAACCACATTAATTTATCAATCCTTGTTTTTCTTTCTGAAATATCTGCGGAATAAGAAATTATGGCGGATAGCTTCCATATTTTCATCCAACTTTTCACTACTTGTTTCAAGGTTCCGCATCATTGCCTTGATGTCGGCAGCAGTGGCTGGGTCATTCAGCAACAAACCTAAGGTGTTGTTGTCCTGGTTTAACTTACTGCTTACTTGGTTTAGATTTACGGTAAATTGGTGCAGGGTATTGGTAGCTTTTTGCACTTCATCCAAGGACTTAATGATGCTACTGTACATGACCGTATCGTTTACAAAATCATGAATTGAATTCCCGGACTGATTCAGCTCATTTGAAAAATGCTGGAAATTGGCTACTACGTGCTTGCTGTTTTCCGAAACTTGTTTCAGATTAGCTAAAGTAAGTTGCAAATCGGTTGCAGAGGCGTTCAACTTATTGGCAATACTGGGGTCGTTCAGCAATGCTCCCAAAGTACCTTCCCCTTCCTCCAACTTCCGGCTAATGCTTTTAAAATCAGTAGTAATAGCCAATATATTCTTGTTGTTCTCTTGCATCGTAGCCATCATGTCATCTGTACTTATCACACCTTCTGTAGCTAGCAGGTCGTTTTCTTTAATATTTGGAGCAGCGGTTGTACCACCAAATATGACTATAATCTTATTGCCAATTAATCCATCAGAACTAATTTTTGCTTTGGCATCTGTGTGAATATGCGGAACTGCCGATAATTCGATGCTCATCTGAACTTTCACCTGCGAATCACCTTCAAAACCAATGTTTTTAACGGTTCCGACTTTTAGTCCAGAGAACCATACGTTACCCCCTTTTTGAAGTCCACCCACATCATCAAATATGGCATCTATGCAAACGGACCTTGTAAAAGCTTTTTTCTGGCTGCCCAATGTGAATATGGTAACAGCGAGTATGGCTAATCCAATAAAAATAAAAATGCCAACAATTACAGACCTATTATTTTTAGTTTCGCTCATTAGTTGGTAATGAAATTATAGTCGTAAAAGGTTTTTATATTCGGCTCAGTAGAATTAAAAACCTCTTCGAAACTACCTGTTATATAAAATTTACCATTCAAAAGTACAGCAACCCGGTCAGCGGTAGCCTTGGCACAAGTAAGATCGTGCGTGATGATAATTGAACTCGTGTTATATTGTAGTTGAACTTGTTTTATGAGGTTATTTATTTCAATACTTGTAGCTGGGTCGAGGCCCGATGTTGGCTCATCGTAGAGCATTATTTCTGGTTGCAAAATTAAAGTCCGTGCTATGCCAATCCGCTTTTTCTGCCCACCGGAAAGCTCGGAAGGCATTTGATTGATGGTTTGTGGCAACCCAACATCATCCAGTACGGATTCAATGGCATTTTTCACTTCTTTTGCAGTAAGGTTGCGCTTGTTCCTAACCAATGGGAATTCCAAATTTTCCCATATTGTCATACTATCATACAAGGCACTGTTTTGGAATGAAAAACCTAATTTCAATCTTAGTTGCTGCAATTCCCTCAAGCCTAATTTGTCTACTTTTTGGCCCAACACTTCGACCAACCCGCTATCTGGCTTTAGCAATCCTGCAATAATCTTGATAAGCACTGATTTCCCTGTACCTGACTTACCTAGCACTGCGACATTTTCGCCCTTAAATACATCAAGGTTAATCCCATCCAAAACGACTAGGTCACCGAACGATTTATACAGGTCCCGTATAGTAATTACAGGGTTTTCTTGGTCAATATTTCTTTCTTCCTCTATCATTTAGTATGATTTAAAATCATTAGGATAAAAGTTTTAGGAAATAAGTTCGGTGCCATTGCATTAAAATTTCGAATTGACTTTTGGGGATAAAACCACATAACTTAGCTATAATATTAAAGCAGTAAAGTCCGAATATTATTAAAGATTTGAACTATGGTTATTTCTTCGATAAAAATAAAATACATAGACAAAACCACAGCTAAATTAGCAGCTCGGCCTACGCCTTGTGTGCCTTTTTGGGCATTATATCCTTGGTAACAACTAGCTATTCCAATAGTAAACCCAAAACATATAGCTTTAATCACAGAAGCATAGATATCCAAGAAAGTTATTGATGCAAATGCACTTTTAAAAAAAGCTGGAAAACTGGTTTCTTCGTTCTGATGAACGTTTAAGAATGAACCCATCATTCCCACCAATCCAGTGTACATCACTAAAACTGGAACCATGATCGTAGTCGCTAGTACTCTTGTTGCCACTAAAAACTTAAAAGGGTTAGTAGCCGATACTTCCATCGCATCAATCTGCTCAGTCACTCGCATGGAACCTAGCTCAGCACCAATATTTGAACCTACTTTACCTGCCACTGCCACTATCAATGCAGTGACCAAAGGTGCCAATGCCCGAATCAACGCAATGGCGACCAATGACGGCAGCCATGAACTAGCTCCAAAAACCTCTAATGAGGGCCGGGATTGGTTTGTGAAAACAATTCCTGTCACCAAACCAGTCAATGACACTAAACTCAAAGATTTCAAGCCAATATGGTAGCATTGGTTTACAACCTCTTTGAATTCAAAAGGACTAGAAAAAACTTCCTTGAAGAATCTGAGAATGAAAATCCAGATATGATAAATATCCGAAAAAAAGGCATCAACCCTTCTGGAAACTACATACTTGTTTTTTGGCAAAACTTTCGGAACTGTTTCCATGTACAATAGTTAGGTTCTTATTTTCAATTTTATCCTGCATTGTTTGGCAAATTGCCAGAACGAACACTTAATGTTGAGACTACAACGGGGCTTGTTTTCACTTGTTCAATCCTATTTTAAAACAGAAGAATAGGGACAACAATTTTTGTAAAAACTGGGGGTCATCCAATTTTATTCAATCGTTCATTCTGAATTAAACGACCTATGTAATAAATGAATTAATTAGTTGAATGCTATACTTCTTAAAACTTGTGATAAGCGATTATTCCACTTTGTATTTTCCACATTCGCACAAAACCTTAATTTTGTCATCAAAAACATAATGCAATCAACTGCCAGTACACCAGCCGAATATCTTGCATCCCTTTCAGATGAGCGCCGTCCCATTCTCACTGCAATTAGAGAGGTCATCTTGAAAAACTTGCCTGATGGGTTCAAAGAGGGTATGGGCTATGGCATGTTGGGGTATGTGGTGCCACACAGCCTTTATTCCGAAGGCTACCATTGCGACCCAAAGCTACCGTTGCCGTTCATCAGCCTTGCTTCGCAAAAAAACTATATCTCGCTGTACCACATGGGAATGTACGAAGGGCCACTACTGAACTGGTTCAAGGAGGAATGGCCTAAACATTCAAAGAAAAAACTGGACATGGGTAAATGCTGTATCCGTTTCAAAAAACCAGAAGATGTGCCTTTGGAATTGATCGGAGAATTGGTGAGCAAGATGACACCCCATCAATGGATTGAAATCTATGAAACTATGAAACCGTCAAAATGAGCTGCTCTTTGATTTTTTGCGCAAGTAACACAACCTCCACAGGCGTTTGGAAACTGCCAAAATATTGCACCTGTTTGACGCTGTAAAAATGATGTGGAAGGTAATTGCCCAGTGCATCTTTGCGCATCATTGGCGTTAAATCCGTACCTGAAAATACGTCATATAATTTTTCCGATAAATTCCAATGGACAAAAACCAATCGTTGGCCTGTAGGGGTTTGAATCGGAACAATTATCTGTAGGCTACAAGCACAAAGGTTAGGCTGACCATCCGGCCGAAAAGGGCTGTGATTAAAGGCAATGGTGAATTGTATTTCATTGCTTTGAAAAACCTCTTGGACCGCCCTGTGTCTATCCACCAATTCCGCAAGCTTCCAATCAGTAGTGACTAGTTTGTCGATTGGGAGCCACGCCCCATTTTCCACCCGAAAAAACTCAATGTTCCCTGGCCTAAGTTTGTAATCAAACATGGGGTCGTTCTCAGGGTAAAAACCTGGATAATAATAATCAAGGCCGTGGCCTTGACACCATGTGATTTCGAGTAGCATGGTATAAACTCCTAAGCTATATTTGCTAAACTCGGTGTCATAAGCCGCTTCCAAGGAAGCTATACTGTGCAGCCCCCGGTCAAAAACGCTAAAAGCCACCAGCTTTCCTTGCGAAAAAACACAAAGCTGCCAAGTATTAAAGTCATCTGCCGTTTTCCCCCGCAGAATATGTTGAGCCAATGAAGGCACACTGTGCCAGCCATGTACTTTGTCCTTGTATTGTTGCCAAAGTGTTTCCATTTCAGTAGTTGGCTGAAATGGTCGGAATTCGAAGTCGAATTTTCCACTATTGGTTCTAAGCAATTTTCGCAGTCGTTTCTTCCACACAAAATCTGATAATCGTACCCGAAGCATCACCGCAGAAACCCAGATATTGCCCATGCTACGTACAGAAGCTGCACAAATATCAACCCCATTCCGATAATAACCGTTGGCCAACAGGGCATCCATTTGACCAAGCGTCACACCTCCGACTGTCGTTCGAGCGTAGTAGGCAGGATGGAATATTTTGGTAATGGAATTCGGCATTTAGTTGCTTTTTTCAAGCTGAAAAGGGGCAAATATAAGCCTTGGCCTTGTTTGTGGCAGATTGAGTTTTTCACATGTAGGCATCTTAAATGGAGTTTCAATTTTGAACAAATGTCGGCAAGGGTCAATTAATAACTTGTGGGATATGAAAATGACGGACAAAAAACGTCTAAGTTTGTCGAAAATATGATTGAACCCAACTTTTGCGGAAATGAATCCGTAATCCTAGTAGGGTGATTATTAAAATCAAAATTCTAATGAAAAAAATTTTCCAAATTGCAGTAGTCCTTGCGTTTTTGCCTGCATTTACAAATGCTCAAATTACCATTCAAGCTGATGAAGTAAACCCTTTAGGCGTATTTGCCATTCAAAGTAGGGATACATCCATCGAAGCCAGTATTTCTCCCGGCGGAACTGGCATGCAAACCTGGGACTTTTCCATGCTTGACAATGATAGCAGCGACTCACTAGCTTTTTACCCTGCTGATGAAACCGCTTATTTTTCACTTTTCCCAAATGCCAACCTTGCTACTACTTTGGACTCTATTGCTATAATCTACTTGGAAAAAACCAATGACCATATTGCCACTTTCGGTACCTATGGCACATTCACCATAGAACCATACACGGTGACCACTGCCTTCAAGTACGACCCTCCTCAAACCATTATCAAGTTTCCTTTGGAGTTGAATCAAACGTATTCAGAGACTGTCATCGGAACAGCACAAGTGAAAGGGAGTGAGGTCGGTTTCCCATTAGATAGCGTGAGGTCCATTACGACCACCAACAGAAATGTGGTAGTGGATGGTTATGGCACTTTGACCTCTCCTATCGGCACGTTTGATGTACTTCGCTCAACTGAAGTTGAGGTTTCTTATGATTCCATCGTTTATCTGAACAATGGCATCTGGACTTTTCTTTCAAAAACGACTCCCAAGACCATCACCTACCATAACTGGTGGACCAACCAATTCAACCTCAGCTTCCCAGTCGTGCAGTACAAAATCAGCCCTGGTATTGATACATCAATGATTTGGCTGAATGAATTTGTAAGTGCGACGCATAATTCAAAGACTTTTCTGGACGTAAAGATTTCCCCAAATCCGACGAGCAATTTTCTACAGGTAGATTTACCGGAAGGTTTTGTCGGGCAAATGGAAATTTTCGATATGCTCGGGCATCGGATGCTAGTCCAACCTGCCGTTTCTGCTACGGAAAGCATAAACGTCCAAGCACTTACAGCTGGAACTTTTATCCTTGTTTTAAAGGATAAGCGAGGGAAAGTGGCTGGCTTTGAGCGATTTGAAATACTTCGATAAGATTATTGATCAGCAAAAAAGGCCCAGCGATTCAAGCATCGCTGGGCTTTTTAGTTTGTCGAATTTGAAATTATAAATCCATCCGAATCCGCCAGTTGGTAGGCAGGTAATTGTTCGAACGGTTGTCCAGTACTTTCATCCAGCCTATCGGCAAACCCTCAAAACTTGCTAGGGTCCAGCCTCGCTGCCAGTCTGTTTCCCAAAGGTTTTCTTTTTTCAAAAAATGCAAGGCTTGGTCTTTGGAAAGGTCAGCCTTTGGCAAATCGGGATGAAGTTCGTTGGCCAATGCCAATGTATGTGATGGAACCAAGTCATTCTTTTTCAGCTCGCCAATTTCTAAGCCAAGTGAGCGCCGTTTTAGCGAAGCACCAACTGTGAAGAATGAATCGGCCAAAACCAACGGCACTGCCACTATTGCATCATCAGGTTTTGTAAAGAATGCAAAATCACTAGGCTGGGAAAGCCAACCCTCAAAAATGCTCAGTTGCTTTTCCGGAAAACGTTGCCAATCTTTTGGTGGGTTATTTTTTAGTTTGATTGCTTGGCTGCCCCCCGTTTTCCGAAGGACGGCAAAAAAGAATCCCTCCCCTTGCACCCGGTGCGGATAGCATTGGTATCCCCATTTTTGTTCAGTAACGCCCCAAGTTTCAGGCAAATCCAGTTTCACAAATTCAAAGCCCTGCGAAGCGAGCCATTCCACATTATCTCCATTTTCCTGCTGGTTGAAGGTACAGGTGGAATAAATCAGAATGCCACCTTCTTGCACCAATTCCAATCCTGCAGTTAGAATTCGGCGCTGACGAGCAGAACATAATTCCACACTTGCTGCTGACCAATGTCTGGCTGCATCTTCATCCTTCCGGAACAGTCCCTCGCCAGAACAAGGTGCATCCACCAGCACTACATCGAAGAAGCCAGCCAGTTTTTCGAAATCTTCTGGGTCGTGGTTGCTGACTGCGACATTGGCATGCCCCCATTTTTCCAAGTTCATTTTCAGTGGCCCTACCCTGTTTTGTATCACTTCATTTGACAATAAAAATCCAGCTCTCCCTAATGCAGAAACTAACAGTGTTGATTTACCGCCAGGAGCGGCGCAAAGGTCAAGGACTTTCAAATCCTGTCCCAATCCAACCGTTTGCCGCAAAGCTTCATGGATAAGCATGGACGATGCCTCCTGCACGTAATAGCCTCCAGCATGGAATCTAGGGTCGAGTGTAAAAACTGGCCGCTCCGGTAAATAGTGGCCATCTGGATGCCAAGGAATTGGTTCCGCATTGCTGAAGGCAACCAAACCTTTTGCAGGGTTCAGGCGGATGCTCACTGGCGCCGGTTGCTCTAAAGCATTCAAGAAATCTGGGAATTCCTGACCCATGTCAGATTTCATGCGGTCGAGGAAGGGTTCAGGAAATGGCATTTTTATGGAGAATGAAAAAAAGTGAAAGGCAAATGTAAGCGGATGGTCAGCAATATTTGTAGAATTAAAACCAGTTGCAGCTTCCTGCGTTTTCATTTCTTTGTATAAAAATTAGCCAATTCAGCTATGTCAAGAAGAAATCCGGCCAGTACGACAGATACCACGGAAAGTAAAAAATTCAACCTCGAACAAGCCCGAAAAGCCCTCAAGATTTTCAAATTCGTGAGGCCCTACCGTTGGAGGTTGGCAATTGGACTCGTGCTCCTGTTCATTTCGAGCATGGTCTTTATGATTTTCCCCTTTCTTTCCGGCGAACTCATCAACATTGCCCAGGGAAAATCCAAATACCCCTTCACGCTCCCTCAGGTTGGCTACTTTTTGATGGTGGTGTTGATTGCACAAGGGTTTGTGTCCTATTTCCGGGTACAGCTTTTTGCTGCGGTAAGTGAGCGGGGAATCGCCGATGTTCGCAAAGCACTTTACAGCAAAATCATCACGCTGCCCATCGTTTTCTTCGAAAAAAACCGGGTAGGCGACCTTGTCAGTAGGCTTACTGCTGATGTCGAAAAATTGTACAGTGCCTTCTCCGTTACGATTGCCGAGTTCATCCGGCAAATTATCGTTCTTGTCTCTGGCATAATCATTTTAGCAGTCATGGCTTGGAAACTGTCGCTCATCATGCTTGCCACATTTCCTGTAATCGTCATCGGTGCCATGTTTTTTGGTAGAAAAATCCGAAAACTGTCTAAACAGCGGCAAGATGAACTGGCGCTGTCCAACACCGTTTTGAGTGAAACGATGACGACTATCCAAGTCGTGAAAGCATTCACCAACGAACTTTTCGAGTTTCGGAGGTACGGAAAATCAGTGGACGACACAGTTAGTGTTTCCCTGAAATATGCCCACGGGCGGGCGCTTTTCACAGTCTTCATTGTATCCGTGCTTTTTGGTGGTTTGTTTTTCGTCATTTGGATGGGCGCTTGGCTGCTTAGCAAGGGGCAAATGGACGCCGGGCAATTGGTGTCATTTGTCGTTTACACGGCGGTCATTGGAGGGGCAATTGCCGGCCTAGGCAATTTCTACACGGAACTGCTGGGTGCCATTGGGGCAACGGAACGTATTAGCGAGATTTTGGAAGAAAACAGCGAGGTGAAAATTCAAAATGACAGGCAAAATACCAACCGTCTGGAAGGTAATATCGAGTTCAAAAATGTTCATTTCAATTACCCCACCAGAGAAGACGTTCGGGTTTTGAAAGGGATAAACCTACGGGTCGGGGCTGGTGAAAAAGTAGCACTGGTAGGGCCTAGCGGCGCTGGCAAGTCAACAATCGTGCAGCTTTTGCTCAAGTTTTACGAAATTGCTTCTGGTGAAATTACTGTCGATGACCAAAGCATCCACGACATGAACACGACTGATTATCGTCAAAATATTGCCATCGTGCCACAAGAAGTGCTACTGTTTGGCGGTACGATTCGGGAGAATATTTTGTATGGAAAACCTGATGCTTCTGAACCTGAAATTATTGAGGCTGCCCGACAAGCAAATGCCTGGAATTTCATTCAAAAATTCCCAGAAGGATTAGACACAATTGTAGGCGAACGAGGGGTAAAACTCTCAGGTGGACAACGCCAGCGCATCGCCATTGCAAGGGCTATTTTGAAAAATCCAGCTATTTTACTTTTGGATGAAGCAACATCTTCTTTGGATGCTGAATCTGAAAAAGTGGTACAAGATGCACTTGACAAGCTAATGGAAGGCCGTACAAGTATCATCATTGCTCACCGATTGGCAACTATCAGGAATGTGGATAAAATCTGTGTAATCGATGGTGGCAGAATTGTGGAGGAAGGTACCCACGAGGAACTGGAAGCAATGACGGACGGCCTTTACAACAGTCTTGCAAAACTCCAATTCCATTACGCATGAGCATGAAATTCAAGCTGTTGGTTTTCTTCGCCGTAATTGCCATTTTTGGGGTGATAGCCCTGTATGTTCATGAGTTCCAGTGGTTTCAGAATTATATCAAGCCCCAGAAAATGGTGCTTGGCTCACTGTTGGTGGGATTGGCAGTTGGGATAATGTTGGCTTTTCGCTTTCAAAAAAAAGAAAAAGATTTGGTGGATAAAATCCAAATCTGGACTGTCTGCATCGTCACCTCAATTTTACCGATGCCACTGTTAGCTAGCCTAGCAAACCGATTTTTTGCGGAGCAAAAACCACATGAAACGCCCGTTGAGTTTTGGGAAGAAAAAGCGCATTTGGTAGGACGCAGCCCAACAATTTATGGCTTTATTGAAGGCAATAAAAAAACGGAAATGGGTTATTTTATTTTTGTGATTATCGACGGTGAACTTGTTCGAGTGAAAAGCAAGACGCCACGATTTTCAAATTCAGTACAAGGCGACACCATTGTCGTACCTATCAAAAAAGGACTTTTCAATGTGGACTATATTGAATGGCAGGATTGAAAAAAAACTCAAACTAATCCTTCGTTTACGGCAAAAAGCACCAGCTCTGATGTAGTACCCAGCTTCAATTTTTTCATGATGTTTTTGCGGTGGGTGTAAATCGTGTGGGTACTCAAATGGAGTTTCCCGGCTATTTCCTTGGCGATGAGTCCGCTGGCTACAAGCCTTACGATTTCAATTTCACGAGCCGAAAGTGGTGTTGGTGAGCAATCAGCTTCCTTCGGAAAAGACTTTTCAAGAAGATGATTCAGTACGTTGGTGCAATAAAATTTTTCGTTTTTTGAAGTGGCTTCCACTGCATCCACTATTTCCTTTTCACCGCAATGTTTTGACAAAAAACTATTTACACCACTTTCCAATACCTGATAAATAGACTTTTTGTCCTCATCTCCACTGATGATAAGCAATCGGGATTGAGGGGAACGTTCCCTAACTTTTTCGATTGTTTCTGTAGAAAAACGGCCAGGTTGGTTATAGTCTAGTACCACAATTTCAGGCTGGGTATTGGTCAATTTCACAAGCAACTGAGCCTCGGAGGTTGCCTCTCCAACAACCTCACAATTGGGCACTTCAGCCAAAATCTGTCGCAACCCTAGCCTAGATAGGTAGTGCGCATCTGCGATTATGACTGCTATTTTCTTCATTTCTCGGGCTGTTTTTCAAATTTGATAGGCAAAAATACGACCTGCGCTCAATTTTTTAACTTTATTTAGATTTAATTCAAATTAAAAAATTGAAATGTCTTGAATTAGGAACTTACTTGAATTCCATGATATACCTAAGTGTAGGAAAAAAAGGAAGTAATGAAATTTGAACGACTTGGGTTAGTTCTTGACCATCGTCGTCAAAACTTTCACGGAGGGTGTAGTAAACTGGGTTCTTTCTAAGGTAAGCATTGTAAACCCCTAGCTTGATGGTGTGCTGAACATTGCGTACTTTAAAATAATGGTTGAATGTGAAATCCAACCGATGATAATTTGGTAAACGACGGTCATTCAACGCTTTAACGAATTTCTGGCTTACCTTGATTGCGGTAGGTGCACTGCCGTTGGTTTGCTGAACTATGTCAAACTGCTGAGTTGCCAATGTGTAGGCCGAACCAGTTGAAAAAACATATCCAAGCGAAAAATCCCAACTTGAATTGATTTTATACAAAAACTGAAGGTTGAAATTGTGCCTTCTATCAAGCCGAAGTGGATATTTTTTCCCATTATTTACCTCTTCCCCAAATTTTCTATCCGCATGTGCATAGGAATAACCGGCCCAGCCTCCAAATTTACCACGTTGGATTTTCAAGAGAAATTCAGTCCCGTAAGCCCAGCCATTACCCACCGCTATTAGGTCTTGCCAGTTGAGCGAATTGATGTTGTTTAGCCCATTGCCTTGGAAGTAAATGATGTTTCTAAGTTTTTTATAGTAGCCTTGAATATCCAGCGTCAACCAAGGTTGAAAATGATACACACCGCCTACTGAATATTGCCAAGATTGTTGAGGCTTGACTTTATCAGTAGCACTTACCCAAAGATCCTTGGGTAATCCAAAACTTGTTGGGCTTAGCAGGTGGATAGATTGCGTATTTTTTGTTATCGCAAAATTAAAAGACAGCTTCTGGTCTTCCCAAAACCGAAGTATAAGCCTAGGTTGCAAGTAGAAAAATTCCTTTTGATTAACAAGTAGCGCAGAAGCTCTGAGTCCAATATTGGCAGAGATGATATTGCCCATTTTCAATTCATCTTGTACGTACGCATCCAATTCCGTGGACTCCAGTGGGTTCTTTAGATAGGCACCAATCGTGTCCCTAGTTTCTTTGTTGAAAACTGTAAGCTCTTCAAAACTGATGACTCCCGGCTGAAACTTGTGCTTCGTGAAACTAGTGCCAAACCTAAATCGGTGTTTTCGGTAAGTCGTGTAGTCAAAATCCGTTTTTAAGCCTATATCCTCCACACTTGATTTGTATTTTAGAAACAGCACATCACGCAAAATCCGCTCATCGTTTGACAACAAATCCAAATCAATCAATTCTTCCGAATTGTAAAAATAGCGGCTATAAGTTGCCGTCACATTGGCAAATATTTTATCAGAAATCAAATGATTCCAGCGAAGCGCAGCCACATTATTTCCCCAGTTCACTACTTCTTCATTTGATACAACCGACAGGGTATCTTGGAACCAACGATACTGGTCGTACTTATCCACGAAATCGTCTTTTCCATGATAGAAACTGAGGTAAACTCGGTCGCTCGGCGTGATCTTGTAATTGAATTTGGCATTTATGTCAAAGAAAAAATACTTCAGGTAACCGGCACTCGTCTTCGTATCACGGATTCTTTTGGAAATAGGGACACTAAAAAAATCGAAAAGCGCACGCCTTCCAGAAAGGAACCAAGAACCTTTGTGTTTGGTGAACGGACCTTCAATCGTTGTCTGTAGGGAAGTCGGGCCCATTTCCATTTCACCTTGCAATTTATTCAGGTTGCCTTCCTTAGTTTGAATGTCCCAAATTGAAGATGTTCGCCCACCGTATTGCGCTGGAAAGTCGCCCTTGAGAATCTTTGCACTTCTGACTGCACCTGTATTGTAAATGGAATAAATACCCAAGCCATGGGTGGCATTATATACCGTCACTCCATCAAGCAAAAAAAGGTTTTGGTCAATATCCCCACCTCGTACCGACATACCACCAAAGCCATCGGCTCCAGTTTGGATGCCCGGCAAGGTGTAGGCTAAGCGCATTACGTCTGTTTCGCCGCCCAACGAGGGCAGCCTGCCGGCTTGTTCTAGGTTGATTTCAAAAGTGTTGAAATCGGATTGAAGGTAAGTTGAATCATTGATGTTTTTGACCACGACTTCAGCAAGCAAAAGAGGTCTCATCTGAATTTCAACACGCTGATTGCTTGCCAATGTCAATTCAATGGTGTCATTTTCATAGCCTAAACTCGAAACCTGCAAGTAAACTGGGCCTTCGGAAAGTGTGATGCTGAAATAGCCAAACTCGTTTGTATATGTTCCAGTCTTTCGTCGAACATCATAGACCGTAGAATTGATATTGCGTTCCCCTGTTTCAGCGTCGGTTACAAAACCACTTAGGGTAAACATTTTTTTAGGGATTGGAATAGCTTTCTTGAGAATGACTATCTGAGACCCTACCACCTCGTAACTCAGGTCGGTGTCTGCAAGTATCAGTGGCATCAGCCTACTGATTTTTAAGTTGACAACTCGAAACGATAGCTTTTTCTCTACTGGTAAAATGTTATTGTTAAAGGAAAGCTTTACGCCTTGGTCTATCATTTCATAAAGTACCTCTTTGATAGGCAAGTCCTTGATATCCAAGCTGATAGTTGCGTCCAGGGGGGATTGACCGATGGCCGAAAAATGGGCAAAAAATCCAATTAGCAATATGAACCAGCGCTTTTTCATGCAGGATTGGGTCGTGGAAATCAAAATTAAGCTAATCAATGGAAGAGACGTGCAATTCTTCTATCAAAGTTGGCAAATAAGCATAAAAATGGCTCAGGTATGTTTGTACACCTGAGCCATTTTATTTCAAATAAATCTCTCACTCTGCTTACTCGCAACAAGTACCTGTAACGATATAACCTAGCTGATCACCTTTAAATTTTAGTTTCGGGCAAGAGGTCTTCAATGCTTCAATCGCTTCACCCATTTTCCCTTTTTGAACAGTTAAGGTTTGTAGGCAATCCGAATTCTGACTTTCCTGCTGAAATTTGAAGCTTACACCGTAAAGCCGTTCCATTCCAGCAAAAATGTCTGGAATGCTTTGCCCTTTGAAACTGATAACACCCGTTCGCCATGCATTCGCAGCGCCTGATTTGTCAACAACTTTACTTGGCTTTCCAGTAGCGTCATCGAATCGCAAATATTCACCTGGGGTAAGTAAATAACTGCCATTCCCTTTCTCAAAATCCACTTTTACCTTACCAGTCTGCACATAAACTTCAAAAACATTTTGCTTTGGAAAAGAGCGTACATTGAAGGAGGTACCAAGGACAGTAACTTTAGCCATTCCAGCTTCAATGATAAAGGGTCTGCTAACATCCCTTGTTATTTTGAAGAAAGCTTCACCTTCCAACGTCACTTTGCGCTCATTTTTGGAAAACTCCTTTTGAAAGGTCAATTGACTTGATTCGTTTAAAGTAACAAGGCTACCATCTTTCAGCGTAAGTTCTTTCGTAGCACCATCTTTAGTCATCTCAACAACTAGGTTGTTGTCACTCAACTTATTTTTCAAGAACATGCCAGAAAAAAACAGTAGAGCGATTCCAGCTGCTATTCGCAGTACAATTTTCACAGGAGAAAGACGTGCGATTTTAGCAGGCTGGTGCTGGTTCATGCGACGCTTGAAAGCATCAAGGCCTTTATCAACGTCGGGATGATAGCCTTCCTTGTAGCTGTTGCTCGCCTCCCATATTTTACTTAGCAGGTTCTTCGATTCATGAGGGTGCTGCTCATGCCAGGCCTGCAAGCCTTTATTTGCGTTAAAATCCATTTCTGATAAATCGTTTCAAAACCGTTTCATTCATCGAGTACAAATTCAGCCGGTCCAGTTTTTTTCTAGTTGGTGTAAGAGACACGGATTAGGAAGCGTCCCCCTATTTAATTGCCAATTTCGCACAGATTTTTGAGTCTAAATGCAAGCTAAATGACTAAACCGTCTAGTCTGCATTCAAAAATGGCCCAATGGCAGATTTTAATAATTTCAAAGCTTTGGTCATCTGGTTTTCGACAGTCTTGACTGAAATGCTCAATTCATCCGCTATTTGTTGGTTAGTCATTTCCTCAAACCTACTCAATGAGAAAACCAATCTGCAACGCTCAGGCAAAAGGTCTATAGCTTCGTTGATGGAGCGCTCCAAGTCTTGGCTTTCTAAGTTTAAAGCAATGCTGGTCTCTTCGCTGGCGGTTGAGGTCAATTTGTCCTCGTCATCCCATCTTATTTTTCGGTCACGGATAAAATTCAGCGTTTTGTTCACCGCAGACCTGCGCAGATAAGCTCTTAATGAAGTCGTCACGTTGATGTCTTCACGCTTTCGCCAGACATCAAAAAAGACCTCTTGTGCCAAATCTTCCGCAGTATGTTCATCCTTCAGTACCCTTAAAACGGACTTGCACAAGAAGGAATAGTACTTGCGGAACATCAACTCCATTGCCAAGCTATCATTGGTAGGGAGTAAAGCCAAAATGTGTTCGTCGGAGTGTTCTTTTTCGAAAGCCACTAGAATTAGGTTCTACCGGATAAAAGGCTCAATATTTGGTTGCCAAAATATGACTTTTGCTACAAAAACCCGTCCGAATCATAAAATTCTGCTAAAGGAAGCCCAGATTAGGGAATTTCCCTAAATTTGGCTTCTTATTTTCATAGCATAAAAAAATGCCACTCATTTGGTTTAGGCATTCAGTCAAAACTACCAACCACAAGTCAGTTTCAATTTTCAAAAAAAGCTTTGCTACTGCTTAAAATACATTTTTTTGGTTAGAAACTCGGAGCCTATCCCGAGCATTCGGGATGGGCTTTCGGGATTCGCAAATTCAATTTTCCATGTTTAAAAAGTTTTTCATCCCATTGACATTGTTGGCATTTTTCATTTTCCCATCCGTGATGGTTGCACAGAATAACCTAACTGAAAAAGGCGGTTTCGTGGTGAATGCCAATGAAGAGCACTCCTTTCTTTTCGTTTTGTCAAACCGCCCAAATGACTTGCCAGAACTCCGCACCGGCATCACCAAGTACATGTGGAAGTTCTATCCAAACGACAAACTTAAAATCACGCAAATTCAGGTGGATGGTGAATTGAAGGATGTTCCACTTATCCTGATCACTGGTTTTGAAGACAAGGCAAAAGCTATGGAGTTTTACAACGGCTTGAAAACCAATCGCCCCGATTTCATGCAAATGGGTATGACCAAGGACTATTTTCCCCTGACGATTTCAAATTATGAGAAAATCATCCGGTCTAAATCTCTGAACGGGTACAAACCATTTTTCCAACAAAATTACCTGTAAATCAATCAGTTAGCATCGGGGAGGCTTGAAGCCTCCCCGATGCTTTTTACGAAATCCAAACACTTACCCGTTTTGACCTACCAACAGATTTTAGGAGACCTTAAAAAGAAAAAATTCCAACCCATTTATTTCCTGCACGGAAGCGAGCCCTTTTTCATTGATGCCATTTCAGATTTTATCGAAGAAAATGCCCTGACGGAAAGTGAACGCTCCTTCAATCAAGTGGTGCTTTATGGACGTGATGTAGACCATTTAGCTGTCATTGACAACGCCCGTCGTTACCCAATGATGGCCCAAAACTCAGTGGTCATTGTCAAAGAGGCACAGGATATGAAGGATTTAAAAGACCTCGAAAAATACGTGGCAAACCCGCTCAGTTCTACAATTTTGGTGCTTTGCCATAAGCACAAATCATTCAATACCTCAACCAAATTCGGGAAGTTGTTGCAGGAGAAAGGGATTGTTTTTGACAGCAAAAAGCTGTATGACAACCAAATACCCGATTGGATTCATGATTATCTGGGCCACCTCAAATTGAAAATCACGCCAGGCGCTGCCGACCTATTGGCGGAGTATCTTGGTACCGACCTTTCACTTATTTCCCATGAACTTGACAAGCTGGCTCTGCACCTGCAAGCAGGCACCGAAATCACCGCCAGTCATGTGGAAGCACATGTAGGCATTAGTCGGGAGTACAATATTTTCGAACTTCAAAAAGCACTCAGCAACAAGGACTTGGCGAAAATTGCACGCATCACGCAGAATTTCGTAGAGAACCCGAAACGGAATCCATTCATCATGGTTGTGTCCTCGTTGGCCAGTTTTTTTACCAAGGTTTATATGTTGCATTTTTTGAAAAATGCACCTGACAGTGATGTGCAGAAAAAGCTAGGATTGCGTTCGCCCTATGCATTGAAGGAATATCGTTCAGCGCTGAAGCATTTCTCCTTGCCTAAAACAGAGCAAATCATTTCGGACTTGAGGACATACGACCTGATGTCAAAAGGGGTCGATTTTATCACCACAGGTAAAGAGGATGGGGAACTGTTAAAGGAACTGGTTTTTAAGGTGGTAAATTGAGCATTTCTCAATGCCGCTCAATTACTTTCAACCAATTCTCAAATATCAAGCTACAAGTATGCCCCGGAATACACCAGCTCGCCGAATCCAAGTGCATCCCATTTTCCAAGGTTTCAAATTGCAGTTTTTTAGTGCCCATGCTGCGCAGTTTTTCTTCAAAAACAATCGTGTTTTGGCATTCCACGATACCATCTTTTTCACCGTGAATCAGAAGCGTTGGAATTTTCACCTCGGAATTCAAGTACAAAATCGGGTTCCCCAATTCAAAGATTTCGGGCTTTTTCATCCGGGTCAGCATCAACAGCGGCGGGGAAGACCACATGACCCGCAGGTCGAGCGGGGCAGCGAATAGCGCCAAGGCCGAAAACAAGTCTGGTGAAAGCCTGACCTCGGCAAGCAATCTCCGGTCAAACATAGCCAAAGCAGCCAAGTGACCACCGGCCGAATTACCGCAAAGCAGGATTTTCTTATGGGACAAGCCTTTTGCTTCCATGATTTCCACTACTTCTTTAATTGCCAAGCCCATGTCTTCCCGCAGCTCTCGAATATCGCATTGCGGGATGCGCCGATGAGACAAGAAAAATGCATGATGTCCCATTCCTGCTAGCCATTGGGCATTTGCTTTGAACATCTCAGGGCGGCCATGCTGCCAGCCGCTACCGTGGATGTAGATGACGACATGCTTTTTTTCGGGAGCATCAGCTAATGATTTAAAATGGAGCAGGTATTGGCGGAAGTGGTTGCCGTACTGGTATTTCACGGCTTTTGGTTCCGGCCGCTCCAATCGCTTTAATTTCAACAGCCAAAACGGAAGGCGCAGACCCTCGTAGAGAAAATTCCCTGGCGGAACGAGCAGGTACAGGGCGAGGTAGCTCACAGCGAAACCAACCAATATTTTCATGAAAAGAAGCATGCAGCAAGGTATTAAAGTTTGGCAAATGCCAGTTGGTGCCTGTTCAGTATGCGTTTATTTGTATAGCAACCCTATCTTCGGGCGTTGGATTAATTCAAAATTACGATACGCTATTTTGAAATAAAGTGGTGAATCCTTATTTGTCTAGGAACATGCCGCTTTGTCATCCTGAAAGGAACTGTTTTCGTAATGAGAGCATACCAAGACGGGCACAGGTCGTCTGCGGCGAAGACAAAGCGGCGTGTTCCTTGATGTTAATAACATTGGTACAATTAGCAAATTTCGATGTCGAACAAATGTTTCCATTTTCAGTTTGGGCAAAATGCAAATCGATTGCCTTGGCTAGTTTTGGTTTTCATAGGAGTTAGTTTCCTTTCCCTGCAAGGCTGTATGATTCGAGGAAATGGCTACTCCTTTCAGGGCATCAGCATTCCGCCAAATGTGAATACCTACTACGTAGAACTTTTGGAAAATCAAGCGCCCAGTTCTACTCCTACCCTACCCCGTGACCTAACTGAAAGATTGAAGGACAAAATCAGGACGGAATCAAGGCTAAAATACAACGACGAAGAACCCGATGTGGAGTTTTCCGGCGCTGTGACGGACTTTAGGGTAACGGCCGAAGCACCGAAAGCGGGCGAACAGATTGGCTTCAACAAACTCACCATAGCAGTCCAAATAAACTTTGTGAACAACAAGGACGAAAAGGCCAATTGGAAGCAGCAGTTTTCGTTCGAAGACTTTTTTGGAGCTAATGACAACCTGCTCGATGTACAGGAAACCCTCATCAACAACATCAACAAAGAACTGGTGGACAGGATTTTCAATCGGGCGTTCACGAATTGGTAGCAGCTAAGCGTACAAGTGTGTGTGCGAAATTGTAGGGATGCATTACATTTGGCTTTGACAATGTTATTTCATAAAAATCAAAACAAAAACGGAACAACACGATGGACTTAATCACCAATATTTTTAGGGGCTTGCTGGGTGTGGCAGTGATGCTGGGCATCTTGTACTTGATGAGCAATAATAAGAGGGGCATTAAATGGCGCATTGTGGCAGGTGGAATGTTTCTACAAATAGCCTTAGGATTATTAGTCCTGAAAGTTGAAGTAGTTACAATTATTTTTGATTACGTTGCTAATTTCTTTGTTCAAGTTTTAAATTTTACGCAATCTGGGATTGATTTCTTATTCCATCGTTTTGATAACAATTTGGTAGATGATGCGCTAAATAACTTTGTATTTAAAATACTTCCTACAATTGTCTTCTTTTCAGCACTTTCTTCCCTATTATATTACTTGGGTATCCTTCAAATTATCACAAAAGGTATTGCATGGGTAATGAGCCGGACAATGAAACTTACTGGTGCTGAAAGCCTTGCTGCGGCTGCAAATGTATTTATTGGACAAACTGAGGCACCTTTAGTGATACGGCCTTATCTTGAAAGAATGTCGAGGTCAGAAATTATGTGCCTTATGGTTGGAGGTTTTGCAACTATCGCTGGAAGTGTATTCGCAGCATATGTGCAGTTTCTTGGTGGTTCTGATGAAGCATCCCAACATTTATTTGCAAGGCATTTGCTGACAGCTTCAATAATGTCAGCCCCTGCTGCAATTGTTGCTGCTAAAATGATACTTCCTGAAAGTAAAGAAATTACACTTGAAGACCAACGTTTAGATGTTCCAAAAGAAAAATCTGGTTCAAATATTCTTGACTCAATTACACAAGGTGCTACAGATGGGTTTAAACTTGCTGTCAATGTAGGAATTATGCTACTTGTTTTCACTGCCATGATTGCTATGTTGAATGCAATATTATTTTTTATCGGAGATATCACGCACCTGAATACAGCGATCATGGATGCTACTGGTGGTAAATTTACTGGACTTTCTCTTGAATATATTCTAGGACTTGTTTTTGCCCCTATAGCTTGGATTTTGGGAGTCCCATGGCAAGATTCTATGGTCGTTGGGCAGCTTTTAGGGATTAAAACAGCAGTTAATGAATTTGTAGCCTATGGCAAATTACCTGAATTAAAGACAATGATGACAGAAAAATCCATCATCATTACCACATACGCACTTTGTGGATTTGCCAATTTTGCTTCTATCGGCATCCAAATTGGGGGAATCAGCGCTTTGGCACCTACACAGCGAAAAAACCTGACGGAGCTGGGGATAAAAGCGATGATTGGCGGCACGATTGCCAGTTTCCTGACAGCCTGTGTAGCTGGTATGTTCTCATGATTTCATAGTGCATATTACTTCATAAAAAATGCCGCAACCATCACTGATTGCGGCATTTTCATTTTATCATACTATGTTGAAGCGCCTGATTTATTCAGGCATACCTCGTTTATTTCTTCCTGTCTTTCCGGTCTGATTCAACGTGCATTTCGCTCACTGGCCTAGTTTTGAAAACAACACCTTGCTCATTGTGGCGCTCTGCAGTTACATCCACCCGGCGGTTGAGTTGGTGGTCCGTTTCAGGACAGTAAACTTCGTCCGTACAATTGTTGACTGGCCTTGTTTCACCAAAGGCTTCCGTTAGAATTCGATCCTTGTTCACTTTTTTCTTCCTGACCAAGTAATCCTTCGCCGACCTTGCACGGTTTACCCCCAAGCGTTCATTGTATTTGTTGGTACCCCTTGAGTCTGTGTTGCCCCCCAATCGAACTACCAAGGATGGATATTGATTCATGATGTCAGCCAAATTATCAAGTGTTGGCTGGGCATCCCTTTTACGGATGTAATACTTATCAAAATCAAAGAAAATTGGCTCCAGCATAACCACTTGCAATGGTTTCAATGGCACTTTCACACGCACCTCTTCGCCATGCTTAAACTTGCCTTTAGGATTGGTGATACGTACGGTATTTGGGTAATAATTCTCTTTTTTACCTGTGATTTCGTAATCGTGATCACATTCAACCTGAGCGATGAAAGCTTCTCCATTTGCATCGCTTTTCAAATTGATAACTTTTCCAGTTTTTTTATCTGTAACAGTAATATCTGCCAAGGAAATCTTATTGCCAGATGGGTCTTCCACCACTTCGATTACCATCTTGACCAAGCATATTTCCCTTTCAAGAGGAATAATGTACGGCGTGGGCGATTCCGGGAATTGCTCCGCCATTACCTCCCGTTTGTCAGGTTTGTATTCCGCTTTGTTGGTGACAATTGCATACTTGTTGCCTTTGCGAACCGAATAGGTTACCAAGCCATTTTTATCGGTGGTCAAAACTTCGTTTTTAGCCACCTTAGGGCCACTGTAAATCTTGTCCAACATATTGCCATACTCCACTGGCGTGATATCAACCGTAGCACCTACCAAGCGTTCTTTTGTCTCTTTGTCCTCTACGGCGATAATGACGTCTCTTGGCTGGGGGTCGTATTTCCAAAGATAGATGTCGTCCTTACCTTTTGCATCTTGGTGGCCACGATCGCTGGCGATATAGCCTTCCGTGCCGCCATTCAAGGAAACAAAGCTCACATCGTCCCCGCTCTGATTAAATGGTGCGCCAAGATTGCCAACCATTTGCCACTGCCCAGAGGCGTCCATTTCTGCTACCCAAATATCCAATCCACCACTTCCTCCAGGACGATCAGAAGAAAAGAACAAAGTGTTATTTTCATCCAAAAAAGGGAAAAGTTCATTGGCATTGGTGTTCACACCTAACCCCAAATTAGTCGGGATGCTCCAAACACCATTTTCCCATTTTGCCCAATAAAGGTCCATGCTGTTTTCCGTTGAACCAGGGGGGTTGGACGAAAACACCAACAAAGTACCGTCTTTGGAAAGAGCCGGGTGGCAAGTTGACCAATCATCGCTGTTGAAAGGAAGCTCCGTTACATTCGTCCATTTGTCACCTTCCAAATCTGCGGAGTAGAGTTTCAAATCGATGATGCCTTGCGCATTTTTCCCCTCCAGGTTGTTTCGGGTAAAAATCATTTTGTCGCCAGTTGGGTTAAAGGCGGCGTTGCCATCATTGTACTTGCCGTTTACCTTTCCCGATAGGGATACTGGTTTTGTAAAACTGCCATCATCCTTTTTTTCGGAAAACTTCAAGTCCGTGTAGTCATCTGGCTTTTCTGGCGGACACTGCAGAAAGCGGTTGCTTTTGGAAGTGGTAAAAATCACCCCATTTTTATAAGGTATCGGGCTGAAATCGAGTTGCGACCCATTGATTTCCTTGATGTTTTTCAACTCAACACCCTGCTGGCCAAAGAGCTGAAAGCTCAAGACGAGGGTAAAAAGCAGTAGCAAGGGTTTTATATTTTTCATCGTTTTTCTTTTTTGAAATTGAATTTAACAGTGAAACCATTTTATCGAAAACGATTGATTTCACCGGGTTTAAGCGCCTTTAGCTGCAATTGTCCATGCACCTAAAGGCCCGGTGGTTTTCCTTAAAAATAGCGTAGGCTCTTGATTTCCTTGCAGGTTGGGCAAGGGAATGTATAGCCGGCCATTAGCTCAAAACTGCCTGTAGTTGCATCCTTCAGGTCTGACGTAGTGAAATCTATTGCCACACCTAAGCGGAATCCGTTTTTGAATTGGTACATCAATAAACCATCAATTGAATCGTCTAGCCGGTACATGGCACCGATCATGAAGGCATCGTATAACATTACGTTCAAGTTAGCATCTAAATCGAACGGCGAGTTAGGATTGATACGAACCTGAACATTAGGCAAAAGCTCAACATTTTGGCTAATTGGCAAAGTCAAACCACCTTGAACAAACCAAGTATTTACCTTTCCACTGAACTTGCCCTTGTCGCTGTATAATGAATTAGCCAACATCCTTGGAAGCGAGGCTCCAAGGTAGAAAAGCCTGTTATTGAAATAAATGCCTGGGCCAACGTTGAAGGTTGTTTTTGATTCAGTCCCGCCGTCTCCAAAATTTGGGTCTCCAGGGCCTACCTTTTCATTTATTTCATTCCAATCAGCCCGTGCATTTTCATACCGCCCTCCAATACCCAAAGCCAAGGTATTGTGGTTCTTGAAATGGATGCGATAGGCATAATCAGCCCCAATGGTCAGGATTTTGTCCAGACCAATCTTATCTGTCAAGATATTGAGGCCAATACCACTGGTGTTTTTTGCAAAAGGCATGTGGCCATACAGGTTGATATTTTTTGGGGAGCCATCAATTCCCGACCACCATTGATTGCGGTAAATCAGACCAGCGTCCAGCACATCTTTAGAGCCTGCATAAGCTGGGTTGAAGTTGAGCTGGTTGAAAAGATTGAAAGTGTAAATCGCCTCGCTCTGCGCCCAAGCCGAAATTGCGATAAACGTGATTAGTATTGTATAAATTAGCTTTTTCATGTTCGAAATATTTTTGGCTGTTGATGGATTTAATTGGATGGTGGGCGGTTGCGCCTTACGGCACAACCGCTCACGAACCTAGTGTTAACGGGACACTTTTATGTAACCAGAAATCGGTTTCTCACCACTATTTTTATCCCTTTCAAACAGGTAGAAATAGGTAGCAGCAGGCACTTCTTTCTTATCACTTCCGTAGGTGCCATCCCAGCCTTCTTCGTTCAGGTAAGGTTCAAATGAGATGATTTCATCTCCCCACCGATTGAATATCCGCAAACGACTTGGATTCGTCGGGTCATTCGGTAGGCAATCAATGATGAGGATATCATTGAAATTATCACCGTTTGGTGTGATCACGTTTGGCACGATACACTCCAACAAATAGGTGATAGTAACCGTGGCCTGATCACAGGATTCTGGACAATCAACCAAACAAATCTGATAGGTGAATGTCACTGTAGTTGCAATAGGCTCACCAGGCGTGTAGGTGAAAGTTCCGTCAGGATTAACGACCACAGAACCACTGCTAGGTTGTTCCAGAATAGTCACTACAACATTGGTGCTTGGTGTGTCATTGTCTGTAACATTTCCAGTTACCTCAGTCGGGGTGTTGCTTGTGTACTCATCATCGACAGCTATTGGCGGATCTGGGAAGGTGACTACCACTGGATCGGACGTTGCCGTACAGCCATTGACGATGACTGTAACCGTATAGGTGCCAGCCATTGGCGGATCTACTGGAAATACTGGTTCCGTTGTTTCACCAATCAAAACTCCATCTTTAAACCACTGATAGGTGACAGTACCCTGTTGGGCCATTGTAGTCAACACCATTTCATCCCCTTCGCAAGCAGTAACATTGGATGAACCGCCGCTTGGCACGCCATTGAGAGTAACGTCCAAAACAGGTGGGGCGATTTGCTGGATATTGGTGGTGATTTCTTTTGGTTCCGCTTCGCAACCATCATTCGATTCGGCTGTGATTGTGCAAGAAACCGTACTATTAACCATCATTGTAATCGAGATGGTTGTGACAGTTGTTACTACACCACTTGTATCAAAACCACTAGTGCAGGTAAATGTCCAGAAAACAGAATCAGCACCGTTCGGGTCAATTTCAAAAGAATAAGTCACATCCTGACCAGCACAGAAAGTACCATTGCCACTAATTACATTGATAATTGGTTTTGGATTAACATGAACCAATAAACTCATGGAATCGGCACAATCACCAAGTTTTACGATAAGGGTGTAAATACCTGAATCAATTTGCATGATATTCGGTATCGTGGCAGGGAATGGTCCTTCACTTGGAGCAGAACCACTGAAAAGCAAACCTCCAGGCCCCATCCACATGTAACTTACTGTACCAAGTCCAGGTTCACCAGTTCCATTTAGCATCACATCCACTCCTTCGCAATAAGTGCCGCCACCAGTCACGGTAAGGATTGAAGGTGTTGGATTCACATCGACATTGGTGCAGGTCGGTGGATTATTGATACAACCGTTTACAGAAGTTAGTTTGAGGCAATATTCACCATCATCGGAAAGTTCAACTTGCCCCAAGTCCAAGGTGACAGTGGTGCCACTTGGCACAGTACCAGTTTCACCGGGTATTGGAACACCATTTTGACACCAAACATATGTAATGTCAGTATTGTCCGAAATAGTTACTTGTGCCGAAAGCACTACCTCTTCACCCTCACAATAAGTACCACCACCATCAATCGTATTGTTCACCACTTCTGGTGCTGGGTTCACAACAACGGTTACGCAGGCAGTATCCGGGCAGTTGCTTGAAAGTGGTGCAATCAGGCAATAGACCCCAGCAACTGGGTTAGGGACTGAAGCCGTAAATGGCCCGTTACATGGCGCTGTACCGACAAAGGTGAAGCCGTTCGGGCCATTCCAAGCGTAAGAAATTGTTCCTGTGCAAGGCAGTGAATTCGTGCCACTTAGTAACAATGTATCATTGGCACAAACGGGCGTATTTGCAGTAACTGACAAATCAGCACTTGGAACAAAAGTGAATGTTTCGCAAGCTAAGCTTGAAACACACCCATCAATTGATTCCATGGAGCAACAATAAGTTCCAGAAACCGAAAGTGGTAGGCAAATCGTATCGTTTGTGGTGGTTTGACCCGTTATTTGTGTTCCATCAGGAAGTATGCAGGTATAGAAGAACCCAACAACCTCTGGATTGGAGTTGGTAAAACAGAAGTCAATTGTATCTCCTTCACAGAAAGTGCCTCCACCAGATAGTACAGATATAGTTGGATTTGGATTCAAGGAAACATTGAAGCTATCCGGCTCAGAAGTACAACCAGTGGAAGTGATGACTAAGACATAAGCCCCCTCTCCATAATCCTGCATTGGGAGGATGGTATCACAAAATGGCGCATTCCCACTGGCGTCACCTGTAATTATTATTCCCGTTGGTGTCGTCCATGCATAAGAAAATGAACCAATGTTTGGAGTGAGTGCTTGTCCGCAAATTTCAAGTGTATCTAAATCGCAAAGTGTTGTGTCATTATTCAAAATCATTACCTCTGGCAATGGGTTGAAGTCAATTGTAACAACTTCGCTATCGGAACAACCACTAGAGTCAGCAATCACCTCAAGGATATAATCACCTTCAATATTTCCACTGCTCATAGCTGGGAATGGACCAGCTGGCGTTGTTGTCCCACTTCCAATGATTACACCATTCGGGTCAGTCCAGGTATAATGAACTGAATCAGCTGAACCTTCTCCAGTTCCATTCAACATCACTTCAGCATTAAAACAGTAAGTACCACCACCTGTGACACTAGTAATTCGGATACTTGGCAGAACGTTTATCTCAACTGTTACGTCATTGGAGTTACACCCACTTTCCGATGTGACATCCAGTGTCCAAGTTCCGCTGCAATCCAAAGTTGCTTCGTCAATAATTGCGGTCAAAGGATCAAAACTACCAACTGTGTATGGGCCAAACATTTTGCCATTTGGGCCGTGCCAAGTATAGGTCAAATCACCAGCATCCACAGTGTTGGTTGCAGTGAGCACAATACTTGAAAACTCACAGTAATCATCATCAGGCGTTGGGTTGACGATATTCAAGCCTGGCAAAACATTCAATGTTGTGGTCGCAGTTGTTTGACAGCCATTATTATCGAATGTTTTAAAAATCTCGTAGGTGCCATTATTCGCAGTTGATACGTTTGGAATTAGCAGTGTGCATGCTGAATCGCTGCTTGTAACACCTTGGGCCAGCACAGAACCACTTGGTCCCGTCCAAATATAAATTACAGGACTGTTGAAGTTTGTACTGTTTGTGGCCGTCAAAGTCACATCCTGCCCAATACAAACGTCGCCACCACCAGTAATGGTGATTTCAGGGGAAGGGTTGATGCTGATGGTTACTGATTGTGGCACAGACTTACAACCACCAAGTGTTTCTAATACCAAAGTATAAGTACCTGCATCGTCCAAGCCTAAACTTGGTATGGTGACAGGGAATGGGCCGGGTTCGGGGCCAGAGCCTTGGAATGGGAACAATGGGTTGTTAGGATTTGGGCCTGTCCAAGTATAATTTATAGGTCCGGTATCTGTATTGACATTGAAAGCGGTTAAGGTTACTGAATCTCCCACACAAAAACTACCATTTGGGCTAATGGCATTTATCTCTGGGTTGGAATTTACCACAACATCAAATGAAACTGGTGTAGATGTGCAACCGACAACTGCACAAACCAAGGTATATGTTCCCTCAAATGCATTGTTCACATTGTTCAATGACAATTTAATGGTATCATTTCCATTTACTGTTTGCGTTACATTGAAAAGGTTTGGACCATTCCAAGTACATATCATGGTGTTAATTCCAGTAGCAGTGTTTATGGCTGCTAGGGTCACATCATCATCAACACAATAACTGCCAGCCCCTGAGATTGGGGTAAGTTCTGGAGTGGGGTTTACAATCACTGCAGTTGAAACAGGGATGGAAATACAACCCAGTTCTGAAACCAAAGTCAAAGTGTAGGTTCCAGCGGCAGAAGTCTGGATATTAGGAATAGTGAGTGTGATTGGATCACCCCCTGCGACCGTGCCCGATTCGGAACCCATTGGTACCCCAGGCCCATTCCATGTATAATCCACAGATGTAATGCCCGGTATGATGTTCATGGCAGTAAGCTCAACGTCTGCTCCTGCACAAAAACTGCCGCCTCCCGTTATTGCTGTAGCAACTGGAATTGAGTTTACATTGACTGCAAAATCCAAATCACTTGAACAAGTATCAGCAGTAGAAGCGGTGACACTAAATGTTCCAGAACTCAACAAGCCAATATTTGGAACAGTAACCGTACTTGTTTCCAACTCGCCAATTGTTTCAACGAAACTAAAACCAGCAGGACCAGTCCAAGTATAAGTTAATGGGCCGATACCCACTTCCGTGTTGGTTGCTGTCAAAACGAGGTCTTGGCCTTCGCAAATATCACTTGGACCAGTACCGGTCAACACGGGAAGGCCATCCACACAACAGTTGGTTACTATATTTATAAATAATGTATCCTGCATAGTGACACCTTGCCTAAAAGTCCATTGGTCAAGATACCTATCATTTCCCAAATCATTGGTATAGGTATAAGGAACAGTAGTTTGAAGTGGAGTCGTATTGGTACATGGTGGGGTTGGGCAACTAATTGGTCCACCAACCGCAGTGTGATTGTATGAAAACACGTTTGTTGGTCCATTATCACCAGGAGGTGGATTCAACAAGGTAAATGTTACACCGCCGTAATTATTTTCAACATCAGCATTTGCAATGTGGATTTCACCATACTGAACAGAGCTTTGCCATACCAAAGGGAAGCTATCTTGTACTGCCACCGGATTGCCCAAGCCATCAAAACCATCCCAATAAATAGAGTCTGTGGGTGCGTTAAGACCTCCTTGAAGCATAATATCGATGGGGTCATCAAATGAACCGTTATTATCAATATCAATTTGCAGGGTTGCTGTACCTCCAATATTAGAAGTGAAAATAAAATACCCACCTTTTCCAAATAGAAATGCACCAGAAGAACATGGTATTCCACCTGGGTTTGCAGCAGCTACAAAAACACTGTAATTTAATATTTGTGGGGTAGCAGTATATAGCCATGTGGTATAGGAGGTTGGTGATGGGTTTGCCGGGATAAATTCATGCGGTGGCATTTCCTCATAGGGTTCTGCACGTGTACCATCATAAATATCTACAACCGTTGCTGTGGTAGGCATTGATGCATCGGGTATGTTGAAGAATATTTTATTATTCACAATACCAACAATTGGGTCAGAAACTGCCTGTGGTTCATATAAAAATATATCACCTACCGTCCATGTAGATGGATCTGCACTCCGAATAAAATCCGATTCAAACAATGATTTGTAAACCGGGCTATATGATTGTGCATTTTTTCTAACTAAACCCAAAGAATTGGAAGAAATTGGGAAGCGAAATGGATCTGCATCAACAAAATCAACTTGATATTGGTAACCATCTCTTGTCAACACATAAAAAGTAGGAGAAGTAAGGTTATTTGGCCCATTTCCATTAATAAGTCCATTAAATTGGTTTGTGTAAACCCTTCCTGAAACTGGCGTACCTCCTTGGTTACCAGCACCTCCAATTGAAATTGTAATATCATAGGCAAGTATTGCCCGCTTATGTGCTTGAGCCTGATTAGTAGTTCTGGTCCAAGGGAAATTATTGGTAATATTTGAGAAATTCGCAGAGGAGCTATAATTCACATTGTAGTCAAAAACTACAGTCCAAACTCCTGATGCATCAGCTGTAACTACCCCAGGTATGTAGCCAGTTCCATTGGTAGTTCCTCCACCTGTGGGCCCACCTAATTCCTGTGTTAGGTTGTTGATGATTGCTAGGCCAGAGGTAGCGCCTAGGTCATTGAAAGTCATAGCGAGGCTACCGTTGGGTCGATACACACTGATAAAACCAGAACCATCGAAGCCCAAATGGCTACCACCTACGTTGATGAATTCACCAGCATTTGCATAAACTTTGAATTGCTGTGGATCTCTGGTATCCAAGAAAAGCCTTTTTGCCGTGGGTGGAGTGAGTAAATCCTTTGAGCCTTCGGCCCAAATCAGGTCTTTTGCAAAAAGCAGCAATGTCAAAACCATCAGGTATTTGAAAAGGAATTGCCCCAATTGGCCTGAAAATCGGTAAGTTGTCTGTTTAGGTGAAGAAACTTTCATGTTTCAGAAGTTTAATGAGAAAAACTTGAGTAAATGACGAATAGGGATTTTGCCCTTCGGCAAAATATTAGTGTTAGAAAATTTACGGACTAACAGATGGAATGTTGCTTTCCTTCCATTTCTTTCTCCCGTTTATTTTCTTGCTTTCTAAAAAAATGTTGTGTGTAGTTTCCTTCTAATCGGACGATTTCCGGTACAGATGTGGGATGGATTCCCTTGGAAAGATGACCAACCAGCTTGAAGAGCAGAAATGCTGGCAGATTGTTTTTCATTTTAGGTGTTTGTAAAATCTGATTTGGCATCTAAAAACGGAATCGGTTCCTTATCGGCCAAAAGTATTCAACTTGGGTTATATTCTACAATTTTTTCCTATTTTTTTATCCTCCAAGCCTGATTTACAGTCGTTTAACTCTATTTTGATAAAATCACCCTTCAATCTCCCTTTTCACTAGTTCTAAGATTGAAAGCGAGAGCACAATTTCTTCTTCTTCCTTGTTCATTTTCATTAAATGCTGGAAAGCTCTGTTGTTGCCTCGTTGGTTGCGTTCTGGATTTGAAAGACTGCCCACAAGTTTGTTATTTATTAGAAGTGGCAAGGTTAGGTTATCTTCATTCTTATTCACTTGGGCAAGTAATTTGTTTCCCTTGTGACTTACCAACTGACCTTTTTCATTCAAAATGCCAACTAAATTTTCCCCAACCACCATTTCCACCTCTCCATTCTTAATCCGATAAATAAACTCTTGGTTACTAGTCCGGGCATACAGTAAGCCGTTTTCTTTCTTGCTCACATATTTTTTATAGGCCCAAGCAATCACAGGTTCATGGTAAATGGTAGTTAAAACACCTTTCGAAGACTTGACTAAACCATTTTTGATTGATTTCTTAATCTGATTAAACGAAAGCTGCTCCATTTCTTCATCAGTCCAAGGCACTAAATGTGCGACTAAAGGAGCTAATTCTGCCCTGATTTTTTTCAGGTCTGCCTGAATCTTTGCCCTGCCTGGCTTGTAGTTTTGGAGGGTTTTCATAAAAACGGTAATACCAATCATGCTCAGTGCCAAAATCAAAAACAACGACAATGCGATACCTATCATGTTAAATTTATTTGAACCCAATTCTAAGACTAATTTCGTTTTTGGTCAATCCATTTCGACGTAAATAAAAAAAGCCCTGCCTAAAAAAGCAGGGCTATATATTTTTTTCAAGAAAATACTACCCTAAATAAGATTTGAGTGCATTTCTGTTGTATGATTTTCGCAACCTCCGAATCGCCCGCTCTTTGATTTGGCGTACTCGTTCCCTGGTTAGACTATACATGTCGCCAATTTCCTCTAAAGTCAAGGCTTTGTGGCCGTTCAAACCGTAATAGGCCGAAAGCACTTCTACTTCCCTTGGAGCCAGAATCGACAAACCAGCCTGCACCTCATCCTTCAAGCTCTGGTCCATCAAAGCATCATCAGGGCGCTCCCCATCACTATCGGCAATAAGGTCAAGCATGGTCGAGTCACTGTCTTCGCCACCTATCGGGGCATCAACCGAAACGTGGCGGATGCTGCCTTTGAGCATATTTGTGACCTCTTTGGTGGATAGTTCCAAAATCTCAGCTAGTTCCTCATCAGAAGGTTCCCTTTCAAATTCTTGTACAAAAGAAATAAAAGCTTCGTTCACCTTATTATAAGAGCCTACTTTGTTCAATGGCAACCGCACAATTCGGGAGTATTCTACGATTGCTTGCAAAATTGACTGACGAATCCACCAAACTGCGTATGAAATGAACTTGAATCCTTTGGTTTCATCGAATCGCTTACCTGCTTTCATCAACCCAACATTGCCCTCATTTATAAGGTCACTCAACGAAAGACCTTGGTTCTGGTACTGCTTTGCAACTGAAACGACGAAGCGAAGATTAGCCTCCGTTAATCGTTCAAGAGCAGCTTGATCTCCAGCACGAATCCTGCGGGCAAGATCAGCCTCTTCCTCTGCATTGAGCATGTCTATTTTCCCAATATCATTTAAGTACTTGTCAAGAGCAAGACTTTCACGGGTTGTAATTTTATTGGTAATCTTTAATTGGCGCATACCTTTAATTTTTTGGTTTGAGGTTGGTGATTGTGTAGTCTATTTTAAGATGCATGTTTAGATTTTCTTTTTTGAATACAAAACTCGGCTAAAATTTGATATTAAAAATTACGCCAAACTAAGCAAAAAAGTTGCCATAATGCTAAGCTTGGTATTGACTTTTCAAAAAAAATATTTTATCAACGTCAATGTGAGCAGAACAGTCCAATTTAAAAACTAGTTCGCCCTAAATAATGTAATTTCTTAACAAATGACAGTTTAAGTTTCTGCTTCAAAAATAGAAAAAACCAGAAAATTGTTTTGCACTAGTGCATTCTGTCACCACGAAGTTCCAGTGTTGCTATGATTTCAGCTTCCCGTTCTAAATATTCCTGCCAACGTGATTTAACCCTTTCTTCTGAAAAATAAGTCTTGGCTAAGTCTAGGAATAGTCGATAATGTCCTGCTTCTGACACCATGAACTTGTGGTAAAATTCTTTTAAATCCTCTTCCTGCAAATTCAATGAAAGCAACCGAAACCGTTCGCAACTGCGAGCTTCAATGAGCGCACAAATCAACAACCGCTCCAAAAGCCGGTCTTCCCGAGTACCACCTTTTTTTTCGAACTTAAGCAGCTCATTGACATATCCATCCTTACGCTGGTATCCAAGTTTAAGTCCTCTACGTTCAAGTTCTAAAAGCACCAAGCGGAAATGGCCCCATTCCTCTGTGACAATTGGAGCTAGTTCTTTCACCATGACTATCTTGTCAGGATATCCTTGGATTAATGAAATACATGAAGTTGCTGCCTTTTGCTCACAGTAAGCGTGGTCAGTCAGTATTTCTGCCAGATCCATCTCAGCCATGTTCACCCATCTAGGGTCTGTTGGTAATTTCAATCCAAGCATCTAAGTTCTGCTAGTTGTTTTTTAAAATTAATGCCTCTAAACACTGGAATTGCCGCATGAAAAAATCCGTTTCAAAAACAGCATATTTTTCCTGTACCAAACTCCATCTGACCAGCACTTTGTCCACTTCGTTGTTTTTGAGCATTTTCTCTTCCTTAATTCCGATGGTATAATTTCCCATGAAAATATATGCCTCTTGTGATGCGACCCACTGACCATTGTTTGGCAGGTTGTTGAACAAACGGATTATCTCCCCATTCAGGAGTTGGATTTCGATAAATTCTCCTTTGGGCATTGTCCCAACAATTTGGGGAGCTTTGGGTGAGGCTATAGCAATCTCTAAATTGAGAAACTTTCGGCCTCCTTCCATGCCTGTCAACCTGCCTACGCACTCAATAAAATCACGTTTGGGAAATTGATTTTCCACAGCTTCGTCGGTGTGGGAAAAAAATTTGGTGGGGGAGGTATCCCATCTAAAATTCCCTGTTTCAGAGTCGGTACTTACACGGCCTCCCGCACATGGTTGCTTTGGCGGTAAAAATAGGATGCCATTTGCAATGGAGGTAGTTGGTGGGGTAGCTGTTTCTTCTGTCTGAGCAATTCTTAATATTGGTGTTCCTGATTTTTGCGGATGTTCTTGTTCCCATTTTTTCAGTTTCCGGGCGTAGGTTGCAGGTGGTAAATTAGCTATTTTTTGCAAAAAAACAGTGCGTTCAGCGGCGAGGTCAAAATCTTTTTTCAATTGTTCAAGCTGTTGCTCCGTCTGCGCTAATTGTTCCTTCAACAGTCGCACTTCAGTTGGGGGCGCATTGCCAAGGGCTAGTTGGCGATCAACCAACTCCACCCTGGTTTTTATCAACGACATCGACAACTCCTTTTCATACTGTTGCGATTCTGCAATACGCTGCTGGTTTTCATCAACTACTTCTTGCGGTGGGCGAAAAACACTGTCTGCAATACTAGCTGTCAAGGAATCAGCAACTTGAAAATAGTGCCATTGGCCGTCTGCTTCCACCACGATTTTGCGCCCATCTTCATTTGTAATCACTTCTTGAGCAAAGAGCCAAGCTGGCACCAGTGTCAAAAATATGGCCGTTTTCCAAAAGGCTTTTTTCAAGATGAATCTTATTTTTTTCAAAAAATGCTAAATCCTTAGCCCAAAAATAGGACATCTTTACCGGATGAAACCATTGATTCCAAGCATAAAAATTTGTTTAAGGGCATGAATTTTCTCTTTGAAATTGGATTCCTGCCCATTAGCCTCTGGGACGTACTCGACATCACCATTGTCGGTTACCTGATTTATCGGGTTTACCTGCTCCTCAGAGGAAGCATTGCCTTCAACATCTTCATTGGTATTGTCGTGATCTACCTGCTTTGGTGGCTGGTTGGCATGTTGAAAATGGACATGCTTTCCATGATACTCAGCCAATTCGTCAATGTCGGGTTCATCATCATCATCATCATTTTCCAACCGGAGGTACGTCGATTTCTGCTGATGCTCGGCAATACAACATTAGGTCGGCGTTCAGAAGTCATGTTCCGTTGGTTCACTCGCAACTTGGACAAAAAAATCGTCAACGAAGCAGCAACTGCTGAAATCCGTGAAGCGTTGTTGCGGATGTCAAGGGAAAAAACTGGAGCGCTCATCGTATTTTCTAATAGTCTCGAACTGGACGGCATGGGTCACTCTGGTGTCCTGCTCGATGCCCGCATCAGCAAAACATTGCTACTCAGCATTTTTCAAAAAGAAAGCCCACTTCACGATGGTGCCGTGCTAATCAGCAAAGGAAAGATCCAGTCAGCAAGTTGTGTCTTGCCCGTTTCGGATAGCCCCGACCTTCCTACCAGAATTGGCCTACGCCACCGTGCTGCACTCGGTATTTCGGAGCGGAGTAATGCCACGGCATTTGTTGTTTCAGAGGAAACTGGCTCAATCAGCTTTGCCGCCAAC
The DNA here is from genome assembly GCA_016124585.1 of Bacteroidota bacterium. Lineage (GTDB taxonomy): Bacteria > Bacteroidota > Bacteroidia > Chitinophagales > Saprospiraceae > UBA6168. Next base: position 295,077 of record WGNL01000001.1, on the reverse strand, counting down.
GGCAAAATCGAACTGAAACTAAAGGAGAAGCGGCTGTCGGAACTACTCCTGGCTCAACAAATCTGATTACCTATTTTTTTCTTGGTTAAAAAGGTCACTAAGCTATCTTTGCCACACTTGCAGCTTGTTGTTTTGGAAAATAGTAAACACCACATGCCTACCCTAACCATCAAGCAATTCAATAATTCGACAATCCATATTCTAATGAAATCCACCCAGGAATACATCGAAAAAAACAAGCAGCGTTTCTTAGATGAACTGCTTGACCTGCTTCGCATCCCATCAATCAGTGCTGACCCAGCCTACAAAGCGGATGTGCTACGAACCGCAGATTTTGTCGCAAAGAGCTTGCGAGATGCTGGTGCCGACAAAGTGGAAATTTGCCCAACCAACCACAAAAAAGATGGCAAAACCAAAGAAGGCTATCCAGTTATTTATGGTGAAAGAATTGTGGACAAAAAACTGCCCACGGTACTTGTTTATGGCCATTACGATGTGCAACCACCCGACCCTCTTGACCTCTGGTCTTCCCCCCCATTTGAGCCAGTCGTGAAGAAGACAAAAGCACATTCAAAGGGGGCCATATTTGCCCGTGGCTCCTGTGATGATAAAGGTCAAACCTACATGCACGTCAAGGCTTTTGAGGCAATGGTGGCTACTGGCAACCTACCTTGCAACATCAAGTTCTGCATCGAAGGTGAAGAGGAGGTTGGCTCACCTAGCTTCCGACCTTTTGTTGAAAAAAATAAAAAGAAGCTGGCTTGCGATGTGGTGCTTTGCTCCGACACTTCCATCATTGCCAACGATGTACCAAGCATTACCACAGGTGTACGTGGGCTAGCTTATCTGCAAGTGGAAGTCACAGGCCCAAACCGTGACCTACACTCTGGTGTGTATGGCGGTGGCGTGGCCAACCCTATCAATGTGCTGGCGGGCATGATTGATAAATTGATAGACAAAAACGGTCACATCACCATTCCCGGTTTTTATGACGATGTGCTAAACGAAACTAAAAAAGACCGGGAAGCAATGAACAAAGCCCCTTTTGATTTGGAGGAATACAAATCTGACCTCGGCATTGGCGATGTGCAAGGTGAAAAGGGTTACACTACAATGGAACGGGTGAGCATACGCCCTTCATTGGACTGCAACGGCATCTGGGGCGGATACACGGGTGAGGGTTCGAAGACTGTTTTACCTTCCAAGGCTTTTGCCAAAATCTCCATGCGGCTCGTGCCACACCAGCGTTGTGAAAAAGTTTACGACCAGTTCGAAGCCTATTTCAAATCGCTTGCACCACCTTCAGTTCAGGTGAAAGTAATTCGGATGCACGGAGGCGAACCAGGCGTGACTCCAACGAACACCCCAGAATATCAAGCTGCCCACCAAGCGATGGCCAAGTCTTTTGGAAAAGAACCGATACCCAAGCGGGAAGGGGGGTACATCCCCATTGTTTCTTTGTTCAAAGATGTACTCGATGTGGATAGCGTGCTGATGGGCTTTGGCTTGAACTCGGACGCCATCCACTCCCCGAACGAACATTATGGGCTTTTCAATTTTTACAAAGGCATTGAAACGATACCTTATTATTATGCCTTTTACAAAGATTTGAAAATGAGTTGATTTACGACTGACAACCTTCTCAGGTGCTTCCTAATTTCTTGAAATATATCGCCTCGCAAAATCTGGTGGCTACAGGTGAAAAAACATTGGTAGCCACCAGTGGCGGTGTGGACTCGATGGTACTTTGCCACTTGTTTCATGATTCGGGTCTGCCGTTTGATATTGCACATTGCAATTTCCAGTTGCGGGGAGAGGAATCAGATGGAGACGAGTTTTTGGTAAAAAAACTGGCAGAGACCCTCCAAGTTGCATTCCACACCATCCGTTTTGACACTAAACTTTTTGCGGAGCAAAACAAAATCTCCATCCAAGAAGCAGCCCGACAACTTCGTTATACTTGGTTAGAAAAAACTCGCCAATTAGCTGATTGCCAGCTTATTGCGACTGCCCACCACCTTGATGATTCCATCGAAACTTTGCTCTATAATTTTACGAAAGGCTGTGGCATTCGAGGACTGCACGGCATACCACCGGTGAATGAGAAAGTGATTCGTCCTTTGCTTTTTGCAACTAAAAAGGAAATCATCGCTTTTGCAGAACTGGAAAAGATAAAATTTAGAGAGGATGCCTCCAACCTCACTGACAAATACAGCCGCAACCTGCTTAGACACCATGCGATACCTGTTTTTGAAAAAATTAACCCAGCCTTCCAAAAAACGGCTGGAGAAAACATCGAAAGGTTGAGAGAAGCAGAGTCGCTATATGATTTTGCATTGGACAGAATCATCGCTGATGTCGTTGAAAAAGGCGCAAGTGAATGGCGAATTGACCTCAAAAAACTACGCTCCTATCCTGCCCCGGCCACCGTTCTTTTCGAAATTTTGAAGCCTTTTGGATTCAACAATTCACAAGTTCGAGATATTTTACAAAGTGCTGACAATCAATCTGGTAGCATTTTTCATGCCACCACCTCGCTGCTGGTTGATCGCTCTTTTTTAATTTTATCATTGGGGGAAAACATTGGCGGAGTATATTTTTTACATAAAATCCCAAGCTCCCCTGTCGTACTCCCGGATGGGTTGGAGCTAGGCCTGTACCAAGCCAGACTACCGCCTAGCCTCGACGGCGGACCCAATACCGCTTGGCTGGATGCCGATAGGCTTCAATTCCCATTGTTGTTCCGGCATTGGCAGCCAGGTGATAAATTTTGCCCGCTGGGAATGAGCGGTAAACAACAAAAACTGCAGGATTTCTTCTCCAACCACAAGCTGTCGAGATTCGAAAAGGAACGTGTTTGGCTACTGGAATCTGGCGGGGAAATTGCTTGGGTATTGGGCATGCGCTTGGATGACCGTTTTAAAGTCACCGATACGACAAAAACCATAGTCAAGGCAGTAATTTTGTAAGGAAATAAATTCCATTTCGACTATAAACTCATATTGATTGTTCATCTTGCGATGAGCAAGCCTATTGACTAAAATAATTTTGAAAAATCTGAATCCATAATCACATGAAAAAGAATTACTTCGTCCTACTCGTCGCATGTTTGTTTTTGGCAAAAGGTATCGCCCAGCAAGTAGTAGAACAGCAACGCAGCCTCGTCACCAAACGTACTGCTGACTGGTGTCCCTACTGCGGCACTTGGGGTTGGAATTTCTTTGAAAATGCCATCGACCAAAATGGCAATAAAGCGGTGTACATGGCAGCGCATTATTCCGGCGCATTGTCTACCCCTGCTGCTACCGCAATCACGGAGAATCTAGGCGGTGGTTACCAACCTCGTTTCTTTTTGGACGGTACAGACCAAGGCGTTGCGGCTGGCAATGTGAATACCAAACTACCTGAGCTGCAATCAAAAATCAATACGGCATTCGTGCAGGCGCCTATTGTCAACTGTGGATTTGAACCTGTCTATGAAAATGGTGAAATAAAAGTGGCAGCAAAAGTCAAGTTTTTCCAAGCTGCACAAGGTGAATTTTACTTGGGCATTTATTTGCTGGAAGATCATGTGACAGCTTACCAAGCCAGTATTGGGGCTGATGCTGTTCATCGCCATTTATTTCGTTCTTCGTTTTCAGAAGAGACCTATGGCCAGTTAATTTCCAATGAAAATGTGGATGCAGGCCAAGAATTTTCCTTGAACTTTGCATTACAAACCGAGTCGCCAACCTCACACGAATACGAAGTTATTGGCATTATCTGGAACAAGGAGGGTGACAAATACGTCCCCATGAATGTTTGGAGCACTACTCAAATTGAAATTGCAACAGTTTCAAGTGTTCAAGATCCTGCTAATAAGTTCGAACTCAAAATCGTCCCAACTGTAGCCAGTCAACAAACGCAAATCAATTTAGAGACACTAGAAAATTTGTCAGAGGCTCAACTGGAGGTTTTTGATATTTCTGGTCGGCGAGTGGCAGTTCTGTTGGATGGGCAGTTGAGTGCGGGCAATTCCAGTTTTAAACTGGACCGTGGGATGGTTGGTGGTGCTGGACTTTTCATGGTACAACTTAAAACGTCAGGGTTTGTGAAGACTGAAAAAGTGGTTTTCCAATAATATTCTAACTCTCATACTTTAAAAAAAAGCCGCTTGGTGTATTGAAACCAAGCGGCTTTTTTTCATGTATTTCAAGGGATATTCAGCAATTTATGCGTCTGCACACTGAGCCGCCACTTCGGATTTTTCAAACAGTACGCAATTGCCGAACGGGTATTCTCAGCTTGCCTATCGCTATCCATTGGCTGCAAAAAAAAGTTTTCAAAATCCAAATCCTCGAACAATTCCGGCAAGGCAGTAGGCTGCGGAAACACTAGTTTTAATTCATTGCCTTTGGTCAAAATCAACGGTGCACCTGCTTTGGGGCTTACGCAAATCCAATCCAATCCTGCGGGGGCATACTGGGTACCATTCGTCTCCACCCCTACTTCAAACCCATGCTTGTGAAATTCGTCAATCAGGGGTTCGTCCAATTGCAGCAACGGCTCACCACCTGTACATACTACATAAGGCTTTCCTTTTGACAAATCACCCCAAAGTGAGGCCGCTTTCACCACCAACTCCTTGGCGGTGTAATGCCCACCGTTTTCACCATCCGTTCCCCAAAAATCAGTGTCGCAAAACTGGCAAATGGCTTTGTGTCGGTCTTCTTCCCTCCCTGTCCACAGGTTGCAGCCAGTGAAACGGCAAAAGACAGCAGGCCGTCCTGTGTGCGCCCCTTCGCCTTGGAGTGTGAAATAAAGCTCCTTGATTTTGTATGCCATGCAGGATAGTTGTAGTTCAGGGTGATAGTGAAATTGGGTTGCAAAAATAATAGGGGGAAAGTTTAAGTTGGGAAATTAATAATGTATTAGTCCCGGCATAGGAAAGTTGATTGTCCTAAAAATGCTTTAAGTCAGGGTCAGCACATAGAAGCTGAAAAAGAATTCCTTCTTTAATTTCAATACCTGTTGAACCTTGAAGCCATGCAAGGCAAGTCGCCGGGTATAATCCGCCAAATCAAACTGGTGCGGGTGTAAAATATCGCCCGGCAACAACTGAAAAAGCCATTTAAAAATGGGGTAATTGTGTGCATCCACTGAGAGGATGAGCTTACCCCCTGGACGTGTGGCCTCCCTCAATTTTTTTAAGCTAGTATCCAACTCCGCCACGTGGTTGATGGCATTCAGGCAGAACACAAAGCCAAATTGTTGCGGAGCAAAAAAAGTCTCCAAAGTTTGCGCTTCGAAGCGGATATTGGGAAGGGAACCATCCGTAAAATACGGAAATAAAGTCTTGTACTTGCCCAAAAGCGGGTCGAGGGCAGTCACCTCGTTGTTGCGGAGCACCAAAAAAATGCCCGCAGGGCCGCATCCAGCATCGAGAACCCTGGCTTCTGGAGGAACCATAAGGTTGATTTTCCGCAAAAAATCCATCCAGTATTCCCTTTTCCAGTCAAGATAGTCAGGCAAAGACTTGCCCCTCAGATAGCGCCGCCACCACCATGCTTCAAAAAATTGGGCAATTTTCCAGCGTAAATTCATGGGGCGAAGGTAATTGTGATTAGTGATTGGGAAAGGTTTTCCATTCATTACCTTTGCCACTATCCAAAGGTTGGCAGCGTTAGGGCCACAAATCAATATTTAAATATCACCAATCACCAAAATGACATGCTTTTCGCAATTGGCACCAAAGTAAAATTCCAGCACACAGACGATGAAGGCGTAGTGAAAGCTCTGCTCGAGGGAGGCATGGTAAGTGTGTACTTGCCGAAATACGACATGGAAATCCCGACGCACACCGATGACCTGTTCCGGGCAGAAGACCGTCAGAAGCACCCCGTGAAGGCGAAAGTAGTAGAAGGCAAAAAAGAGACGCAAGAGCCAACAGCCCCGCCAGTTTCGGTGGAAACGCAGTACACCATCCTGAAAAGCTTAGGCATTCAATTGGTGTTTGACCCTGTAGAATCCAAGCATGAAGTGCCTGAAAAATACTTGCTATATCTGCTCAACGACACACGATATGATGTGGTGTTTGAACTGAAACTGTTCCTGAATAGCCGTGGGCCGCAGACTTGGAACAGTCAATTGAAGTCAGTGAGCTATCAGAAGCTGGGCGAGTTCCTGTACGATGACCTGAACGAGACACCGGAATTTGAAGTGACTTGTAGTTGGGTGACTACTGAGGGGCTCACACCAGAGGCATTCAAGTCATTGAAAATAAAGCCGAAATCTTTCTTTGGCAATCTTCGAACAGCCCCATTTCTGAATAAACCAGTGCATTGGTACCGGCTTTTTGAAAAACCGGAATCAACGGATGCCCCTAGCTCCGAAGACTTGGAGTCTTATACCAAGCGTAATGCAAAACCTATTGCGAAGCAAAGCAGCAACATGCTCAAAGGGTACCACCATGTGCCAGACTCCAACGAATTGGCAGCCTTTAACCCAGAACTAGACCTGCACATCGAAAAGCTGACGGACAGTTGGCGCAAGTTGACCAGCGGCGATATTTTAAAGATACAACTAACTCATTTTGAATCATTTATAGCCAAGGCCTTGCATTTGGGCATTGAGCGGGTCTTTGTGATTCACGGCGTTGGGGAAGGCAAACTGAAAGATGCAATTGCGACCAAGCTCATGCAAAACCCGCAAGTCAATACATTCAAAAACGAGTTCCATCCACGCTACGGATGGGGTGCGACGGAGGTCATTTTTTAGAAAAAAAGCTGTATCACAAACCCGAGGGTTCATTCGTTCTGTCTTGATACTTGGCAAGTTATTAGGCATAACGATGATTTATTGGCCATTTTTGAGGAAAATCTCAAGCGTAGCAGCTATTTTTATGGTTCAATTCACGAATTTTCCCAGGCACTTTTCACAACCAATCATTTTCAGAAAGCAAGCAAAACTTTTTACCTGCTGAATATGAATTTATTTACTCTCGCAAAAATGAAACGCTGTGTAGCCTTCGGGCTTTTTCTTTTTATGTTTTTGGGCAAACCAACCGCTCAAACCATGGAAATCACCGACGCCACAACGGCTCCAATCACGCCTGAAAACTTGATTACCAATATCTTTTTGGGCGACGGGGTGGAAGTAACAGACGTGACTTTCACAGGCGACCCATTGGCAGTTGGGTATTTCAAAAATGCCCAAAACGTGGTGGGCATTGATCGCGGGATTTTACTTACCAGCGGCAGGGCTGGTTCGGTGAATTGTGGTGCAGGGCCGCTCGGCGCCGATTGTGGTGGTAACCAATTTGCTTCCAATGACAACAACGGTAATGCCACTGACCCTGACCTACAAGCAATCGCAGCAGGTACGCTCTTTGATTTTGCTAGGTTTTCCATCACTTTCATCCCCACTTCCGATACGTTGCGTTTCAAATATGTTTTTGCTTCAGAAGAATACCCTGAATGGGCTTGCTCTCCGTTCAACGATGTGTTTGGTTTTTTCATCAGCGGGCCCGGCATCAATGGCCCGTACCAAAACAATGGGCAAAACATTGCTTTGATACCTGGCACAAACACGCCTGTTTCCATCAATAATATTCACCCGCAAAATGGAAGCTGTGCGCCTGAATTTGGCCAATACTACCACGACAATACGACCAGTGCAGGACAACCAGTATATGATGGTTACTTGTCTGTTTTCATTGCAGAAGCAGTAGTTATTCCTTGTGAAACCTATACCATCAAATTAATGGTATCAGATGTGGGAGATCCAGCCTTTGATACTGGTGTATTTTTGGAGGCAAAGTCCTTCGGAACTGGCTCACTAAAAGTTGAGACGAACACTGTCAGCCTTGACGGAACAGTAACCGAAGATTGTGCCAGCGGCTCCCTCACCTTTACCTACCCCGGCCCGGTGGAAGCCGATTACCCACTAGACTACACTATCATCGGAACGGCACAAAACGGTGTGGATTACATGACTATCCCTACTGACTTGTTCATACCGATTGGTGACAGCTCCATCACCATACCAATCATCGCCTTTGAAGATGGCATTACGGAAGGCTTGGAAACCATTGGCATAGACATCCAACGGGATGTTTGTAACCGGGATACATTCTGGATTTTTATTCGAGACAATGAAATCGTACCTCCAGAGCTTGGCCCTGACCTCTCGATTTGCAAATTCGATTCCGTGCAACTGGATGGTACGCTACCGATTCCATTGCCGGTTCCCCCCTCATTTACCAACACGCAGGATTACACCGTGACGAACGGAACACCGACGTATTCACCAATACAAGTAGCTGGCGTTCAGCCAGTTACCTTGGGGCCAGGCGTCATCCAATCGGTTTGTGTCAACATCGACCACAATTGGGTGGATGACCTAGACCTTTTCCTGATTTCTCCAAGTGGACAGTTTATCGAACTAAGTTCCGACAATGGCTCCAACTGCGATGACTACACCAACGTCTGCTTTTCACCAACTGCTACCATCAGCATTGGCGCAGGCTTCCCTTGGCCGCCATGTACTTCGGGCGGGCAACCTTCATTTGCCAACGGCACATTCGCACCAGAAGGCGTTTGGTCAGACCTTTGGGATGGTGACTACCTGACCAATGGCACTTGGCAGTTGCTGGTGCTGGACGACCAAATGGGCTTCAACGGCACCATCCTCGACTGGACGATTACATTTGAGCCTTTGTACCAATTGTACTACGAATGGACACCTGCTGCGGGACTTAGCTGCACTGATTGCCCAAACCCAATGGCCTCTCCCAGCCAAACGACTACCTACCACCTTTCAGCTTCTGATACTTACGGCTGCATTGTGGAAGACAGCATTACCATTGAAGTGAAAGATGTGTTGCCAGCGCCAACCGTCGTTTGTTCTGACATCACAAACAGTAGCCTCACTTTCAGCTGGGATCCAATCGCAGGAGCAATGGGCTATATGGTCAGCTTGAATGGGGCCCCGTTCTCGCCCACAAACGGCACTACGGAAATTATCAATGGTCTAAACTTAGATACAGAAGTGACCATTGAGGTCTATGGAATTGGAGAATGCAATGGGCAAACTGGAACTGCCACCTGCTCTACCCCACCCTGCACGGCACCAGGGCTGATGATTGCCAATCAGACCAACGTCACTTGCAGCAACAGCAGTAACGGTTCTGTCACACTTCAAGCCTCTGGTGGCGCTGGCGATTACACCTATACTTTCAATGGCATAGACAATACAACTGGCATTTTCACAGGCATTGCCGGAGGCACTTATACTGCCAGCGTAATTGATTCTTGGAACTGTCCGAACACGGTGCAAGTCACAATTCTTGCTCCGCAAGCGCTTAACGTAGTGCCAGTTGTGGTTAGCAATATCAGTTGCAATGGCCAGTCTGATGCAGTATTAGCAGCAGTCACTACTGGAGGCACTGCCCCATACAGCTTTGATTGGAGCAATGGACAAACTGATTCAATCGCCACCAACTTGGGCATAGGCCCTCAGACAGTCAACGTGACAGATGCCAATGGCTGTACTTTTGGCGCTTCCATCAACCTTACGCAACCACCCTTGCTAACTGCCACCGCCACAGCTAACCCAGCGGTATGTTTTGGCTCCGCAACGGGTAACACTGCTGTCAATTTTCAAGGTGGCACACCACCCATCGTCATCAAATGGGACGCAGCAGCAGGGGGAGTTACAACACCTGTGGCTCAGAACCTCATGGCAGGAACTTACACTGCAACTGTGACAGATGCCAATGGTTGTACCGCCACTGCCAGCGCTACCGTTCAGGAGCCTAGTCTTTTGACAGTCACAGCACAAGGCGTTGACCCACTTTGCAACGGCGGTGCCGATGGTACTGCGGCAGCAATGGCATCGGGAGGAACTGGCACTTATCAATATGCTTGGAGCAATGCTGATACTGGACCGATGGCCGACAACCTGAGCGCTACAACCTATACGGTGACAGCGACAGATGCCAACGGCTGCACCGCCACCCAGTCCTTGACACTGAGCGAACCAACGGGCATAAGCCTTCAACTCACAGCAAACAACGTGCTTTGTTTTGGTGGAAATTCTGGTGGAATAAGTTCGGTAGCAAGTGGCGGCATTGGACAGCTTAGCTATGCTTGGAGCAATGGGCAAAGTACACCCAACCTCGTCAATTTTCCGGCCAGCACCTACTGTTTGACCGTCACGGATGCCAATGGTTGTACTGCTTCGCAATGTGCTACCATCAACCAGCCGACACAATTGCAACTGAGCACTTTCTCGACGAACACGGGTTGTATCGGGAGCTCCACGGGTGAAATTAACCTCACAGTGTTAGGTGGAACACCCACTACTACTGGCTACATTTTCAATTGGGACAATGCTGAAACTACCGAAGATATTACAGGACTTGCTGCCGGAGATTACACAGTCACTGTGTCTGACGCTAATGGTTGTACCGCTTCCATTTCTGAAACGGTTGGAGAAGACCAACCGATTACGACTCAACTCTCACAACAAGGTGTGAAGTGCCTTGGTGGCAGTGACGGGAATATAAGTACAACCGTTACTGGTGGTTCTGGGGTCTTCAATTATAATTGGTCGGGGCCATCAGGCTTTACCTCTACTTCGAAAGACCCAGATAGCTTGCTAGCAGGCACTTATTACCTGACCGTTTCGGATGTGGCTGGGTGCTCTGTTTTGGATTCCATCATCGTTACGGAAGAATCAGCATTGAAAGCTAGTTTGGAAGTAGATTGGGTTTCGTGTTTTGGGGAAAAGGATGGCCGGATTCAGGTAATTCCATCCGGGGGAAATCCACCCTACAAGGTCAGTTTCAATGATGGCGCTTTTGGGGGAGCCACTGAATTCACTTTGCTGGATTTGGGGCTTTACAACATTACTGTGCAGGATGCTTTTGGCTGCGAATGGGTGCAGGAGCAGATATATGTGGGCGAGCCCAAACTCTTGAGCGTAGACCTTGGGCCAGATACAATTCTAAACTATGGCAGTACCTTGCTGCTTGACCCGATTATTTCCAATCTAACTGACCCAAGCTCCGCCATTTTCCACTGGTATTCGAATAATCCTGGGCTAACACCGAAGGATACGAGCAGCAGGCTTGGTGAATTTTTGGTGCTGGGGCAATCCACTGTAACCTTCACCGTAGTGGACAAAAACGGCTGTACTGCCGAGGACATGATAAACATTTTCGCCCGTGAGCTTCGAAATGTACAAGTACCAACGGGGTTTGCTCCAAGTGCTGGTGGCAGCAGCCTAAATGACCTGCTTCATGTGCACGGCAGCACAGAAATGGTGAAAGAAATCCTAAGTTTCCAAGTTTTTGACCGCTGGGGTGAGCGTTTATACGAAGCTGACCATTTTGCAGTTAATGCAAATGATATTGGTTGGGATGGCACATTCCAAGGAAAGGATATGCCTGCAGGTGTATATGTATGGTTCATGGTGGTGGATTTTGTGGATGGCGAAAGGGTGAAGTACAAAGGGGAAACAACACTTATCCGTTAGGGATTCGTGCTGTGATGTTGGAAAATATTTGCTTAAATGTTTTCATTTATTTCTGATAAATCATGAAAAATATTGCTATTTTCTCAACATTATTTCTCATTTCACTGATAGTTATACGTTGCACTAAAGACCCGATGTTCAACGGCAAATGCGTATCAGGTTGCATTATTTTTCAAGGGCAGGTATTTGACCCAAATAATAATGTAGGTGTAAAATCAAAAATAAAGATTAAGCATTTAGTTGACAACCAACTTTTTATCTCTTCAGATTTAATCGGTGAGCTCGATACAGACGAGGAAGGGGAATTCAGATTCTCTTTTGATGGAACCGAGTATAAAACCTCGAATGGTTTGTTTGAATTCTCGGCTTATAAAAATGGCTACCTTACTGATAGAAAAAATTATGATGGAATATTCATTATTCCACGTGTTGATTCAACAGCTTTTGATGTTCCATTTCTAGTTAATATTGATTTAAAACCTAAGGCTACGCTGAACATTGATTTCAACATAAACAATAACTATCCCATTTCCAATTTCATATTTTCATATGATTATGGAAATATTCCGGTTAGTTATTATTTCAACAATTCCTTGCCAATTGACACTACTTATATTATTGACGTGGGTGGAGATGGATATACCTACATCAATTACCAATATAAAAAGAATTCTATAGACAAAGTTGTCCATGATTCAATTTTTATTAAGGCAGGAGAATCAGTGGTTTATAATGTCACCATCGAATAGTTTTTATCAAAATCATGGTAGCTCAAACATTATCAGTTGACCAAAAAATGACCTCTGCCTTTCGCACTTCGTACCACGCTAATAATTGACCAATAGCTATCAATTCCCCAAATGTTTCGCAGATGGAATCATTTTGGATGGAATCAAGAAATTAGCATTGCATTAAACAAAGTTTCTCCTCAAATTGCGACATCATTTTTTCACCTAAAATTAATTACAATCAAATGTCGCTTTCAACTAGACTTTCGAATGGCTGGGAAATGGGAATGACCAGTCTTCGCATTATCCAGAACAACCCGAAATTGTTATTATTTCCGGTATTTTCTTCCCTATCGCTTATCATGATTTTGGGCACTTTTTTTGGCGGAGTAGCCGTGGTGTCTAGCTTGGACTTCAGCGGTTGGCTTCACGATGCTAGCTGGCCACAATTCCTATTGCTGTTCGGTTATTATCTGGTCAACTATTTCATTATCGTCTTTTTCAATGTGGCTCTTGTATATTCCGCCAAACGTATATTTGAAGGACATGAAGTCACATTGACCGAAGGTCTAAACTTTAGTTATAGCCGAATTGGCGTCATCTTACAATGGGCAGTATTGGCTGCAACAGTGGGCATGATACTCCGCACGATTCAACGAGAGGCTGGAATTATTGGCAAGATTGTCATCGTCATCATCGGTATGGTATGGAGCATTACCACCTATTTTGTGGTACCAGTACTAGCCTTTGAAAATCTTACTCCGATTGCCGCCGTTAAGCGCTCCGGTGCCATCATAAAAGAAAAGTGGGGAGAGTCAATTTCAGCTAATGTTGGCTTTGGCATCTTCACATTGTTAGGGTACTTGGCCATTGGCATCGTTGCCTTTCTTGTCGGTTACGTTTTACATCCTGTTGCAGGAATTGTATTAGGGTTTATTGCTGTATTAGTGCTACATACAATTGTTTCCGCAGCGCAAACTGTGTTCCTTGCAGCGGCTTATCAGCATATCAACAACGAGCCATATGGTGATTTTAGCGAAGGAGTATTGGATGCAATGTTTATACGGAAATAGTTACTCTATTTTCTTTTGAGCAAATTCTATAATGAGTAACTAAGAAGGCTGCAATTATAAAGCCATCTTAGTTATTCATTTTGGTTTACCAATTTCACATAAAAAATAAGGTCGCTACCATACATATTCGGTAACAACCCTATTTTCAGTATATGCTGAAACTCAGACAAGCAATATTTTATACTCAACAATTAAATTTGCTACCATACTTTTACGCAAGTATGATGACAAGAATGAGAATAATAATCAAAGTAGAAGCGGAGATATAAACACCACCACTCAGTTTTTTCATTCGATTTTTAATGGAACGTACTTCTTTCCGAAGTGCCTTTTTTTCTACTCGGGTCATACTGGATTTATCCATCGCTTTTATTTCTTCCAAGCGCTGAGTCATATTGTTGACTTCTAACATAGCCTCAGCACTCGTTGAATCAACTGGAACCGGAGTAGTAGTATTTACCGCCATCATTGGGGTAGTCAGGCCAGCAAATATTAGAAGTATTGCTAGCAAACTCATCATTAGTTTTTTCATTGGTGAGATTTTTTGTAATGAAAGGAATTAATTAGAAATAAGAATATAGGAGGAACAATCAAAATTTCATGAACCTCCTGTATTGCTCATTGTGATTTTTATAGAACTTTGAAACGCACGGGTAGAGTTACAACCACATTTACAGGGTTACCACCAAGCATAGCAGGCTGCCAATCAGGCATATCCAGCACAGCATCCAACACAGCTTTTGAGCATCCGTCACAAGCTTCCTGCTTGCTCTCCACACGATTGATTGAAGTAACTTGCCCTTCTTTGTTAATGACAAAAGTTACATACTCTAAGCCATCGCTACCTTCTGCAAGGTCTGCTTCTGGGTATTTCACGTTCTTTTTTACCCAATCCGCCAAAGCCCTATTTGAACATTTCTGGGGGTCTTTCGCCGTCAAACAATCATTAGTAAACAATGGTGGTCTATCTGTTTGGGAAACAGTATATATCACTGGCATATCCTTTACTTTCAGCTTTGCAGGGGCTTTTTTCCTATCAGCAGATTTATCCACGGCTTTGCTTTCATCTTTCTTTTCAGGTTCCGTATAGCCTTCTTCAATATAATTGTATGAGTAGTCCATATAGTCCTCAGCTCCTGTCATATCGGAAGCAGAATGTAGTGAAATGTCATCCATCGTCGAATCGATGTCATGTTGTTCAGAATTAGTTTGGCTACCATCTGAGTTACAGGCGCTGAATGTCCAAATACTCAATAAAGTTGCCAACATTACCAATTTAAAAGATTGATTTTTCATGATTCTTCTATTTAATGTTAAGGGATTTTTGGTAAAACGGACGGGATAAGGCGATGTTCATTCTGGGAAAACATAACATGCCAAACAAACTCTCATTTTGAATTCAATTATGTAATCAAAAAATTCCAACTTAATTTTAATCAAAAAATCAATGAAGAAATTGACAGCAATCACTTGTGGATTATTTATTCCAATTATGTTGATAATATTGATTTTCTTGCAACTTGAAATAACCCACAGGAGAGAACTTAAAACAATTGAAAAACATCCTGCATTCATCAAAGGACTAGTGGTTGACATAACTAATTACAAAGGAAAATCTATAAAATTCGAATACATTGTTAATGGGAAAAAATATGTTAATTCATATGGAAGATTGCCACAAGTTATATTCAATGATATTAAAATTGGTGACTCAATTGAAATTAAATATGATAAAAGCAATCCTCAGAATTCAATAATTGAGTAATTCAATTTTCACTTATTACCCTCCACTCATTTTCTATTTTCCATTCAACCCCTACCTTAGCCCCATGAAAGTCCTTCACACCTCCGACTGGCACCTTGGCCAAAAGTTCATCTCCCGTGACCGGGAGGACGAGCATCGGCTGGCTTTAGACTGGCTGGTGCAAGCCATTGAAAAGGAGGGCGTTGAGTTGCTCATCGTCGCCGGGGATGTGTTCGACATTGGCAACCCGCCCAACTCTGCGAGGGCGCTTTACTATGGTTTTTTGAGAAAAATCATCCGCACCAATTGCCGTCATGTAGTCATCACAGGTGGCAACCACGACTCGCCAAACATGCTGGATGCGCCACGGGATTTGCTCCAAATGCTCAATGTCCATGTGGTAGGTGCCGCCACCGAAGACCCGAATTCTCAAATTATTTTACTTAATGACCAAAATGGCAAACTAGAAGCCGTAGTAGCTGCTGTTCCATTCCTGCGTGACCAAGACCTGCACCGTGCAGCCACTAGCGATGGGGGACAGGAGCGTATTGAAAGAATTAAGGAAGGAATTCTGTCACACTACACTGCGATTGGGGATGCGATGGGCCCCCTTGCTAAGCTGAAAATCCCAAAAATCGTGACTGCCCACCTCTGTGTCACGGGCGCTGAGGCCAGCGACAAGCAGGACAATATCTACCTCGGGAACACGGAAAATATCCGTGCCGACCAGTTCCCAGCTTTGTTTGGCTACGTGGCACTAGGTCATATCCATCGGCCACAGGCCATCGGAGGCATGAAGCAGGTGCGCTACTCAGGCTCTTTAATTCCGCTCAGTTTCAGTGAAACAAAGGATGAGAAATCGGTGACGCTATTGGAATTCCAAAATGATAAACTGGACAAAATCAGCCTGCTGACCGTACCCGTTGGTCGCCGTTTGAAGACCATCGAAGGCAGTCTGGAAGAAGTGCAGGAGAAGCTCGAATCCCTCAACGAGCGCTACAAAGACGAATTAGCGCCGTGGGTGGAAGTGCTGGTGGAAACCGACCGCCTTGTACCAAACTTGAACGGCCTGCTACATGATTTCACGAAGGACATGCACCTTGAAATTCTTAAACTGAAGGTGAAAAACGAACACCAATCCTTGGACATGCAGATGCCAAATGAGCAATTAGAGGACTTGCGACCAATTGATGTTTTCAGAAAAAAACTGGAGAGTGCTGGCAGGCCACCAGAGGATGCAGAAGAATTGGTGGCGACTTTTCGGGAGTTGGAGACATGGATGAACGAGAAAAATAATTGACAACTGAAAATGGATGATTGATAATTATCCACAGCAGTTTTCATTTTCAATTTTCCATTTTTAATTTTCAATTTTAAATAGTGCAACAGCAATTCAACGAACTAAACAAGGACATCCAAATCTGGGTAAAAGACCGCCTCTGGCCACGTGCCGAAGCGAAAGTCTCCGTGTTCGACAGCGCCGTGCAAGGCGGCGATGCGGTCTGGGAAGGGATTCGGGTGTACGAAGGTCGCATCTTCTGCTTAGACCGACACTTGGAGCGGTTGCAGAATTCTGCCCATGCGCTTTGCTTCGCCAATGTGCCCAGCAACGAGTACATCACCGATGCCATCCACCAAACCCTGAACGCCAATGGGATGCAGGACGGCGCTCACATCCGCCTGACTTTGACCAGAGGCGAAAAAATCACCTCTGGGATGGATCCCCGGCTGAACCAATTCGGGTGCACACTCATCGTATTGGCCGAGTGGAAGCCGCCCGTTTATCCGCCGAGCATCAAGCTCATCACGTCCAGCATCCGACGCAATAACCCCATGTTTTTGGATTCCAAAATCCACCACAACAACCTGCTGAACAATATTTTGGCAAAAATCGAAGCCAACTACGCCGGAGCCGACGAGGCCATTATGCTTGATTCAAATGGCTTCGTGGCAGAAACTAACAGCGTGAATATTTTCTGCATCCGCAATGGGCAGGTGCTCTCCCCCACCCCCGATGCGTGTTTACCGGGCATCACACGAGGCTTGGTCATTGAAATCTGCAAAGAAAATGGGATCCCCGTGCTGGAAAGAAACCTATCGTTGGTGGAGTTTTACACAGCCGATGAGGTTTTTTGCACAGGTACGATGGGCGAACTGACGAGGGTCAATGAGATTGATGGGCGGTCAATTGTCAACAAATCGAAGCTAGAAGTGCTGGAAGAGATTCAGGGGTATTTTCGGAAATTGACGAAGGAATGGGGCGAAGTGGTTTAAGGTTTCTGGTTTAAGGGAGGCGATACCAAATTCGTACGGCTCTCCTTGAAACCAGAAACCTTAAACCCTAAGAACCTTTAAAAACAGGCTTCCTCTTCTCCAAAAACGCCGTCACCCCTTCCCGGTAATCCGCTGTGCCCCCTGCCAAGGTTTGGTATTTATCCTCAGCTTCTAGTTGCTCCGCTAGGATGTTTTCAAAGCTCATATTCAACAAGCGTTTGGTGTAGCCGAGGCCCTTCGTGGGCATTTCGGCGAGTTGTTTCGCAATGGCTTGGGCGGCTTCGTCAAAGCCTTCCGTGGGCAGGGTTTTGTAAATCATGCCCAATGCTTCGGCGTCTTTTGCCAACACTTTTTCACCGAGCATCATCAAGGCGGAAGCTTTTGCAAAGCCAATCAAACGTGGCAAAAAGTACGTGCCGCCGCTGTCCGGCACGAGGCCGATTTTGCTGAATGCCTGAATGAAACTGGCCGATTCCGCAGCCACCACCACATCGCAGGCTAGGGCGATGTTCGCACCTGCACCTGCCGCTACACCATTTACCCCACAGACAATGGGCTTCTCGATGCCCCGCAGCCGCTCGATGATGGGATTGTAATGTTCTCCTAAAATCGTATTAAAACTGGGTGAATTATCAGGGTCACTGACTTCCTGAAGGTCTTGCCCGGCACAGAATGCCTTGCCTTCCCCTGTCAGATAGATGGCCCTGACGCTGTGGTTGTTGTTGCATTCGTCCAGTACAGCTTGCAGTTCGAGTGCCATTTCCCGATTGAAGGAATTGAAGACAGAGGGGCGGTTCAGGCGGATGATGCCAACAGCATCTGTGATGGTGAAAAGAATGTTTTGCATGGATAACTTGGTATTTACGAATTGGTCAAGCTAATAGAAGCTGCAAATTTAAGACTAGTCTTGTCGAAAATATGTGATTAAGGGTAGTGCTTACAAAAGAAAAGGTGTTGTCCAATATTTATAGACAACACCTTTTAAAATTGAAAATATTCGATTATTCTCCACTAAGATAGGCTTGAACACCAATCCGAAGACCTAAATCA
The DNA here is from genome assembly GCA_016124585.1 of Bacteroidota bacterium. Classification (GTDB taxonomy): domain Bacteria; phylum Bacteroidota; class Bacteroidia; order Chitinophagales; family Saprospiraceae; genus UBA6168. The sequence continues at coordinate 276,691 of WGNL01000001.1, read as the reverse complement.
CTGTAGTCGTAATCGCCGCCATACCTAGTAAAAGCTAGTATTCCTTCAATGGCAACATTCTTATTTAAAAAGAAAGCAACTCCCGGGCCTACTTGAACCATACCTCCGCTGCTGGTAAAATCATTGCCACCACCAAAATCTACTTTTGAGGTCAAATAACCAAATTGACCGTGGATGAAAATCCTTGTGTTTCCAGTACCAAAATAGTATCGGGCTAAAGGAGATAACCCAACACTGGTGGAAGTAACATCGCCTGACTTAACTACTTGTAGGGTAAGATCTGCGCCAACAGCAAGGTTGTCAATAACGAAAATGCCAAATCCCGGTGAGACATCAAGTCCGACAATATTGTCAGAATCTTCAAACTGAACATCAAAGCCTGCTGTTCCTCCAATCATAACAACACCTTTTTCAGTTTGAGCAAGAGCTAAAGTAGCGCAGCTTAGTACAACTGCGGTTAATAATAAATTGAGCTTTTTCATGCTTATTAAAGTTTAATGAAGAGATAGGTTAACGTCGCCAAGGTAAGTCAATCCAACTTCTCGTTCAACATGCAAGATTCGAGGTAACCGAGTTTATAAAAATCAAATAACCTCAACCTAGGATTACTGCCAGACAACTGCCTGACAATCATTGACTTGCACATTGAAAATAACACACCAATTAGCCAATTTATTTTTAAATGGGACAGCTTGCCATAAACCGCAATTAACTTCGTGTCAATCTTTTTTCCATCCCGCTCCAACTTCACCAAATTCTCAATCCCCTGCTCGGTTTTCCTTAAAAAAATATCAATTGGTTCCAGCCCAACATGTTCCAACGGATTATCAATGTGTATGATTGGCACGTTTCGCTTCATTAATTCTAAGCCAAACAGTGTGTCCTCGTGCCCATATTGCCGCAGCGTTTCATCAAAAAGTATACTGAGGAAAGTGTTTTTTGATATAAGGAAATTATTGGTCATAAATCCGTGATAAGGCGAGCGGCTCCTCTCAGCGGCTGTAGTTTGCTCACGGTACCGTCCATAATACCAATGGAAATAAAGCGAATGGTCAGTCGGAGAAGCTTGAGCGTAGCAACGTCCACCATAAATCACCGCATTTGGAACACCGGGTGGCTGATTTAATGCTCCGCTATTTGAGGGTTTCAAGGGAAACAAACTGACATTTGTGAAGTCCACGTAATTTTTGATAAAATCACTAGAGACTACCTTACTGTCGCAATCCATGAACAGCAAATATTCAAAGCGAGCAGCTTTTCCCAGTGTATTTCGAATGGCAGAGCGGCCAAGGTTTTGGGGCATTTCCCGATAAATGACATTAGGCAACTTCCAAATTTCCTTGTTTTTCAGCTTAAATTCAGTGGTCGAACCATCATCAAAACATAGGATTTCATAACCAATCCCAACCACTTCACATTGCCCATGCAGGTCATTGACCAGCGGCCTGACATCAAAATTGAAGATGGGAATGAGGATGGAAAGCATCGACGGTTTCAGGTTTCGGGTTTCAGGTTTCAAAGCAGGCATCGCAATGGAACCTGAAACTTGAAACCTGAAACCAAAAAATCATCTTTCAATAAAAACTGAAAGTTAACTAAAGCGTTACCTTTACGCTCGCAAAAATGCACAAAACCACAACGATGCAAACTAAAATTGAGTTTCTGCTCAGCGACCCCAATTTGAGCCAACCACACCGCCAAATTGCGGAGAAAGTCTTCAACGGCGAACGAATCTCACCGGACGAAGGACTGCTGCTTTACCAGGAAGGCAGCCTCGGGTTTGTGGGTGCACTGGCGAATTTCGTTCGGGAGAAAAAGCACGGTGACAACACCTATTTCAACCGCAATTTCCACATCGAGCCGACCAATGTCTGTGTTTACGACTGCAAGTTCTGCTCCTATTCCCGCATGATAAAAAAGCGGGAAGAAGGCTGGGAATACACCATGGAAGACATGATGGACATCGTGCGGAAATATGACGGACAGCCCGTCACCGAAGTGCATATCGTCGGCGGGGTGCTGCCGCAATACGATGTGAAATTCTACGCCGATTTTTTCACTGCGATCAAAAAACACCGCCCAGAACTACACGTGAAGGCGCTGACGCCCGTGGAGTACCACTATATTTTCAAAAAAGCAAAAATCGGCTATGCTGAAGGCATGAAACTGATGAAGGAAGCTGGACTGGATAGCATTCCCGGTGGTGGTGCTGAGATTTTTCACCCAGAAATCCGGGAAAAAATTGCGGCTGATAAATGCACCGGCGAGCAGTGGCTGGCCATCCACGAGGAGTGGCACAAGCTCGGTATGCGCTCGAATGCTACGATGCTCTACGGCCATATCGAAGGCTTCGAGCACCGCATCCACCACATGGAAGAGCTTCGCAAATTGCAGGACCAGACAGGCGGCTTCCAGACGTTCATTCCACTGAAATTCAGGAACCAGGACAACCAGATGTCGCACATCCCTGAAGTGAACGTTGTGGAAGACCTCCGCAACTATGCCATCGCCCGCATCTACCTCGACAATTTTGACCATGTGAAGGCGTACTGGCCGATGATTTCCCGTAACATTGCTCAGCTTTCCCTGTCCTACGGCGTGGATGATATTGACGGAACCATTGACGATACGACGAAGATTTACTCGATGGCCGGCTCGGAGGAACAGAACCCGGCGATGAGCACCCAAGATTTGGTGAAGCTCATCAAGGCTGTTGGGCGCAAACCGATTGAACGTGACACGCTGTACCACGTTATGAAGGATTACACAGAGGAGGTTTTTGAGGAAGAGGTGTTCAAGGGATATGTGGCGTTGCCAGTGTTGAATTAATATACTTTACACCACCCAGTTTTTCTGGATTGGGAACCCTGTTAGGGTTTCGAAACCCTAACAGGGTTCCCAATCCAGAAAAACTGGGCTTACGGCATATTTTAATTTTGAAAAAACTAAAAGTCACCGCCGTCAGCTACCTAAACACCAAGCCTTTATTGTATGGCCTGGTAAAAAGCGGCCTGAGTGAAGAACTCAACCTTAGCTTGGATATCCCCAGCATTTGCGCCAGCAAATTGGCCAGTGGTGAGGCAGATTTCGGGCTGATACCAGTGGCAGCCATTCCTGAAATTGCAACACCGCACATTATTTCCGACTACTGCATTGGCACGGTGGGTGAGGTGAAAACGGTCTGCATTTTCAGCGAAGTGCCAATGGAACAGGTGACAGAACTCTACCTTGATTTTCACTCCCGCACCTCGGTAGAATTGGCGAAAATTCTTTTGGAAAAACACTGGCACTGCTCCCCAACTCTACTGCCAGCCACACCGGGTTTTGAATCCAAAATTGCTGGGACGACCGCCGCACTCATCATCGGCGACCGGGCAATGGAGCACTTGGGGAAACATGCCTTCACTTATGACCTTGGGGAGGCGTGGCTGGCGCATACAGGTTTGCCGTTCGTATTTGCAGCCTGGGTGAGCAATCGGCCATTGCCATTGGATTTTATCGAAAAATTCAATGCTGCAATGCAATTGGGCATCGAATCCATTCCTCAGTTGATGCTGATACTACCACAGCAGCACCCCGGTTTTGACCTCGAAAAATATTTCACCGAAAACATCAGCTACCAACTGGATGCCCCCAAAAGAAAAGCCTTGGAGCTTTTCCTCCGTCAATTGCCCAATGGACAGATGCCCGTTTTCGATGCTGAAAGCCTTGTACTTGGCTAAAACCCGCCATTTTCTAAGCATTTTCACTTAAAAATATTTCCACTCAAGATACTTGGTGTTATTTCTACACTACATTTGCCGCTCATAATAAAATCGCCATGCTTATCATCGCTGACGGAGGGGCAACTAAAGCAGACTGGGTCGTTGTGAAAGACAACGGCGAACAGATGCCCATCTCCACCACTGGTTTCAACCCGAATTATGTTTCTGGGGAAAAAATCGCTGAAATCATCCAGCAGGAACTGGTGGAAAAGCTGCCTTTTGAGGTGACAGGTGAGGTGTTTTACTACGGCACTGGCTGCTGGGACAAAGGCCGCAATGCAATCGTACAGCAAGCGATTGCTTCGAAATTGCCAAAGGCAAAAGTTTCCGTTTTCCATGACATGCTCGGTGCAGCCCGTGCCACCTGTGGCGACGAACCCGGCATTGCCTGCATACTAGGTACAGGCAGCAATTCTGTGCTTTACGATGGGAAAAACGAGATAGATAATGTGACCAATCTCGGTTTTCTAATGGGTGACGAAGGCAGCGGTGCCATCATCGGCAAGTCGTTTCTGCAAGCATTTTTTTACCGGGAAATGCCAACGGAACTCCAACCCATCATCGAACAAGTTTGCCCTAACGGTCGTAAAGACATTCTCGACAAAGTGTACAGCGGTGGAATTCCAGCAGCGTATTTGGCTAGTTTCACGCAGCTTTTTGCCGAACATCAGACGCATCCTTTCGTATGGGCTTTGGTGAAAAAAAGTTTCCTTGAATTTTTGACCCGACATGTCTGTAAATACAAAAATCACGAATCTTTGCCCATCAGTTTCGTTGGGTCAGTCGGGTACCATTTTCAGGAAATACTAAAGGAAGCATTGCAGGACCTTGGGCTTCATGCAGGCGTTTTCATCAAAAAACCGATTGGAAATCTTGTAAAATATCATTTAGCAAAATGAGTTCAGTGGGATAAAATTTAAATTCCGCTAAACAAGCTAAACCTTCAACAACAATGAGCAGAAATATCAAAAGAATAGCAGTTTACACCTCTGGAGGTGATGCACCGGGCATGAATGCTGCGCTGAGGGCAGTGGTGCGCACAGCAGCTTATCACGAAATCGAAGTTTTCGGAATTACAGGCGGATACGAAGGCATGATGGATGGCCACGTGACCAAGCTCGAAACCCGTGATGTTGGGAATATCATCCAACGGGGCGGCACTTTCCTAAAAACAGCCCGTAGTGAGCGATTCACCACGGAGGATGGACGCAAGCAGGCAGCCGCCATTTTGAAAAAGCACAAAATCGAAGGGCTTGTCGCACTCGGCGGCAATGGCACCTTCACCGGGGCGGATATCCTGCACAAAGAGCATGGCATTCCCGTCATTGGTGTGCCCTGTACCATCGACAACGACCTCTACGGAACCGATTACACCATCGGCTTTGACACGGCGCTGAACACGGCGGTGGAGGCGGTGGACAGAATCAGGGATACCGCTGAATCTCACGACCGCTTGTTTTTCATCGAAGTGATGGGCCGGAATTCTGGGTATTTGGCGCTGCACACCGCCATTGCATCGGGTGCGACACTGGTGCTTTTACCAGAAAAAGAAACGACTTATGACGAAGTCGCCAAAGTCCTTACTGCATCCGCTAAACGCAAAAAACTGTTTAGCCTCATCATCGTTGCCGAAGGAAATACACTGGGCAAAACGGAAGAAATCGCCTTGGAACTGAAGACCCGTGTTGGTGCTTATGATACTAGGGTGGCCGTGATTGGTCACTTGCAGCGGGGCGGTTCCCCAAGCGGTGCCGACCGTTTGTTGGCTAGTCGCCTAGGCTCCAATGCCGTTACTGCCTTGCTGGATGGCCACAAGAACGCCATGGTAGGAATTGACAATAACCTCATCAAATACACCCCACTCGGGATTGCAGTCAGAAATCAGAAGGAAATCAGCTTGGATGAAATGCGGTTGGCAGAGATACTGGCGCTTTAGCGGATGAGCGGCAGTATGGTTCAAGGATCTTTGGGTTTGGTAGTAATCAAGTACCAGAGTATGAGAGGTATGAGACCGTGGGGCAAACGATAGATGGTGTGGTAGGCCCATTCGTGCAGGCTTTGAAGAGGTAATTCCCAGTAGAAATTGCCGACCGTTCTAGCCAAGGAAGTGAGTAGCCCCCAAATGGCAGCGTAAAGCAGGAACCATTTCGCCCATTTATTGGGTAAAAAAATACCCAGTGCCACAGCAAAGTCCAACCAGCCAGCCACTGTCAAGAAATTAATGGCAAAAGATTCGGAACATCCCAAAATCCGCATCGTCATGCTGGTAAAAACACCGGGGCGGGGGTAATAACCAATCGCATAAAGCCCGTGGCAGGTGAATGTCAGCGCCGTCGCCAATTTCATGGCAAAAATCAACCGGGGCGAGAATTCCCTTTTTTTGAAATAGATAATCAGGAACGCTGGCGTGCAAAATTGCAGCGTGTATTCAAAGAACTGACCGACATGAAAGAAGAATTCCTTCATGTACAACAGTGCCAGCACAACTTGTCCTGCCACGCCCAACCATATTGGCCAGCGCATCCACCTCGGCATTTTTTCATAAAAAAGGCAGGCAAAAGCACACACCAAATAGAATAGGCCAATAGCGACCATCCATTTTTGAATGGTAGCATCTACTGCCAAATTGGTCACGTATTCGTGCCAAGTCCAAGGCGTGATAGTTTCGATGACGGGGGCCATCAGTTTCCCATCCCAAAGAAATTCGGTGTAGGGCGCATCCCAGAAAATATGCTGGTAAGCACGGCCAAGGAAGACACTGGCAGCGGCGAGTTTTAGTAAATTTTGAACGATGAATGGTGAACTTTGAATTTTCAAGACCTTGGTTATCAGTTAATTATCTTTGAACCGATTTAGTTTTATGCTGTTTTGCAAAAGTAGTTTCAATTTATTGAACGAAATTTACCTGAAGTTGATTTATAGATATTCGCTTAAAAAATTGGCAAATAAAGTATTGATTTCTCTTTTTCTTTTCTTTGATGAAAAGAACCAAAAATCAAGGCTGTATTTCTTTTTTAACGCTGTTGAACCCTCCAAAACCCTAAACTAAACCAAACTCGCTACGCTCAAACATGGTTTAGTTTTTAACGGGTTTTGGACGGCTCAACAGCTAAAAGAAATAAGGCCGGAAAGGGACAAGCATTATTTAAAAAATCAATCTTTATGCGACAATCTATTAGCCCCGAATTCACCATTCACCATTTACCATTCATCATTAAAAAAAATGTATCTCGAACAATTAAAACAGGAACTCACTTTCAAGACCGCCCGCAGCTCTGGCCCCGGCGGTCAGAATGTGAACAAAGTAGAAACGAAAGTGGAGCTTCGTTTTGATGTGCCCAACTCCCGCTTTTTGGAGGAAGCGGAAAAACAGATGGTACTCACCAACCTCGCCAACCGCATCAATGCCGAAGGAATTTTACTGATTACCAATCAAACCACCCGCTCCCAGTTGGACAACAAGGAGGCAGCCATCGCAGAGTTTGAGAAACTGATGGTGCAAGCCACCACACCGCCCAAAAAACGAAAGAAAGTAAAGCCCCTCACCGCAGACCGGGAAAAACGGTTGGCCGCCAAAAAACAGGACAGCGAGAAAAAATCGCTTCGCAAAAAAGTCTCTTTTCACACGGAAAGGGACTTTTTTTTGCCAACAGCCGACGTTTCAAGGAAATAGATGTAAGTACATTGAACTAATAGTCAGAATTCAACTTCTATCTTTGGCTTATCTATTTGTGCTTCCGTTGTCACATTTCCCATGAATCATTGAACGCCCGTTCGGCCAGTTTATAACTCGGATTTCGACTTCTTACCTTAAGCCCACCCGTTTCTTTTCAACAACTTCATAAAATGTCATCATTTTATCACCTTAAATATTTTACTGTATGAAAAAACAATTTACCACTTTATTTTACCTAGTTCTGTTAGGAATTCTACCATTATCTGCTCAGATAGGTGGCAACAACCGTTTGGTTTTCGTCGCAAACATGGACGGTGCGCAAGAAAATCCCGCCACTACCTCCGATGGTCGTGGCGTGGCAAGTTTCGTAATCTCCGAGGACATGACCAGCATGACCGTCCACGGGGTTTTTAGCTTGGTGACTGGGCCTATCACAGGTTGCCATATCCACACAGGCGTGGTGGGAACAAATGGAGGTGTCTATGTCAATTTCTCTAATGATGTGATTGGAAACGAACTTCGGGCAACCGTTGCTTTACCTGCTGATTTTATGGCAAAAGCATTGGGAAAAGAGCTTTACCTGAATGTACACACTGCCAATAACCCCGGCGGGGAAATACGGGGACAGCTTGAATTGCAATCGGATGTGCTTTTCGCTACGGGTCTGACAGGCGACCAAGAAACGCCCGCCGTCATCACTGATGGCAGTGGTGTTGGTTATGTGACATATGCTGCAAGAGACACCCTTGCAAGGTACCGATTTGCCATCAATGGACTTAGCGGCCCTATCACTGCCTCCCATATACATGCAGGTGTAGCAGGTTCGGCTGGTGGTGTCGTTGTGCCCTTGACTGTCGTTTCCAATAATTTAATCCAGGGAGAAATCAACCTAAACAATGTTCCAGCAGATTTTATTGAAAAACTGGAAACAGAAGGGCTATATGTAAACGTGCATACCGCCGCAAATCCCGGTGGGGAAATACGGGGACAACTCAAATCGCTCGGCGCTATTCATTTTGAAACGCTGATGAATGGCGACCAAGAAACGCCACCCGTGACCAGTGGAGCGCAAGGTGTTGCTGTTGCGGGGCTTTCTGCCGATTTGACAACTGTCAACTACCTCGTCGGAGCTTACGGGCTAGTTTCCACGGCTGGACATTTCCACGATGGTGCCGCTGGTACTTCGGGTGGTGTGCTTGTTCCATTTGTAGCAGCTGCGCAACCCAATTTTTACATGGGCTCGGCCACCATTCCCGATGGTATGGCCATCAAATTGATTAACAGCGGCGTATATGCCAATATCCACACCGCCGCCAACCCCGGCGGCGAAATCCGTGGGCAAATGATTCCAGCGCTGCGCCAAGTCTATGCTTTTGATGTTTGTAGTACGCAAGAAGTGCCTTCGAATAATTCCCTAGGTGCTGGAGCAGCCGTGATTACCCACGATTGGCTCAATACCAATTTGGATTATCTCTACATCGTTGATGGATTGACCGGCCCACCTACTGCAGCTCACATCCACATGGGTGCTATTGGTGTTTCGGGTGGGGTGCTGAAGCCGCTGAATGTTCCAATGCCAGTGGGTAGTGGCCAAATGGCCATTAATGGCACCTTCGCATCCACCCTGCTCGGCGGAGACACTTATCTCAACGTACACACGGCAGCCAATCCTGGCGGTGAAATCCGTGGGCAGGTACACTTAGGTTTGCTTTGTCTTGTAAATGCCACTGATTTTGTCTCCTATGTTTCTGATATGACCGTATTCCCCAACCCGGCGGGTGACGAAGCCACTGTACGCTTTGAATCAGCGCAAGCATTTGATGGGCAGATGGTGCTGACCAATATTACTGGACAACAGGTTTCCAGTCAAAATATCAACGTGGCGGTGGGTGAAACCTCCGTGAATATCTCCTTGAAAAACTGGCCAACGGGTCTGTATTTTGGTCAAATTAAATCCACTGATGGCAGTACGCTTGCTTTCAAATTGGTGAAGGAATAAGCCACTTCACTTCCTTTAAACTGGGCGGCAATGGTGTTTGTCGCCCAGTTTTTTGTTTTCTTACCTTTTCCTGCAAAGGAACGCAGTGAAGGCCCACCTTTAAGCCACCCATGCTTTGAATTATTTTCCAGTTTTTTTTAAAAGGATTTTTACCTTGTGACGATGTTTGTACACTTAGCCTAGCAACCTTGAAAGCTGGGAATTATAAAAATATACATGGGAAAACTAATAAACAAATGAATGGCTGAAAGCGGCTGTTTTGCTTGTTTGAGAAAATCTGGAGGCTGTAAAATGTGCGTTTATCAAACTTCTTGTTTGGATTTTATGCAAACTGGATGCGGATTGACGCATTGCATGTTTTATGTAGCCAACTATATAAAACATGCAATGTGTCAATCTGGTGTTCGTGCCAATCAAAAAAAAACAAACCAAAAAAGGAAAAATGGGAAATTTGGGAACAGTTCAAATAGTCATTGGAATTATCGTTGCGATATTCACAATAGTTTTAACATATTTAAAAATTGTTAAACACCTCCGAAATAAGAAAAGTGAGAAGAAACAGAAAACGATAAATCAAAAAAATATCAAAGGAGCAAACAAGGCTGAAATTTCAGCAACTGAATCTTTTGAAAGTTCACAAGAAAACCAAGAAGGAGATAATATCTTTAAAGAAAGAGAAAAATAAAATGGCAAAACAAGTAAATCAAAGAACAGAAACTGGTTCAAACATTTATCATGACAATTCAAGAAGAATTGAAAATCGTCCGTCTATAAATTTGGGCAATAAAGATTCAGGTGATATTGTAATGTGGGGACTAATAATTGCCACATTGTTTATAACTGTTTGGATTTCACCTGGCATCCTCGTTGCATCCATAATTGATTTTTTCAAATATCTTACTATTGGACAAACATGGGGAATTTCCATCATTGTAAGTTTACTTTTGTTTTTTTGGCTGAAATCTAAAGGAGAGCCGTGGATTTCAGCAATGAAGAAGCATGCAGTTATTTCAATAGTTTCCGCCTGTATCATACTTTTAGGTTTTTTGTTTTTACAGTATCCGATGCCAGTAAGGTCACTTTTTAAGATGTTCGATTATCACACAGACATTCCGATTTCTTATAAGACATCGCCAGGAGAGACTAAATATTTCGCTTCTTTGCACCATACTCTTAATGTTAAATCTGATGATATTGTGGGGGAATGGCATGGTACAAATGCAAAAATGATTTTCAATGAATCTGGGGAATTAATGTTTGAGTGGAATCAAGGAAACAAAAAATCTGTTGGCATTTGGAAATTGCAAGACGGAATTTTAATCACTTCATTGGGAGAAGAATCAGAATCTTATTGGATTACAGATTTTAACGAGAATGAATTTAAATTCAAAAGTATAAGTAGCCGTGCTGAATATACTGCTAAAAAGAAAAAATAAATCGAAAACATTCAACGCCACCAAATGAAATTAAAAATACTCATACAAATTTCTATTTATTTGGTTAGTTCGTTAATCAATCTACAAGCCCAAGATGCCTACATTGTGAAATCAGCAGGTTTGAATATTAGAAGTTTACCTTCTGGAAAGTCTGAACTAAAAGGAGAACTTAGTCAGGGTGATACGATTATTTCTAAAACTTACAAAGGAAATTGGATAGGATTCAAGTGGAAAGAAGATTCAGTTGTGTATGTTAGTAAAACTTATCTTGAACCAATAGTGATCGAAAGACAAATAGCATTTTCTAATTCCATTGAAACCGATAAATTATCTTTTGCAAATTTGTTTGAAATCTCATGGATATATTTTGTTTACATTTTAGGTGTGATGGCTTTGGTCTCATTGATTAGACATTATCTCTTATGAAATTAGTCGAACAAAAAAACATTCCTATTCCCTCCGAAGAAGAAAAAAAACTTCGGAAGATAATTTCCGATTGGGCTGAAACTATTCCACATCATCCTTACCAAGATTTTGGTCAGCAGATAATAATTACAGATATTACATATTGCCCTTCCTATGAGATTGAACTTTATACTCAATATTTTAGTGAAAATGATTTTTCAATGGTTCGACCATTTAGAGGGGAAACTTTGAACTACCAAAAAACGCCAAATTTCAACCAAATTGCAGTTGGAAAATTCCTTAAAGATGTAAGTTCCTATGTAATACCTGGTACGGAAAAATTAGAAACATGTAGCGGCTGTTATGGCAGAGGGGATAATGAATGTAGTTATTGCTACGGCAAAGGTGAAAACCAATGTAGTTCATGTAGTGGAAAAGGAATCAAAAATTGTTCATATTGCTACGGTAATGGGAAAACGAATTGCTACAATTGTAATGGGACTGGAAAAACTTATTGTTATAGTTGCTCGGGCAGAGGAGTTACTACTTCTACAGAATTTAAGTCAGTCTATAATTATCAAACGAGTCAATATGTTAATGTATGGGTAGATGTAAATAAACGCTGTTACACTTGTGGAGGTTCAGGAAAAAACACTTGTAGCAATTATAATTGTAAGTCAGGACAAGTTGAATGTTCGACTTGCTACGGTAAAGGAATGGTAAAATGTTCAAATTGTTCGGCGAGAGGGAAAATTACTTGTAGTAATTGTAGCGGTAGAGGGCGAGTAACCTGTAATGGTTGTGAAGGAAGTGGAAAAGTAGTTTACTATATGCAAAAAACAAGAAAATGGGATTATGAATTAATATGCAGTCCAGTTCTAAACCCTACTCATGTTAAGAAAAAATATCCCAACTTTAAATTGCTTTCTAAATTTTCGAGACAGTCCGTTTATAGCAAAGTATATGAATCTCCCACAAAAACCGTTTTTGATAAAGAGCCAAATTATTTTAATGAACCGTATAAAACAGCCGTAAGCCAATCATATAAGCCCCAAAAAGTAAATATTGATAAAAATGGAATCATATTACATCAGAAGGTAGATTGTTTAAATATTCCGACTTATGATGTTTCATACATATTTGACAATGTTCAGTATTCTTTACTTGTTGTCAATAAAGATAAAGTTGTTTTTGAAGAATTTGGTCCCATTGAAGTAATCAGGTTAAACTTAAAAGAAAAAGGGAAAAAACACCTTTCATCAAAAAACTTCGGAAAAGGGAAAATGCTTTTGAACAAGGCTTTTGACATGGACCCCGATGATTTTGATGAAGACTTAACCCAACTTCTTAAAAAGGCAGAAAGTAAAATTAAATCAAGTTATTCTGTCGGTGCATTTATTGGTAGTTTCATTTGGGGGTATTTGATTACACTCCTTTTTGTTTCAAACTTAACGGAGATTGAAAAACTAATTGGTAGGGCAACAAATTTTTCAAATATTCAAGAACTAATAATTATTGGGATTGGATATTTTGTTTCCGTAGTTATGTTCTGCAATATTATAAACTTCTGGTTCTTTACCATCTCTGATAGATTATATAAAAAATTCGGAGATAACGTAAAACCAGAACTTCTTCGAATATTATTGGGTATTGGGGGAAGTTTACTAACGATAATTATTTCAGCAATAATAGCCTTTCTAACTTACAAAATTGGACTGGCTGAATTCATTGGTGAATTAATTTGGAACATTACGGATTGGATAAAAGAAAAAATATAAAAAGAAGACTGGCACAAACAAAGCATACCCGTCAAGCTGCCCTATGCGGGCAGCCTGCGGGTATGCCAACCGTTATCCCCCAAAGTTTTAATTCTTCAAAATCCCTCCTCCCCCTTTGCATAAAAACAAACCCCATCCCACCCACCAGCATGTCATCCTGCAAAACACAAACCCCTCCCCATCTACTAGAATGGCGTCTGTAAAAATACAAACGCCTCCCCAGCGGCTGGAAAGGCGTTCTGCAAAAGACAAATAGCTCCCTAGCGGCAGGAAGGATGTTTTGAAACAAACAAATGTCTCCCTGTTGATTTTCCCACATTCTTACGGCATTTTTTAAAGCAAGTAGGATTTGAAAAGGAATAGCAAAAAAATTGCAAAATTTTTTTCAAAAAATGTGACGTAGAGGACCCAATTACGTTTAACAAGATAAGCCCGATGAAATTGTCGGGCTGGCGGCACGACGGCCTACAAAGGGTCATTGCCAATAGGGGACGCTCCACCGCTACCAAACTTTCTAAACTATCTGACCACAATGAAACGAGAGTACATCCACTTGACTAACCCTTTCGAGATTGCCACAAGGGACTCTAAGGTCAAAATGAACACCATTGCCACTGACCATGACTCTAATCTTGAAGTAGGCATTGCCGACCCTGACATCGATGCCCTATACCAGCTTTTCCATCCTGAAAAAAACACTTATCAAGACCTGATGGCGACCTGGGTAAGCATTAAGGGGCTCAGCAAGAGCAAAACCAAGTCTTGGGAAGATGAATTGGATGAAATCAAGAATGTGACGATATATGCTTGGGAGGGCAAGGTATTCGCCATATTCCCAAAGAACACGCCGCAAGCGCTGTCCATTTTTCCCAATAATAAATCCCCGCTGACGGCCATCAAATATGAAGAGCGCCTAATTGCCCTGGATGCGTTCCATAAGACCTTGGCCACCTATCCGGAACTGGCCGATTTGACGACCGAAGTAGGGCTGAAGGTGGCGGAAATAAAGCTGCTCCGCAAGCAGCAATCGGAATATTTTAAGCGGATAAAGCAGGCCGTCAGCGATGTAGAGGCACAGCGAAAGGTGTTGGCCAAGCTACTCAACAACAACCTCAGCACCCTGAAAATCAAATTCTGCGACGAGATTGACAAGGTAAAGCTATACTTTGACTTCAGCCTGTTGCGCCGAATCGTGAACGACAACGATGCCATTTTTCAGTTCAGTGGTGCGGTGGAGGCTGGCATGACCTTCACGGTGGTACTTCCCGAAAAACTGACCGTGAGTGCCAATGCTTCCTGCACGTTCAGCAACCAATCCGAGCAGGCAGATTTACAGTTCTTCTTTGCAGCCAATGGGTCTGCCTCGGATAATACCGTGAAAATGTCCGTGGCCACCAATGAAAGCGTCAACGGTACTGCCGCCGAAGCAGGTTGGGCGCCGGGTACTATTTTCCTCATTGTGAAGAATATGGGTTCGGTGACGGCGGAGTTTGATGGGATGGTGATAGAGGCGGTGGAGGAAGGGGGCAACTGATGAATTTAGCCATTTGGTTTATATTTAAGGTTATATGGGTGGTTTCTTTGGTGGAGCCGCCCTTTTTTTATTGGTATATCCGTCTCAGTTTTATCAAGTTTCCTCCATAGCACAAACACATTTGTGAACAATGCGATAGTTGGAGCAAATGGTTGAGCAAAGTGGCACTTGCGGGCCACTGCTAAAGCGTCGCAAGAGCCGCTTCGTGAACTCATGCTGGAACTTGTGCTTTTTTGTAGGTTATTGAATTGTGGGTGGATGGGAGGGGTGGGAGACTTGCGGGAACGGAGGCAAGTAGTGGAGGATGAGGCAAATGGATAAAAATGAAGGTTGGGCAAATAGGCCGATTAACCCTTCAGCCCTGACAGGTTTTAGAAACCTGTCAGGGCTTACCATTTTGAGCCACAATCAAATTTTTTTCAGTTTATTTAAAAGGATTTTTACCTTGTGACTGTATTTGCAAACTTAGCCTAGCAGCGTTGAAAGCTTGGCATTATAAAAATATACTTTAGGAATATGAAAAACAAATGAATGGCTGAAAGCGGCTGTTTTGCTTGTTTGAAAAATTGAAAGGTTCTAAAATATGCGTTTATCAAACATCCTGTTTGGATTTTTTGCAAACAGGATGGGTATTGACGCATTGCATGTTTTATGTAGCCGACTATATAAAACATGCAATGCGTCAATCTGGTGTTAGGCACAATTATAAAAAGATAAGAAAAACAAATAACTATGAAAAATCAATATGTATTTATCGGTTCATCCAGCGAGAATATTCCTGTCGCTCAAGCCATTCACAATAATTTGAATGGAGAAAAAATAAAGGATGATGTTATTATCGAAACACAAATTTGGAGTCAAAGTGTATTTGGTATTGGTGATACTACTTTGGAAACGCTTAGAGAGGAAATCGGGAAAAGTGATTTTGCAATCCTTGTTTTTGGCAATGATTCAACTGTAATCGAGAGAGAAAAATATTTCCAAGCAGCGAGGGATAATGTAGTATTTGAACTGGGCTTATTTATTGGTGTAATGGGACACAAAAGATGTTTTATCGTTAAAGAAAAACAAGTTAAAATACCATCTGACTTAACAGGAATTACTTATGGTACATTTACAAATCCACAATCTGCAAATTTGTCATCAGCCTTAAGTACGGCAACTTCCAACATTTTAAAAAAAATTAAGGAAATTTATGATAAAGAACCAAAGTCAGAACACAAACAAACCCTTACTGACAAGTACTCTTCTTGGTGGGATAAAAATAATACTGGGCGTAACCAAAAAGGAAGTATCCATACACTTGAAGGATTTGAATTAAAAGTATCACCTTCCACGTTCAGTCCAGATATTAGACTGACCTACTCACCTGTGATTGTATATAAAAATCTTCCTCCTGATTTATCTGGGAAAAAAATTCTTGATTTAGGGACTGGATGTGGCATATTAGCAATTACTGCTGCTTTAAGAGGAGCCAAAGATGTATTAGCTATTGATATAGACCGTTCAGCTCTAAATGATGCTAAAGAAAATGTAAAATTGCTTGAAAAGCAAGGTGTAATTCCCGAAAACATAATTGAAGTAAGAGAAAGCGACTTGTTTAGCAATGTTAAGGGAAAATACGATTACATATTAGCGAACCTGCCTATCTCCGAAGATGCAGAGTCCTGGAAAGGTTTAGGAGATTCTGTTCCAGCGATTATCGGTAATTGTGTAAAAGGATTAAACAAGCATTTAAAAAGGAATGGTCACGCAATTTTCGCTTGGGCTTCGTTTGGTCCACGTTCTATGATTCCAGAAATGTTAGAAGAAGAAGGGTTTTCTTGCAAAAGATATTTTGAAGATACTTTTGGCGCAACTTGGTACGCTTATATAGCAAAAAAAATAAAGAAAAGATAATTGTGCCTAACAATGCATACCTGCCCATGCCCAGCAAAAGCTGGGCACGTCAGGTATGCCGACCGTTGGCGGTAATTTAGAATCCATAAAATACAATAATATACTTAATTTTCTCACTTAAAAATCAAACAATATGTCTACTGAAAATTTATCCAACGAAATTAAATTTGTGTCGACACCGAAAAAGCCAAACCAAGCAAACGGTGGTTTTGAGACATCGAAAAATTTAGCATTTGAAACAACATCAACAGGTGTCTTAATGCGGTTAGATGGTTTAGAGGAAAAAAACCTTCTTACAAAAAAGGATAAAAAATTAGTCAAATCCTTAGTTAAAAAAGATGTACAAGAAGAGTCCCTAATTGTAGAGGATAAAGATGCTGACACAGGGGAAGTTTCCTACGAAGTCATTCTTGGTGAATTTAATGACATTCTCCCAATTTGGTTTTTAGAATTAGGAAAAGAAAGAGCAAATGCGGTTTGTGTAATAAATACCTCTGGAATTGACTATGAAGAAAGAAGAGGTAGTTGGAAAGGTACAGGTTTTTTGATAAGTGACAACATTCTACTAACAAATTATCATGTCTTAAATTCAAAAGAAGTGTGTGAAAATGCCATATGCACATTCAATTATCAAGTGAATGAAAAAGGAAAAATTCAGGCTTCAAAGAATTTTCAACTAAACCCGCAAAGATTATTTATTTCTAGCCCGGAAGACGAATTGGATTTTTGTTTTGTATGGGTAGATGGTGAACCAGGTAAAGAGTTTGGCTATATTCCTATGTTGCGTCATGCTTTTATGGTCAAAGAAAAAGATTGTTCAAATATTATTCAACATCCAGGTGGAAAAGTAAAATCCGTTGCTCTGCAACGTAACGAAATAACCTTCCAAAACGAAACTGTGGTTCATTACACAACTGATACATTAGCTGGTTCTTCTGGGGCGGTAGTTATGAATAATGAATGGAAGGCTTTTGCGTTGCATCATGCAACAAGAGTAATAAAGCCTACTGACAAAAAAAAGGGCATCCCTGCTGTTAACATCAATGAAGGCATCAAACTTTCAGCCATTGCTACTTATTTAGAATCACTTAATGGAAACAGGAAAAATAAAGCTGCAACAGAGATTTTATCCTTTTTTAAAGATACCGATGCAATGTTGGGTTATTTTGGTGGGCTTGGGCGTGATAAACACATTGAAGATGAAGATAATGGTCTCGAAAGAGTTATAGAAATTTATAGCGGGGAAAGCAATGACATTGATATTGCTTTTTGGAATATTGAATGGTTCAATAAACACTATAAACAAAAAATTGAAGAAGTAGCTAAAGTAATTGTTCGAATGAATATGGATGTTTGGATGTTTGAAGAATCATCACCAAAAGCTACAAAAGAACTCGTAAATTATCTTAAATCTAAATATGACATAGATTATAAGTATAGTGCAAGTGAGCCTGATGCGTCAGATTCTAAACAAACTACTACAATTGTGTGGAACACTAAAACAGTTGACATTGAAAAAAAGTCTTGGTCGGAAAAAGTAGAGCAGTGGCTACAACTTACTAGTAATGACATTCAAACTCCAGATGATTTAATATTAGAATCTGAATTAGTTTTTGAAAGCGTTGATGGGAAAATATTTGACCGATACCCAGGATTGTTTTATTTAACATCAACACAAAGGGATGAAAAAGATGATTTTGGAGCATATATTGTTCCTTTACATCTTAAAGCTATGGGGGAAGGTTCTAAACGAAGAATATTAGCTTCAAAAATATTAACTACTGCAATAAAATCAATGATTGAAGACAATAATTCTGATTCAGATTGGATTTTAGGTGGTGATTTTAATGCAACACTCGCTTCTGAGGACTTTAATTTTTTATTGACAGATTTTACTGCCATAAGCGCGGAAGATGAAAAAGCCGGTGAGATGACGTATATAAAAGGTAAATACAAATCGTTAATTGACCATATTTTTATCTCCCCAAATCTAAAAAATTCATCAGATTCTGAATACATAATTGTAGCTCAAGATAAAGTCTTACCCGATTATTTATCAATCAGTGACCACAGACCCGTTTTGATACGCATTAGTTTGAAAGATTCTGTTGATAAGCCTAAAGTTGCAAAAAGAGCCACTAATAATAGAGGGGAATTAGAAGATACTTTGAAAATGTTAAACTTAAAAAGAGAAAAAGAAAAAAACAAGAAAGCTACTAGGAAAAGACCTAAGCTAAGCAATGACAATTTAGCCCAAAATCTGAATGAAGTAACAGCAAATCGGGAAAAGCAATATTATGATGAAATTTCTGACAAGGAAAAAGCCAAAAAATATTATGGTGATTCTCTTTCAATGTTAACAGGAAAAATACTATTTGACTTTTTAAATGAATTGGTTACAAATACCCATAATACAATTTTGCCCTATAATCCCAGCAAATACTTGTACCCTTGGGTTGATTTGCAACCAGACAAACAGACTATTGTTAACATTTACAACGGAGACGAAACTACTCCTGAATCACTCATAAAATCAGATTTTGAAGCTGAACAAAAGGTTTTAGAAGCTTTTTACAATGAGTTCCCAGCAAATGATGGCTTTGAAGCATTAATGACGCCAAATGAAGAATTATTATTGGAAACTTTAGAAAGCAACCAAGGATTCAATTGTGAACATGTAGTACCTCAGTCTTGGTTTGGTAAAAAAAATCCTATGAAAGGGGATTTACATCATTTATTTTCTTGTACGCCTAACTGCAATAGTTTTAGGGGCAACATCCCATATTTTGAGTACCCGGGCTGGGAGGAAAGAGTAATGGAAGATTGTGGACTTAGAGAAAATCAAGGTTTTGAACCCAAAGAAGGGAAAGGAAAAGTTGCAAGAGCAACCTTGTACTTTTTAATTCGCTATCCAAAAATAATTTCTAACTATAATCAACAAGACATTCAAACACTTTTAGAATGGCATATTAATGAACCCCCAACAATTTATGAAAAGCATAGAAATTTTGCAATTCAAGAACTTCAAGGTAACAGAAACCCATTTATTGATTACCCAAAATTGGCATCGAAAGTTGATTTCTCAAATGGAATTAGATAAAAACTACCGCCAACCACGGCTTGCTGTTCATGCCGCCCAATGCTAACGCTCAAGCAAGCGCACGGCGGCACAGGCAGCAAGCCAACCAGTTCCTAAAAATGAACCATTTGTAAAAAAAAACCCACCCCGCTCAGCACTAACCAAAAACCACCCTCCACAAAAAAGCAATATCTCAAAAAAAATCCCTCCATTCAAAGGTCACTTTAACTCAAAGAAAGTGACCTTTGCTTTTTAATTGAAACGACCAACCGAACCTAACGACTTACACTTTGTTCTGTTGGCTAATTAAATTCGTTCTGAATGTTCCTAACTGAAGTAGAACCAACCATGACACCCACCATGACCAACGACCCATCGAAATTCAAGCTCAACACCATCGCCGAAGCCGTCGAGGACATCCGCAACGGCAAGGTCATCATCGTGGTGGATGACGAAGACCGGGAGAACGAGGGCGATTTCATCTGTGCCGCCGAGTGCGTAACTCCGGAAATCATCAATTTCATGGCCACGCATGGCCGGGGCTTGATTTGCACCCCCATCGAGGAAAGCCGTGCCGAGGAGCTGGGCCTGAAAATGATGGTGCCGGAGAATACGGCGCTGCACGAAACTGCTTTCACGGTCAGCATTGACCTCATCGGGCAGGGTTGCACCACGGGCATCAGCGCCTACGACCGGGCCACGGGCATCCGGGCACTCGTGAATCCCGCCACTCGCCCAGAAGACTTCGCACGGCCGGGGCATATTTTCCCCCTTCGTGCAAAATCGGGCGGCGTACTCCGCCGCACTGGCCACACCGAAGCCAGCATTGACCTCGCCCGCATGGCTGGCTATCGGCCAGTCGGGGTATTGGTAGAAATCCTGAACGAAGACGGCACCATGGCCCGCTTGCCGGAATTGGTCAAGATTGCGGAGCGTTTCAACCTGAAAATCATCAGCATCAAGGATTTGGTGGCATACCGCATGGCGACCGAAAGCCTAATCAAACGGGAGTTTTCGATGCCGTTCAAAAACCGCTTCGGGGAGTTCCAACTCATCGCCTACTCCAGCGGGAACGATACGCACCTCGCCATTTTCCAAGGAATCTGGCAGCCGGATGAACCAGTGACCGTGCGGGTTCATTCCAGCATGGAGGGCAACGACCTGCTCAGCGTCCTACTGGACGATTCCGGTTTTCGGATGGACAAATCCTTGGAAGCCATTGCGAAGGAAGGCAAAGGCGCCCTCGTCATCATGCGGCATGGTGAAAAAGACCTGCCTCTGATGGCCTGTTTGCAACAGATGTCGAACAATACCGATAAATCGCCCAAACCTTATCGGGGCCGTCGCAACCAAGAAGTGGAGCAGCGGGATTATGGCATCGGTGCACAGATCCTGCGTGACCTCGGCATTTCCAAAATCAAACTATTGACCAACAACCCAACCCGCCGCATCGGCATGATTGGCTTTGGTTTGGAAATCGTGGAAGTGGTTGGTTGGGGCAAATAAGAGATTTCCTTTCCAACCCAATTTATCATTCACCATTTATCATTTACCATTAAGAAAGGTGCATCTATCCGAAATCCTCACCCACCTCGGCGAAGACCGTGAAAACTACTTCAACGCCGTATCGCCGCCCATCATTCAGAGCAGCAATTTTGCTTTCAGCAGTTTGGAGGAATTCCGAAAGGATGTGACCGACGAACTCGCCAACCACATCTACACCCGTGGCAACAACCCGACGGTGGAGATTCTTCGTAAAAAACTGGCAGCGCTCGAAGGGGCAGAGGATGCACTCGTAGTCGCAAGCGGGGCGGGTGCCACGGCGATGGCCATGTTGGCGAATGTGAAGGCAGGCGACCACGTCATTTGTGTCAAAAACCCCTACTCCTGGACGAAGAACTTGCTGATGAATTTCCTCCCACGCTTTGGCGTCAGCCATACCTTCGTGGATGGAACGGAAATCGCAAACATCGAAGCGGCAATTCAGCCGAACACCACTTTCCTCTACCTCGAAAGCCCAAACACGATGACTTTCGAGCTACAGGATTTGGCAGCTTGTGCCAAATTGGCGAAGCAGCACGGCATCGTGACGATGATTGACAACAGCAACTGCACCCCGCTTTACCAGCGACCTATCGAGCATGGCATTGACATCGTGATGCACACGGGAACCAAGTACCTTAACGGTCACAGCGATGTGGTTTGCGGCGTGATTTGCGCCAGCCATGAAATGATTCGGAAAATTTTCCAGACAGAAATAATGACCCTCGGTAATATCATCGGCCCACATGATGCTTGGCTAATAATCAGGGGCTTACGCACCTTGGAGCTGAGGGTGAAGCGCAGTTTTGAAAGCGCCAGGAAGATTGCCCAATGGCTTGAATCCCACCCTAAAGTGGAACAGGTGCTGTTCCCATTTTTGCCCTCTTTTCCTCAGTTTGAGCTGGCGCAAAAGCAGATGACAGGCTGCGGTGGCCTTATTACCATTTTCCTGAAAACGGATTCGATGGAAAAGGTGGAGGCATTTTTCAACCGATTGGAAAGGTTTACCTTCGCAGTTTCTTGGGGAGGACATGAGTCGTTACTGGTGCCGATGGCAGCATTTTACGGCATCGAAGGACGGGAGAATCCACCCTACCCCTTCACCCTGGTGCGGCTGTACATCGGTTTGGAAGACCCAGACTGGTTGATGGAAGATTTAGCGCAGGCGCTGGAAGTGGTCTAGTTCATTCTGCCCAATTTCACGATTCTTTCTTTTCCCTCGTTGTTCATTTTTAGGAACAAAGAATCCTTGGTGAGGTCAAGAATCTGTACCGATTTTTCGGTGGATGCCTCGTTAAGGGTATCCAAGGTGTAAAGCAACCCGTTGCTGACAGAGAAAGTACCTGCTTCTTTGTAATTCAAGGTGCTTCTGAAATGATAGTAACCATTTTTAAAAAACTCAAAACCGACTTCGGAGGGCGGAACAGGTATCGGCATCCCATCCTCCATCAGCGAGGTTGCTTGCCATTTGCCGACCAGTTTTTGTTCTTGCACATTTCCGCAGCTTGCCAGCATTCCTAGCAATAAAATCAAACTCAATCTTTTCATTTCATCTTTTTTTCACTATCCATGCACCAACGGGTAGATTAGCACAAAAGCACCAGAACCCACCAAAAAACCAATCAAGGCCAGCCATGCAATATTTTTCAGGTACCAAATAAAGTCTATCCGCTCCATGCCCATGGCCGCCACACCTGCCGCCGAACCAATGATGAGCATACTACCGCCTGTTCCTGCTGTGAAGGCGATGAGTTGCCAAATTTTATCGTCAATAGGAAACAAATCCATGGGGTACATACCCATAACTGCTGCCACCAAAGGTACGTTGTCAACAATGGCAGACAGCACCCCAAGTATAATCACCACCACTTCGGTATTAGGAACGGCACGGTTTAAAAGCTCTGCCATTGACATCAAGAAACCGACCGGATGGCCATCAGGGTGTGTTCCAGCAACCACCGACTCCAGGGCTGCTACCGCCAACAAAATGCCAAGGAAAAATAAGATGCTCGACATCTCGATTTTGCTCAGGGCGTGGCGGGCGGTGTACAGGTGTTTTCTTTCTTCGTAAAACTGGTCGCCCGGGTGTATGTATTCAGACACCAGCCAAACTATGCTCAACGATATCATCATGCCCATGTATGGTGGCAGGTGAGTAATTTGCTTAAAAATAGGCACGAAAATCAAACCACCTACACCAAGTATCAGCATGGTGCGGCTACTCAGCAATTGTTGTCGCTCTTCACTAGCCGCCACGTCACCTGCCCCTAAGGTCACGTTTCCTTTGAAATGCTTCATCGTCGTTGCAATGAGCAAAGGAACTGCTAAACAAAGGATGGAGGGGAAAAATACATCTTCAATCAAGCCAGCAGAGGTGACTTTTTTACCAATCCAGAGCATTGTGGTCGTCACATCACCAATGGGCGACCAAGCACCACCTGCATTGGCTGCAATAACTACAAAACTCACAAACCAGATTCGCTCCTTACGGTCTGGCACCAATTTGCGCAGCAACGAAATCATGACAATGGTAGTAGTCAGGTTGTCGAGTACTGCCGATAGGAAAAACGAAATAATGGAAATCAACCAGAGCAATTTGGTTTTGCTCGTGGTGTGTATCCGGTTGGTGATGACAGAGAAGCCACGGTGAAGGTCCACCAACTCCACGATGACCATTGCCCCGATGAGGAAAAAGAGGATTTCTGCAATTTTGCCCAAGTGGTGTACCAGTGTACCTTCCAATTCGCCCGCCTGGTGTTCAGCATTCACCACACCCAAGCCACTCAGGGAGATAATGGCCCAAAGCAGCGCCCCAGTCAGGATAGCTGGAACAGTTTTGTCCAGTTTCAAGGGATGTTCCAGCACGATGGCGGTGTAGCCGAGTACGAATAGAATTACGATAAGGGCAATCATAGCTGTTATAATTAAAAGGTACAGGTTTTAGTTGGTCTTTGCTCCGTAAAATCAGTGGTTAAACTGGCAAAGCTGAGGCGAATTTAGGCGAATCTATGTTCCCTCCTATTTTATTGCTATTTTTTTTGCAAGGGCATAACAATGAGTTAAAATTGAAAGGATGAAAGTAAATTCTATGAACTGAAGAATGTTGATATAGGCATTCCTAGCAAAGCCGATTTTTAATGAATTCGAACTTTCTAAATCCAAAAATGACGTTCATTTACCTCAAAACGCCAACTAGGATAAAGGTTTTGAGTGTACATTTGCCCACGAACAAACGCAACAGAATTCCCGAATACTATGAAAAACAGGTACTCCCGCCACGTTTTGGTGATAGGCGTCTTCGGTTTATTCCTTTTTGGCTGTAAACATTTTGAATCAAAAACATGGGACATCAGCGAAGATGGCTACTCCGGTGCTTATGAAGCGCTGAACTTCTTTGGCGAGGCACGAATTTACCCATTTGACAAAATGCCGGGAGGTGCATACTTTCAGGCATGGCGGCATTTAGCACTAATGCCTGCTGCTGAATCCGAATACCGCAACACTGCCCCTTGGCAGACCCTCGGGCCCCACAACCGTGCAGGTCGTACCCTCAAAATCGCTTTCAATCCACAAAACCCGAACACTATGTACGCAGGTTCGGCAAGCGGGGGCCTTTGGCGCAGCTACACGGGTGGCATGGGCACGATGGCTTGGCAGCTGGTTCCGACTGGATTTCCAGTACAGGCAGTCGCAGCCATTGCTTTTCCTTCGAATGATTCCACAACCATTTTCATTGGCACTGGCGAAGTTTATAATCACCAAGCAGCAGGTACGGGTGGTGCTTACCGCAATACACGTGGCAGCTACGGCATTGGTATTTTGCGGAGCAAAGACAGCGGTGCAACTTGGACGAAAAGCCTTGATTTCACACAAGACCAAAATAAGGGTGTTTGGGATGTGGAGGTAGCTCCTTCCAACCCAGCCATCATATTTGCTGCCACTTCTGATGGAGTTTACAAAAGTTCAGATGACGGCGATACTTGGTCGCTGGTTCACAACGTAGTGCTTGCCACTGACTTGCTTATTCACCCCAGCAATCCAAATCTCGTAGTAGTGGCTTGCGGCGACCAAAGTTCCCCCGGCTATGGCATTTACCGCAGTACAGATGGTGGGGACAATTGGACCAAAATCACTGCCGGACTACCACCTATTTTCAACGGTAAAATCATGCTGGACCGAGCACCCAATGCCGCTGAAGTTATTTATGCTAGTATCGGTAATGGTCTAAGTTCTGCAGAAGGCGCCAGTTGGCTTTGCCGCTCCAACGATTTTGGATTAACCTGGAACATTCAAACCCAAGTGGATTACTCCCAACACCAAGGTTGGTACTCGCATGATGTGGCCGTTAGCCCTACCAATCCTGATGAATTGGTGGTGGTGGGCATTGATGTTTGGCGCTCCAGCGATGGGGGCCAAACCATTGTAAAGAAAAGTCAAAGTACGAATGGAGGCATTGGCTACACTGACGCTCCAATTGGTGGGCCAGATGGTGGGCCAGAGTTCGTGCATTCCGACATCCATGACGCCATCTGGCACCCAAGTTTAACCAATGTGTTTTATGTGGCGGATGATGGTGGCATACACCGCTCCACTGATGGCGGCGAGACTTTCCAGAGTGCCAGCGGGAGGATGCAAACAGCCCAGTTTTACAACGGCTTCAGCAACTCAGCCACAGATGAGTTCTTTTGCATGGGCGGCTTGCAGGACAACGGCACCATCCGTCTCAAACCGGAAATTGACCCAGTGACGAACAGCTCAGTTACCTGGATACGTAAATTTGGTGGCGACGGCAGTTGGAGCGCCATCAACCAGCAAAATGACCAGTACAGTTACCTCTCATGGCAGACTTTGAACATGCTGAAATCGGAGGATGGCGGCAATAGCTATGGCTACCTTGGCCAACCCAAGCTAGAGCCGATCGCCTTTGTTGCTCCGTTTGCCTTGGCACCTTCCAATGGGCAAATCATATATGCTGGCTCCGCCATAGTTGCCAAATCAACGAATGGTGGTGACAACTGGACAACCACCAATAATGGCCTGCCGCTCGATGGTAATCCATTGATCAGTATGGCCATATCCTATTTAAATCCGGATATTGTTTATGTAGCTTCAGCTCCCTACAACGGGAACCCGGGGCATGTTTTTGTTTCACAAGACGGTGGTGATACTTGGCAAAACATCAGTGCCGGGCTTCCCAACCGCTTCGTGCTCGACCTTGAAGTTGACCCTACAGACGATGCAACAGCATTTGCCGCCTTGGGAGGATACGGGTCTGGGCATTTGTTTCGGACAAAAGACTTCGGAGCTACTTGGGAGGACATTTCCAATGGACTGCCTGATTTGCCCATCAATGCCATTGCTGTTGACCCTCTCTACCCAAACAATATCTATGTTGGCAATGACCTCAGCGTGTTTTCCTCCGTGGATTTTGGTGCTACTTGGCAAAGCTATCTGGAGGGTTTGCCTGAGGCAGTGATGGTTTTTGATTTGAAAATTTCACCGGCCAACCGCAAGCTTCGGGCAGCCACACATGGCAGCGGTGCCTTTCAACGGGACTTACTGGAAATGCCCTACATCAGCGCCAGTAAAGAGGCTTTGGGTACTAAAATCGATTTTGAACTTTTCCCAAATCCAGCCTCCAACAGATCATCCGTTCGATATAATTTGCCTGATAAGGGGTTGGTTCTAGTCGAATTGTTGGACAATACGGGTCGCCTATTCAAAACCATTTTATGGGAAACACAACTGCCTGGTAAGCATACCGTTGGGCTCCCGCTGGATGAGCTTTCTAGCGGGATTTATTATTGTCGTTTGAAAATTGGGGAAAATTTTGCGGTGAAAAAACTTGTTGTTAAAAAATAGGCAATGGGCTGAGGCAACACTATCTGCTCTCAACAGGCCACTAATCCGGACACAACTTGGCTTTGATTTGGCGTTTACAAGGTGTTTTGAATAATTTTACCTTCGAAATGCGAAACTTGAAAATCCGAAAAATTATGTCCCGGTTGTTGACCCTATTTTTCCTAATGTTACTGATTGGTGCGCACCGGCCACCTGCCAACCCTAAATATTATAAGACAAAAGCCTTGCCTGGAGATGGCATATACTCCCTTTTGCGCCGCTACGGCCTTGACCGCAATTCCTGTAATGTTTCCAAGTTTTATGCGCTGAACGACCTGAAAAACGGCTCGCTTTTGAAAGTTGGGATTGAATACCAACTCCCAATCATGATTTATGATTTTGATGGCAAAACAATCCGCTCGTCTGTTGGGATTAAGGATTGGCAGACTGCTAAAAGCATAGAAACCTACAACGAAAACATGTTGAAGGATGGCTATCGTCAAAAATCCTTTAAAATCGATAAGTCGCTTTGGGTGCCCTACCATATTTTGAATTGCCCAGACACAGATGTCAAACAAGCTGCACTTGACGATACTGCCTCAAATGG
Source organism: Bacteroidota bacterium (assembly GCA_016124585.1). Classification (GTDB taxonomy): domain Bacteria; phylum Bacteroidota; class Bacteroidia; order Chitinophagales; family Saprospiraceae; genus UBA6168. The sequence continues at coordinate 249,131 of WGNL01000001.1, read as the reverse complement.
CGAAGTAAACCTCGCAATTGAGCCATCTGGCAATCGTCGTTTCCCCATTTTTGGCAAAAAATACGAGCATGTGCCATTGCTAGACAATTCCTTGGCTGGTCGGGTGTATTATATTGAAAGCGGACATGGTGGCCCAGACCCAGGGGCAATGGCCACCGTTGCTGGCCATACCGTTTGCGAAGATGAATACGCCTATGATGTGGCTTTGCGAGTGGTGCGAAAGTTAATTGAGCATGGTGCAACCGCATATATGATTACCCGTGACCGCAACGACGGCATCCGTGATGGACAGTATTTAGTTTGCGACAATGATGAAGTGGTTTGGGGCAATGAGTCTATTTTTAGAGGACAAAAACCCCGCTTGTTTCAGCGCTCGGATGTTATTAATAACTTGTACGAGAAACACTTGAAACAAGGAGTGGTGCATCAAAAACTGGTTGTCATTCATGTGGATTCCAGGGGAAAGGGGCAACAAACTGACCTATTTTTTTACTACCATCCTGATGATAAAGAAGGCAAGGCTTTGGCTACGCAAATGCACAAGAGCATGGAGGAAAACTACAAAAAAGTGAATAAGAAAAGAGGATATAAGGGAACCGTCACTGCCCGTGACCTTCATATGCTGAGAGAGACCAAGGTGCCTGCCGCTTACATTGAATTGGGCAATATCAAACACCCTACCGATCAAAAAAGGCTTTTCATCGCAGCCAACAGGCAGCTTATTGCGGATTGGTTGTATGACGGGATGAAGTGGTAGGTATTTGATTTGTAAGCAAATACCTTATTTTTCAAGCTTCTTGTCTTTCGCAAAATTTGGGTCAAAGTCCTTTAACCTGGCAATCATGGCCAGCATCAGATAAAACACCACGGAGGTAGGCAGCAATGTAATGGCCTCTTGCGGGTAACTAGCCAATGCCAACAAAAAAACGGTGACGGTAAGACCGAGATAAAGTGTTTTGATGGTCGGGTCCTTCACCCTAAAATAATAACGAATGCTGGTCCGCATGGCGGTAAACAACAGCCCCATGTATATGATAAGGCCAACCCAGCCCGTCTCCACAGCTAAGCGCACATACAGACTGTCATGTGCAAAACTGGCGAGCCAGCTGTCTGGCGTGAAGCGTTTGCCCCAATACCCCGTACTACCTAGGCCAGCACCCACCGGGTGAGAATGAATGTAGGGTTGAACCCTTGCCTGGTTTTTCATACGAACATCAATAGTGTCGCTGCTTTTCCCTTTGAAGGCAGATTGGATGCGCCAGACAACTGCATTGCTGGTGGATTTCATGACAAAACCAGCACCCAAAATGAAAAACAGTACCGTGGCAATAATGGTCTGTTTTTTCATGGTAAGTACCAAGTACATCAGCACACCAGCTGGCAACATCACAAATGGCGTGCGAGAACCTGCATAGGCCATTCCTAGCAGCATGCAAACTGCTGCCACTAACAAGATGATTTTACGCCAAATCTTAAAAGTGCCTGTGGCCAAAATCAGGCAAAGAAAACTCATGTAACCCATCAAAATACCAAAAGTGGTTGGGTCAGAAAAAAATGAAAACACCCGCATCCTGTCCCATTGGAAAATGAGCATGAAGCGCTCTTCATCGGCGTTCAGCCAGGTAATTTCTGCTTGGCTAAAGCCTATCCATTCTTGTTTCAAGGAATACAAAGCGGAAATGAAACCCAAAAAAAGAATGACCTTCAAAGTGTTGACGATGCGGCGGTAGGAGTTAAAAGCATAGCAGGCTATGAAAAACAAGGCGAGTAACAATGCAACGGTACGCACCGTGTAAACCCAGGCTAATCTGGACTCCGCCCAAGGGTTTAAAACTTCGAGGAGATTATAGTAAATCCAAGCAAAAATGAATATGCTAATTGGATTTTTTGCGAAGCTGAAATTACGTTCCTTGATAAGCCGAGCCAGCATCCCAACTAGCATAAGAACTAGCATTCCATCAAGGGCAGTACCAATTGGAGCATCAGTATATTTTGATACTAACCCAAGTAGAAATCCAGCGAATAGCATGACAATAATGCCAAAGTTCAAATCCAGAAATACACCGACCACAACTGGTATCGCTAAAATTCCTACCACAAACAAAACAGCAAATTTCAAAGGCAACAAGGATAACACAAAAGATAGTCCTACCGCAAAAAGCAATAAAAGAACATACCCAAGCGGGTTGTTCAGCTTTTGATACATCACCTGACGTACCAGCCAACCTTTGATATCTGAAAATATCGAAATGGCGTAATTCATTTTCTCATAGTACAAAGGGGGAGTTCAAAAAAGTATAAAAACGCTGAAAGTGAGCGTTTTGAGACAAAATGGGGGTCGTTCTATAGCCGATGTGTTGGGAATATGCCAAGCGGAACTGCGGGAAAATGGGAAAAAAGAATGGGAACTGGTTCCACCCTTACAGGCTTTGCCAAGCTCCCGATTCCTAACCCATTCAAATATTTTTTGAATTCAAAAGAAAATAACTTTCATAAAACTGGCAATCAGCAGGATTGCACACATTGCTGTAGCAGCAATTTCCATCATTTTCTCCTTTTTGGAGAGGATGATTTCATGTTCCTGATTCGCTGGTTTTGAGTTGTTTTCCATGAATTATCGATTACTTACTTCACGATTTTTTTGCCGAGCTTCACAAAGATAGGAGGAATCAGATCTTTTGCAAATTCTTTGGTAGATTGAAGTGCATTGAATTTACGCATCTCTGAATCAACCGTGATTCCTTTCCGTTCCCGAAACAAGGTTGTATGGTCTTCCAAGCCCTCATTCACCTCACTTGCTGGGCGCCCGTTGGTGTAGTAATACAGTGCCAAGGACTTACGGCTGCGGTCAGGCGGACAAGTCAAGGGGTTAGGCAAGCCGTGGTATGAAAAGTCGGTGGTGGTAAACATGGCCATGGTATTGAACCTAGGTGGAATCTTGTTCACGCAACGGGTCATGTCCCGGTTCCAGAGTTCAAAATGGCCACCATATTCGTCTTTCCAATCTTTGTTCAGATAAACAAGCACGTTCAAACGGCGGTCAAGGCCTGTTTGGCGGTGTTTGTTGAAATCGGCATGTATCTTCAAAAAACCACCCGGCTTTGTTTGGTGGAAGCCACCTCCTTCAAAGTATGGGTCTGGTGTCAAAGTTTCCTGAATGCTTGTCAACTCCTGCAAGAACATCAAGAATGGCTCAGAATTAAGGAAATGCGTAAAAGCCTTTGCCACTGGCCCGAATCGACGCTCGCCGCGTGAGGCAAGTTTAATTTCGTTCGGTGTCTGAAACTTGATATCGTCTTTGCTTTCGAGGTTCGGAAATTCTTCAAGTAATGCGTCTAACATTTCCGGATTAAAAAACTCCTCAAAATGTATATTCGGAAATGGGTCCCCGTTGGCATATTGAGCCTTATACTCAGCAGCAACGGCTTGCAGGTCTTGGAATTTTTCATTCAAAAAGTCTTTGGTATCTGGCACCAAAAAATTTTCAGTGAATGAATTGAGTGTCTGGGTCATAATGTTGTTTTAATGCTATGGAATCAATACTTGTCTAAATTAGTAAAGCACAATTATTTTTTAAATAATTGAAAATCAGACTATTGCAAACATCTTTTTAAACTCTTTAATCTATATTCAATAAACTTTTTCATTACCAACAAGATGTTTGTCCACGATTTCCCAAAATTGCTTCACCCTTTCTGTCCAGGTGTTTTGCTTAGCAGTCAATACTCGCTGTTCAACCAATTCGGCGGAATCTTCAACAAGTGCTTGATTGATGGCTTGCAAGAAAGTTTCCTCATTGTCCGCTATGTAAACAACGTCTGCAAAACTACGAATATCTTCTGAAAAATTAGTAGCAACGACTGGCTTTCCAGCTGCAAGATACTCATTGATTTTCAATGGATAAATACTAGCCGTTAGCTTGTTTTTTAGGAACGGAATGATTGTCACATCAAAATGCTGCAGGAAGGCTGGCAACTCCCGGATATTTTTACCACCTGTCAAGATGACATTGGGCATGGTGTCTAATCCATAATCCTTGTAACAATCAGAATTTAAAGGCCCCACCAGCACAAGTGTTTTATCAGAGTTCTGCTCCGCAATTTGTTTGAAAAGCGGGTAGTCAAGTCTGTATTCGTTGATGTTACCGGTAAATCCAATTATTTTACCTTTAACTCCCTCCAGTTCTTTTGGCCTAGGCAATGGCCCTTGGTGTACTGTTTCAAATATTGAAATATCCACTGCATTGTGTAGCACATAGGTGTTAGGGTTGAGGTGTTTTTTCAGGCGATGCAGATTCCTAGAGGTCACGAAGGCAATATCTGAATCACGAAGTGCTTCTTCCTCTACCCTAGCGCCATGTTTGGCAGTGTAGGCTTCTTCCGTCATGTCATCAATACACTGGTACATGCTCAGTTTAGCTCCAAGTTCTTTGGGCAGTGCCCCTGCGTAATAAGGGTTAAAACAATTGAGGTAAACAAAGTTTTTGATGTCGTAATCCTCAATTACTTGCTTGATTGTATTGACGATAATGCGGTTATTGTATTCTGCACAGCGGTCATAGTTCTTTCCAGGACTCATCCAGTTAATCGGCATGGTGAGCGGTGGCTGCACAGCTATTACCTGTGGCAAGTCAGGAATGGTTTCATACCGCATCCGGTTCAGCAGCATGTCCTTTTTGCGGGCCTGCACCATTGGCTGTTTCCAACCTTTGACAAAATCCTTTAAACTGTAAGGATGGTTGATATAAAAGACCCGATTGTGCTTCGCAAATTCTCGTGTAAACGACAGCGATACCGACGAGTAGGCATTATCCCAAGGGAATAGGGTAAAATAGATGATATCAAGGTCTGAGTGCATAGTTTTTTGTTTTTTCGGGAGGTGGGATGAATGCAATTTAAGTAAACAGCTATCTCCTATTCTGTTTTTTTCAACAGCAAAAATTCCTTGGTAATTAAGAAGTCAAAAGGGAAAATGCGCAAGCTAGTATTCTTCAACGGCCCAAATTTGTTGAAAAAGCTGTGGCTTTTCCGATAAACAGGACGCAGTCCAGATCCATTCAAAGTACCAATCAATTTGTCATGCGTGAGGTGGTTGAGCCCTTTGTATGCTTGCAACAAATCGCTTTCTTCCTCACCAACGATAGGTCGGTTATTTTTTTCGATTCTATTCAACAATACCCCCTCTGGCATGAATTGGCACCAAGGAATTCCCACCACATGCTGCACATGCGACGCATAAGGACTGCGCCAAGGGGGATAGGAAACATAAATGCCACCACCAGGTGCCAAGTTTTTGCTCAAAGCCGAAAAGATGGCTTTCAAAATGGGCAACTGGATATGTTCAGCAACATCGTTCAAAACAATGAAGTCGTATTTACCTTCCAATGGCTGGTCAAGCACATTTCGCACCTCGAAAGTCACATTTTTCGTGTCGTGCTTCGCCTTCAGGTCATTTGCTATTTTGATGTGGTGGCGGTCAATGTCAATACCGTGCACTTCACATTTGAAGTTAGTGGCATACCACAAACTCATGCCTCCCATGCCACAACCGAAGTCAAGCACTTTTTTTCCGTCCATGTTGAATTTCTCCCGAATTAGCCGTTTATCAACGTGCAAATGCGGTGCATTTTCGTCCAAAAAATTCGATTCAGCATAGGCCAAACCTTCTTCGTACATTGCTTGAGTCATCATAATTTGTCAGTAGCTTTCTTATTTTTTGGTGGCAAATTTTGCTTCCACCTTGATTTTATGATAGCATCTAATTTTGCCCAATTTTTTCCATTTCGTGTTCCAAGATTTCCTTGGTGGCATTGTTGGGTTCAACATTGCGGAGCTTTTGCTTCGCATAATTCCAACACCTGCCATAAAATTCAACCATGTGAACAAATGGATTCAAAGGATTGGTATTCAATATTTTATGCAAATAAACCTGCATGAATACAAAAGTAATGGCATAAGCTGTCAAGGTTCCGACAGCTGCACCCATTGCACCCATTTTCGGTATCAGCAACCAATTCAGCAACGCTGTTAAAAGCAGGCTGAAAAGGGTGTAAAAAAAATTTACAATAGGCTTGCCAATCGAATCCAGTACCGTACCAAACTGAACGGCGTATGGTAAAAATAGCCCAAACAAGATGGTAACTCGCAGCAAATTTGCTGCCTCAGAATAGGCACTTCCTGCTGTTAAGTATATTAACCAATTAGCCAATAGCATTACCCCTAAAATACAAGGCACCATAAATGCCAAGATAGCACCTACCGCTTTTTCGTAAAGCTGCTTTATTGCAGTGTTTCCTTCATTTACCCTTCGTGAACTTTGCGGGAAGAGCATGGAAGCCATGCTAGCAGTAGGCACATCCGTTAAGTTAGTAATGCGAATGGCTGCATCGTATATGGCTACTACGGCTGTGCCGCCCAGTGAGCCAAGCAGCAGTTTGTCAACAGTTTTGTAAAGCTGGGTGCTGATATTTGTACCAAACACGAAAATGCCATAAGAAAACAGTTTCGATACCCAATTCCAGTCAATCTTGCGACTAAAAATGGCATAATTCCTTGCGAAAATCCAAGAAACGATAGAGGCTAAAACAGCTGCCACCACTTGTGTGGAGGCTAGACTTTCCAATTTGATTGGTGTTTTTTCGATAAACTGGTACAGGATAAAGCCAAAAAGCACACCGCCTTTTACAACGTTCCCCCAGAAAATCCCTCTGAAATCCAAATTGGCTTGTTGGATGTAATTACACTGATAGAAAGGAATAAGTGCAATCGTAGTTAGGCAGTAAATGCTAAACAATTTAGCTAAAATCGGTGCGTCAAAAACTCGGGCAGCAACCGGTGACAGAATCAGGCAAATCAGTACTATCAGCAAAGTCAACAGCCCATTCAACACGATTGAGGCAGTCGTGATTTTGCCCGCTTCTTCCCCTTTAGTATCAACAGACAGGTACTTCACCAAGGCGTTTTGCAACAGTCCAATACGCCCAACCTCAATAATGGAAACGATACCTAGGAATAGCACCCAAACTCCAAAATCGGCTTGGTTGGGAATTGCCCTGTAAAGCAGCACTGCTCCGCCGAAGCCGAAGAGCATGGAGGCTCCTTTTTCTGACAAGGTGTAAAAACCCGATTTAAACCAATATGAGTTGTTCATCAATTATGAATGGGAGTCTAATTTGTCATTTATGTCATTTCAAAACTATAAAATTTCAACAGCCAAAATGACTATTAAATGCTTTTCAAGTCAACCATGTTCAGTATTCCACCCAGCATTTTGCCGTTCATACCACGTAAGAATTCAAGCGTGTCTTTGTCTTCATTTCCAATCGGCGATTCTGCGGACATTACCACGATGGCCTTGTCAGCAAATGGAAGTAGTTCCCTTGCATCTGAAAACTTGTTCATTGCAGCAGCTTCCATGAAAATGAAATCGTATTTTTTACTGTACTGCTCAATCACTTTTTTGAAGTTCTTGCCAGCCAATACTTCTGCCGGACTTTGGCTGCCACCTTTGTTGGCCACGATGTCAATGCTTTGCAAATTAGCATCGTTGGCTGCCGCAGTTTCAGGGCTGGAGAGTTGGCCATAGCCATTTTCCATTTGTTGGCCAGTTCTGCTTTTAGGACCATCAGTAGTGATTTCGATAAATGACTTAGTCTTGTAGCTCGACAGGGTGTTGTTCTTGAAATTGGTGTCAATTATTAAAATCCGCTTATCATTCAAACTTAGCGCATAAGCCAACATGACAACCAAGAACGATTTGCCTTCCTGCGGTTTCGGGCTGGCAAAAAGTATAACTTTTGCACCTGAACCTTCAATGGCCGTTCGGATTTTCCGAATATTCTCTTTGAAAACCTCCAGTTCAGGTCTAGCTTGAAAGGACAAGAACAAGTTGTTCAAATTCATGTCCCTTACTTTCACCTTATTTACATAGCCAACTAAAGGTAGTTTAGTGATTCGTTGAAACTGGGACGGAGATTGCAAGCTGGAGTCAACAAATGCCAATAAAAATAAAATGATGCTAGCTATGGATCCACCTGCTATACCTGCAAAGCCCGCAAAAACAGCTCGGTGTTTTGATTCAGCTTGGAAAGGAAATTCGGCAGCTTCAATGATTTCTAAAGGACTTTCTGAGCCTTCGGTAAAGCTTTTTGCCAGTTCATATTTATCTCTGGCTGCACTGTACTCTTTGTCTATCCGGTCTTTACTTTCGATTAATGAGGCTAGTTCGTTGTCGTTGATAGTCAGCGTATTAGCTTTGGCTTGAAGCCTAGAAATTTCTCTTTGATAGGAGGCATAAGATGCTTGTGCCAATTCAAGTTCAAGTTGTTTTTTGACCTTGTCCTGAATCATCTGGATATTCTGGTCATCCAATTTCTCCTTATGGTTTTTACTAACGGGCACAGTTCTTTGGATATTATCAGCTTGTTCAGCCCTTAGCGCCTCTATCTTTTTATCGATGGCATCTGTATTGCGGCCATTGGCAAATTCCTCCACTTTTTTTTCCTGCAGATTCTTAATCCTAGCATCTAGTTCGTTGACATTGCCATTGTATAGAATGGAATTTGAGAACTCATCCCCAATTCCCTTACCAAGCCTCATAATCTGTTTTTCCAATGATGAGATATTTGCTTGCAACGCTGGTATCTGAAGCCTGCTTTCCTCAAGTTTCAATTCCAAATCCTTGATATGGGAAACTACCCCCTCTCTTTGACTGTTAGCATCTACAAGATTGTTGGCCTTCTTGTAATCATCAATTAGCGTTGTAATAGAATCTAATTCAGCCTGTCGGTCGTTAAACTGTTTAGTAGCAAATTCCAACTGCTTGTTCTCCTTGGCTGAAAGATCCTTCTCATGTGATTTGAAAAACTTCTTTAGGTAAACATCCACTACGAAGAAGGAAAGCTCAGGATTTTCCGATTCAAACTCCACGCTCATGTAGTCAGTCTCACCAATACGCTTGATATCGAGTTTTTTCCAAATTGACTCAAAATCGTAGCCATAACTTTTTGCGAGTAAGTTGTTGAAATGCTCCGGGCTGGGCTTAGTATTCAGCAGGGAATCTGTGAAACTGGCTTTGAGTTTCATCACAGCGTTATTCCTCTCTGCCTCTGTCATTTCCACTTTAGCAAAATCGGCAGGTCGAAATGGCTTACCGCCCGATTTTTCTGCCTCCAAATCATGGATGAGCAATGTATCGGTCAGCAGCTTGATGCTGGTCCGGCTCTTCATCTTTTCGATGAGGCTGTTGAAACTGCTCTCAATTTGGAACTGCTGAATGAAAGGATTGTCCAGTTGCAGACTTACACCTTTGTAATCAATGATTCCAGTTGAAATCACTGCCTTCGATTTGTAGGCGTAAGGCAATCTCCCAATGAGGATGAAAGTAGAAATAGATGAAATTAAAATGACGGAAAGCAGGAGCCATTTCCGCTTCAACAAAATATTAATGAGATACCCTAAGTCCATAGTGGTTGTTGTGTAAGTTTTCTCAAAAAAAAATAACCAGGGGGATGTGTAGCTTAGAATACTGGTTGTTCAATTAAAGCTAAAATACAAATCTTTTGAACAAGCCTAAGGGAAAAAGTATGGAAGTTAGTCGGTTGGTCTATTCGTTTATAGCCTTTTCTGTGAATAGCCGTGCAAAGGTAAATCGAATATCCCTGAAAGTAAATAGTTTACGTGACTTTGATTTCAATTTTTTTAGGAACTTACCTAAAATGCAAAAAAGCGGCAACCCTCATAGTTGCCGCTCAATGACAGAGATTATCTTAGTCGAAACCAAAAGTCTTCTCTGTTCTCCCTCTCATTATCTTGAGTTGAATGGGTAAATATCTTATCAGAAAGCCAAGCACTAAGACCCATTTGAAGCCGGAGAAACCACCCCATCCAACATTTTAGCGATATAGTACTTAGGCAAACTTTTTTCTTCTTATTGCTTGGAGAAACGGTCGAGGCCAATTTTCCAGTCGTTGCCGGCGAGGTAAACCCAGTAGCTGCCCGGAACAAGCTCAGAAACTTTAATTTTCTGAATGTTTTTGCCTGCAGCTAAGTTTGTTTGTGAAGTCATTACTTGCTTGCCGGTTGCATCTACGATGAGGATGCTGGCATCGCTTGCATCACCTTTCCAGTCAATTTTCACATTGACATAGTCACTAGCTGGGTTAGGGAAGATGCTGTAACCACCGAGGCCAATTTCTTCCTTGGCTGAAAGGACAGCATTTGGGTCACAATTCACAACTGCGCTACCTTCTATGCCTCCGTATGCCTCACCACCTGCACCCAAGATTGTGAGTGCGTTGCCGATATTGGCATTTTGACTGTTTGGTGGCATAAATTCATCAGAAAAGTTATCAACCAAAGTGATGGCGCCATTGCAACCATAAGCATTTTGGAAGCTGAAAAGTGGAAGTTCTTGACCTTGTACATAGTCAGGATAAGCGATACCCTGGATATTGAGGCCAAAAGAAATGTAGTCGTAATCTGGTGACTCTGCTGGCGAGTTGTTACGGGCATTTGCCTCCCAAACCATGCCAGTGAGGCTGCTTTCGATGTCAACTGGGTCGAAGTTGTTGGTCGGAACTTTGATCGTCACTTGACCAGTACCAGTGATGTTTTGTGGATTTACATAATTCTCCATTGGTACAACTGAAACGGTATAGCGCTCAGTTTCTTGGCTGAATGAAAGCTTAAACTTTACTTGTGCGATGGAAGCTGAAGAAAGGAACAGCAGGGCTGCTGCACACAGAGTGTTTACTTTGTTCATTGTTACAGTTTTTATGTCTTTTTAAGAAATGGTTTGACAACCTAGTTTATGCTTGTGGGGGGAATAAAAGCCAATTTGAAGGGGAATCTTAATTTTAGTAAAGGAGGGAATCTTCTGAAATAAGTGCCCAAAGTTAAGTCATATTTCTGAATCAAGCAAACTTAATTTGAACGTTTTATATCAGTCGAAAACCATGCCGTTTTTTAAGGTTATTCAAGTGTAAATCTTAATTTTTTATTGCTAATATTTAATTATTGCAATCAATAAAAAACAGACATACAATAGCTTAAATAAACGCTTATTGGCTAAAAAAATTAGAAACAACTTCAAAAAAAAAGCAGACGATTTGCTGTTGCAAAAACCCTAATAATCAAAGGCCCTTACCACATAATTTATCATGAATTGATTCAATATCAATAAATACAAACCGTCCACTTTGTCTTAAACCATTTTTCACCGTTAAATGCAAGGGAATCAATTTCAATTTTATATGATATTGAATTCCCTTGCACTTAATAGGAACTTATGGTTCGCATACCATTAGCTTAAGGAAGCTGCTGGTAAATAATGAAGTTGATAGCGAAGGAAGTATTTCCTGGGTGTTGAAGCACGTTGAAGAATATCATATTATCAACGTCATTGCCAGAACCTTGGAAGATATACTTGCCGTTCATATCCGTATCGCTTGTCTTGTAGCCGTGACCAATAAAGTTGAAGCTACTGTTCGTATTATCTGGGTCAAGGAACACATCGAAGAAGATGTGGTCTCTGTCAGAACCACTTCCTTGGTAAACTACCCTGCCGTCCATATTGGCGTTACCAGCCCAAAGTGCCCGGTAGCTGCCCATTATTTTCTGGGCATTCGTGCCATATGTTTGGGTATTAGGACTAGTGAAGTCAATTAATTGTGCTTCAGCTTTGTTCCGTGTCACTGGTATTGGGTTCAACGTCATTGCACCCAAGTGATTTCGATGGCGAATTACAACGTAGTAGTCTTCCGTTTTAGCTTTGAACAGTACCGGACTTACCCCGTCAAGGTCCACAACATCTCCATCCCTTTGAATCAGCGCTGCACGAGTCAACACCCTACTGGCTGGGTTCAATTTGCTACGTAGCTCAAGGAATACCCAGTCCACAATCGCATCAGGACCTGTGACCGCCAATATGCTTGGCTGAATTGTCTCACCGCCACTGCCAAGGTGAACGAATGGTTTGGTTCCGTTCGGCATAGCCAAATCAGTATATGGCTCTGTTAGTGGCAACAGTGGCTTGCCATCAGCATCTAAGGTTGTGCGTAATTCATCCTTCATCAGACCTGTCGCTGTAACCAAAGAACCTTGCAAGAACGCTTTCATTTTGACAAAAGCAAATGGATCTGGGTCAAGGAAATCTGGTGTTCCATCGAAATCGTTATCGTCATCGTACAGGTCACCATTGCCGTTGGTGTCTTCATCAATTGTCAGGATTCCATCGTTATCATCGTCTGGATTAGTTGGGTCTGACTCACCTGCATCTAGATGACCGTTATGGTTTGCATCCTCTACACCGTCCGCTAGACTATCACCATCCGTATCGGCACTGACTGGGTCAGTTTCATGTAAGTCAACGACTCCATTGTGGTTAGCATCTTCAGTACCGTCCAGCAACCCATCATCATCAGTGTCAGTGTCAAGTGGATTTGAGTCGATGTCAACATCATAAATTCCGTCACCACCTGTTTCCACATTGTCGGTGATTCCATCACCGTCACTATCGCTATCAGGATTGAATGCATCAACGTCATCGTTGTCATTTACGCCGTCGTTATCATCATCAGCATCATCCATATTCACGATACCGTCACCATCGAAATCACACACGCCAACTTCATGGTCAGGAACACAAGGGTCATTATCATCGGGGTCGAAAAGTGGACTGTCCGTTGGTGCATTAGCGATGTAGCCATCACCGTCTACATCCTCGCCAGTACATGCTAAGCTGTTCGGATCTGGGTCACATGGACTTGTTGGGTCAGTGCCAGCTTGACATTCATCAGCATCACTAATTCCATCCAAATCAGAATCACTTTGTGGGTTGAAATCGTCCACATCATCAGCGTCGTTCACGCAGTCGTTGTCGTCGTCTGGGTCTTGGTTGTTTGCCAAACCATCTCCGTCGAAGTCGCAACTACCGAAAGTGCTGTTAGGGTCACATTTGTCTAGCGGGTTGGTACCATTCAGGCACTCATCGCCATCAGCGATTCCATCAAAGTCACTATCACTTGCTGTGTTGTAGTCATCAACATCATCAGCATCGTTGACGCAATCGTTGTCGTCGTCTGGGTCTTCACTGTTAACCATTCCGTCACCATCGAAATCACAACCTCCAAAAGCTGGATTAGGAACACAAGGATTGTCGTCGTCTGGATCGTACAGTGGATCATTTACACTCAAATTTGGATCGAAGCCATCACCATCATTGTCAGGATTCTGACAGGCAACTGAGTTCGGGTCTGGGTCACAGGCATCCATTGGATCTGTACCAGCTGTAGTCTCATCAATATTTGAGATGCCATCATGGTCAGTATCGTTGTTTGGATTGCAATCTTCTGCATCATCTGCATCAAGTACCCCATCGTTATCATCGTCAGGGTCATCCCCGTTGGCGATGCCATCATTGTCACAATCACAGTCAACTGTTCCGTTATGTGGGTCGCAGGCGTTGAGAGGATCAGTACCGTTTTGGCACTCTGTAGCATCTGAATCGCCATCACCATCTGAATCGCTTTGCGCATTGTATGGGTCTACGTCTGATATGTCATCGACACAGTCACCATCGTCGTCAGCATCCACGCTGTTTACTTCACCATCCTGGTCGAAATCGCAAGCACCTGACATATTGCTTGGCACACAAGGATTTGTTTCGTCTGGGTCGTAAAGCGGATCGGTAGAGCTTAGTGTACCATCGTAACCATCTCCATCCGTATCACCCGAAACGATACAATCTGGGGCAGAAGGTGTAGGGTCGCAATGGTCGAGTGGATCTGTTCCATTTTGGCATTCTTCAGCATCAGCGTAACCATCGTTGTCACTATCGCTTTGTGTGTTGTAGTCGTCAACATCTTGAGCGTCGTTCACACAATCGTTATCGTCATCCGGGTCAACGCTGTTTATCAGACCATCGTTGTCAAAGTCGCAGACACCGACCGAAACTTTTGGCACACAAGGGTTTGCGTCATCTGGGTCATATGCTGGATTATCAGAAGTCACATCAGCATAGTAACCGTCACCATCCACGTCAACTTGGCCTTGGCAAAGTGGACCAACTGGAGCTGGGTCACAAGGATTGAGCGCATCCGAACCAGCTAGGCACTCATCTGCGTCAGAAATGCCATCTTGGTCTGTATCACTGTTTGGATCGAATGGGTCAGCATCCACTGTATCATCCAAGCAATCATTATCGTCATCAGAGTCAAGGTTATTCAATTGGCCATCCCCATCGAAATCGCAGAAAGCCAAAGTATTATTAGGGTCACAAGCGTCAAGCGGATCACTTTCGCCTGGATCTAAGATACCATTGTGATTAGCATCCTCCACGCCGTCCTTAAAGTCGTCGTTATCAGAATCGTCATCTATAGGGCTGGTCTCACCAGCATTGACATAACCATCATGGTTCTTATCTTCGACACCATCTTCAATGCCGTCATCATCGGTATCTTTATCCAATGGATTTGAGTCGATACCAGCATTATAAGCGCCGTCACCTTTGGTTTCTTTGGTATCTGAGATACCATCACCATCGGAGTCACTGTTTGGATTATAATCATCAATATCATCAACATCCGCTACACCATCTTTATCGTCATCCAAATCGACAGAGTTAATCAGGCCGTCATTGTCAAAATCACAGGTACCAGCTGCCACGCTAGGAACACATGGGTTGGTGTCGTTCGGATCGAATAATGGGTCGTTCGCTGGGTAGTTTTTGAAAAATCCGTCCCCATCCTCATCAGTTGGTTGACAAGCCGAAGCTGTTGTGCTTGGATCGCAAGCATTAAGTGGATCGCTTCCAGCTGTGGTTTCGTCAATATCAACGATTCCATCGTTGTCGCTGTCGCTTTGTGGGTCAAAAGGATCGACATCATCATTGTCAGCAACGCCATCATTGTCATCGTCCTGGTCAACATCATTTGCAAGGTTGTCGCCGTCGAAATCACAACTTGCAAGTGTGGCATTCGGGTCACATTGGTCAAGAGGATCGGTTCCATCATTCACCTCTGTGAAATCACTTAAGCCATCTGAGTCAGTATCCGCAAGTACAGCACTGGTTTCAGTGGCATCCTTTTTACCATTGTGGTTGGCATCTTCCGTACCATCTGGCAGTCCGTCACCATCGGTATCAGCATTCAATGGGTTACTGTCGGTACCAACATTGTATTGATGGTCACCCTGAGTTTCCACGTTGTCAGCAATTCCATCGGAGTCGGTATCGCTGTTCGGATCGTACGGGTCAATATCGTCTAAATCAGAGACACCATCGTTGTCGTCATCGTTATCGATACCATTTATGCTACCATCCTGATCGAAGTCACAAGAGTTTGCCGCAGGACTTGGGATACAAGGCTTTGTATCATCTGGGTCATAATTCGGCGCTGTTGACGGATAATTTGCTGCAAAACCATCACCATCATTGTCAATTGGATGGCAGTTTGGCGCAGTTGGGCTTGGGCTACAAGGATTCAATGGGTCAGAGCCAAGTGTAGTCTCTGCTCCATCCGCCAACCCATCATGGTCTGAATCACTGTTGACATTAAAGTCATCCTCATCCGCTGGATCAAGCACACCATCGTTGTCATCGTCAGGGTCAACATTGTTTGCCAGACCATCTCCGTCAAAATCACAGTCACCTCCAGTAGCGATTGGGTCGCATTTATCCAATGGATCACTTTCACCCGGATCGAGAATGCCGTTTTTGTTCAGATCCTCTGCACCATCTGTCAGGCCATCGCCATCAGAATCGGCACTTAGAGGGTTGGTTTCACCTGGATCTTGAATTCCGTTGTGGTTCAAATCCTCCTTGCCATCTTCGACACCATCATTGTCAGAGTCCTTGCTAAGTGGGTTTGTATCCACACCAGCATTGTATTGACCATCGCCATGTGTCTCGACATTGTTCGGAATTCCATCACCATCAGTATCATTGTTGGGATCGCAATTAACACCAGGGTCAGGTCCTTCGTTAATATCCTTCACACCATCGTTGTCATCGTCATTGTCGATGCTATTGATGCTACCGTCGCCATCGAAGTCGCACAAACCAAGTGAGCAATTAGGCACACAAGGGTCAGCGTCATCCGGGTCATACTGTGGGTCATCGGAAGTAAAGTTAGCATAGTAACCGTCGTGGTCATCATCGGTACCGCTACAAGCAACGTTGTTCAAGTTCGGGCTACATGGATCCAGTGGATCGCTATCGCCTTCACTTAAATCAAATACACCATTTCCACCAGTCTCTGTATTATCGGAGAGTCCATCCCCATCAGAATCCGAATTAGGATCGTAGGCATTTACGTCATCTGCGTCAGCAACACCATCATTGTCGTCGTCGAAATCCTGACCATTTACAACACCATCATTGTCAAAATCACAGAGATTGCTGGTATGATCTGGAATACATGCATTGAAGTCGTCAGGGTCTCTATCTGGGTGGTTAGGTGGGTAATCACCAAAATAACCATCGCCATCATTATCTGCAGCTACACAAGGTGAAAGATTGGTATAAGGACTGCATTTGTCCTTAGGGTCAGATTCGCCTTGGTTAACCACACCATTCTGATTGCTGTCTTCAATGCCATCATCAATACCATCCCCGTCAGAATCTTTAACGAGTGGATTCGTTTCTGTCAGAGGATCATAGTGTCCGTCTTTGTTTTTGTCCTCTATCCCGTCTTTTATTCCGTCACCGTCTGTGTCAGGGTTTAGTGGATGGGTATCTATTCCATTATTGTAGACACCGTCACCACCAGTTTCAATGATATTAGGCAAACCATCATTGTCACTGTCATTGTATGCATTATAATCATCAGAATCCTGAGCGTCAGATACACCGTCGTTGTCATCGTCAAGGTCATTCTGATTCGGGAATCCATCGCCATCAAAATCGCAGGTAGGCGATTGGTTTGAAGGCACGCAGGCATCATTATCATTAGGGTCATAATTTGGATCCCCTTGTGGCACCTCAGAGAAATAGCCATCATTATCCAAGTCCTGGAAGGCACAAGTGCCCCCTGTGGAAAATGGCGAACATGGATCAAGTGGGTCAGACTCGCCCGGATCAATACTTCCGTTGTGGTTGATATCTTCATCACCATCCGAAAGGCTATCGCCGTCCGTATTTGGATTAAGTGGATCCGTTTCTGTAAGCTCACGGTTGCCATTATGGTTGGCATCCTCAACCCCATCTTTGATACCATCATCATCAGTATCATCATCCAATGGATTCGTATCAACATCTACATCGTAAACGCCGTCTTCGCCAGTTTCAAGGTTATCAGAAAGTCCATCATCATCGCTATCACTATTAGGATCGAATGGATTAACATCGCTGACATCATCAACACCATCTGCATCGTCGTCTAGGTCAACGGCATTGGTCAATCCATCGCCATCAAAGTCACACTCAGGCAGCGTATTGTTTGGACTGCATTTGTCAAGTGGATCGCTTTCACCCGTGTTCAACACACAGTTATGGTTAGCATCTTCAACGCCATCCTTAATACCGTCTCCGTCAGTGTCAGCAAGCAATGGACTGGTTTCACCTGGATCTTTCTGGCCGTTGTGGTTTTTATCCTCGCAGCCATCCTTAAGGCCATCATTGTCGGTATCGTCGTTCAATGGATTAGTGTCAATACCTTGATTGTACACTCCATTTGCCCCCACCTCTACAATATTTGGCAATCCATCACCATCACTATCGTTATTCGGATTGTAATCATCGCTGTCGTACAGATCCGATACGCCATCATTGTCATCATCAGGGTCAACATTGTTTGTCAATCCGTCACCATCAAAATCGCATTTCAATGCTGCATTGCTAGGCACGCATGGATTCGTATCATCTGGGTCAAATTTTGGATGGCCAGTTGGATAGTTCTCAAAGAAAAGGTCACCATCTGTATCATCTGGAATACAAGCTGAAACACTTGGGTTTGGATCGCAAGCATTCAAAGGGTTGGTGCCATTTGCAGTCTCCGTTTTATCTACTATTCCATCACCGTCGCTATCGCTATCTGGGTCAAAATCATTGACGTCCGGACCATCCATTACACCATCGTTATCGTCGTCTGGATCCAATTCATTGATGGTGCCATCCATGTCATAATCACAGGAAGGGCCCACCGCAACTGGGTCACAATCGTCTAGTGGATCGCTCTCGTTCAAGTCAAGATGTCCATTGAAGTTGGTATCTTCTTCACCATCTTCCAAGCCATCACCATCCGTATCAGCCACCAGTGGATCTGTTTCCACACCAACATCAGTGGTGCCATCTTTATCAGTGTCCTCAGTTCCGTCGCTGATCCCATCGTTGTCAGTGTCAGGATCCAATGGATTGGTATCTACTAATTCGTTGTAAACACCATCACCACCGGTTTCAATAATGTCCGAAAGACCATCACTGTCACTGTCACTGTTTGGGTTCCAAGGATCCACGTCTGAAACGTCAGGCACACCATCATTGTCATCATCCAAATCATCACCATTGATGAAGCTGTCACTATCAAAGTCACAGGTACTTACCGTTTGGTCAGGTACGCATGGTAAGTTGTCGTCTGGGTCATAGGTTGGGTCATTCGGATTTACATCCGCAAAATAACCGTCACCATCAGCATCCGTGCTAGTACAAGCCGTCGCATTCTGGTTTGGATCGCAAGGGTTTAATGGATCTGTATCAGTGCCAGGGTCGTAATGGCCATCATTCCCAGTTTCATCATCATCACTGATTCCATCCCCATCACTATCGCTATCAGGATTGTAATCTTGCACGTCTTGTGCATCGGCAACGCCATCGTTGTCATCATCCGTATCTTCTGAGTTGATGATGCCGTCACCATCAAAATCACAAATAGGGAAAGTAGCATTAGGACTACATTTATTGGTTGGATCTGATTCACCAGCATCAATTACACCATTATGGTTAGCATCTTCAGTGCCATCCGACAACCCGTCGCCATCAGTATCTGGATTGTTGGGATTGGTTTCACCTGGGTCCACTACTCCATTACCATTTTTATCTTCGATAAAATTGTAAAGGCCGTCTGCATCAGAATCCGTGCAGCCGGGAGCTGAGCCATAGTTGGCCACCCATATATAGAAAGGAAACCCTGGCTTCCCAATATCTATCACGCCAATATCATTACCCGGATTGGACCCAACTGAGTTTGGAGCATAAAATGGGTCATCGTTTTCAATCAAGGTAACACCACCTGTGCATGCGGAAGTCCTTTTGAGTTTGAATAATGCTGTTTCTTGCCCTGTAATATATTGAATATTATTAGGGAAAGCGCCATCGCTGAGCAAACCAACTGATATGTAATCAAAATTGGGATTCTCAACAGGGGCCATAACAGTCGAAGCACTCCAAGTTCCTTTCAAACTTGTAAGTGCTGTATAAACAAACCCATGTGGTACAATCAGCGTAACCTGTCCAGTACCTGTCAAGGTATTTGTTGAAGGACTTATGGTTGCTTTTGGCTTGGCATAGACGGTGTACGTCTGACCATCGGTACCCAAACCAATCCGGAAATCGATTTGTGCTTTCGTAGTTGTTGCCCCAATCAATAACAGGGCAGCAATCAGGACATGCTTAGCGTGGTAAAGGATGCTGGATTTCATAGTTTTAAAATTGTTAAATGTCTAATGAGAAGGAATCAATCCGGGAGGAGTGGATTTGTTTTTTGTTTTGCCTCAAGACAAGGTTTTGAAATCCGTACTGGACTAATTCAATACGGGAACTTGAAATTTCGAATTGGAAAAACTTTGGTAATGAAATGCAGACAAGCTGAGCAGCTCTGTGTTTGAAACAGGAGTGGTAATAAAGCAGCAAAGGCGAGTGTAGCGAAAGTTCATGCTCAATAGTTTTTGCCAATTAAATCTTAGGGAACAATTCGATTAAAACAGAAAGGGGGGAGAATCCTGAAAATATAGTGAGGGGAAGGCATACGTGGGGAATCTTCACACATTTTCCAAATACCGTACCAAATCAAAAAAAACTTTGATCCTTAAAATATTTGTGCGCAATAATTCCAATTTGGCGAGAAATGTAAAAGTAGGAGGAGTTCAAGAAGGCAATTGACAAAACAATTGGGCAATTAAGCAAAGCAAAAAAGCCCCGACGTAAAACGTCGAGGCTTTCGTGATTCCGCTGGGATTCGAACCCAGGACCACTTGATTAAAAGTCAAGTGCTCTACCGACTGAGCTACGGAATCTTATTTGGTTGTGCTTTTCTTCAAAAGCGGCGGCAAAGATAGCTTCTCTTGAGGCAAAACCAAGCACGAAGACAAATTTTTATTAAAAAATATGTCGTTCGAAAAATCAAGCGGGTGAAAAACAGTTGATTTACTTAATAAGTTTCCAGCATTTGGCTGTTTTTTTAAATGTGCGTTGGAGGTTTTGCCTCAAAAACGGCTTGAAGGAAAAGTTCAAAATTTCGATAATCCTGCAAAACAACGCTGGTGCCCATTTTGCGAAGCACCTCCAAATCACCAGCTCTACGAATGCCGACAAAGTTCATCCCCATCCGGCGGGTAGTGTCAACATCCCAGATAGCATCGCCAATGTAAACAGTCCGCTCTATCTCATGCCACTGATTGACAGTTTCCATCACTTGTCCGATGATGCTTTCTCGCTGTTCATGACCATCCGCCCCAGCCAATACGATTGAATGGGTGGGGATTTCCACATGCGCCAGTTTAACCTGTGCTGGCCTCAGCCAACCACCGGTGCCAATTCCAACGACAAACCTTTCATCCTCCAGCAAGCGTTCGATGGTATGACGGGCGAATGGCACTTCCTGGAAGTCAGCTGGCGTCTCTCTTCGCTTTTCTTCCAGCATCTCAACGTATTCGTTTTGGAACTCCACTATTTCCAATTCTGTGACTTCCCGTTCGAAATGATCTCGAATTACTGTGCGAAAAATTGTGGTGTCGGTCACATGCGGGTATTTTGTCCAATCGATGGTTGGAAACTCAATCCCATAAACCCGTTGGTAGGCCAGTGCAAAGCACTGGCTGTCAATTTTATTGCTATATACTAATGTGCCATCGATATCGAAAATAATTAGGGTTTTGGCCATTACAGTTGTTTAGTTTACCAAAAACTGCCCGCTTACCAAAAGCTTTTGCTTCGTAAAAACTTGAAGCACATAAGATCCAGCACTCAGTTTACTTATATCAAGCGGCTGCCCTGATACTAGTTTACCTTTTTTCATCATTTTGCCACCAATTGAAAAAATGCGGTAATTGAGTTTGGCAATATCAGGTAGGTTTTCAATAAATAAAGAAGAGTCTGCTGGGTTTGGATAAAAACGAAGGGCCTCACTGCCAGCCTCATCTGCTGCTGAAAAATCAAGTCCAGCGAACAACCATTTGTAGGCATCCGGAAACTCCGCACGCCAGAATGGCTCACTGTGTGTACCATTTGGGCTGATAGACTTGAAAAGTTCACCATTGCCGAAACCCTTGTTCAACAAAACTGATTCCATCTGATTCACATCGGCGACTACCGAACCATTATCCTCCTGTTGGCCAGCATACTGGTAAATCCGCATAGCTCCAGTTTTTGGAGTATTGGCACTGTGGTCAAAAATTTCAGGATCATTGAACCAAAAAGCTGGGGAGAAAATGCCAGCCTTGCTGAAAACATCCTGATGCTCCATGATGCCGTATTGGGAAATTAACCCGCCAAGCGAACTTCCAAAAATCCCGGTGTATAGCCTACCTGACAATGTCCGATAGTTTTGGTCAATGAAAGGCTTTAATGTTTCTACAATAAAATCAATGTATTTTCCGCCCTCGCCACCTTCATTGTAATCAGGATTTACCCAAGGTGCTAATTCATCAATGCGCAATGCACCACCGTTGTCAATTCCGACCACGATACAGCCATAGTCACCTTGCGCAAAAAGTTCGTTGAGTGATTCATCTACCTCCCACTCCCCACTGAAGCTGGTGGCAGCATCAAACAGGTTCTGCCCATCATGCATGTACAGTACAGGGTAGTTTTTTAGGGACGTTTCGTAATCAGGTGGCAAATAAATCATGATGCGCCGACTGCGGTTAAGCTGCGGCATGAAAAAATTGGCACTGAGCAGGTGTACATTTGCAGCGGCAGTGCTTCCTTGGCTCACGTCCTCCCAGCCAGCTATTTGAACTTCAATGGTTACCGCCCCACCTGTGTAATCGTATTGCCGATCGGACAAAAAGCCACCAAGTGCAGTCCCCTCCACGGTCGCCCAACTTCCTCTTGAAAATTTGTAGTTAATCAATCCGATTGGTGGATTGATGGTGATTTGGAACTGGCCATTTCCAAGGTCGGAAAGCACATAACTGGGGTCGGCAGGATCCCAGTTTTGAAAACTCCCCGCAATGTGGATTGGCTCACCACCTGGTGTATTTGCTGGAATAGCCGTCACTTTTATCGTTAGCTGCGCAAAAATATTCGCAGAAAAAAATAGGAAAACTAGAAATGATAGTAATCTGGTTTGCATGGTTTGTAATTAATGATTTGTTGTTTGGTGGGCACGTAGTGTGTTGTTTCTCAAATAATTACAGTCTTGTTTCTTAAAAAATGATCTACCAAAACTAAGGCAGCCATCGCCTCCACAATTGGAACTGCACGGGGAAGCACGCAAGGGTCGTGGCGGCCCTTGCCTTCAACTTTTACAGAATCCCCAGCCTCATTGACAGATTCTTGCGCCTGAACAATCGTTGCTACAGGTTTGAAGGCAGCTTTAAAATAAATATCCATTCCATTTGAAATTCCTCCTTGGACGCCGCCAGAGTGATTGCTTCGGGTGCGGATTTGGCCCTTTTCATCAGCAAAAAATGGGTCGTTATGCTGGGAGCCTCTCATTGAGACTCCATCGAAACCGGAACCTATTTCAAAACCTTTACAAGCATTGATGCAGAGCATGGCTTTCCCCAAATCAGCATGAAGCCTATCAAAAACAGGTTCTCCTAAACCAGCCGGGCATCCTTGTACCACACAACTAACGACCCCTCCAATTGTATCACCTGCCTTGCGCACCTCCCGAATTAGCGTTTCCATTTGCGATGCAATTTCAAGGTCGGGGCAACGAACGGGCGTTGCCTCAATTTTGGAAAAATCTAGCGTTTCGTAGTTTTTTTCAAGGACAATTTCCCCCACCCTACTTACCCAAGCGGTTACAGTAATACCATTTTTTGCCAAAATTTGCTTTGCCACCGCTCCTGCCGCCACCCGGGCTGCCGTCTCTCTGGCACTGGAACGTCCACCACCCCTGTAATCCCGATGTCCATATTTGACTTGGTAGGTAAAATCAGCGTGACTGGGCCGGAATTTGTCAGCGATATGGCTGTAATCTTTGGATTTTGCGTCTTCGTTTCGAATAAGCAGCGCCACTGGCATCCCAGTTGTTTTACCCTCAAAAACACCTGAAAGCAGCTCTACTCTATCCGCTTCTTGCCGCTGCGTAACGATGGCCGATTGGCCTGGGCGCCGGCGGTCGAGTTCCTTTTGGATAAAATCTAAGTCAAGTTCTAGCCCAGCCGGACAACCGTCCAAAACGACCCCGATAGCAGGACCGTGCGATTCGCCAAAAGTGGTTATGCGGAAAGTATGTCCAAATGAATTGCCGGGCATTTTGTTTTGGGAAATTGAAAATTTGCTTTGTGCAGTCGGTTAAAGTGGTGGAATTGACTGTTTCAAGCAAACATAAAAATGGCTGCAAAAGTAGGTAAGTTGACAGTAAATTGAGCAGGATTCAAGTTTTTTGTCAAAATGAGTAAACGCATAAATTATATCAAACAACACTGCACAAGCTGCTCATAATCAGGTCGTTCAGAGGCGATTCGATGGATAAATTTATCTCTCAGAAGGCCATTTTGCAAAACAAAAACTCCAGGCATTTGTGTAGAATCACCTAGTCGTTTTGCCATTTCCAATTCATAGCCAAGTTCTTGCTTGACCTTGTAGCCCCGTATCCAAGTCTGAAGGCCGTAAAGCTGCGTAAATGAGCCACGCTGGAGGCCAAATGCACGGTAAAATTGTTGCGCCGGATCACAGACATAAGTGACACCTTTCAGGTTGAAGCTATCAAAATATTCTGTGGCAGTTTCATCATTTCCCATGTGCACGAAAATGATTTTTACGCCACCTGCTTCAATGCTCTGTCTTTTGAGTGAAATATCGTGTAGGGCTTCTTTGCAAAACACACAACCAAAATGCCGCAGAAAAACGAGCATCACTGGACTTTCAAAGGTATGTGAATACACAGTTTTACCTTCGTTTGTCAACATTTCCTCCAGCACCAACAATTCTTCATCCAAATCAATTGGCAGCATAAGTTGTAATATTTTACCAGAAAACAGCCAAGCCAAAAAACGGTTCAAAAAAAACCGGGAACGAATTTTCAGCTTCGTTCCCGGCGTTAAAAGTGGGTATTTAATAGTTATTTCCTTACAACCATTTTTGTAAAACGCTGATTATCAACTGTTAAAACAACCGAGTACGACCCTACAGGCAGGTTCCGCAAATCGAATTGGTCCGTAAAATCTCCAGTGACAGCCTTGCGGTCAGCTTTGTCCGCTACCATTTTGCCATCTTGACTGAAAATTTGAAGTTGTACGTCAGCAGGTGTAGTGAGTCGGAACATCACATTCAGGTAATTATCCACTGGGTTCGGGTAAGTGACAAAACGCAAATCTGCCAACTGGTGGTCAGTCGTACCGGACAGAGGCGTCGTTCCCATGAGCAGCAAGTCATCTAGCATCATCAAATTATCGTCTGATGAATCGTGGTGCCAAGCTACATAAATGGTTTGCCCCTCGTAGGCAGCCAAACTGACACTGTGTGGCTCTAGCTTACCAATATGGAGGTCTTCCCCAATTGATGTGTCAGCTGGAATAAAATAATCGGTCAATGTGTACCCATCAGCATGGAGGTACCCGTCCGAAAACGCAAAACTGTCTAGGTCAACGGTAGACCCATCGCCAAAAAGAATGTTTGTCATTTCAGCTGCCCGAAAAACTGTTTCAATTGTGGTATTCGGTGATGTGATATCTTGAGAACCTACCAAGATTTTGACTGAATAACCATCCATGTATCGGGGGCCTTGATAAGAAGATGATTTCCAATGAAGTGTTGCCGAAGCATCAGTGATTTGCATAGCAGGGCTGATTAGCCAATTGCTGGAAGACGTGTCAAATCCTTCCAACCAAGAACGACTTACAAATACAAAGCTAGAATCAGAAGCAGCAATTGTATCAGGTGATGTCCAGTCTAAATCATAAAAAAAGTTGCTTGGATAGCTCTGAGCAGCTGAAAGGCCATCCTCGTCATAATTTACCCAGATGGAATCTGTCTCACCAGGTTCTGGATAAATTGCCATTGCAGCGCTTGGGTCTATTTGAAAGTCCATAAAAAACAGTGTGTCATTTTGCCCAAATAAACCGGTTGAAAAGAAAAGCAATGTTATCGGCAACGATAGTTCGAATAAAATTTTCTTCATGTGTATAAAATTGTGAATTAATGATAAGTGTCGCTAGCTAAGGTATCAAATTTATCGGTTTGCCAGCAATTCGTTTTTATATTTGTTTTTTATCAGACAATTATTTGATTAACAATTCACCTTATTTAATTTCATTACAAGTAATAACATCATGGCATCAGGTATTTTCAGCGTAAGTTCCAGTGGTTTCAAATATGGTCAAACCAATTTTGCCACTCGCCGCAGTTCACGGGCCTCTGTCGCCCAAATCACTCATGACGGTGATACGGTCAGTGTCAGCACTGACGCCAATTTAGGTATTCGGTTCCTTGGGATTGACACCCCCGAAATCAGCTTTGACTTCCCTGGCAAACGTGGATTTTTGGGCCTGAACAACCCGGCATGGACCGAGTTTTTTACTGGTCCAGATTTGGAGAAAAAAACTAAATCACTGAACCCTGCCCTGAAGGCACATCTGAATTCGGTGATTGGGGATGGGACCGATATTGCCGAGAACCATTACCGACACGCTGTGAATGGAAAGGAGAACCTGAAAAAAGAAATCGAAGATGACATGATTGCCGCTGGCAAAACAAAAGATGATTTCTTATTTTTTCAAGCTTATGCTTACGAGTTTTTGGAAAGTTATGGGCGTTTACTCTGCTACCTACGTCCTCATCGTGACAATTTTGAGGGAGAAACTCCGGCTACTTCAGCCATTGATTACAATATCCGACAGTTGGCTGGAGGCTTTGCTACGCCTTATTTCATCTTCCCAAACGTCGACCCATTCCTTCGCATCTCAAACCCGCTGGACAAAAAAATCATTTCGCCAGAGGGATTTTGGAAATTTATGACCAAGGCTTCCAAACTGAAAGGTGCTCGGGACGCAGTCAAAGGAGCTAGAAATAGAATGGTTGGCATTTACAACCCTGCTGACCCAATCAAGTTGCTACCCATGGAGCTTCGTTCCATTGCCAGGGGAAGCAAACCCAACCGACCAGTGATTGATTTGGGTAAACCGGGCGTAAATCAAATCCTTGACCCTGAACTGTATTTTACCATCGAAAACGTGGAAGACAGGTTTTATTTACCTTCCATGTTCACCGACTATTTCGAGTTGGCCGGATGGGAAATCGTCAAGATTTAAGGTCATTTTGATGTGATATTTCTTAAAAAGAAAAGGCGGCAACTCCGCTAGGAGTGCCGCCCTTGCCTAAGCTTAATTCTCTTCTATTATTTACCAACTTCTTCAAATTCTACGTCAGTAACATCTTCTTTTGCACCAGTGCCTGCACCGTCTTGTCCAGCGTCATGGCTTCCAGCGTCCGCACCAGCTTGCTGTTCTTGCGAAGCTTGGTACATGTCCTGACTTGCGGCTTGCCAAGCTGCATTGAGGTTGGCAGAAGCCGTCTCAATTCCTGCAAGGTTCTCTGCTTTGTGGGCCTCTTTCAATTCATTCAAAGCAGATTCAATAGCGCTCACTTTGTCTGCAGGAATCTTTTCTTTGTATTCCTTCAACTGCTTTTCTGTTTGGAAAATCAGCGAGTCAGCTTGGTTCAATTTTTCCACTCTTTCCCGAGTTTCCCGGTCAGTGTCTGCGTTTGCTTGTGCTTCAGCTTTCATCCGAGCAACTTCCTCTTTGCTCAAGCCAGTGCTGGCTTCGATGCGGATATTTTGTTGTTTGCCCGTCCCTTTGTCAACAGCGCTGACACTGAGGATACCATTCGAGTCGATGTCGAAGCTGACCTCCACCTGAGGCACACCACGTGGTGCCGGTGGAATTCCATCAAGGATGAACCGGCCCACGCTACGATTGTCCTTAGCCATCGGGCGCTCGCCTTGTAGGATGTGAATTTCCACGCTTGGCTGGTTGTCAGCTGCGGTTGAGTAGGTTTTCGATTTTTTCGTCGGAATGGTCGTGTTGGCTTCAATTACTACGTCGTAAACACCGCCCATCGTCTCGATACCCATTGAAAGCGGGGTGACGTCGAGCAAAAGCACGTCTTTAGTTTCGCCAGTCAAAACACCACCCTGAATCGCTGCGCCAATGGCAACAACCTCATCTGGATTGACGCCTTTGTTTGGCTTCTTGCCAAAAAACTCCTCAACCACCGTTTGAATACGAGGGATACGAGTTGAACCACCAACTAGGATTACTTCATCAATATCGCTGGCAGTCAGACCAGCGTCTTTGATTGCTTGGCGACATGGCTCAATGGTGCGCTTAACCAAGTCATCGCAAAGCTGCTCAAATTTTGAGCGGCTAAGTTTCAAAACCAAGTGTTTAGGCACCCCATCCACCGCTGTGATGTATGGCAAATTGATTTCCGTTTCGGAAGAAGATGAAAGCTCAATTTTAGCTTTTTCTGCGGCATCCTTCAAGCGTTGAAGTGCCATTGGATCTTTCCGAAGGTCAATGTTTTCTTGCGCTTTGAACTCATCCGCCAACCAGTCAATGATTTTGCGGTCAAAGTCATCACCTCCAAGGTGGGTATCTCCATTTGTGGATTTTACCTCAAAAACACCGTCGCCCAATTCCAAAATGGAAATATCGAAAGTACCACCACCAAGGTCGTACACTGCAATGGTCATGTCTTTGTGGCGCTTATCGAGGCCATAAGCCAGGGCAGCAGCCGTTGGTTCGTTAATGATACGGCGTACTTTCAAGCCAGCGATTTCACCAGCTTCTTTTGTAGCTTGACGTTGAGAGTCATTGAAGTAAGCTGGAACCGTGATAACAGCCTCTGTTACTTCAGAACCCAAGAAATCTTCTGCCGTTTTTTTCATTTTCTGAAGCGTCATTGCAGAGATTTCTTGCGGGGTGTAAAGCCTGCCATCAATATCCACCCGAACCGTATCATTGTCGCCTTTCACAACTTTATAAGTGGTGTGCTCCAATTCTTTTCCAACTTCAGAGAAACGGTTTCCCATGAAACGTTTGATGGAGGCCACCGTACGTTGTGGGTTCGTGATCGCTTGGCGTTTTGCAGGGTCGCCCACCTTCCGCTCCCCGTTGTCGAGGAAGCCGATGATGGACGGAGTAGTCCTCCTACCTTCGTCGTTGGCAATGACAACAGGCTCATTACCTTCCATCACGGCCACACAGGAGTTCGTTGTTCCTAAGTCAATTCCTATTATTTTTCCCATTGAGATTTATTTTATTTTAGTTCAAAAATGGTTTGCTCCTCTCGCCAATCAATCAATATGCCAGCAGGTTTTGACTGACTTTTTGTTCGTTTTTTGATAATTTTTGGTGAAAAATGGCAGGGAAAGGAATGAAAATGGGTGACAAAACGGCAGAAAACAACGGAGAATGGAAAATGAAAATTATTACTTCGGAAGGGATTTCAAGAATAAATCTAAAAGTTGGTGGGCAGCATTGGTTGGGCTTATTTTACCTTCCAATACAGCTTGTTTTTGGGCTTCAAGTGCTGATTTCACAACAGGGTTTTCAAAGAAAAACCGATGGATGGATTGCTCCAATTGCGAAGAAAACCAAGCTGCCAACTGTGCTTTTCTATTTTCATTAAACCACCCATTTAGCTTCACAATTGCTTGATAATCAGCAATTAATTTCCAAATCTCCGGCAATCCTTCACCTGAATTTGCGGAGCAAGTGACCGCTTTTGGAAGCCAGCCACTTGGTTTTTCAGAGAATAAATGTAATGCTTGGGCATAGTCTTTCCGAGCAGATTTTGCCAACTCAATTCGGTCACCATCTGCTTTGTTCACGGCCAAAATATCAGCCATTTCCACGATTCCACGTTTGATGCCCTGCAACTCGTCACCAGCCCCGGGTAACAGCAGTAGCATGAAAAAATCCACCATGCCAGCCACCGCCGTTTCACTCTGCCCTACCCCCACAGTTTCGATGAAAATCATTTCAAAACCAGCCGCTTCGCAAAGAAGCATTGACTCGTGTGTACAATTGGCTACCCCACCCAGAGAACTGCCTGCTGGGCTTGGCCGGATGAAGGCATTTGATTCAAGGCTCAGCTTTTCCATCCGGGTTTTGTCACCCAAAATACTGCCTCCGCTCACTTGGCTGCTGGGGTCGATGGCCAGAACAGCCAGTTTGTACCCTTGTTCTTGAACAATGTAATTTCCGAAAGCTTCGATAAAACTGCTCTTGCCTACACCTGGCGGGCCTGTTATGCCTATCCGAAAAGAGTTTCCGGAGTGTGGCAGGCATTTTTCGAGCACCTGTTGCGCTAACTCTCGATGTTCCGGCCGGCTGCTTTCAACTAAGGTTATGGCACGACTTAGCACAACCCTATCACCTCGAAGTATGCCCTCAGCATAGTCACTTGCCGACCAATTTTTACCCGAAATGATTGCTTTTTTATTCAAAACAAAAGTTAAGAGGGTTTAACAGTTGACCTTTTTCAATCTTAACAATTTATGTAAAACACTGAAAACGAGGCAATTAACAAAATGGAGTTGATTTAACATTTGGCCAAAATCAGTACTCATAGGTTAAAATTGGCACAAACTCAGGTTTGAACCGCTAACCAATTTGCGCAAAGGTATGCCTTGGCCTTTCTTTGCCAACAGTGAACAGGAATTCATTTTTTCTAAAACATCTAAAGCTCTGAGATGGCACGCTCTCGTTTTTTGAAACAATACACTTGAAAATTGAAATGAAGTTTTTTGAGGAATTTGACTTTTACAATTCGCATCAATATTAGCAAACAAAACCAACTAAAAACGCTCGAAACGTAGCAAGCAGCAGCAACTGGCTAAAACCCGGTTTTACTTCGACTTTCAGCTGCTGACTTGCTGCTTTTTGTAGTTGATAGTTTGAGTTTTGTAAGAGTCACGCAATTACTTTCCACAAAATACAAGTCCGGTCATCGCTGCAAGACACCAGCATATTCTGATGTTTTGACCACAAAACTCTGTTGACGGAGTTAAAATGACCACCATCCCGTCCGCCTTCCAACACTTTTATCAATTCATAATTTGAAGCATTCCAAATTTTCACCGTCTTGTCACGGCTTGCCGTTGCAAAATACTGCCTATCAGGGCTGAATGAAATACTGTTGATTGTGAATAAATGGGCTGGCTGTGAGCTAATTTCCTCAAAATTATTTTCCAAATCCCAGACCTTGAGGTGAGCATCCCTACCACCGCTGAGCAGGGAGTTACCATCTGGCGAGTATTGTATCGAGAAGACAGAACTGGCGTGTGCGGCGGTGATTTTGTGACGCAGTTCAAGCGATGCTACATCAAGCATGTAAATGGCACCATCGCTGCCACCGACGGCTAATTCTTGCCTTTTTTCACAAAAAAAAATACACCTAAGTGCTTGATTTGCAAGGTGGTAGCTCTCAGTAGATTGCATTTCGGAAATTGACCAGCGGCTTAGCTTGCCATCACCACCTGCGGTAAAAACACTGCCATTTGCTTCTAAAATTTCGAAAACGCCACGTTGATGGTGGCCAATATTTTTGGTGGAATCCGGGACGTTGAGGTCTATCCAATGTACGCCTCCATCCATATTTCCTGCCACAATTTTTTGCTCATTTCTCAAAAAACAGAGCGAAAAAACCTGACGGTCAACCTTGGCCACCAACTTGCCCAAATCTGGTGTATCCAAGTCCCATTCCACCACCCATCCATCGCCTGCTGCAGTGAAAATACGGCGTTCATCCTGCCCTTCAATGAGAGCAAAAATGCTGGCGTTATGTCCTGTCAATTGGGCTACTTTGCTTACTTGCATTTGCGGAATGGCGTGGGTTTGCGTTCTTTGCGGTATTGCAGACTAAATATACTTGGCACTGCAAATGTCTAATAATTCATGGGGCTATTGTTAAAAAAAACATTGGAAAATGAAACGGTCGTTGGCATCTGGCAAATGGATGAAGACCCTGACTTTTTTAGACAAAAGCTTGATTTGCAATTAGTTGAAGAGCAAGAACTTGCAAAACTAAAGGGACGGCGGCGGCTTGAATGGCTGGCAAGTCGATACTTGGTTCACGATATGTTAATTTCACTAGGTTATGAGGACCGAGTTCCTGTGTTGAAGGATGAATTTGGAAAACCTCATATTTGGGGCACACCGTTTCATTTATCTTTCAGCCACTCTCACGAGATGGTAGCTGTCATTTTGGCAAAAAACCCAGCTGGTATTGACATACAACATATAGTTCCGAAAATCGAAGTGCTTGCCAAGCGGTTTATGGGTTTGGCTGAGTTGGGCAGTTTGAAACCGGAGACACGTTTAGAACATATCCATGTCTATTGGGGTGCTAAAGAGGCTTTGTACAAAGCGCATGGACGGCGTGAATTAGATTTTCGAAGCAATATTTTTATCGAACCTTTTGATTACCAATTAGTTGGAAGCACATCTGGCAGCATTGAAAAGGATGGTGAGGTTTGGGGTTTTGAAGTGTTTTATGAAAAATTTGGAAACTATATTTTAGTATGGTGCTGACCTATCAGCGAACGTGATGTACCTGTTCTGGTGATAAAATCGGCATCCTCCTAAACCGCAAAAACAACTGCACCGTTGCCAGAACATCTTTTTCACAGTACAATGAAATGCGGTCAACATCTTGTTCTTCCCAGTATACCCTCCCAACATCACTTCCGTCAATATCGTCTTTAGGAGATGGAAAGCCGAGAACGGCTGCCAATAATTTGAGCGATGTGTAAGATTTTATATCGCCGAATTTCCAAAGCTCCATGGTATCCAAAAGATACTTGACCTCCCAAGGTTTTTTACCAGTTACTTGAAGAAGCGCCGGAAATTCCAACTGATTGATTACCAACCTCCTACAAATGTAAGGGATATCAAACTCCTTGATATTGTGTCCACATAAGTAATGCTTACTGGTATCCTTGTAATGCTGGTTGAGTAAGTTGCAAAAGTCCTTCAAAAGTTGCTTTTCGTCTATGTGGGCGAACGATTTTAACCTGACTTTTAACGATTGATCGGCATCCCGGATGACAATTCCGACTGAAATACAGATGATTTTACCAAACTCGGCATAAATCGCCGCTTTATCTTGGTATGATTGTTCAACTTCTTCGCCATTTAACTCTTTGCGGAGCACTTGCTTTGCTTTTATTGCCCATAGTTCTTGGAACGTTTCATCCAAATCATCGTAGGAAGGTTGGGCCGAAACACATTCGATGTCTAAAAATAGAATGTTGGCAATGTCAATTGATTCAATCATATTTTGTTTTTTGTGCAGGGCGAAGGTAGCAATTTGAGGGTATTCCGAAGGACTTAAACGCATGACAAAATATACTAACTTTGCGAAAATATTACGCAAATTACAAGTGATTCCAGCCTAAGCCATTACTTCTCAAACGAACAATTTTCAAACTTAACACCTTGATTATCAATTGTTTGACAATCATTTTTCAATAAAACACTATTAAATAAATTAGACCTAAGACATGGCAACTAACAATTCGTCACAGCAACGACTTCTAATTATCGCAGGAATAATCATCGCTACCTTGCTGGTAACAAATGGCGTTCTGCTTTGCAACAAATACAACCAAGATGTACTGGTAGATTCGCAGACCACCAAATTGGCAGAGGCCGATAAATTGAAAATTGAGTTGGAAAAACAATATCAGGAAGCCTTGTCTGATTTGGAAGAAATGCGGGGCAGTAACGAAGAATTGAACGCCATCATAGACCAACAAAAAGAGGAACTGAAGCAACAAAAAAACAAAATAGAAGGGCTGCTGGCCAGTGGCAAGGATATCAGCAGAGCAAAAGCTGAGATGAATAATATGCGCAGTCAATTGGCAAGTTATGTAGCTGAAATCGACCGAATGAAAGGTGAAATCGAAAGCCTGAAAGGTGAGCGGGACCAACTCACAGAGCGTTCCAAAAACCTAAGCGATAACCTTGACAGTGCCAATATGCGGACCAATATGCTGGAAGGCGAAAAATCAGCATTGGTGGCAGAGAAAAGCCAATTGAATGAGGAAAAATCCAAGCTAACTGAAAAGGTGAATTTGGCTTCTGTAATAAAAATTGACAAAGTGGAAGTGACTCCATTAAAAGAGCGCAACAGCGGCAAAACCGTGAAGAAAAAATACGCAAAAAATGTGGACCAACTCAAAATTTGCATTCACACCACTGAAAACAAGATAGCTAGGCCCGGTGTGGAAACTTTTTATGTTCGGATTCTAAATCCGGTAGGTGAAACAATGGCAATCGACGAACTTGGCGCAGGTACATTTTACAGCAAAGAAAACGGCGAGGAACTCCGCTACACCTACAGCAAGGAATATGACTACAACCAAGATGCTGCCGATATTTGCTTTAATTGGGACCCAAATGTTGGTGCTTTTGGAAAGGGTAAATACAAGGTTGAAGTTTATAATAAAGGCCACCTTGCTGGCACAGGCGGCTTTGACCTGAAGTAACCAATACTGATGTTCAAATCAAAACGTTACGGTTTCAGGATTTTTGCTTGGCCAAGCAAAAATCCTGAAACTTACTTTTCAATTAGCCAGTCAATTGCCGAACATGCTGACCTATTTTTTATCCTGTTTTCTTTTACTCCAGACACAAATTGCTATTGGGCCTGCTTTCGAGTGGGTAACTCTTACCACCCACGACTTTGGCGATTTAACCTTAAATGTCCCTGCCACACACGATTTTACATTCAAGAACACAGGAGACGCCCCTTTAATCATTGATGCAGTACGTTCCATCTGTGGATGTACAGCCACCGAGTGGACCGAAACGCCTGTGGAACCTGGGAAAGAAGGCTACGTCAGAGTGGTATTTGATGCCCGGAAATCCGGGTATTTCTACAAGAAAGTCACAGTGTTTTTTAACCACCAAAAGAAAGGCGAAAAACTCTATCTCCAAGGCTTTGTCGAATGAGGCTACCAATTAGTCTGTACTTTCCGCTTGCAGCTTGTATTTTAATTTATCTTTGCCGCCCATAAAAAAGTCCCTTCCGGGTCTTGTAACTTACTTTGTTTTTTACCCTTTTAGTTAAAATTATGGAGATTCTAATTTTCCTGATTATCACCTACATCCTGTTTAGCATCACAATGATGAAATTGTTTGAAAAAGCAGGTGTTGATGGTAAAAAAGCACTGATACCCGGCCTCAACTTTGTCGAAATGTGCAAAATTGTTGGTCGCAAACCCAGTCATGCGCTCTGGTTATTGTTCCCCATCGTCAATATTTTCATTTTCGTTGGGCTTTGTGTGGATATGGTCCGCTCTTTTGGAAGATATAGTTTTGGTAGCTCCGCAATGGCCGTGATTTTTGCCCCAGCCATTTTTTATGTCATTGGCAAGGACAAAAACGACAAGTACCTTGGCCCCAATTTCACAATGGAACGAGAGTACAAGAATAAAATAATTGAAGCTCAAAAAGCTGGTGACAAACGGGAGCTACAAAAGTTGAACACAAAAAACCCTTATGCCAAATCACCAGCCCGGGAATGGACAGAAGCCATTGTTTTTGCCGTGTTTGCTGCTTCGTTTATCCGTATGTTTCTCATTGAAGCCTACGTAATTCCTACCTCTTCTATGGAAGGTTCACTAAAAGTGGGGGACTTTCTGTTTGTAAGCAAGGCACATTATGGCATCCGCACACCTAAGACAGTGCTCATGTTTCCCTTGCTGCACAACCGGCTCCCCTTTTTCGATTGTGAAAGCTACATTTCGAAGCCCAACCTGCCATTTTACCGTTTGCCTGCCATCAGCGAAGTAAAACGATACGACCCAGTGGTATTCAATTACCCAGAGGGGGATAGTGTCTATGTTTTTCCAGAGCGCACTTGGAGCATCAATGACTATCGAAGGGGTGCAAGCGGAGACCCTCAGCAGCAGCAACGTTTCATGCAAATTAAAACGGGGAACGCTGATTTGGTGGTGAGACCTATCGACAAAAGAGACCACTACATCAAACGTTGTATTGGATTGCCGGGAGATAGTCTGAAAATAGTTGACAGGCAAGTGTATATAAATGGTACCGCTGCGCAAAACCCGACTCACATGCAGTTTTTATATGTGGTCGAGTCACCTTCTGGCCCTCTGAATAAAGAGAAGCTGGATGAAATGGGCGTGAATACCCAAGAATCATACATGGACCAGGGGATTTATTGGCTTGATAAAGAACAAGTAGAAAAAATCAAAGCGATGGATCCAGCCATAAAGATTGATTTCTATCCATTTGAAAAACTGGGAAAGCATGATTATTTCCCACATGACCCAGTCCATTATGGAGCCTGGACCAACGATAATTATGGCCCAATTTATATTCCAAAAAAAGGGGCTACTGTAGCAATCAATCCAGAAAGTATTGCCTTTTATGAGCGTATCATCTCCAATTACGAAGGCAATAAGCTGGAGAAAAAAGATGGAAAATTCTTCATTAATGGCCAAGAAGCCACGAGTTACACTTTCAAAATGAACTATTACTGGATGATGGGCGACAATCGTCACAATTCAGAAGACAGTAGGGTTTGGGGCTTTGTTCCAGAAAACCATATTGTTGGCAAGCCATTGTTCATCTGGTTTTCAACCAAAAATGGCAGCATACGCAATGGCATTAATTGGAACAGGATTTTTACTGGGGCCAACAAGATGTAACAATCATTTTTGCCTTTACAATAACATTTCATTAGGATTCCAGTACGCAAACCCCGCAACAAGCTTGCGGGGTTTGCGTTTTTTTGGCGCAAATACTGCTACTATGTAAATTTGCAATGCTGATACTCTTAAAACCTCCGCATCAAATTTTATAAACATGAAGCAATTCCTCACTTTAGTAACTCTTCTATTGGCCGTTCCGGCAATCGTATTTTCCCAAAAAGTAGGTTATCAAATCAAGGTAAAAATTGATGGTTTCGATCAAAAAGAAGCTTATCTCGGCTACTATTTTGGTGATAAGCAATATCTTAAAGACACAGCTTATGTGGAGGCTGACGGTAAATTTTACTTTGAAGGCAACGAAAAACTTG
This sequence comes from Bacteroidota bacterium, assembly GCA_016124585.1. Lineage (GTDB taxonomy): Bacteria > Bacteroidota > Bacteroidia > Chitinophagales > Saprospiraceae > UBA6168. The sequence goes on along the minus strand of WGNL01000001.1, from coordinate 212,690 downwards.
CAGCAGGAATGTACCTCATCGTTTTGCCTCCTGACAACCAATTTGTTCAGTTGTTGGTGGATGATGACAACCAATGGTTTTCGGTAGAAACCAAGCTATCTGACCTTGCAGGCAGTATTAAAGTAACTGGGTCTGAAGATAACAAGCGATTTTACGATTATCTAAAATTCATAAGCGACCGGCGCCCAAAAGCAGATGACTTAAGAAAGCAACTGGAAGAGGCTAAAGGCGACGAAAAGAAAAAAGCAAAACTTGAAGAAAAAATAAAAGTTCTGGATGAAGAGGTGATGGGCTATCAAAAAGACTTAGTGGCCAAGTATCCAAAATCGATGACAGCGAGGGTGATCAAAGCAAATATGCCGCTTGATCCGCCAAAATTTGAAGGTGAAGAAAAAGAAAGAGACCTTAAAGCATTTTATTGGATGCGGGAGCATTGGTTTGACAACCTTGACCTTTCAGACCCTAAAATGGTCAGAACACCATTTTTGTTTCCAAAAGTCAACCACTACGTGGAAAAAATGACCGTACAGCATCCTGATTCCATCATCATCTCTGTGGATAAGGTGCTCAAGAAAATGCAGCCTGCCGAGGAAAATTTCAAGTTCTATCTTATCCATTTTCTGAATGAATATGCGAAAGCCAATATTGTTGGAATGGATGCAGTGTATGTTCACATTGCTCAAAAATATTATAAAACAGGCCTTGCCCCTTGGACGGATGAGGACCAATTGAAAAAGATAATTGAGAATGCAGACCGACTTGATCCTTTGTTGATTGGGAAAGTTGCGCCCAATATTGAAATGCAGACCCAGAAGGGCGACAAAATCTGGTTGCATGATTTCAAATCCCCACTCACAGTGCTCTTCTTTTGGGATCCAGATTGCGGGCACTGCAAAAAAGCAATGCCTGAGATGGTAAAATTTGCCAAAGATTACAAAGACAAAGGCGTGGCAGTTTTTTCCATCTGCACTTCGTTGGCCACACGTGACGATGAGGGAAATTTAAGCCTTAAAGAAGTTGACAAATGCTGGTCGGCCATTGAGGAGCGGGACATGAACGTGTTTTTCAACACAGTAGACCCTTACCATCGTAGCCGTTACAAGGCAGTTTATGATATTAAAACTACTCCCCAGATTTATGTCCTAGATGCTGACAAAACGATTTTGTCCAAGCGCTTAGGTGCTGACCAATTACCAGAGGTTATTGACCACATTTTGCAAGCGAAAAAAGATAAAGCAGGAGGGTAGAATAATTCTTCATCATCTAAAAAAGCCGCAAAGCGAATTCGCCTTGCGGCTTTTTTTATTTCAAATATTTGATTTTCAATTAATTACAAATTATTATTTGATAAAATAAATTTGGCATCATATTAGATATTAATTTAATTGAACATACTTCCGACGATAGTCAACTAGAAGCTACACACCAAAGACTACTGTCAAATTAGCCGCAGCCCAATTCCCGATTTAAGTAACTGCGCTGGCATGACCAGCTACAGCTAGGGCGATTTATTAACTGTTATTATAATCCAGATCGATGAAAAATTCCTCTATTCACAAAAGCAGCTGGATATCAATATCCACCTTGACCCAAAATATTGCCGATCAAGCGCTGCACAGTCCTCTTCTTCTCAGATTAGGTTTGCTTTTCCTTGTTATTCTGTCGGGTCCAGCACCTAAACTTTTTGCCCAAAATGATACCCCCTGCGAATGTTCGCAACGGTGGACACAAGGTGCTGCTTGGAACCCAAATGGAACTGTAAATGAAAACCCACCAAATAATTATGTACCAAAAGGTATCGTAAAATGTGGGAATTCAGCTGAGACTCAATCAAATATTATGACTGAGTACAACTGTGTTTACAACCCAGATGCGTTTTTAATTAACGTTGGAAATTGCATAGATCCTAGCACTGGCAATCCAATACCGTCACCTGTAAATCCTACCCCAGGTGCACCTATTATTTACTTTAATTTTGATGTAAGACCTAATGCAGGCTCATTTGACATTCAATTCAATGACAATGATGCATCGGACGACATTGGATGGGCATTGTACAGATCAGTAACTTCAACTACAGGAACTGGCCCAGCACCGCACTACCAAAGTGGTGATTGTGGAAACCTTGAATTCTATGTTTGTGGTGTAGAGTCTTCCAATAGCTGGAATTCCTTGCCTATCACAAATTTTCCAGAAGCATCAAACTGGTACCTCATCATCTGGGATCAGCTGGGTGATAATGACCTGGACATCAATAATTTTAAAGCACGTTTTGGTTGTGGTGATGGAGCACCATTATGTGTCCTAAATACCGAGCCAGTCGTCACTACCTGCAACCCAGATGGCACCTATACGGTAAACGTACCGATTTCAGGGATAAATGGAAATTATGTCGGTACTGACCCTAACGCTTTAAATTCACCCTCAGCAGGAGTTTGTTTAACGAATATCGGTTCGGGTGGCCCAACGACTGGAGTCATTTCATTAACCTATCCGAACGGAACACCTTATAATATCTCAATCGCAATTGCCCCCAATGGGTCCTGCGTCGATCCATCCAACCCCAATGATTGTACTGCTTTTGTTTCAGGAGTAGCACCAAATTGTTGCCTGCCACCACCAAACTGCCTGATTTCAGGTGCGAGTGAGGTATGTCCTGCAGCCACGAATATCATTTATTCAGGTCCAGTTGGCATGAGTTCTTATCAGTGGGATATATCAGGGAACGGCACAATTGTCGGACCGACAGATGGGCAATCAGTAATGGTAAATGCAGCCGGCACTTGTGGCGGTGGGTTTAGCCTTTCCCTGACCGTGTCTGACGGCCCTTGCATGAATTTTTGCATGCTGGATGTTTCAGTTGACGACAATACCCCTCCCGTTGTGACATGCCCAATGGACATGAATCTCGGCAGTTGTATGACACAAGATGCAGTTGATATGGCTTTTGCAAACTGGTTAGCGGGTTTTTCTGCTACCGATGACTGTGGCACGCCAACTGTCACTGACCTTAGCCTAGAAATGCCTCCTGATATTTGTGGTGGTAGTGTTGTGGTGTACTTTACGGCTACAGATGTTTGCAACAACATGACATCTTGCACTGCAACATTTAGCATCACGCCAGCACCAGCAGTCGTTTTGACCTGCCCCACCGATTTGACGGTAGCTGCCTGCCAGTCGCAAGCTGACATTGACTTGGCATTCGCAAATTGGTTGGCAACAGCAAGTTTCAGCGGTGGGTGCAACAGCAGTTTGATGGACGACAACACAGGTGCACCGCCTGCATGTGGAGGCAGCACGACCGTTACATTTACCGCAAACAGCAGTTGCGAAGCACCAACAAGCTGCCAGGCAACTTTCACGGTGACTGATGCACCTCCGGTGATTTTGACCTGTCCCACCGACTTGACGGTAGCCGCCTGCCAGACGCAAGCTGACATTGACTTGGCCTTCGCAAATTGGTTGGCAACAGCAAGTTTCAGCGATGGATGCAACAGCAGTTTGATGGACGACAACACAGGCGCACCGCCTGCATGTGGAGGCAGCACGACCGTTACATTTACCGCAAACAGCAGTTGCGAAGCACCGATAAACTGCCAAGCAACTTTCACGGTGACTGATGCACCTCCGGTGATTTTGACCTGCCCCACCGACTTGACGGTAGCCGCCTGCCAGTCGCAAGCTGACATTGACTTGGCATTCGCAAATTGGTTGGCAACAGCAAGCACAAATGGCGGTTGCAATGGAGCCTTGTCTGACAACAACACAGGCGCACCACCAGCATGTGGTGGCAGCACGACCGTTACGTTTACGGTGAACAACGGTTGTGAAACAGCTGTAAATTGTATGGCAACATTTTCTGTGACTGCAGCACCAGCAGTAGTTTTGAATTGCCCAAATGATTTAAACTTAGATGCATGTCAAACACAAGCCGATGTGGACTCAATATTTTCAGCATGGCTAGCTTTGTCTTCGGCCAATGGAGGCTGCAATACGGTTTTGAGCAATGACAATACGGGTGCTCCATTGGCTTGCAGTGGGAGTACAACAGTAACCTTTACCGCAACAAGCGGTTGCGAAGTGCCAGTTACCTGCCAGTCAACATTCTCCGTTTCTCCAGCGCCTGTTATAGTTTTGACATGCCCGAACGATACCACAGTAGCAGCATGCCAAACTCAAGCTGACATTGACTTGGCCTTCGCAAACTGGTTGGCAACTGTAAGCTTCAGCGGAGGTTGCAACAGTGTTTTGATGGATGACAATACAGGCGCTCCACTTGCTTGTGGCGGCAGCACCACGGTAATTTTCACTGTGATAAGCGATTGTGAAGCACCTGCTACCTGCCAAGCTACTTTTACAGTGACTGCAGCACCAATCTTGGTTTTTGTTTGCCCAGTGGATACTGTCTTGGCAGCATGCCAATCCCAAGCTGATATTGATGCAGCTTTTGCCGCATGGTTGGCGATGGCTACTGTCAGCGGAGGTTGTAATGCAATTTTGACAGATGACAACACGGGCGCACCAGCAGCTTGTGGTGGAACTACGACTGTTACATTTACCGTGACGAATACCTGCCAAGCAACACAAACGTGCTCTAGGAATTTTACTGTGAATACCCCTGCGCCAGTCGTGCTGAGTTGCCCAATGGATGTCGTAGAGGCCGCATGTCAATCACAATCAGACATTGATACAAAATATGCCAATTGGCTAAACTCGGTGACTTCTTCAGGAGGTTGCAACGCACAACTATCCAATAATTCTGGCCCTAGCCCTGATGCTTGTGGCGGAAATAATGTGGTCACTTTTACGGTCACGAGCAGTTGTGAACCTGATGTTACCTGCCAAGCCTCCTTCTCCGTAACCGCACCTGCACCTGTTGTCTTGAATTGTCCAGCGCCAATTTCATTGCCCCCAGGTATGTCGCAAGCTGAAGTTGATTCGATATTTACCGCTTGGCTTGCAAGCGCTAGTGCCAGTGGTGGTTGTAATGGGCAATTAACAAATAATAATTTTGGCCCGCCAAGTGCTTGTGGTGGAAGCACAACAGTTACTTTCATCTACCAAAGTACTTGTGCACCGCTTTTCACAACATGTAGCCAGACTTTCACCGTACAATCGATTCCAGCCGACATTCGCATCGCTAAAAACTTCGCTGGTATTGAATGTTCGACAAGTGGTGTAGCGGGCAATTTTGATGTAATCACCGAACTCATCGTTGAAAACACAGGAAATGTCGCACTCGGCAATTTTAACCTAGTTGACAATTTAAGCGCTGCAACCAACCTTGGCACAGGATTCGTCGGCATCACACAGGCACCGCAAGTAGTAGCAGTGGGTGCACACGGAACTTTAACGACTGCCGATGTAAATCCAACTATAAACATTGGCTATGCTGGCCTTGGCAATCTTCTAAATGGAGATGGCGTACTTCAACCCGGACAAGTATTTGTCATTCAATTCCGTTTTGAAGTAAATCCTGATGCACCTGGCGCCCCGGCAATTCCAAAAAATCAGGCACAAATTTCCGCTTCTGGTGTAGGCACTTGTAGTACTTTTATTTCCGCTAATGACCTTTCAGACGTGGGTTATATTCCAAACTCGACTAACCCAGGTTGGGTAGGAGACACTGGCGGTAGCAACGACCCTACCCTTCTCACCAACTGTTGGAGCCAATTGAACAGCAGCATTTCCTGCAATGACTTGCTCCAAGTTTCCCTGAATCAAAACTGCGAAATCTGGCTTACACCAGGCATGGTGTTGGAAGGAGAAATTCCTAGTTGCATAAATGCCAACAATTACCCATTGGGCAGCTATTATGAAATACTGATGGTTACTGACGCTTGGGGTGGGCCAGTCGCAGATTTGAACCCAAATACACCGAATATCCATGAAATCAGTGGCAGTTACATCGGGCAATATTTGACCGTAAAGGTTCAGGACAAGGTTTACAAAAATTCCTGTTGGGGCCAGATTTATTTGGAAGACAAATTGGCACCAGTTTTCAATTGTCCAAGTGCGCCAGTTACCGTCTTTTGCTCTGAAAACCTTGCGAATATCCCCCCTCCAATAGCAACCGATAATTGTGACCCAAATCCAGTTGTCACCTTGGTGGGCAATCAAGTCATTGACAATGATATTTGTGACGATGGCATCTACACCATCCGCCGAACCTACAAAGCCACCGACAATCATGGGAACATGACTGCTGTGAATTGCATCCAAAATATCAATGTTACCCGCCCTCCGGTAGATTTCCCTGGTGACATTACTTGGGGTTGTACGCAGTATAATGCATATCCTTCAATTGTTAATGCGACCAAACTGCACCCTAGCATAGTCGATGTTGACCCAATTGAATTGGGAATAGATGTGAGCCCAACTTTACCAGATACAACGCTTGCCAATACTGGTTCAGGCATAGTAAACGTGAGCGTAAGCACCATTTGCAAATACAATGTGCTGCATTCAGACCAGACCATTGGAATATGTGGAACAAGTTTCAAAATCATCAGAACTTGGACAGTAATCGATTGGTGTACTGGCGCAATCATCACGACTGGGGTTGGAGGAGAGGACAATGTACAAGTGATAAAAGTGATGGACAAAGTAGCGCCGACTATCACTAGAGCGCCATTCAATGTAAGCATCAATGTCCCAGCGATGCACCCACAGCCCTGCAAATCAACCGGCTTGTTGTTGCCGCCAACCATTTCTGACAATTGCAATGCTGTAACCGTGCAAATTATTACCACCGTTGGTGAGGCTATTTATATCAACGGCGTGGATGGTAAAAATGGAGGCACCATCCCTGCGCCTGGATTGGGAATTGGTACGCACCCAGTAACTTATATTGCAACAGATGCCTGCGGCAACTCAACGTCCATTACAGTTCCAGTGACAGTTTTAGACGACATAACACCTACGGCAGTGTGCATCAGCTTCACTGAGGTGGATTTGCCTTCAGGGCAAAACCCAACAGCCACAGTATTGGCCAGCGTTTTCAATACTGGCAGCACTGATAATTGTTGCTTGCACCATTTTGAGGTACGCCGCATGACTGACTCCTGCAACGATGGCCATGACGATACTGTATTCGGTCCTTCAGTGGTGTTTTGCTGCGAGGATGTAGCAAACAGTCCAATTATGGTGGTGTTCCGGGCATTCGATTGTTTCGGAAACTTCAATGACTGCATGGTTCAGGTGAACGTGAATGATAAGCAGCCTCCGGTTTTGGTTTCGTGTCCACCGAACCAGCGGATTACTTGTGACTTTTACGCTGACAATTACGAAACCCAGCTGGCAGCACTTGGCAATAATCAAACAGCAAAAAGCCAGTTATTGGATGCTCAGTTCGGCCAGCCTGTTTTTGCGGACAACTGCACGAGCATGGTGGTAACCCGGACATATTCCGATAATTTCACACAATGCAAAGAAGGAACCATCACTCGTAAATGGAAGGCAACCGATGCACAGGGCCAAGAATCAGATGTCTGTACCCAAAGGGTTTTTGTTGACCATGTCTCTGATTTTGTAGTGAATTTCCCTGCCGATATCACCGTGAACTGCGGCCAATCCTTGCCGAATTTTGGGGAACCAACCGTTTTTTACGAAACCTGTGAAATGATTGCAGTATCGCATTTGGATGGCCTTTTTGAAACCGTACCGGGTGCCTGCTACAAGTTCATCCGAACTTGGACTGTCATCAACTGGTGCACTCAAGGAGCGGTAGCAGACCAGGAAGTGGTAGAAGTTCCAGAAAGTCAACTTGGCCTTCCGTTCCCGCAATGTGATTTGGATGGAGATGGCGATTGTGACAACCGAACTTTTAGGGATAGTTGGACTGCCACGCAGCAACCTAACGCCAACCAAGCCAATCAGCAGTTCAACCCCGACACAGACCCTGATACAGACCCTTGGGATGGCTTCATCACTTACCAGCAGACTATCATGGTGATCGATAATGTAGCACCGGTGTTTGTGAGCTGCACCGTCCCAGATGTTTGCATTCAGGACACTTCGATTTGCGCAGCTACATTTACGATTCCTCAGCCGACAGTGATGGATTGTAGCAGCCAAGTCACTATCACGGCCAATACACCTGGACTTGGTAGTGGGTTTGGGCCTTTCACAACAGGACCAGGTACTTTCATCACGACTTTCACGGCGAACGACGGCTGCAACAACACTGCCATTTGCCGGGACACTTTTGAAGTCAAAGATTGCAAAGCACCGAATATCTACTGTGCCCCATTGGTGACCGAACTAATGCCTGTTTCACCACCGATGGTACCCGTCAATGCAAACCAACTGGATGCTGGCAGCACCGACAATTGTTCAAATATTCTCCACGTCTCATTTTCTCCAAACATCAATGACACGGTCATGATTTTTATGTGCGAAGATGTGGGCGACGACACTGTTCAGGTTTGGTTCACAGATGAGGCGGGTAACCAAGATTTTTGTGAAACAACCGTGACCATTCAGGACAACAATAACAGCTGCGACGATGATACTTTAGTGGTTCATCTGGGTGGGCAAATTTTCAACGAAAACAATGTTCCAGTAAGTGGCGTAAATGTTGGGTTTAACGGTTCAAATGGGCAGGTCATGACTGGTGCAACTGGAAGTTTTTATTTCCCGACAGTACCGGTTGGCACGGATGTAACCCTCGTGCCCAACAAGGATGATAATCCTTTGGAAGGTGTCTCTACATACGATATTGTGAAAATGAGCCAGCACATCCTCAATATCGAACTGTTGGATTCACCCTACAAGATGATTGCTGCAGACGTGAACAATTCCAAAACCATTTCAACTTTTGATTTGGTGGAACTTCGCAAACTGATTTTGCACATCAATACCGACTTCCCGAGCAACACTTCCTGGCGGTTTGTGGACAAGCATTACGTTTTCCCTGTTCCATCCAACCCTTGGTTTGAGGATTTTCCAGAAATCATCAATATCAACGACTTACCTGCCGAGGTACTTGATGCAGATTTTGTGGCGGTAAAAATTGGTGACGTGAACGCTTCCTACAATTTCAATGGTGAAGAAAGCGAAGAACGAAGTGCCGAAACCCTCATTTTTACGACCAAAGACCCGTATTTGGAAGCAGGGCAAACTTGTAGCCTAAGTTTCCGGGCAATGGACTTTGAAGTACTTGGCTACCAGTTCACAATGGGCTTCGACACGGACAAATTGGAGTTCGTGGAAGTTGGTGAGGGGGAAGCAACGGCTTCAAATTTTGGCTTCGGGAAATTGGCGGAAGGCGCAATCACGGCTAGTTGGAACGAGCACGGCGAAAGGAACCCAGAACTTGCAGACTTTACGCTCATTTTTAGGGCTAAAACTAATTTGCGACCAGATGAGGCACTTTGGCTGAGTGACAAGTTTACGAAAACCGAAGCTTACGACCGACAGGGAGAATTGCACAATATACGTTTGCAACTCGTTGAAAACGAGTCAATTAGCGATTTTGAATTGTTTCAAAACAGACCAAATCCATTCAGCAAGGAAACCGTAATTGGGTTCATGCTGCCAGCAGCAGGCAAGGCACAACTTACCATAACGGATGCTACTGGCAAGGTTGTGAAATTGCTGGAGGCAGCCTGCTCAAAAGGCTACAACGAATTTAGGCTTAGCCGGGATGAACTTGGTTTTGGAACGGGAATACTTTACTATCGTTTAGCATCTGGCTCTGAAACAGCCACCCGCATGATGCTTTTGACTGAATAATCTACTATTGTCCTTTGTAAAAGAGGCATGAAACGCTCGTTTCATGCCTCTTTTTTGTAACAGCAACAAACAAATCACCGTAAACAAAACAGGGACTGGCACGTTGCAACGCAAGATGTCGATTTTATCACCTGCTCAAATTTTAAAAAAGCAGTCTGGGTGAAAATTCATGAAACATCTGTATCTTGGCCCCCGAATTAACTTGCCAATACCGATTTAGGGCAAACACTACGAAATCAAACATAGCTTAGGTAAAAAATATCTGCCCGCCTTACATCTACCCATTTGATAATTGAGCCATAAACAAAAGGCTTTCGGACTGTTTAAGAAATTTTTGACAATTCACGTATCAACACATTTAAGGCTTATACTGGCTCATTCCAATTGAATAATTACTGGGAAAGAATTTACGTCCGAGATGACACTCGGTTAACATTTTATAATTATTACCAAAACTAGTCGATTATGAATCCAATTCAACACCTGAGAACTCTTCTCTTGGGTAAAACCCACAATTTAATGTTGGTGATGGCAATGGTATTGCCCGTCTACGTAGGCGCCCAAGTCAGCGTGTCCATAACAGGTACTAACCCCACTTGTAATGGTTACACAAACGGTGAAGTCACTGCCAATGTAACTGGAGGAACAGCACCTTACACATTCATTTGGAACAACGGTGCAAACAGCAATGTGCTCCAAAGCTTGCCTGCTGGCACCTACGCCGTAACGGTGACGGATGCCAACGGCGACCAAGCCAATGATTCATTTAATTTAACCGAACCAAGTGCTGTGACTGTGAGCATTTCAGTTGGCAACCCTTGCGCTGGAGGTGGTAATGCGACTGCGACTGCTGCTGGCGGCAACGGAGGCTACAGCTATCTTTGGGACACTGGCGCTACAACAGCTAGTGTATCTGGACTATCAAATGGCTTGCATTGCGTAACTGTGACAGACAACAGCGGCTGTCAAGCCGTTAATTGTGCTGCAATTTCAGGCGCAATGAGCATCGACGTTGTAGTTCAGGGCCTCGCTTGTTTCAACTACTGCGACGCCAGTGTGGAAGCGGTGGTGACGGGCGGAACCCCACCCTACACCTACAATTGGAGCAATGGCGCTACTGGCTCCGTCAATGCTAACCTTGGCCCCGGGACCTACGACGTGACGGTGACGGATGCCAATGGCTGCACAATCACTGGTAGCGGCACCATTGGTAATCCAGTTCAAATTAATGTGAATTTGACCGTTGTGAACCCAGGCTGCGGCGGTGGTAGCCCAACTGGTTCTGCCACAGTAGCCCCTACAGGTGGCACTCCTCCGTACATGTTTCACTGGAGCAATGGTGCTGTTGGAAATACCGTTAACGGGTTGCTTCCAGGAAGTTATTCGGTTACGGTAACCGACTTTTTGGGATGCAACCAAACTGAAGGTTTTGTACTGATTCCTCAGGCCAGCATCAATTTGGATGCTACCGCAACACCTGCATCTGCTTGTGGTTTGCCAACAGGCACCGCAACAGTTACCGCTTCAGGTGGTGTCGCTCCATACACATATGCTTGGAGCAATGGCGCTACTACTGCTTCCATTTCCAACCTTGCCCCTGGCAATTATACTGTAGTGGTAACTGATTCGCAAGGTTGCGGAGCTACAGCCCAAGTAACCGTTGGCGGAACACCTGCCATGGATTTACACATCACAGGTGTAAGCAGTGGTTGTGCAGCAAATGGAACTGCAACAGCCATGGTTACTCCCGGTACAGGAACTCCACCTTATAGTTTCCTTTGGAGCAACGGTGCTACCACTTCCGTCATCAACAACTTGACGGCAGGCACTTATACGGTGACTGCAACTGATGCCAATGGCTGTACTGCTGTTGATCAAGTAACGGTTTCTGGCTCTTCCAACTTGACCGTGAATGCTACTGGTAGCGCAGTTTCATGTTTCAATGGAACGAATGGCAGCGCTACTGCCACTGCTGCTGGTGCCACTGGAACAGTAACTTACCAATGGAGCAATGGAGGAACCAGCCAAACAATTAATAACCTTTCTGCCGGAACATATTTTGTAACTGTTACAGATCAAGGTTCAGGCTGTACAGCATTTACAAGTGCTTTTGTTAGCCAGCCAACGCAAGTCACGCTTACAGTTACTAGCATAAATGGCCAATGCAATACACTTGGGTCTGCCACGGCTATCGCTACTGGCGGTACCGCCCCTTACACTTATGCTTGGAGCAATGGCGGCACTGGTACTACTATCACAGGTTTGAACTCAGGAGCATACATGGTCACAGCTACGGATGCAAACGGTTGTGTTACCATGGGAATGACAACCGTAACAAACAGCACAGCTGGACTGAATGTTACAGTGAACGTTACGCACTCAATCAGTGCAGTAAATGCTGATGATGGAGCAGTTTCTACCAGCGTCAGTGGTGGCACTGCGCCTTATACTTATGCTTGGAATACTGGTGCTACCACTTCAAGTTTGTCAAACCTTGGCCCAGGTACTTATACGGTGACGGTCACTTCAACTGATGGCTGCACAGGGACAGGCACTGTAGTTTTGGAAGAACCTAGCTGTATTGGTGACCGAGTTTGGATGGACATGAACCGTAACGGCTGTCAAGATCCAGGTGAGTTTGGTCAAGCTGGTGTAGTCGTTACCCTCACTGGCACTACAACTGGTGGTGCTCCAGTTAACTTGACAACTACCACAGCTTTGAATGGGAGTTACCTTTTCGACAATTTGCAAGCTGGCACCTACCAAGTTCATTTTGAACTGCCAAGCGGATTTGCCTTCTCACCAGCCAATGCCTGCACGGATGATTTCACCGACAGTGATGCAGATGCAGCTGGCAATACTGGCAATATCGTTTTAGCTGCTGGCAATTGCAAAGTAACCGTTGATGCCGGTGTTTACGATGCCTGCTTGAATGTTATTGACCCAGGCACGATTTGCTGCGACCAGACTTTATGCGGTCCTGGCAATGACGCTGCCCCCATCAACTCTGTAACGCCAGCCACTGGAGCTGGTAGCCCAGTTCAATACATGTGGATGTACACCAACGTGCCTGGCCCTTACAACCCAAACACTTGGTTGTCAGTGGCATCTGGTGGAATGGGTGCGAGCTATGACCCGGGTCTTATTTATGAAACCACCTATTTTGTCCGCTGCGCTAAAGCCACCAATTGCAGCGATTGGAAAGAATCCAATATTGTTACCATTACGATAGGCGATGAAGCAGTGGCAGAAATCGATGGTTCTGATTTCGCATGCGTAGGTGACCAAGTCCAATATTCTGCAACTAGCAATGGGCCGGGCGCTACATACAGTTGGAATTTTGGCCCTTGGGCTACTCCTTCCACTTCTACCAGCCAAAATCCATTGGTCACTTGGAACCAAGCGGGTGTAGTTTATATCACTTTGACAGTAACTGCCAATGGTTGTACTTCTACTGACCAGTTAGGTGTGGCTATTTCAAACAGCCCAATCCTGTGTGGCAATGCAATCGTTATTAATGTAAACAATATGCAGAACGCCGTAATGGTTGAGTGGGAGTCAATTCAAGTGCCTGGTGATTATGAATATGCCGTGCAACGCTCTAGTGATGGCACCCATTTCACTAACATCGGCACACTTCCACAGTCACAAGAAGCCGGAATGCACGAATACTCATTCGCTGATTATTACCCTAAAAAAGGGAACGCCTTCTACAGAGTAGAAATCCTTTCAGGTGGCCAACATGTGAAGTATTCAGGCCAAGAGCTTGTTCAACGTTTTGAAGCAAAACAAAACTTCATGGCCTACCCGAACCCTGTCAGCGACAAGTTGTCCATTGAGTCAAAAGGCAATCTACAAACAGACATTACGGTGGATGTGCTTAATCTACAAGGCAAACTTGTAGAATCGATGACTATCGACGCCAATGCATTGTCTAAATCTGTAAGCTTGGGCCATTTACAAAGCGGCACTTATATGCTCCGTTTGCGCTACAACAATGGCGTGCGGGAGATTATCAAGTTCGTGAAAGATTAGAGACTAGTTTTTTCGCTAATAATTATGCGGGCCACCCCATCCTGGAGTGGCCCGCTTCCTTTTTTAAGTACATTCTAATCACAAAATGAAACAGCTCAACACATTTACCCGTAGAGATTTTACTATTTTTGTATTCAGAAAACAAAATTTAAACCTACCTATTGACTGCGAGGCCTTCATATTCTACCTAGTCATTTGAACTTAATTAATTTATGATGAAAAATCCGATGTTCGTTGTGTTGCTCTTTCTGGGCATATTTCTGATTGGTTGCAAATCTTCAAATCCAAATTGGAAGAAAGAAACTGAAAACCCTGAATTCCTGCACAGTTCCATGCAAGCCATCACGGACGTGATTGTCCATGATATATTTTCACCACCAGTCGCAAGCCGCATTTATGCATATTCCAGCATTGCTGCTTACGAAGCCATGGTTCCTTTCAACCCAAATTATCAAACTTTGGCTGGGCAAATCACAGGTTTAGAGCCAGTTCCCCAACCGGAAGCTGGCAAGGAATATTGCTATTCTCTCGCTGGCAATAAGGCCATGATTGTGGTTGGCAAAAAGCTTATTTTTTCTGAAGAAAAAATGGACGAGTACGAGGCAAAAATGTTGATGGATTATAAAAAAATCAACATGCCTGAAGATGTTTACGAACGCTCAATGGCTTATGGTGAAGCAGTGGCACAGCACATATTGGCTTGGGCTGACAAGGACAATTACAAGCAAACCCGCACTTTCCCAAAATATACCATTAACGACGAGCCAAAGCGGTGGAAACCGACGCCTCCGGATTACATGGATGCTATCGAACCGCATTGGAGCAAGATCCGGCCGTTGGTCATTGATTCGTCTACGCAGTTTATTCCTGTAGCACCAGCCCCGTACAACATGACTGACAAGAATAGCGAATTTTACAAAGAGGCAATTCAGGTCTATAAAGTACTGGATGTGCCAGAAGAAGAAAAAAAAGAGCGTGTAGCCGTTGCGCAATTCTGGGATTGCAACCCATACGTTTCACACCACAAAGGTCACGTGATGTTTGCTACCAAGAAAATTACGCCAGGTGGCCACTGGGTGGGAATTACTAAAATTGGATGCAGGGCCGCCAAGGCTGACATCATGAAATCAGCTCAAGCCTATGCCATGTGCTCCATTTCACTGTTAGATGCCTTTATTTCATGCTGGGATGAGAAGTACAGAAGCGAAGTTGTCCGCCCTGAAACGGTCATTAACACGTTTGTTGACCCAGACTGGACGCCTCTTTTGCAAACCCCGCCATTTCCTGAATACACTAGCGGGCACAGTGTGATTTCAGCAGCAGCTTCTACTGCTTTGACAAGTGTTCTTGGAGACAACCTCGCATACACAGATTCAGTTGAAGTTGCTTTTGGCATGCCACCTCGAAATTTTAAATCATTTTACGAAGCATCCAACGAGGCAGCTTTGAGCAGAAATTATGGCGGCATCCATTATATGCCAGCCTGTACTGTTGGTGTAGACCAAGGTAAGAAAGTGGGGCAGTTCATCGTGGCAAACTTGAAAATGACTAAATCATAGGAGCTTCCAAAACCCAATGCTGAGTATTTAAAAAACTTTCCGCAAGCTGCTTGCGGAAAGTTTTTTTCTTTGTGGAAATACTTGAGCTCAAATACATGGACTTTTCAAAAAAAGTAGGCCTGTTTCTTTCCCCAATTCTTTTCGTGGTTATGCTACTCATGTCGCCTCAGTTTGGTTTAAAGACTGATGCATGGCAGGTACTGGCAATGGCATTTATGATGCTCGGATGGTGGGTAACAGAGGCATTGCCACTTCCTGCAACCTCATTGGTACCATTGGTAATTTTACCATTATTGGGGGTCAGTTCCCCAAAAGAAGTAGCTCCGTTTTATGGCGACCCGATTGTTTTTCTATTCCTTGGTGGTTTCATGCTGGCATTGGCCATGGAAAAATGGAACCTGCATCGGCGAATTGCACTTACCATTGTCAGCATGACCGGCACAAACGCCAATGGAATTGTACTGGGTTTTATGGTTGCCACTGCTGTTATGAGCATGTGGATTAGTAACACCGCTACTACCATCATGATGTTACCAATTGCACTTTCTGTAATTGGCTTGCTCACAGAAACCCGCATGGCAAACCCCAACACTGAACAAGCAAAAGGACTAGCTAATTTTTCCAAAACAATTATGCTCGGTATCGCTTATGCGGCAAGTTTGGGCGGAATGGCTACTCTTATCGGCACACCTCCTAATGTTGTTTTCAAAGGATACATGGCAAAAAATGGGTACGAAATCAATTTTTTTGATTGGATGCTGGTCGGTGTACCCTTGATGGTTTTACTTGTTGGTTTGACGTATTTTATTAATGTAAAAATCATTTTCCCCAACCGATTGGGCAAATTCGAGGGAGCAAAAGAACTTATAGAGGGAGAACTCAAAGCCCTTGGCAAACCCAGTTCAGCAGAAAAAAAAGTCTTCTGGCTATTCATGGTTACCGTCTTTTTTTGGGTTTCAAGTGGTTTTCTTTCCAAAGCCATTCCTGGCCTTCACCTTGGTGACGAAATGATTGCCATTGCGGCAGCAATTGCACTTTTTCTTATTCCTGTTGATTTTAAAAACGGCGTTTTTTTGCTAGATTGGGATAGCACTTCAAGGCTACCTTGGGGAATTTTGCTCTTGTTCGGAGGTGGACTTGCCCTTGCCGATGCATTATATAAAACTGGGCTAATTGACATTATCGGTTCTGCTTTTCATGGAAGCCAAATCAATCGAGTACTGTTCGTTTTAGCCCTGACCGCAGCGACTGTCCTCCTCTCGGAAGCAATGTCAAACGTGGCTTTGGTCGTTGTGTTTTTACCAGTTGTGAGTGGGATTGCGCAAGCAGTAGGCATAGAACCGATATTATTAGCCATCCCTATGACGTTGGCGGCAAGTTGCGGCTTCATGTTGCCAATGGCCACCCCTCCAAATGCCATCGTGTTTGGAAGTGGACATTTGAAAGTAGCTGACATGGTGAAATCAGGTTTTTGGTTGGATATTTTGTCCATCCTTGTTATCACACTTTTTGCTGAAACAATTGTACTTTGGGTGTTTTAAAGAATATTTTCACTAGTTCTTAACTGATTCGGGCAAACTATTTGTCATCCAAAGCCTTATAATTGAACTAAATTTCAACATATGAAAACTTTATTTTTTTCAATCCTCACCATAGCCGCTTTCTCATTTTCATTCAAGCCTGACACTGGAAATATCACTGAAAAGTTCAAGGTTTATGGCAACTGCGGTATGTGCAAGGAGCGAATTGAAAAGGCTTTGATGGTGAAGGGTGTGAAATATGCATATTGGGACAAAGAGACAGAAATGGCTACCGTGAAGTTTAACCCAAGTGTCGTTTCATTGATTCAACTTCATAAAAATGTCGCCGCAGTGGGGCATGACACTGATTTGGAGAAAGCGGATGATGCCGTATATGCCAATTTGCATTCCTGCTGCCAATATGCCCGGCCTGATAAGAAATAGGTAGCTATTTTTCCTCCACAGATGGTTCAGGTGACTCCGGCTCAACTGGTGTAGTTTCTATAGGTATAACTGGGATTGGAGTCAATTTTTTTGGTACTAACAAATCCTCCACCGAATTCGGTCTTCGCTCAATTTGCCAGCTAAATCCCTGCATTTTCAAGCCTTCATGGTCAGCTTTTTTCATGGGAAAAAGGGTGGCTTTTGGTTGGGTGTAAAACTTGATACCCTCCACTTCATTGTTTCCGAAGTAAATCAACATCTCACTACAAATGGTTTTGTTCACGCCGATATACGCCTTGTCGTCGTCGAGGGCATAGTACACCGACTCGGCATTCCCTTCCACCCGTACCCGCCTCAGTTCGTTTTTCCCAGTCGTGTCGGACTCAAACATGGCGATGCTGTTTTTCCCCTTGATTTGGTTGAAAAAAAACTCGTCCGGCGTATTCACGATGAAGCTGTTTTGCCGAAGGAAAATCTTGTCAATATTATCGTTGGCCAATTGTATTCTCACCGTATCGGCAGTAAACTGCGAGGTATCCGACCAGATGATGGGCGCCCTGAACAGGCGGAACATGGAGTCCAGTGAGGAATACGAAAGCGAATCACAGAGCGCCTGGAGATTGCTTTTGAAAATTCGAACATCGTGGTACGCCAAAATAATTCTTCGCTCTTCTTGCTTAGCTGGGCTGTCAGCGGTATCTGTTTTCATGCTGTCTGTGCCTAAGCTATCCGGTAGTGGCAATTTAGCCTGGAGGCTATCATTCGCCAATGAATCGGTTTGGACAGGAACCTCAAATAGTTTTTGAGGCACAGCAGGCTCCGTTTTCTTCCCAAGTTTTTTAACCGGCTGTTTATCAGCTTTTTGCGAAACGCTTGGCACTTCATTTTTTACCGAAATTGAATCTGAATTCATCAGTGCAAGGCTATCTGATTTTACTGAAGTCAAAGTATCGATTGGCTCAAACGATAGCAACGTATCGGCACTGATGAAAACGGAATCGCCGTCAATTTGGCGAATCAAAAGCGGCCTACCGTATTTCCCGCCACTCGCCTTGAAATAGTTTTTTTGTTTGCTGTGCTCCGCAAATTCCGCAACGAGCGTAAGCTTCTCCGTGGTGTCCTGCAAGATGACGTTTCCTCTGGCAATCCCTACTTCCCGTTCCTTGTCGTAGTCCACTTGATTGGCATCGAGGATTTGCCCACCGTCCACGATATGCGACCGCCCACGGGTTGCGTAAGTACCTTTCTTTGAATCATAGGTAACTGTGTCACCTGTAATTACCCGTTTGTCGTCCTTTACAAATGCATGCCCTTGAAGGATAGTAACCCCGGTTTTTTCATTGTAAACAATTCGGTCAGCGGTGGCATTCGTCGTGCTGTCCTGAAAATGCGCATCGCCCGCCAAGATTATTTCCTCCTTGAACCCATCGTACTCCATACGCCTCGACCACGCTTTTTGGTCATTTTTCTGGTACTGCGGATTCTTGTTGAAAATGCCTTTTTTGTTTGGAATATCATAGTTGCCGCTTTCAGTGTAAATGCGGGCAGTGTCTTGAAGAATGAGCGTTGGAGCCACGAATGTGACCACTTTTGAGCGGGCGTTGAACTTCAAAGTATCCGTTCTGAGCGAGAAATCAGGACTTTCAACCACTACTTTTTCCCGAAAAAAAACATCGTCGTTGTCGGCATGGTAGTAACCTTTGACGCTTGTCAGAAAAGTAGAATCATCCGTCAGGGTTGCACCAGTCAGGTAAGTGGCAATCTTTGTGTTTGCATCATAAGTCAAATGCTCGGTAAATAGCTTCTGTTGCCCCCGAAGCAGTGAGACGTTCACATAGAGGTCAGCGATTTTGGTATCTGCCCGATACAGCGCCGAGTCGGAAAAAATAGTCGTAGAATCGCCGTGTTGAAGGATAAAATTGCCTTGTGCCAGCACCCGTTGACTGTTCAAAATGGTAGCACTATCACAAAAAAGATAGACATCATCCTGGTTAAGCTCCACATTGCCAATGAGACGTTTCACCGTATCCACCCCAACAAGGTTGTAGTTAAATTCATCAGAAAAAAGAATATTGATGAAATCAGAACCTGAAGTATCGACAGGTTGAGTAGATGGTACAGGGCGAGTGGGTGGTGTAGCAACCGGCGGCACAGCAGGTTTGCCCTTTTGGCCGAAGGCCGAAAAAGAAAAAAACAGGCAAACTAAGAAGGCAAAACTGAGCCTCATCAAAGGTATTTTTGATAAAAACGAAGACCGTTCAGAAAAGGACTAACGTTAGTTTTTCAGTAACGTTTTTCAAGACTTAAACCCAAACTTCCCCTCTCCCAATTACCTTCAGCTTCGCAATAGTCTCCGTCGGGTTTTGCGAAGCGAAAACGCTACTCCCTGCAACCAGCACATTAGCGCCTGCACGTAGGATTTCCTCGGCATTCTGCAAGCCTACCCCACCGTCAATCTCGATGAGCGTATTCGTATTTCTCACGATGCACATTTCACGCAGCTGCTTGATTTTCGGGATGGTGTTGTAGATAAATTTTTGACCACCAAAGCCAGGGTTCACGGACATGAGCAGCACCATATCGAGGTCTTCAATTACCTCGCTCAAAAAGCTGACTGGCGTGTGCGGATTGAGTGCCACGCTGGCCTTTGCGCCTGATTCTTTGATTTGTTGGATAGTTCGATGAAGGTGCGGGCAAGCTTCGTAATGTACGGTTATCATATCGGCGCCTGCTTTTCGGAAGTCGTCAATGTATTTTTCCGGCTCCAAAATCATGAGGTGGACGTCCAATGGCTTCTCCGCCATTTTCTTCATAAACTCAACGATGAACATGCCAAAGGAGATGTTCGGAACGAATCGTCCATCCATGATGTCCACATGAAACCAGTCAGCTTCGCTGCGGTTTACCATGTCAAAATCAGCTTGAAGATTGCGGTAGTTGGCGGCCAATACAGAAGGGGCAACGAGGTGGTTCATCTTTTTGACCGCAAAAGTAAAAAAGGAAAAGGGAATGGTGTGGCAATGACTGCTGACTTAACCCTTCGCCACATTACCGACCACGTACATCTGGTCAAGTGTAGGTGATTTGCTACCACCTTTGGGTTCGAGGGTGACAGCGAATGCTTGCGGATTGTCAATGAAGGGCACTTCTTGAAGACTACCAGCGGAAGCCACTTCAAAAACGCCCATGTCGGTAGGTTTGCCATCAACAATGGCCCAAAGTTGGAACTGCTTGTCAGTAGGTGGGGTAGGCAGATTTACGACATCCAAAAGGGCCTTTTTCTTGATATTGTTCCAGTAAACGACCGCAAATGCATCGCCGCCGAGTTCCGTACCTTTCATCTGCACAGGTTTGGTGGCCCAGTGGCGTATGGCGATGAACTGCTCGTTGACTTTGTTCGCTTTAGCCTTCTCCTCATCACAAGCCTTCCGTTGCTCCTCGACTTGGTCTTGGGCAGCTTTAAGTTGCGCATTGGCTCGTTCGGCTTGTTGCCAGAAAAGGAAAATGGCGACAAGTGCACCAATCAGCGCAAGACCTAAAACCCAAGTAGCAATCGAAGCTACGCTGGTTTCTCCAGTGCTGCGGGGAGCCCTACTCGCAGTTGGTGTTGGAGTTTTGGTTGGAGGTTCGCTATTGCCATTGCTCCTCGAACGCCCTTTGGGTGCAGCATCCAATCGCTGCATGATTTTATCTTTCAAACCATCTGGCGGCTGAACACCGTGAACATCAGAATACCGCTCCAAGGTCTGTTGGATGGCGATTATCTCCTGACGAACTTCAGGGTGTTGTTCGGCCATTGCCTCCACCTCCCGAATCTCCTCAGGGGAAGCCAAGCCGTGAACGTACAGCTCCAAAATTCCAGATGTTATGTATGCTTGAAGGTTCATTTTATTTTAAGCTGAATCAAAAGATTGACACCACACAGCACGACTGCGGGGGCAATCGACTGAATGTCAACCAAATGCTTTTCTAAGTTCTTTTATTGCCAATCTTAAACGGGTTTTTACAGTACCAATGGGAATGTTCATCTCCTGTTCGATTTCCGTCTGCGTGTAGCCTTGGAAGTAAGCCAAGTCAATCACTTTGCGGTGCTTCTCATCCAGTTTGTTGACAATCTCTTTTAAGCCAATTGTATCTACCGAGGTTGTCGTTGACGGGTGTGTATGGCTATATACGATGAAATCAAATTGATCGGTTTTCTGCCGATTTTTAAATTCGCTGGTGCGGGTCGCATCAATGGCCGTGTTCCTAGCGATGTTGATGGCCCATGTGTAGAATTTACCTTTGCTTTCATCATAACTCTGGATGTTCCTGAATATTTTCACAAAAACATCCTGCACCACTTCCTCCGCCGCCTCCGGTGATTGTACGATGCGCAGAACAACGCCATAGAGCGCAGCTCCGTAGCGGTCATACACTGTTCCGAGGGCGCTCTTGTCACCTTCTTTCAGTGCGGTTATGAGTTCTGGTTCTTGCATCGTGTTTTGCATAAAAATAGAATCGGTGGCAAAACTATAAAAGTTAAGCTCAATCACTTCATTTTGTCTTGCCACATATCAAAAAAACATGAAAGCCAACTAAATAGGTGGTTTTAAACTATTTGCAACAACCGTCATTATTATTGTCATTGGAAAATGACGGCTGTCAGATTTTTTCAAATAAAGGACATTTGAAAAATCCGAACCGGGAGTACAAGTCGTAACTAGGATAAATTGTTTAAGAAATTGGCATGAAAAACTTCAACACCCGTTTATCGCTGACAAAACTTTTAGTGCTCGTTTTAGCACTATTCAATGCAAATTTTTCATTTGCACACAACGGCACCATCAAAGGAATTTTGATGGACTCGGAAACCAAGTCTGGCTTGTTGGGCGCCAATGTCACCATCAATTCTGAACCTTCACAGGCGACTTACACCGATGAACTCGGCATGTTCAGCTTTAGCGACCTGCCTTCCGGCGAATTTTCCATCAGCATTAGCTACATCGGCTACGGGGACACCACTTTATTGGTGAAGGTAAAAGACCACGAAACTACTTCCCTCAAGGTCAGCTTGGCACCTCGTGACATCAACCTGCCGGACGTCAGCATCACCGCAGAAGCCAACGCCAATATGCAGACTATCAGTGCTTTGGACATACAGACCCGACCTGTTAATACTTCGCAGGACATCCTTCGAATCGTGCCAGGCTTGGTCATTGCGCAGCACGCTGGTGGCGGCAAGGCAGAGCAAATCTTCCTGCGGGGCTTCGACATTGACCACGGCACGGATATTCGGGTGTCGGTGGATGGAATGCCCGTCAACATGGTCTCCCACGCTCACGGCCAAGGCTACGCCGACCTCCATTTCCTCATCCCAGAAACGGTGCGGGGGGTCGACTTTGCCAAGGGCGACTACGATGCCAGCGCCGGGGATTTTGCAACGGCTGGCCACGTCAATTTCAACACCGCCAATGCGCTGAACCAGAGCATGGTGAAACTGGAAGGCGGCCAGTTCGACACTTGGCGGGCCGTCACCACGCTCGACCTGCTTGGCGAGGCCGCCAAAAACAAAGGCCAAAACGCTTGGTTGGCTTCGGAATACTATTTCAGCAACGGCTACTTCGACAGCCCGCAGGATTTTACCCGCTTCAATATCATGGGGAAGTACACGGGGCTTATCGGCGAAAATCAAAGTATTAGCGCCTCCTTTTCAAATTTCAGGAGCAAATGGAACCACTCCGGGCAGATTCCAGAACGGGCCATCAAGGATGGAAAAATTGGCCGATTTGGAGCGATTGACAATACGGAAGGAGGCGAAACGGGCCGCACCAACCTGAACCTCGTTTTCATGAAAAACATGGGGAACAACAGCTTTTTCAAAAACCAGATTTATTACGTGAAATATGATTTCGAGCTGTACTCAAATTTCACCTTCTTCCTCGAAGACACCATCAACGGCGACCAGATTCGGCAAAAGGAAAACCGCAGCATCATCGGCTACAACGGCACTTGGAACAAGGAAATGAACATCAGCGGAAAACGCCTGACCACTGAGGCCGGGCTTCAACTCCGTTTCGACGACATCAGCGGCGATGAACTCAGCCACACCAAAAACCGCCGGGAAACCTTGAACACCCTCGCCCTCGGCGATGTACAGGAAGCCAACGCTGGCCTCTACCTCGACGCCTCTCTTCAAATTGCCCCCCGCTGGAAAATCAATGCCGGAATCCGGTACGACCAGTTCCACTTCAGCTATCTGAACAACCTCGACTCTGTTTTTAACCAAAAAACAGTGGACAAAGGGACGGTCTCACCGAAGCTAAACCTGTTTTTTGACCTCAACAAAAACATCCGGCTGTACGCCAACAGTGGCATTGGATTTCACTCGAACGACGCAAGGGTTGTCGTTGCGCAGCAAGGAAACGAAATTCTCCCCAAAGCCTATGGCATCGAATTTGGGACTTTGTTGAAACCAATCCCATCCTTGTTGGTGAATGCATCCGTTTGGCGGATGGACTTGGAACAGGAGTTCGTTTACGTAGGCGATGCAGGTGTAGTTGAACCGAGTGGCCGTACCAAACGGGAGGGCATTGACCTGAGTGCAAGGTGGCAGATTTTCCGCAGCTTGTACGCTGACGTTGATTTCAACGTGACGAAACCCCGCTCGAAGGATGACCCAGCAGGCGAAAACTACATCCCCCTCGCCCCTACCCTCACAACCATTGGTGGATTGACGGCGCAAGCGAAGAATGGGCTGTTTGGTAGCCTCCGCTATCGCCATATCGGGGACAGACCTGCCAACGAAGACAACAGCACCGTGGCGACCGGTCAATTTGTGGTGGATGCACTCGCTGGATGGAAGAAGCCGAAATACGAAATTACCGTCTCGGTGCAGAATCTGCTGAACACGGAATACAACGACGCACAGTTCGATACGACCAGCCGACTGAAAGGAGAGCCAGCGCCTGTAACAGAATTGCACTTCACGCCGGGGTCGCCGTTTTTCCTGAAAGCAGGCTTGAGTATTTTCTTTTAAAAAAAGCGGCTTTTTGAAATCCGCCCGAAAGCTTTTGTCGTAGATAATTATACAAGAACGAAAAGGCAGCACGGCTGCCGACATATCCAAAAACTGCCTGCCAGATTAATCCCCTGGCCAATACTTTAGAAGGGATGAGTGGTGAGCAATTAAGAAAGGTCAGCGATAGATGTTTTACTAAAACGAAATACGCTGAATTTCCTTAGACTCCTATCCCTTCGTACAGCAATAACTTCAGACTTTTTATCGGCAATCAAGTGAAAATGCGGGCTAGTCCCATTTAGCTACTGCTTTGCCAAAATCCAAGCTTTCGCTGCTGCGCAACTGCATCGGCTAGCCAGTTTATTGCCCAAAAGAAATCGACCAAAGTCAAGCAATCTCATCAATCATTTATTTCTAAATCAGTTTTTCTTATGAAAAAATTCTTTTCCAACTTCCTCACAGTGGCGCTTTGCTTTTGGGGACTGGCGGCTCTGGCCTCCAGCCACCGGGAAGCCCCGCTCATCGCCAATGACCCCTTGGCAGACAACACGGACGTTTACGCCTTCGTAAGCCCCGATAATCCGAACACGGTGACCATCATCGCCAACTACATCCCCGCTGAGTTACCTTTCGGGGGGCCGAACTATTTCACTTTTGGTGAAAACATCCGTTACGAAATACATATCGACAATGACGCCACGCACCCAGGCGATGAAGTGACTTATCGCTTCACTTTCACTCGGGTGAACGAAGACCCGACTACTTTCTTCAACATCCGCCTCGGTGCCCGCAACCTTCGCACAAGCTACAAATGCGAACGCTCCATGGACGGCGGCAACACTTGGACAACCATCGTGGCTGACGGGGACGTGCCACCCGCCAACATAGGCCCTCGCTCCATCGAAAGCGGCGTGGGTTTGAACACCACTTATGACCAGTTGATTGCTGATGCGATTGAGACAGCAACGACAGGCGAGAAGGTGTTCTGCGGACCAGCCGATGACCCTTTCTTTGTAGACCTTGGCGGTGTGTTTGACCTTGGTAACTTGCCTCGGCAGAACGGCTCTTCCCTTGATGGGCTTGGCCAATACAACGTACATACCATCGCCATCCAAGTGCCGATTTCGACGCTCCGCAAAGTAACCGCTGCTCCTACCCCAGCGAATATCCTTGATGGCGATTACGTCATTGGCGTATGGGCCAGCGCTAGCCGCAGGGCCATGCGGACATTAAGCACTAACGGTGACAGTCCTGCGATAGCAGGAGATTGGGTGCAGGTGAGCCGTTTGGGTATGCCTTTGACCAACGAAGCAGTCATCCCTATCGGAATGAAGGACTACTGGAACAGCCTGACCCCTTACGATGAATTGGCGGATACGCAATTGGACGGCTTCTTCTACAACCCTGAGTTGGCGCTTTATATGGACGACTCCCAGTTTGGTGGTGCTGTACCCGCAATGGCGAAATTGCGCATCCAGCGGAACTCCCTCGGCTCCTTTGACTTCGGCAATGGCCAAGACGGGCTTTACGGCTTGAAAGGCTCTGCAGCCGTGGCTGGTACCGCATTGGACGATGCTGTTTTTGGTACGCTCTTGCTCCCTGGCCCAGGAATGCCAAGGTCGGTGGATTTGTGGCCTATCTTCCACACGGGCGTCCCTAACTTCCCGCCTTATCAACTGGCGACCGGAAAGAACGGCAACCCATTGGCCGCAGGTAAACCTTTTATCAACAACTTCCTACCGAACGGCGGCGATATGCTCCGCTTGAATATGGCTACTCCGCCAACTCAACGGAACGACGCAGCTTTCAACTCACTTGGCATTGTACAAGCAGCGGTGCTTGGTCTTACTGACCCGACTTATGCTTCTAACGACAGCCTCCAATGGATTCCAAACATGGATGGCTTCCCGAACGGTCGCCGCTTGGAAGACGACGTGACCCGCATCGAATTGCAGGCAGTGAGCGGCGTAGCACTTGCAGCGATTGGCCTCTGGTACGATGATTATGTATCTGGTGGCAGCCCTGTGACTACTAAACTGGTGAACGTTTTGTCCTATTCCACAGGCGTGAGCCACAACGATAAAACCTTCAAGACCAGCTTCCCATACGTGGCTTCCCCTTGGAGAGGAACAGTGGCAGGAAACTAAGAAATTGGAAATTGGGAAATTAGGATATAGAACATCCAAGCTAGTCCCAGCCCATTTCATCAATCAAACCAATCAAAAAAAGAAAAAATGAAAAGCATTATAAAATCTTTACTCACCATGCTGGCATTGGGCTTTTTCAGCCTGAATGCTTCAGCCTCCAGCCACCGGGAAGCGCCGCTCATCGCCGACGACCCGCTCGCTGACAACGTGGACGTGTACGCATTCCGCAGCCCGGAGCGGCCACAGAACGTAGTGCTCATCGCCACCTACAATCCGATGCAGTTGGCGCAAGGAGGGCCTAACTACTATCAGTTTGGGGAGAACATCCGCTACGAAATTCACATCGACAACGATGCATCGCACCCTGGTGATGAAATAACCTACCGTTTCACCTTCAAAATCAAGAACCAAGACCCGACAACCTTCTTCAACATCCGATTAGGGAAGCAGAACCTCTACACCACTTATACGCTTGAGAAAAGCATTAATGGGGGAAATACCTGGGTGAAGATTTTGGACAACGCCCCTGTGCCGCCGCCTAATATTGGCGTTCGGAGCATCAACTCGGCAGTAGGTCTGAATACCACTTACGATGCCTTGTTCAGCAAAGCTATCCGCTACGCTTACACGGGCGAACGTGTATTCGCTGGGCCAGTGGACGACCCTTTCTTTGTGGACTTGGGTGGTATCTTTGATTTGGGCGATGCTCCAAGAATGGACGGCAATCCTAAAGATGGCCTTGCCTGTATGAACACCAGCGCCATTGCAATTGAAGTACCGATGGCTTTCCTTCGCAAAGCAGGTGCGCCAATTCACCCGACGAGCGTATTGGATGACCGCTTTATCATTGGTGTTTGGGCAAGCGCTAGCCGCCCACAGATACGTACCCTTTCACCTGGTGCAATTGACGACTCTGGCAACTGGGTGCAAGTGAGCCGCCTCGGTATGCCTTTGACGAACGAAGCCGTGATTCCAATTGGTTACAAAGACTACTGGAACAGCCTGACGCCATATCAGGAACTGGCTGATACGGAATTGGATGGTTTCTTTTACAATCCTGAATTGGCATTGTACATGGACGACGACCTATTTGGCGGTGCGGTACCTGGCTTTGCACCCTTGCGCATCCAGCGGAATTCCCTCGGTTCCTTTGATTTTGGCAACGGTCATGACGGGCTTTACCCCTTGAAAGGCTCGGCGGCTGTGGCTGGTACGGCATTGGATGATGCCATTTTCGGAACACTGTTGCTGCCTGGCCCGGGAATGCCGAGGTCGGTGGATTTGTGGCCGATTTTCCACACAGGCGTTCCGAATTTCCCGCCTTACCAATTGGCGACTGGCAAAAACGGCAACCCATTGGCCGCTGGCAAGCCTTTCATCAACAACTTCCTGCCTAACGGTGGCGATATGCTCCGCTTGAACATGGCGGTGAACCCGACGCCTCGGAATCACCCTAAGTTCAGCTCATTGGGCATTATCCAAGCTGCCGTATTAGGTTTGACTGACCCAGCATACAATAACACCGCCAATATGCAGTGGATTCCGAACATGGATGGCTTCCCGAACGGTCGCCGCTTGGAGGATGACGTTACCCGCATTGAATTGCAGGCTGTATCGGGCGTTGCGCTAGCAGCAATAGGTTTGTGGTATGATGATTATACAGCTGGTGGAAGTCCATTAACGCCGGATTTATTGGGTGTACTTTCCTATACCACTGGCGTGGAAGCCAATGACGCCAATTTTGGGAAGAAGTTTCCTTTCTTAGCGAAGCCTTGGGCTGGCGATAGCGATTGCGGTGGTACCCCTGTAGGCCCTGCACAGCCAATTATGATGCCAGCCACCGGCATAGGCATAGGTACTCCTGACATAGCAGGCACGCAAGTGATGATGGCAAACTTCCCCAACCCATTTACTGCTACTACCACAGTAGAATACGAGGTGGCCGAAGCTGGCAATATTACCATCCAAGTGTATGATATGAATGGTAAACTCGTGAGCACCTTGGTCAATCAAGTACAGGACAAAGGCCGCTACTCGGCTCAATTCGATGCTTCCTCCCTTTCTCCGGGCATCTACTTTGCGAAAGCAAAAAATGCCAAAGGCGAAGTGCTTGAGGTGTTGAAGATGGCGAAAAATTAATTGATAATTGATAATTGACAATTGATAATTAGAGGCGCACCGTTTTTAATTGTCAATTGTCAATTTTTAATTCTCAATTCCTAATTTTCAATTATCAATTTTTAATTCTCAATTATTAAACTCCCGTTTATGAAAAATACAATTATCTTTTTAGGCTTTATGGCTTTCGCCATAATTGGTTTTTATGCCTGCGAAAAAGGCAATTCACAAACCAATAATAATAACCCCAGCATGACTATGTTGGAGTCTATCCCCAAACTACTCGATAGAAACGCTAAAATCCAATATGGAAAGGAATGGGAAACAGTTCAGAATGCCTATGGCAAGCAGCGCAAGGCATTGATGGACGACCCTAAAGCAAAAGAACCTTGGCTTAACTTAGCCGAAATCTTCATCAATGAAGCCCGTGTGACGGGTGAGCATCCGCACTACTACCCTGCCGCATTGGAGTGCTTAAATACGTTATTGGCAAAGGATTTCAATGAACAAGACCCGAAGGAAAGGGATTTGAAGTTTCGTGCGCTCAGCGCTAAAGCGGGCGTTGAATTAAGCCTGCATGAATTTGCCAAAGCGCTGGTGACAGGCGAAGAAGCGGTTAAAATAAATCCGTTAAACTCCGGCATATATGGCGTATTGACTGATGCCAATGTGGAATTGGGCAATTATGAGAAAGGAGTGGAGATGGCCGATAAAATGGTGAGCATTAAACCTGATTTAAGGAGCTATAGCAGGGTATCTTATCTCCGTGAAATATATGGGGATATACCCGGCGCCATTGAAGCACTGACGATGGCTGCACAAGCGGGTTTGCCTGGTGCCGACAATACATCTTGGGCCAGTGTAACACTGGGTAATCTTTATCTACATTATGGTAAAATAAAAGAAGCAGAGGCTGTATTTAATGCGACGCTGGAGGCACGTCCTGATTATCCCTTTGCATTGGCAGGATTGGGACAGATAGCAATAATGCGGAAAGACTACGACAAAGCAGAAACACTTCTTAAACAAGTAACTGCTATTATTCCTGAAGTAAGTTTCTATGAGAAGCTGGCAACGGCATACAAAGAAAGCGGACGCATAGATGAACATAATAAGACCATGAACGCTATTATAGCGATGATGAAGGACGACCAAGCACATGGCCATAATATGGACTTGGAGTTTGCGCATGTATATTCCGACTTAATGGACAATCAAACGGTGGCCTTGGAATATGCCATGAAGGAATATGCTGCCCGGCCAGACAATATTGACGTGAATGGTGCCTTGGCAAGCATATACGCCAAGCTAGGCGATATGGAGAAATCGAAGCAGCACCGTGAAAAAGCCTTGCGCACGGGTTCCAAAAAGCCTGAACTGCTAGCCTTGAGCAAATAGACAAGTGATTAAACGGGTGTTAACGGGAGGATGCGACTTTACGGTTGCTCCTCCTATTTTTTTGCGCTAAATTGAAGTAGAACGAAAAGTGCTGTTTTGGCTGTTTACCAGTAAATACTAGGGTTTTCGATTGAAAGGGAGGAGGAAAGGGAGCTAGCGGGGAATATCGACAGGGCAGAAATCGACAGCGATGGGCCAGAAATTAACAACGATGGGGTCGAAATTAATATCGACAGGACAGAAATTGATAACGATGGGTTAGAAATTAACAGCGATGAAGCAGAAATCGACAGCGATGAGCCAGAAATTAACAACGATGGGGTCGAAATTAATATCGACAGGGCAGAAATTGACAACGTTGATGTAGAAATGAACAGCGTTAACGTCGAAATCGAAAACTAGGGATGGGAAAAAGGCACAAAAAAGCCCCGACAAATGATTGATTATTTGTCGGGGCTTATCAATTATTGCGCTATAAGTGTGATATTTAACGCATTATCTTCCTTATTGATAATTTTAAATGAAGCCAATGAATAAGGCTGGTAGCCAGAAGCCGTAGCGGATACCGCCCAATCGCCGGAACCTATGGTCGGAATATAAGCGATACCGAATTCATCCGTAATAACTGTTTTAACCATATCCAATTTCGTCAATACACATTCGGCGTTTTCAACGGGTTCACCCGCAGTATTTGTAACTGTAATCGTCAATGTCGTATGCTCGGTAGCTGGGTCAATGATGGTGCGGGCGGTCTTCCAAAGGCTCAGCAGCGTTGGGTCGGAGGTAGCGACGGTGGCCACGAGGCGGTCGAGCTGTTCGTTCAGGATTCTATCCATGGAGTCGAATGATTTATCAATCATTTCATTGGCGGTTTTGAGCTTGCCATGTGCTATGCGTGGGTTGTTGGCAGCGGCACTGTAAGTAGTGTTGGCGGTATCGAGGGCATCGAGGGCATCCTGTGTGAGGCCATAATCGGCGGCAGCTACTTTTACAGCATCGGCTTCGTCATATATGGTCTGGCAGATGGCGGGAAGACGGTCTTTTTTCTCTTTAACTAAAGCAGTAGCTTTGACATTCATGATATTCATTAATATCGGATTATTGGTGACGGAGGCATATACGCCTGTGAAATTGGCCACCAGTTCTGCGGCATTTGCCAAGCTCTGCTTATATCCCAGTACGATTCCGGCTTCTATATTCGGGTCTGATAAGGCGATTATTACCCACGGTTCTACGTTGGTTAATAAGGTAGCATAAGGCGCATAAACAAGGGGAAATCCGGTAATGGCATTGAAACGGGTCTGTTCGTCCGTGACCAATTGTGCGACTGTGCGATACATATTGAGTTTCGCATCGAAACGTGCTCTCATGAGGGTTATAGTTTTATATGTTAAGAAATATGGTGACGATAGAAGGCTGGAAAAGCAATGGTTTTTAGTGAACAAGGGTGTTTATCGCTCGCAATATAGAATGTTTACATAAGGCTACAAAGCTAATGTTATTTGCAATAACTTGTACTTGCGGGATTAATATTTTTTTTAATTTTTCGACAAAAAAACCAGGTGAAGCGTTTGGGGCTTTTGAATATCGGCAAACTGCCCCTCATCGAAAGCTTGCCTGTTATGCGCATTCTTCCTGAAAAAGGGTGCACTGCTCCCTGCTACACTACCCTATCCATCGGTAGGCTTAGCTTCTTTATCCAGTTGGGCTTGGAGGGCTAGCATAGCGGGGTCGCCTGCGGCGGCGCCTTGGGAGATGGTAATGATAATATTTTTATTGACTGTATTAATATCTGGGTGATTTTCTTCGTAAACTATTTTGAAGATTGAAAGGGCTTTTTGGAAATGCCTTAATGCCTTTTCGTAATTGCCTATTGAGACAAATATAAGTGCAAGCTTATTGTAGTGAACGGCAATATTGGGATGCGACTCCCCAAAATTAGCAAGGTCGCTGGCATATGCGGCTTCCAAAAGTTGAATAGCTTCAACGTGCCGACCTAAGTTGCGATATACTAGAGCTAGGTTCGTCCTGCTAACAGCAATATTAGGGTGCATTTCCCCAAATCTAGCAATGTCATCGACAAGAGCTGTTTCCAAAAGAGTGGCGGCTGTAGCATGGTGCCCCATATCGTTGTAAATAACGGCTAGGTTTGATTTGATAAGTGCGACTCTAGCGTGTGACTCCCCGAATCTGGCAAGGTCGCTGGCAAGTGCGGCTTCTAGTAGTGGAGCAGCTTTATCAAGGCGCCCCATGCTATAATATACATTGGCAAGATTTGACCTACGAAGGAAGAGGGTGGGATGTAATGCACCAAAGTTGGCAAGATCGCTGACTAATGCGGCTTCCATAAGTAAGGCGGCCTCGGTTTGGCGGCCCATTCTACGGTAAACATTGGCGAGGTTTGACTTGCTGGTGGCAACATTGGGGTGCGATTCTACAAAGCTGGCGAGGCTGCTAGCAAGTGCGGCTTCCAATAGTTGACTTGCTTTTTTGTAGTTACTAGTTTCTTCATAAACACTTCCTAAATTGTTTTGCAATAATGAAATTGCCTCATTTCTACTGTCTGCATACAGTTCTATCACGGCATCACCAAAAGGAAGCAAGGGGAAAAGCTTTGGGAAATTAGTGTTTACATCAAAGTTAAATAAGTTGGCAATATACCAAATAAACCCCTCCGCCGCCTCCACACTCGGCTTAATCTTATACAACAACACCTCCCGCAACAACCGATGCAGCTTGTAACGGTTTTCCTTATCCCGCTCCAACCAGCCTTTGTCCACCAGATTGTCGAAGACTTCCACAATATCGGGTTTTAAGATTTCAGGGAGGGGGAAATCGCCCTCGAAGAAGGAAAGCGGATGCCCGGCGTTTTCCACCAAACCATCGGTGGGGAGCAGGAGGAAAAGCTGGAGGGCGGCGGTTTCGGCGGCGTCCAGTTTCACCACCTCGAAAGCGCCAAATAGGTGCTTGTAAACGCCGCTCTTATCACCGGGGTGTTCCAGTTCGATGAGCTTTTGGAGGTCGTCATCGTGCAGGCGGTGGTTGGCGATGCTGTCATGGACTTTGGCGAGGGTGATATTGCCCCGGCCCCGGTCCTTGGCGAGGGTCTTGGCCAATATTTCGAGGGTGAGGGTGTGGTAATCCACCAGTTCGATGAGCGCCAGCACGTCCCGGTTGGAGTCATCGGATGGGTAATGCAGCCGGAAGAGGTCGAGGGCATGGTCGGGTTCCAGCCTTTCGAGGGGGTATTCCTGGAAGCCCGTGAGGTGCTCCCGGCTGGTGGCGATTTTCTTCCAGTGTGCGCCGGGGAGCCATTGCGCCAGCGGCTTATTTTGTACGAGGGTGTCGGTGAGGGAGGTTTCGGCGTTGTCGAGTACGAGGAGGTTGTTGCCAGGGCATTGGTTCAGCGCTGACATGACCTTTAAGAAGCGGTCTTCGGGCAGTTCTTCGGTGAAATGGAGGCCGAGGCTTTGGTGCAATTGTGTGTCGTTGGCGACGGAAGCGACGAGGTTTTCGGAACTGCCTATCCATGCGATATGGTCGAAGTCGGCACGGTGGGTAGCGACAAAGGCTTTTACGAAGGTGGTCTTGCCCATGCCGCCGATGCCACGGACGACGGCGACTTTGTCACTTTTGCCTACATGCTTGTGAAGGAACCGAAGGTCATCTGCCCTGCCGATGGCTTCGGTGGCTATTTCAATGGGGGGTATATGGTTGAGGTCTAGGGTTTGGGATACCATATTTGAATTATTTTGGGTTAAAAGTAAAATGAAATAGATAAAAATTAAAGATAAGAGGGGCGATTGTTAGTTATTAAGAATGCGTTTGTTATGACCAGTTGCTGTTGCTTTGTTAAATGTGTTGTCATCTATGATTCAGAGTTGGCCTGTGGCCATGACAAAGGCAAGAAGAGCGGTGAACGGTGACACCTTTTTAGAAAGGTGACACCGCTAGGCCGATACTATAGTGAAGAAATGCAGCGGCGCATTCGGCTATAAAATTTGCAAGCAAGCGACTATCCCGCAAATAAGGGCGGGCTTGTTTTGGGCTATTAACGATTAAAAGTATTTTTGAGCGAATCAAGCATTCAGGATTTCAATGAATAGACGCTTACACTTTCTCGCAGCATTCCTTTTGTCGGCCTTGGTTTTTGCCAGGGCAAACAACCCTTTTGAGGGCATACCCAAGGTTCCGAACGATATAACCATTACAGGTTTTATCACGCCCTGCACTGCCAATCCGCCGAATGGTGCGGTGGACTTGACCGTCACCCCGCCGGATAATTACACCTATGCTTGGTCGAACGGTGCCACCACGGAGGACATCACCGACCTGCCCGCCGGGTATTACACCGTGACGGTGACTTTGGCGGGTGTCTGCACGGGCACGGAAACCTTTGCCGTGCCAGCCCTAAACCCTGGGCCGCTTTCCGTGACGGGCACGGCGACTTGGGATACCTGCGCTATGGGGGTTGGGGCCATAAATCTGACAGTCTGGGCGGGAAATCCGCCATTTGTTTTTAACTGGAGCAACGGCGCACAGACAGAAGACCTGACGGGGCTGACGGGGAGCGGGTCTTATTTTGTGACCATTTCCGATGGGCTTGGTGCGATACAGAACCTCGATTTCTTTGTGGGCAATTACACCGGGTTTTTCAACCAAAATATCAGCAATTATTATTCGCAGAGCAGCTTTGACAATACGACCTGCAACAGCCCTCCAAACGGAGGTATCGCATTCACGCCGCTGACTTCCACGCCTTTTAACTGGGCTTGGAGCAATGGGGTCACGACACCGAGCAATCTTGATATTTCGGGGGGAACATATTCGGCGACCGTCACGCTCGGCAACTGTACACAAAGCTGGAATCCTAGCATCACTATATTTGATTCGCCCAATAACCCGCTGGTGGCCACTGCCCCGATAGATGCCATCTGTGGCGGCGAAAACGGCGCTATCAACCTGACGGTAACGGGTGGGGCTGCCCCGTTCAGTTTTTCTTGGGCCAATGCTGATGGGAGTTTCAGCGCCAATACCGAAGATATTGCCAATATCCCCGCCGACGATTATTCGGTGACAGTGACGGGGGCAAATGGCTGTACTTACTCTGGAAGCACACCACTCTCCAATATCAATTTAGGGTTAAATATCAGCGCAACAGTAGCAGAAAACAGCTCCTGCACTGTTCCCAACGGCAGTATTTCAACCAATACCCAGCCGAACCCGCCGCCGAGTGGGGTTTCCTATGCTTACGAATGGGCGGATGGACAGACCACGCCCAATATCAGCGGCCTTGCGGCTGGGAACTATACACTAACCGTGACGCTGGGCAGCACTTGCTCCGCTGACACTAGCTTTTTTGTGGGAAACGGAACGCAAGCACCGTCGCTCAACAGTACCACCTCGCCAGAAACCTGCCAAGGATTGGGGAGCGTGAACCTGAGCCTGTCGGGCGGTACAGGGCCTTTCGCTTTTTTATGGAGCAATGGGGCGAACACGGAGGATTTGACCGCCGTGCCTGCCGGCAATTATACGGTGACGGTGACGGCTGCCGATGGTTGTAGCGCCACCGATTCTGCCATTGTCACCAATAGCAATAGCGGGGCAGACACGACCTATGTGAGCGGCACCACCTGCAATTCGATGGAGGCAGGTATTTTTGAAATTACCTTCACGGGGTCGGGCGGCTGCGATAGCGTGGTCATCACGACGGTGAGCCTGTCGCCGAGCGATACGACTACAATTTTGGGGAATACTTGCTTCGCAAACGAGGCGGGGGTTTTTGAGCAAAACCTGACGAACCAGTTTGGCTGCGATAGCACGGTGATTTCGACCATCACCTATGTCGGGTCTGACACGACGTATTTATCGGGGAGTTCCTGCGATGCGTCGGAAGTGGGTGTTTTCGAAGAAACCCTAACGAATGGTTTTGGCTGCGATAGCATCGTTATCACGACGATTGTCTTCCTCAATGTGGATACGACGACGTTGTTTGAAACGAGTTGCGACCCCAGCGAGGCGGGGGTTTTCGAAGAGATTTTGACCAATGCGAATGGGTGCGACAGTGTCATCATTACCACGGTCAGCTTCGCCAATGCAGATACGACAAACTTGTTTTCAACGACTTGCGACCCAAACCAAGCAGGAGTTTTCGAAACAACGCTCACGAACCAGCACGGCTGCGATAGCCTTGTGGTCACCACGGTGAGCCTTTCCCCGATGGACACGAACTTGTTGAACAGCACCACTTGCGACCCGACGGAGGCGGGAGTGTTTGAGGAAATTTACACCAATAGCAGCGGCTGCGATAGCGTGGTGATTACGACAGTCTCCTTCGTCAATGCAGATACGACTTATCTGTTTGAAACTACTTGCGTGATGGGCAACGTCGGGGTGTTTGTGGAGGATTGGGTTGGGCAAAATGGTTGCGATAGCACTGTCATTACCACAGTTGATTTTTCGATGAGCGATACCACGCAACTCCATGCAACTACCTGCGATGCAAGCCAAGTGGGTGTGTCGGAGCAGCTTTTTACGACGGCAGAGGGATGCGATAGCCTCGTTATTACCACGTTGACGCTTGCGCCGCCTGTGACTACTGACATCACAGCAACGACTTGCGACCCGATGGAGGTGGGCGTTTTCACAGTAACTTTGGAGACTTGGCAAGGCTGCGACAGCATCGTCACGACGACGGTGACACTGCTGCCGGGCAGTAGCACCAATCTTTCGGTTACAACTTGTGATGCGTCGCAAACGGGTGTTTTTACCGAAATACTGACCAACTGGTTGGGTTGCGACAGTACCGTTACCACGACCGTGACCTACTCGCCTACCATCAATACGAATATCGATGCCACTACTTGTGTGGCTTCCGAAGCTGGTATTTTCATAGAAACACTAGTGAGTTGGCAAGGCTGCGATAGTATCGTGACGACGACGGTAGCGCTTTTGCCATCGTCCAGTAGTAGCGTCACTTCGACTACTTGTGACCCGCAGGCAGCGGGTGTTTTCACGGAAACGCTGACGAATTGGCTGGGCTGCGATAGCGTGGTGACGACAACAGTGAGTTATGTGCCACCACCGTTGCTTTCCTTTTCTACTTCCAATTACTTAGGTTATAGTGTTTCTTGCGTCAATGGCAATGATGGTTCGATACAAATCACAGCCAACAGTGGCACGCCGCCTTTGTCCTATAATTGGAGTAATGGCGCTACAACGCCCACAGTGGAAGACTTATATGCGGGGATTTATTCTATTAGCGTAACCGATGGTAATGGCTGTATCAGCACTATTGACAATATTGATTTATCGGAGCCTGATTACTTTGAGCTGAACCCCACCATTGTTTCACCAACTTGCGATGATTTATTGGGCGGTGAAATAAGTTGGGTACCAACTGGAGGCGTTCCACCCTATTTGTTTACAATGGATGGCGATACTTGGCATACTTCGACAGTCTATGCTGGGCTTGAGGCAGGCCAATATCAGGTTATTGGTTCAGATGCCAACGGCTGTATGACTGCTTATATCTTTGACCTGACTGGCCCGGAAATGCTCGTTCTTGAATTAACTGCCGACGAGCCTATCATCCATGCAGGAGAGAGCGCCAATTTGCAGGCGATTGTTAATGTTCCGATTGGCACATTGACAGAAGTGACTTGGACTGGCTTGGAAAATAGAATCTGCAATGATTGCTTGGAGCAGGAGGTTTCACCCACGGAGACGACGCTTTACACTTTGACGGTTGAAG
Source organism: Bacteroidota bacterium (assembly GCA_016124585.1). Lineage (GTDB taxonomy): Bacteria > Bacteroidota > Bacteroidia > Chitinophagales > Saprospiraceae > UBA6168. The sequence continues at coordinate 174,981 of WGNL01000001.1, read as the reverse complement.
ACGCTTATGGTTGCTCGGCAACAGACAGCATAAGCATCAACGTAATACCCAGCACTGTAAAAAATAATATTTACGTGCCAAATGCTTTCTCGCCAAATCGGGATGGTATCAATGACAACTTAACAGTTTTCGCAGAACCTGGGAGAGTCAAATTAGTGAAGTCCTTTTTGATATTTGACAACTGGGGCGATGCTGTGTATGCATACTACAATTTCCCGACCAACGACCCAACAGTGGGCTGGGATGGCAAACATAAAGGGGAACTCATGGACCCAGCAGTATTTGTTTGGTATGCGGATGTAGCGTTTGCGGACGGTGAGTATAAACGTTTTAGTGGCACCGTTTCGTTGGTTCGAAAGTAAGGGAATAACGACAAAAAAGGCGGCCAAATTGGCCGCCTTTTTTGTTACTTAAACAAGTTGTCGTAAGACTCGCTGTCTCCCCTGCCCTGCGCCTCTGGACGGGCAGAAGGGCGGTTGAGGTCGAGGGTATCGTTCGAAGAAGATTTCGGATTTAGCAGCATCAGGGTGCTTTTTTGTTCCCATTCTTCCAGCATTTTCAGGCCTTCTTCTTGGAAGACGCCCTGTTGCAAGTCAATTGAGTCCATGAAGCTGGAAGACATTTCCATGAAGCGTTCCATTTCACCCACTTTGCTCGCTACATCATCGGCAATGTTTTCGATGGCTGCATCGAACATCGCACGCTTGTCGGGGTCGCCAGAAATAACGCTCATGGCCGATTTCATAGCCGAGTGCGATGCCCGGATGGCCTTGCGTTCCTGCTCTTTGAGTTTTACTTGGTCCTTGGTGTCCTCGAGCAGAATCTCTGAGTTCTTGTACATCTTGTCGAGGATGCGATACAAAATCTCCATTTTACTGTGGAGCGCCGCATATTTTTCATTGGTTTCCTGCAAGCGAGCAGCTTTGCGGGTAGCGAGCACTACTTGGCTCTCATTGTTTTGCTGCTTTGCAACGCTGGCCAGTTTCAGGCTGTTTTGGATTTCCTTGTTATTGTCATCCATGAGCGTGCTCATCTTTCGAATTTGCCCTTTCAAGTTACCAATTTGCTTACTCATTTTGCCCAAGTTGTCCTGCAAATCCTCTACATAGCTTTTCAATATTCCAATTGGGTCAATCTGCACAAAAACCCCTGTCACCCAACGCATGACACTTTTGTACATGTACCAAATCAAGTTACGCATCTTTGGGTCAAGCACGATGTAGATGAGGGCTGCAAGTGCCATCAGCATTAGCACCAAATAAAGCGTATTGGCTGCCAATGTAAGGATAGCGGCCATGTTTACCGCTAAAAAATAACCTAATCCGCCGAGTACTGCAATCAAAAATATTGCGCCAGTGACGCCTTCTGGCCGTTTCCAGAATGATTTTTTCTCGTAGGTTGGTGGTGCTATATCAGACATATTTCGGTTGTTAAATTTTAAGTTTGATGAATTGTTGTGACAAAGTAAAGTTGAAACTAGGGATTTTTGTTAAAAATAAACTTCCTAAGCCCTCAAATTATGGACGAACTTAGTTTCATGGCCCACAAATCAATTTCCATTTGGGCCTTTTTTCAACATAAGTCGCATGAGTAAATCGGTTTGGAGGTCTGTGCCCAACCAAAAATCGTGTTTGCCATAAATCTCAAAACCATGCTTTTGGTAAAAACGGATGGCTCGATGGTTTTCCTCCCAAACGCCCAGCCACAGAAAGTCGTGGTCGTTTGCTTTCGCAATATCCAAGGCTGCATTCAACAAAAATTCACCAACTCCCAGCCCGAAAAAAGATTTAAAAGTGTAAATCCGCTCAATTTCTAAGCAGTTTTGGCCTTGTGGATCGGACTGTGCACCTGGGAAATTCACCTTCAAATATCCCACGATTTCATTCTCATTTTTTGCGAAGAAAAAAGCTGAAGCAGTGTTTTCAAGCTCTTCTTTGAGTTTCTTTAAATCAAATGCCGTGGCGATATAAGCCTCAAAATCGCTTGGATTGTTCTGAGACCCGAACGCCTCTTTGAAGGCCTGCAACCCAATATCTCGGAGTATTTCCAAATCTTCGGTCTCGCAGCGAACTAATTCCAATCGCATTTTTTCAACCATAAATTTCTTTCCTGCTTGCCTTTAAAGTGTTCATTATCAGCGACATGACGGTCATGGGCCCAACGCCACCCGGTACAGGTGTGATGAAACTGCATTTTGGAGCTACTTCTTTGTAGGCCACATCGCCCACCAAGCGGGAGCCCTTCGGGTGAGTAGGGTCATCAATGCGGTTGATGCCGACGTCAATGACCACAGCGCCGTCTTTCACCATGTCAGCAGTCACGAATTCGGGCTTGCCAATGGCTGCCACGATGATGTCGGCACTGCGTACAATGTCCGGCATATTTTTAGTGCGGCTGTGGACAAGGGTGACGGTACAGTCACCGACTTTGCCCTTACGGGAGAGCAGAATCGCCATTGGTGTTCCCACGATATTACTTCGACCGATGACAACGGCATTTTTACCAGCCGTCTCAACGCCATACCGCTCCAACATGGTCATGATTCCGAAAGGAGTAGCTGGCAGATAGCTCGGAAGTCCCAATGCCATGCGCCCAAAATTAACCGGATGGAAGCCATCTACATCTTTTTTTGGGTCAATGGCAAGCGTAACCCGTTCTTCATTGATATGTTTTGGAAGCGGTAGCTGTACTATGAATCCGTCGATATCTGTATCGTTGTTAAGCATAGTCACTACCTCCAGCAATTCAGCCTCCGTGGTGTTGGCATCCTTCCGAATCAGGGTGGACTTGAATCCGACATCTTCGCAGGAGCGGACTTTATTTCTTACATAGACTTGACTGGCGGGGTCGTCGCCTACTAGCACAGCTGCCAAGTGGGGAACTTTGCTACCCTTTGCCTTGATTTCGTTCACCTCCTGTGCAACTTCTGTCTTAATGATTTCAGATAATTTCTTACCGTCGATAATGGTCATAACTTGATATAATTTGGTTGGATTTTGGCTATTTTAGAAAAATAGCCATCAATAAATTTTCATAAAATGCTGTTTTTCAATGACTTGCACAATGAAGTCATTAAAACAAACCTTCTGAGGATTTGAAGCCGCTAATTTAACAAAACTGGGAAAGTCAGGTAGGGAAATTGCTCAGGCTGCACTGATTCGAGCAGATTCAGCAGATGAGAATGCCATGTAACCTTGTTGAAGATACCGGAAGCTTTGTGCCAATAAAAAATAAAGATAGCCTTCGTTTTTCCTATTTATGCCAAGCCTATTGTTTGTTTTATGAATCAAATCAGTGTAGAAAGTCCAAATAGACTCGCTCGGCTCTACAGGTGTAATACGTCGCTGTAATTGATGCGTATCCAAAGCAAGGCATAGTTCCAAATTGGCATTGGTGTTAACATGAATCCAATCAACAAACGATTTCTCTCCAATCTTCCGGTAGTTTTTCAATAATTCCCAAATGGCCGAATGATATGGAAGAATATCCTTGCTTTGAAGGTCAAATATCGACTGAAACTCCTTGTAGATTGCCTCAGATTCAGTAAAATGGTTCAGCACAGTAGTGTTTGGATGCTGTTCAGCGACCCAATTTTTATAAGCCCAGTCCGAAAAAAGCCAGGCTTCTTTTTGAGACATACCAAAAGCATAAAGCATTCCCAAATGCAACTTGATGGCGCAGCTGATTTTCTCAGTTTGTGACCAATTTTCCCGCCTTTCTTTTAAGTTATTCAACACTAGGAAAGATGAAGCCTGAAATTGTGCTTCCATCAATGCCCGTTCTTGCCAGCCAAGCTGCCATTCATATTCATTCTGAAAACTTTCAAATTGGACGGAATTGTTAGGATGCCATTTATGCTTGTCGGGGAGTACTTCTGCGTGAGTAGGTAAAACTAAAAAGGAAGGTTTAGCCTCAAAATACTGCTGAAAATATTCCAGCAAGTTCGGCATCAGCATGTTTTCCAGTAAATCTTCGGTGGATTTGAACCAAAGCCTAATGTGCGGCCCCCTATCCCAGCTGCGCTCAAAAAAGAAGCGCTCGGCAACGCCGGTTTGCAAAACAACTTCAACATAAGGCCTAACTGCTTTTGTAAGTAACTCTTCCCAAGGTTCGTTGTAATGCAGACAAACTGTCAACCATTTGGTTGGTCCGATAGCCATGAACTAGTATTTGTTTTTCTTAAAATGAAACCAGTAATCCAAGCGGCGCAAATACTTGGCCAAAGCTTCATTTTATTAAAAAAAAATTTAATTACAAAACACAGAATCGGCTCCTGAGAAAAAGACAAAAAACAATAAATGTGAAGATTTTACGGGTAAAATCAAGATTTGATTCAGCTTTGGTTAAAATATTTCGAATATGTTATGTTTTATTTGCCATTGGCAAGCCTGCCCCTTAACACATATTCTTTTAGTTAAATTAAGGTTGAAATGGTAAAAAAGGGTATTACATATTATCCACACCATTTATGAATTGTGAGAAGTCTACTTAACTTCAAAGGTTTTGCCCTCTATTCCTACCCCTGTAATCTTCAGTGATTTCCAGCCCTTGGGCAAAACCGTTCTACGCTGCACAATGCCTTGGTCAGTGATTTCCAGCCCACCAAAGCCAGCCAATACTGCCTGCAACATGCCGCCCGCACCCGTTGCAAAATACGGGTTCGTTCCGCCTGCTGTTTCCGAAAGTACACCAAACGGAGGCACCTCGTTAGGCTTGTAGCAATTGTTAAACAGGGACGCTGCTTTTTCAGATTCGCCCAGCCGGGCATAGAGCAGTACGAGAATGGCATTGCCCATTGCTGGCCCCTCTGGAGACATGCGGGGCAAGTAGTAGTCCAAGTCACGCTTAATATCTGCTGGTTTGTTTACGATATTTAGCGGATAGGCCAGCAAGTTAGCATCAGCCTGTTTGATTTCTACACCGTCATAGGTTGCATTTTCCTTGGTAGTCCCATCTTGGAATTTCAGGATGGGGATGTTGTCTGCCACATGCTCCCAATCAGGGTTGGGTGTTTCTCCCAATTCCCTAGCTGCTTGTGCTGCATAACGTAAAGCGGTGATAGCCATGCCGTTGGTGAAGGCATTATTATCAATGTTTTCCTGCCACTCATTTGCACCAATCACGTTGTTGATGTCATAATGCCCCGGACCATTCCGCTCTACCCTACTTGCCCAGAATGTCGCTACTTCTTTCAGAATTGGGTAGCCCCGAGTACGTAGCCATTCTTTGTCATGAGTAGTTTGGTAATATTTCCAGCAAGCCCAACCGATACAACCCGTAATATGCTGCTGAAAAGGACCAGTCAGCGCCCAGACCGGTGTATCTTCCGAACCATCTGCGCTGCTCTCCCAAGGGAACATTGCCCCAGCATATCCATGCGAAAAGGCATTTTTCTTCGCCATTTCCAAACGTTCAAATCGGTATTCGAGCAATGACTTTGCAATATCAGGTTGCAGCATTAGTAAAGGTGGGTACATCCAGATCTCAGTGTCCCAGAATACATGGCCGTTGTAACCAAGCCCGCTCAAGCCCATCGGCGAAAGGCTGTAGGCAGTGCCAGCCCTTGTAAAGGAATACAAATGGTAAAGCGCAAAACGAATGTCACGGGTAATATTAGCGTCGCCCGACACTTCGATGTCGCTTTTCCAGAGCTTTTCCCATTCGGCCTCGTGGTGTTGGAGTAGCCGTGACCGCCCTTCCAACGCCGCAAAAATGGTCAGGCGTTCTGCCTCGTTTTGAGGATCGTTGTATTGGCTGCTGGCTACTGTGCTGGCCACTACAGAAAAACGGTAGGTTTCCCCCGCCTTCATTTTTTTGTGGAATTTGACGAGGTGCATATTGTAGTCCCAATCTTCATGAATCAAATTGGGCTCCATGCCATGTGGCTCTTCAAAAACAAAGGCACTGCTTGCTGCCACCGTCAACTTCCCCGATGGGCTTTTTGCAACGGATGTCATCAAAGGTATCAACACATGCGGCCTATCAATCTGCGCATAGAAATTGCGTACATCCATCAAGTGATCCGGTGCTTCGATGACTGCTGCGGGAGTAATGGTGACATCTTTTTTCGCTGTTATTTCCACGATTGTCAAAGCTGTGTATGGCAAATGCCGCAGCGACATGATGCTGTGCTTCACCGAGAGTTTGTCCCCGACCTCGAAACTGGTGGTGAATTCCGCTTTGTACATGTCGAGACTTTGGATAAAATTGGTAATGTCCTTTCGTCCAACCCGTCGTCCATCCACATCAAGGTTCATGTTAACGTGGTTGAAAGTTTTAAGGATATTGGATACCCGGCCCCGTTGATAATAATCGTAAACGCCATTGAGTACCACGTCCTTCACCCGCATCGGCTCTGGCGAACTGACAATGCCAACCATGCCATTGGCAACCGTCACGCCGTAATAATTGGCCGGGTCAATATTCGTAGCAGTGACATGCCAAGCATCTTGTGCGTTGGAGGAAGAATTGAACAGCGAGAACGAAGAAAGTAGGAGAAAAAAGAAGCGGAGGAATTTCATGGCCGATTGTTTTTTCGGCAATGATAAAGAAAAAGGGGAATGAGTAGGAGGGCTGACAACTGTTCGTCAGTTGTCAGCCCTCAAATAAGTAGAAACCAACTTAATTCCTAACTATCACTTTGCTTCTGAAATCACCAGTTTCACTTTTGAAATCCATAAAATAAAGCCCATCCTGCAAATCCGCAGTCATAACCTCATTATCACCTGCGGCAATGGCCCGTTTCAATTTTACCTTGCCTTGCAAATCCACAAACCGAAGCTCTCCGTTTGATGGGAAGTTTTTCACATAAACCCTATCACTTGCCGGGTTCGGATAAACCTCGAAAGGCAACTGCTGCTCAAACACTGAAGATATTGGCAGATTCGTAACACTTTGAAGCGTTTGGAAAAAAAAGATAGTGTTAAAAAGTGCCGGTGTAACGCAGCCAAAATGGTCGGCATTGGGGTTCACATCGACTGCATCCACATTCACTGAGCCTGCTGCCATCATCGCCGTCTCAGCGGTGGTACTGTTAAGGTAAGGTACTTGGTCATCAGCGGTACAATAGTAGAGGCGAGTAGGTGCAGTGGCTTTCCAGTCAAAATTGTCATTGTCCCTCATGGCAATATTTACGGGATGATTGGGGTCACTCTCAATAGATGCAACAAAGTCATCATTAAAAATGAGTTTTGGAATAGAAGCGCCTTCGGTCGCCGTCAATTCGGATAACAGAAAATCATTCAATTCGATAAGACTGATTGTACCTGCAAAAAAGTCTTCTGTTTTTGAAATATATTGAGGTTTCACAGCTTCTGAAATATCGTTGTATAAATTACCATACACATATTGGTAGCTGAAAAGGGTGTTGACTAAATAGGCTGGGTTTCCGTAAGGCTGACCTGAAAGCAGCAAATCTCTCATGACCCCACTGATACTATAAGGCCCTGACATATGCGATGCCGCTGTGACTTGAAACTCATCCGAGTGTTCCATTTCAAGCGATTGGTGCAATGCCATCGAGGCGTGACCGCCCTGCGAATAACCTGACAGGAATACCTGTTGGTTGAAATGGAGATTATTCTCCAATGAAAAATCCCGGGCAGCACGTAGCCCGTCAAGCCCAACAGATGCTTCGGTTTTTGCGTGGACGTATGGATGGAATCCCGGTGAAGAACCGAGGCCCAGGTAATCAGGCGCAATAGTAATATAACCCAATGAAGCTAGAATAATCGGCAATTCTGATTCTGCATTTACAGCAGAAGGCACATCTTGTGTTGAACCAGAAGTCCCATGCTGGTAGCAAAGTGTTGGATAAATCTTCGTGGTATCGTCGGGCACCACAAGCAAGCCTGAGGCAATCGAGTTATTTCCTTGCACATCGGGTGTTTCGTAAGTGATTTTATAATATTTAACCCCTGTGATGACCGGGAAAATAAAATATTGACTGGACATTTGAGACTTGCTGCGACTGCCTAAGTATTGGCTGGTCAGCAAGGTTTGACCGAATGAAAAAATCGTTGCAAAACAAAAAACAAGGCTAGTGGTAAAGAATTTTTTCACGAAAAAAGGATTTGATTTTCAAAAAATAGAAGCTGCAAGTTCGTACAAAACGCCTGCTTAGCCCAACAAAAATTATCGGTTTTGTAAACCTGCTTTCTGAAACGCTACTAATCCGTGATACTTCTGTGATAACTCGCCACTACTTTTGTGAAAAAACTAGAACATGCCTTCAAAGAAAGTGCTCGTGGTGGAAGACGACCCGGACATTGTGAACCTTTTGAGTATCCACCTACATGACCTCAACTGTGAAATCGCAACTGCCAACGACGGCAACACTGGCCTTGACCTTGCTTTAAAAGGCCCTCTCGACCTCATCGTCCTCGACTTGATGTTGCCTGGCATTGATGGCCTGGAGGTTTGCCGGAGGCTTAGGGCCAAAGAAGTGACAACTCCTGTGCTCATGCTTACTGCCAAATCTGAGGAGATTGATAAGGTGCTGGGCCTTGAGATGGGTGCCGACGACTACTTGACGAAACCGTTTGGTGTTCGGGAATTCATTGCCCGAGTGAAAGCGATTTTCCGGAGGCAAGAGCTTTGGACGGCTCGATCTGACCATAAAAGACCAAAACAGGTACTGCGGTATGGCGAGCTTAGTTTGGACATTGATAAACGTCGGGCTACCATTCAAGATAAGCGTGTGGAACTTTCGCCCAAAGAATTTGACCTGCTCAGTCTTCTTGCTTCCAATCCTGGCAAAAGCTATGACCGTTCAAGAATACTTGACCTGGTCTGGGGTTACGAATTTGAAGGTTACGAGCATACTGTCAACTCACATATCAACCGGTTGCGCAGCAAAATCGAACCTGACATTGCCTCGCCAACCTATATTTTAACCACATGGGGTGTGGGGTACCGATTCAATGAGGAGTTATAGGATGTGGATTTTGGATGAGTAACTTAGAAAATAGGTCCATCAAAATATTGAAGATTATTTAAATCCAACCACTTGAAGCAGCGACTAAATAACTATCAATGACTACTTAAAATGAGAATTAGCAAGCTATATTGGAAATTATCCGCAACCTTTCTACTAGTGATGGTGGTACTTGGCGTAGCATATGTATTCGTGAGTGTTTACACTGCCCGCAACTATTTTCACGAAGTAAACCAACGCTTGTATGGCGACCTTGCGGAGCACCTCATCAAAGAAACAAAACCGCTCAAAAACGGCCAGCCTGATACTCTAGCCACCCATGACATCATGCACTCCATCATGGTCGTAAACCCCAGCGTAGAAGTTTACCTGCTTGACACTGCAGGTAACATCATCGACTATGTAGTTCCGTACAGTACCGTTAAATTGAAATCTGTCAACCTTGCTCCAGTAATGGATTTTATCAAGAACAAGGGCAAAGTTTTCATGGAGGGGGATGACCCGAAAAACCCCGGCGTCAGCAATGTTTTTTCGGCTGCGCCAATTGTCGAGAACGAAAAATTGCAGGGCTACGCCTATCTTATTTTGGCAGGAGAACAATACAAGGCAGTGACCTCTACCCTACTTGGTAGCTATTTTTTGAAAACGGGTTCAATGGTATTCATGGCTGCACTGATAGGTTCCCTGCTGGTTGGCCTTGTTGCTATCTGGCTGATAACCAAGAACTTGCAAGACATAATCCAGGTTGTTAGGCGATTTAAAGAGGGTGACCGAAAGGCTCGTGTCACTGATGCAGGCAATACGGAGCTATCCGTTTTAGCCACAACCTTCAATGACATGGCTAGCACTATCGAGGCAAATATTGAGGAACTAAAATCCGTAGAAAACCTGCGAAGAGAACTTATCGCAAACGTATCGCATGACCTTCGAACACCGCTCGCTATCATGCAGGGTTACGTCGAAACGCTGGCCATCAAAAACGATCAGCTTTCATCTGAAGAACGCCTGAAGTACCTGGAAATCGTGTTGGGGAGCTCTGAAAAACTTTCAAAGCTTATTGCACAGCTGTTTGAATATTCAAAATTGGAAGCGAAGCAGATTCAGGCTCAGAAAGAACCATTTTTCATTTCTGAACTGGCACAGGACATCTACCAGAAATACCAGATTTTGGCCAAGAAAAAAGGCGTAGAGCTTCAACTTGACCAACCTCAGAACCTGCCCTTGGTCTTTGCAGACCTTGGCCTGGTGGAACGGGTCATTCAAAATTTGATGGACAACGCCCTGAAATTTACTCCGAGTGGAGGTAAGGTGACGATTGCCCTCCGGGCAATGGAAAACAGCGTGGAAGTACGAATAGCAGATACCGGACCCGGCATCCCAGAGACAGAACATTCTGCAATTTTTGAGCGATACCGCAAAGCAAACTCCAGTCAACAAACTTCCGCTGGCGCTGGTCTTGGGCTGGCCATTGCCCGAAAAATCATGGAGCTGCACGACGCAACCATTCGGGTACAAAGTAAGTTGAATGAGGGCACAGCGTTCATGTTTCAGTTACCCTCAATAGCGGCATAATTTCTAAAATACAACCTAATTACATTTCACTACATGCGTTTATTTTTCTACCTCAGCATTCTATTTTTTCTAACCGCAAATTCCCAAATGAACGCCCAAGGTTGCTCCGATGCTGGCGTTTGTAGCCTCAATGCACTTAAGCCAAAAAGCGAAACTGACTACAGCATCAACCATTTCAAAATCGGAGCATCCAATGGTTTGGCAGACCATGATATTGCCGTATTCGGAGCCTATGTTGAATATGGGCGCAGGTTCAGCAAAAGATTTGCAATTGACGCTAAACTGGCGGCTATGACCCAAAGCGGCAACGACATCACGGTTTCCGGTCTTTCTGATTTGTACCTAAATGCGAATTATTCCACAAATGAAAAAATGGGTTTCATACTTGGCCTAAAAATCCCGATGAACAAGGCAGACCGTAAAAAAGATGGACTGCCGTTGCCAATGGACTATCAGTCAAGTCTCGGCACCTTGGATTTGATATTGGGCATCAGTCGGCAATTTGGAAAACTTATGGCAGTAGCTGCCTACCAACAGCCATTGACGCAGAATGGCAATGCATTCATGGCAGATGAATACCCGCTCGGCTCTAAACTTATTGAATTTCAAAGCACCAATCAATTTGAGCGAAAAGGGGATGTTTTGCTGCGAATTTCATACCCGTTGGTATTTGGGAAAGTAACCATAACGCCTAGCCTTTTGCCCATTTACCACTTAGGAACTGATTTGTACTATGTGGGAAATCATAAAGCAGAAATAAATGGTTCTGACGGTTTTACGCTTAACGGAAACGTATTCGTGGATTATCATTTAAATGACAAAAACAACCTGCAATTAAGTCTTGCCTCGCCATTTATTGTTAGGGACACAAGGCCAGATGGCCTAACACGAGGTTATGTGGTTGGGCTAGAATATGGAATACGATTCTAATCGTAATTAATACATACAAGTCAGGGGTTCATCGATAGCTTTTGTCAATTGCTTGTAGTTGGTGTTTGACTCTTTATGAAAAATCAAAGTTTATTGACATTATTTTGTAAACGACCAACCTCATTTTGACCTTAACATTTTCACCAAAATTGGCATATCTAGTTTTTTGTTCCTTAAGATTCCCGTTAAAGTAATGTGAAACCAAGTGTCATTCAAAGCTTACCTGTAAACCACTTGCTCAAAAAATCCGTCATTTGAGCATACCGGAAATTTTCACCAGCCGGTGGTTAAAATCTGAAGCAATGAAATTCTATCTGAAAACTTGGATTTGCCTCCTACTTGCAGCCTTCATGGCCCCCGTCTTTCTTTCAGCAAACTTACCTGACAACTATTATGGCCTGCCAGGTGATGATTTCAGCCTCGAAGGAGCCTTAGACCTCTTCAAAAGCTCAAACTCATTGGAAGAATTCGAGCGAAAATTAAACTCCGATGACTACAATGTGAACAACCTCGACCTGAACCACAATGGCCGTATTGACTACCTCCGGGTAGTTGATCATGCAGAAGGCGGCGACATGCACGCCATTGTCATTCAGGCACTTGTTGACAACGGAGTTTCACAGGATGTGGCTGTTATCGAAGTTAAACGCAACCGTTACGGCGAGGCCGTAGTTCAAATTGTGGGGGATGAAGACCTCTACGGTACTGCCAAAATCGTGGAGCCATATCCATACGATGATATGGTCGGAACGGACTACTACGACAATTACTATGACCACTACAGCCCTACTATCTTCGTTAATGCTTGGTCATGGCCATCAGTCAGGTTCATATTTGCGCCACGCTATGTGGTTTGGGTCTCTCCTTACTATTACAATTATTACCCAGTGTGGTATCATACTTGGAATCCTCATCCCTACCATGTCTGGCATACCCGAACCGTAGTTTACCATCACTACTATTGCGTAGCACCCAATTACCGCATTCCCGAAGTGCACCATTACTATGGCGCACGAAGAGTGAGTGCCCCAGTTGTGCACCAACGGACTGAACGCTACGTAGCAGAACACGGTGGCCGTTCCAATTTCAATTATGGCAAGCGTTCCAACAGTGTGGAAAGCCCTCGCACCCGTAGCATTGACCGTTCGGAAAATGCAACTGCCTCCAACCTTTCGGACAGACAGCGGGAACAACAATCAACGACAAAGCCGCAAGCTAGCAACCGTGCCACTCCCCGTTCAGCGCAGCCAAAAGTTGCTGAACCAAATACAAAACAGCGGGAGCAGAACCCAACGGTAAAGTCTCAGACCAGCAGTGGGAATTCGACTCATTCGAATATTGTCCCAGATTCCAAACAGCGGGAAAAAAGTCCTGTGGTGCAACCACAAAAGGCAAGGCCACAAACGGAGAATCGCCAGCAACAAGGTACAAGGAATGCAGCAACCGCTTCAAAATCAAAAACAGAAAGCAATAATCGCCAGTTGAACTCCTCAGTTCGGGGAACAACCCAACGTGCCAACAATTCGACGAGCAATCAAAGGAGCAGCAGCGCTAAAAATAGCTCGCAGCCGCAAGCAAAAGTGCAACGTCAACCAACTCCCCCTGCTGTGAGCCGTTCAGCACCCAGCAGCCGAACGGGTAATAGTTCCGTAGGAAAATCCTCTACAAAGAATGAGCGCAGCCAACCTCGAAAAGGAAAAGGTTAAGCATAATAAACTCAAAATTCAAATGCGCCGACAGGTTCTGCCTTGTCGGCGTTTTTTTTTAAAAAATTCAAATCTGAACTCAGGAGGATGAGAAGTTTAAATCTCCGTTTTAAAAACCAACTCTAAGTCCAATCGTGGAAGTCTGAAATCTATTTTGGTTTAGCGCTGCGATGGTAGCACGCACACCATAATTCATTTTCTTGCGCAAAATCTCAAAGCCAATGGCTGCCTCAAGGTTCCAATTTTTGGGTTGAGTTTGGAGATTGTTATCATATTTGATGCTCAGACCTTCCTGAACATATTTACAGTCATCGGCTTTCCACAATTTTGGTCGGTAAATTGGTCGGTGCATTTTGGTATTCCCTCCCATGTAAAAACTAGGTTGAACACCCAAAACCACCCGTAATGGAGATTTTTGGTCCAAAAGCACATTCACTAATACTGGGGCTTTCAAATACCTTAGCACGGCCCTAGTGTCACTATCCTTTGCACTTCCGCCCTCCATGCTGGCTAAAAGCTCAAGTTGTAGGAAAGCATTTTTCTTCACATCCCCACGCAGGGCATAACCCAAATGCCACCCCGTTCTGCCACCCTTGAAACGGTCATCATTCAGAATCTTTGATTGGTTAAGACCAATGAAAAAACCCTTGTAAGATTGGGCATGGCTACAGCAATGCATCAGACACAGCGCTAGGACTAACAGTTGGGAATTTTTCATATCGAAAGCGAAAAAAGTTAAGTTTTACCGAGTTTTTTTAAAGTGAAATACGGTTAGTTTTCATTAGCAAAATTCATACTAAAAAGTAATATTTTGTACTGTGCATGAACTATTATTGATTGATTGTTGATGAACAAAAAGCGCAAAGTTATTCCGGCATTCGCACATAGACTTCTTCCCAGTTTTCATCCACCCATTTTCCTTTTTTAATAAACTCGAAGCAAAAATTCACCAAACATATTTTATAAACTTAAAAATTCGGCAAGTGGAAGGGATTCGGCAAATCTTCTTCAACAATCATTTGATGCTAATTATGCCAAAAGCCACTTTTTCCTTCAATTCTTTTCTTTAAAAAACAATCCTGACTACCTTGGCGTCGCTTATTTTTAAAAATTGTTGACCAAAAGCTCAAAAGCGACAAAAAGAATCAAAACTAACTGAAGAATGAGTACAAACAAACAAGAATGGGGTTCACGGGTCGGTCTGATACTCGCTATGGCGGGCAACGCCGTGGGCCTTGGCAACTTTCTGCGCTTCCCAGTGCAGGCAGTTCAGAATGGCGGAGGTGCCTTCATCATCCCCTATTTGGTGTGCTTCCTCCTGATGGGAATCCCGCTTCTACTTATAGAGTGGAGCATGGGCCGATTTGGTGGCCGCTTCGGAAACCATAGCACCCCTTATATCCTTGACACAATGGCTAAAGGCCGACTCTGGAAGTATTTTGGGGTCTTCGGCATTTTTACCAATATCGCAGTTGCGGCCTACTATTGCTACATCGAATCTTGGACGATGTCCTATGTTTTCCATTCCATTGGTGGTACGTTTTCCGGCAAGAGTCAAGCCGAAGTTGCAGGCTTCTTCAACGATTACGTTGACATTGGTGTCTCCACTACTGGCATACCCTACGAGGCAGTCATTTTCTACATTTTCTGCCTTTGCTTGAACACTTGGATTCTCTCCCGTGGCCTTTCTGGCGTGGAAAAAGTAGCAAAAATTGGAATGCCGTTGCTCATTTTATTTGCAGTGTTCCTTGCTATCAAAGGACTTACGTTGGGCACTTCTGGCGCTACTCCAGAACACCCGACCGCATCAGCCATTGATGGTTTGAATTTTCTTTGGACCCCGCAATTTGATTCGCTGACCAACCCCAAAGTTTGGCTTGCAGCGGCGGGGCAAATTTTCTTTACGCTTTCGGTGGGAATGGGCACCATACACTGCTATGCTGCCTATATGCGCTCCAAGCAGGATATTGCCCTAAATGGTGTTTCCGCTGGCTTTATGAATGAGTTCGTTGAGGTGGTTTTGGGTGCCAGCATCGTAATTCCAATCGCAGCTGGCTACCTTGGCATAGCTTGGGTTCAAGAAAACGCTGGCTTCGGCATGGCCTTTCAGACCATGCCTTACCTCTTTCAGCAATGGGGCCCAATATTGGCAGTAGTCGCAGGAGTTTTCTGGTTTGGCTTGCTGTTCTTTGCAGGCATCACTTCGTCGTTGGCGATGGGTACCCCGTGGATGGGATTCATGAAAGACGAATTCGGTTGGCAACAGAAAAAAGGAGCTATTTCCTTCGGAATTATCGTTCTCATTTTGGGCCTACCTACCGTTTTCTTCTACAATTATGGTGTTTTTGACGAATACGACTACTGGGCAGGCACGGTATCATTGGTGGTCTTTGCCTTGCTCGAAACCGTCCTATTCTCTTGGATTTTTGGAATGACCAAAGGTTGGCACGAAATCAATCTCGGTGCCGATATTAAGTTGCCAATTATCCTAAAACACATAATCAAATGGGTGACGCCGACCCTGCTCCTGTTCGTTTTCATCGGTTCTGTCATTACGCCAAAAGGCAATGATTGGGCAGGTGCTTTCAGCAGATTAGGTAGTGAAGGCTGGACACTTGACAACAGCTCGCTTATCAAACAATTGAGCAATGCTGGAATCAAAGAGGAAATTGCTACCATACAAAATCCGGCTACCATACCTGCACTTCAGCAAGAGGCGGACGCCATTCGTGCCAGTATGGAGGCGGAAACTGATTTAAAAGAAAAGGCAAAATACCAAGTGAAATTGGACAAAAAACTTGGCAGCATTGCCACAGTTTCTGACCCCGGTCATTTGGAAATTTTGAACAAAAAATTAACTTATATCCCGTTTGCAAGGTTCATGCTGCTGGGACTGTTTATAGGAATTGCAGTCTTGGTTTATGTAGCTTACAATATCCGGGTTAAACAAGGAAGAAATACGCCATGAATTCATCAGCATTGACCATCATGTTATTGGCGCAGGTTACCATTACTTGCTTTACTGTTTATTTTTTCTTCACTGTACTGCGTACGCCAGACAAAGGTGAAGATGATTTTCCGCCAGGCCCATAACTAAGCCAGTCAGGGAACCGGTAGTGTACTTGTTCCCTGACTTTAAGTTAAATATCCTGCCTTTTGTCCTCGCACTACCGCTTTTGGAGCCCTTCACTTAATATTCATTTCGGTTATTTCCGTTTGGGCGATAATCCATTTAATTTGGAGAAAATGCTCCAACGTATGAATGCGGTTGTAGCATTTTCACTCCGAAATGGCGACCAAATTCCCAAGGGAATAATCGACCTTGGCTGTGGATTCGGCTCGACAATGCTTCAATTACTTCAGCAGTTTCCAACCTCAGTTATTACAGGAGTAAACATTGATGATGAACAGCTCAAATTTGCTCAAGAAGTCCTGTCAAAAGCAGGATTTTCCCAAAGGGCAAGTTTAATGCATGCAAATTTTCAAGAGACAGGTTTACCGACCCATAGTTTCGATGCGGCCTACGCACTCGAAACATCCTGTTACGACGAAAGTGAATACAAATCAGCCTTCATCACAGAAGCATCCCGACTGTTGCGACCAGGGGGAAAATTAGTGGTAGTCGATGGATTTCGTAAACACCACCGACCGCTCACCAATTTGGTAAAATGGTGCTACCGTAAATGTACAGATGCTTGGGCAATCCCATCATTGGCTACAATCGAAAGGTTTGAAACAGAATTGCGAAAGCAAGGCTTTGAAAACATTGAAATAAAAGACATCAGTTGGAATGGATTGCCGTCCATTTTACATATCCCATTTGTAGTCTCAAAGTTGTTCATTTCATATTTGCAAAAAACAGATCCTGTAAAGCGGCATTACCTCCAAGCTTTGCTGTGGACACTTGCCATGTCACCCTTCAAAAGTCATTTTGGTTATTATATCGTGATCTGTACGAAATGTAACGTCGAATAAAAAATTTAACAGACATTTGCTCAAAAAAAAGACGATATGGAATTCAACAATCCTTTAGCTGGTATCAAATGGAAACGCATTTTTGGCTTGACTTTTTTAGTGATAGCCCTAGGTGTTGGCGGTTATGTCTTTTACAATTATGGTGCTGTTTATAGCGACGGTTATAGGGATGGCACACTCATCAAGTTCTCCCGAAAAGGATTTATCTTCAAAACTTACGAGGGTGAATTGAATCAGGGTGGAATCGCCAACTCCGCATCTGGCACAGCACTAGCCAATCAGATTTGGAAGTTCTCAGTCAAGGATGAAACTACTGCTGATAAACTCAATAGGCTTGGCGGCAAGGTGGTTCGGCTACATTACAAACAATATGTAAAAAACTTCATCTGGGAAGGTGAGACCAACTATTTAGTCGATGAAGTCGAAGAAGTAAAATAGGCTTGCTAATCATTGCGTTAATTAAAGCCATATACGCACTTATATGGCTTTTGCATCAATTTGATATTTATTATTTGGCCACATATGCCCCATAATAACCAGCGCCCCATAATGCAGTTTTTTGATTTAATATCATATAAACTGGCACTGCCTCTACCAATGGCGTAAGCCTACCCACTGCAAAGAAATATTCATTAAATATGGCATAATGTTCCTCATTCCATATTTTAGGCAATATACCGCCGCCAATATACAAGCCACCAGTTGCTTTTAATTTAAGTGCAATATTAGCAGCTTCAGCTGCCAAATACCGCATAAAAAGCCTCAATGTTTCTACTGAAACAGCACAGCCAGTTTGCGAAGCTTTTCCGATGGCAGCAGCTGTGTCATTGGTCTTCAAAGCTTCATCTAAAGCTTCTGAAGTTTTCCATCCCTTGACCTCCTTTAAAAATCCAAATATCTCAGCAATACCTATACCTGACACTACCCTTTCCCAACTTACATGGCCATATTTTTTAGACAGATGCAAGAATAATTCCCAATCCAGTTCGGTACGAGCCGCAAAGTGGGTGTGACCACCTTCAGTGGCAAATGGCCTGTATGCCGTCCCATCCCAATAAAGTCCTCCTTCCCCCAATCCAGTACCAGGGGAAATGACCGCCGCATTGCCATCATCATGGTTTTTTCCAGGATAAATCATCCGCAAATCCTCGGCTTTTAATGCAGCGAGCCCATAGCAGTTTGCTTCCAAATCATTTAATAAGTACACATGTGGCACTCCCATTTCTACGCTAATGGCCTTGCTGTCAACATTCCAGTGTAAATTAGTTCCTAATGCTTTTCCGTTACGAACTGGCCCAGCAAATGAGATGCAGAATCGGTCAGGCACAGCTTTGTCAGGGTTAAAATCCCTTGCTATATCCACTAATGAATTCCAACTTTTCGATGGATATCGAAATTCTTTCACAAGGTGTGGTTCGCCATTATTTACCCTAAAAAATGCCATGTCGGTTTTGGTGCCACCAATATCAGCAGCTAGAATGGTCGTCCCATCAATTGGCATTTCATAATTCGGAAAAGCTATTGGAATCAAACTGTTTCTCATCTTAATCCTGTCCTGAAAAAGTTAGCAAATAATTGAGTTTGTCGCTACAAATTGTTGCACGTCAGAATATGCTGGTCAATTTAATATTGAATAAAATCCTGTCCACAAACGCTGCAATATAGCCAACTTCGATAAATGAGCAGTGTCAAATTTCAAGACACTGACACACATTAAGCTTATTTAAAACCAAACTCAGTGTACTTTCAAAATTTTAGAAAAAAGGTAGGACTAAGATTATACCCACAACAAGGTTAAGATAGATTTGAGTAAAAACTTGCGTTAGCATCAAAAAGCCCTGTATGTAAAAGACCTACAGGGCTTTCTTGTCGAATATAATATTGAGATTAAAGACCCGAAGTTCAGGATACATTTGTTATCAATCTATCATACCAGATAAAAATAATTCCAGTGGCAGGGAGAATAAGCTTATGGTTATTAAGTTGAAGTTACTCTAAGGGGCCCGTATAAGCAGAGCCACCCAGGAGACTCGAACTCCCGACCCACGCATTACGAATGCGTTGCTCTACCAACTGAGCTAGGGTGGCTTATTTTCAAATTTCAAAACAATTTAAGGTTGGCAAATCTAATTTAAGTTCTACAAAATCTTAAGCGGTACTTCAATTTTTGTAAAGCAGTAGGGTTTCAATTTGTAGGATTTCAGCTTGGTAAGACCTATTTACTACCAATAAAAAACCACTACCCAAAAACAGGCAGTGGCTTCACACTCTCTAAAACATTAGTTATGAAAAATTTGGACTATTTTGATTCCACGCTTCCGGAACCGGAAACTTTGGATTTCACACTTGGTCGGCCTTTGTAAAAAACGTCTCCGCTTCCGGCAATGGCCACGTCCAACGATTCACTCACATTCACGGACGAATCTCCAGACCCTGATATTTTCACATTACAAGTGCGGGCAGCAAGTCCAAAGGCATTGATGTCACCACTGCCACTGATTTTCATTTCCGCATTTCCAGTGGAGCCATCAAGGTCCATATTGCCTGAACCACTTATGTTGACACTCATGTTTTTCGAAGAAGCATCCAGTTTAATATTGCCGCTTCCGCTTACGGAAAGTGCAAGCTCGCCAAGGTTCGTAAAACTGCTCTCACCAACAATGGAGCCGGAGCCGCTGACGGACAATTGCCTTAAATCGGACACTGTTACCCATATTTTGATGTTCTTTGTGTTGCGTACATTTTTTTCAAAACCAATCTTCCAAACGCCATCCTTCACTTCCTTCTTGAGAATGTCAATGATGTTCTGCTGAGCCTCAATCTTTACTGATTGGGTACTTCCCTGTCGAATCATCACATCGGCTGCAATACCCAGTGATAAACCATTGAACTTGGCAATGTCTAGTGTTTGAGTGACTTGTGGGCCTTCGCCTGTGACGCTGTTTCCTGACGACCAGTTCTGTGTACATGCAGTTGCCGAGAAAAAAAGCACCGTGAAAAGTGTCAAGGCAGATGACAAAGTTGATTTCATGCTTGGTATTTTTAATTATTGTGAAAAATTTCAAACTAACGACACAGCTTCCCAAGAATGGTTGCTCAGTAAACAAAAAAAGCCCGCACAGCATACGCCGTGCGGGCTTTTCTAGCAATTTGAGAGTATCAATCTTTTGTGCCCATGGTAGAAAGGTCTACTACAAACCCATCCATCTTTTTGTTCTTTTTCAGGTTGGTTTTGTAGTTGTTGGCTTCGCCTTCTGTGGCAAATGAACCAAGAATCACCTTGTACATCAGCTCGCCTTTAGCATTTTTTTGGACACTCACCAAAATGGAAGAAAACCAATCTTCCTGTAAATCGCCGATTTTTTTGAAAAGTGCCTCTTGGGTAGAAAGTACAGCAACCTGAACGCCATAGCCTTTTTTCTCAGGCTTCTTTAGCTCTATTTCAAAAAGATCGTAAGGTTCATAATCACTACCTTTTACCAAAACTGCTTTACTAGTAGGAGCATCCTTTGCTGTTGTTTTGGCAGGTGCAGCTTTGGTAGCATTGGCATCCTTCGGTTCAGGCTTTTTGTTAACAACAGCTGCTTTGTCAGCATTAGATTCATTGGATTTATTTGCCGTTTCAGCTACTTTTTTTGGCTCCTCCTGCTTCGGGGTGGCTACCTCAATTTCAGCGGATTTCGGCTTTTCTTCTGGAGTTTTTGGTGCTTCAACCACTGCATCGGGTGTTTGGTCTTGCTTTGCCAACTCCACTTTAACCCGTGTAGAACCATCCTGAATTAGGCCAATTGCCTCAGCTGCTGCACGAGAAATTTCCACGACCCTACCACTAATAAACGGTCCACGGTCAGTTACTTTCACCTGAACCGACTTGTTATTGTCTAGGCGAGTCACCTTAAGCATGGTCCCAAATGGATAGGTCTTGTGTGCACAGGTAAATTTGGTCTTGTCGTAAAGCTCACCACTCGCAGTGGGTTTTCCATGGAAGAGATCGGAGTAATAAGAGGCTAATCCAAATTCTTCATCTTGCGCCAGCAAGCTAGTCGTGAAGAGCAGGTTGAGAACAAAAATCTTCAGTAAATTTTTCATGGTACGTTTGTTTAAAAAATGGCAGCCCACACCTCCCAACGCCTTTAAAATCAGCAAATTATGATAAATGGGGAAGCCATGAATTTTCATGGTTTAGATTAAAAATGTAGTTTAGTAGTTCTGATTGCGGTGTAAAAACGAAGCAATTTTTGAAAAATTCTTTGACAAAATAACCATATTTTCACAAAAGTCGCAAATGTATTTTGTCCACAGGCATTTGATTATCAGTGCTTTCCAAGGCCAAGTTGTAACTTTGCAGTTGTTTAAGTTGTTCAGTCAGCTTAAATTTAAAATCAAACCAGTTCAAAACAAGACGGGATTTAATATCGCTTTTGTTTCGACAGTTATTTAGACGAGAAAATGAGTAAGCACGGTAGAGTTTTGGTAGCCATGAGTGGCGGCATTGATAGCACAGTGACGGCCATGCTCATGCACGAGGAAGGCTATGAAGTCGTTGGAATCACAATGAAAACTTGGGATTATGCATCGTCTGGTGGTTCATCCAAAGAGACTGGGTGTTGTAGTCTTGATTCCATCAATGATGCCCGGAAAGTAGCAGTTGACATGAAGTTTCACCATTTCATTGTGGACATTCGAGAGGAATTTGGTGACTATGTGATTGATAATTTTGTGGACGAATACATGGCAGGCCGTACGCCAAATCCATGTGTTTTGTGCAACACCCATATCAAATGGAGTGCCCTGCTGAAACGGGCTGACTCACTAGATTGTGAGTTCATCGCCACTGGCCACTATGCCATCATCAATCAAAATGAAGGCAGACATTTTATCTCAAAAGCAAAAGACAGCCAAAAAGACCAGTCCTACGTGCTGTGGGGCTTGAGCCAAGAATGCCTTCAACGCAGCCGCTTTCCTTTGGGTGGCTTGACAAAACCTGAAGTACGTCAAATTGCCTTTGACCGTGGGTATGACGAGCTTTCCAAAAAAAGTGAGAGTTACGAAATCTGCTTTGTCCCTGACAACGATTATCGGGGTTTTCTAAAACGCAGGGTAGAGGGGCTGGAAGAGCGTGTTGCAGGTGGTAATTTTGTCAACTCAGCTGGCCAGGTGCTAGGAGAGCATGAAGGTTATCCATTTTACACAATCGGCCAGCGCAAAGGCTTGGGGATAGCATTTGGACAGCCAATGTTCGTCTCGGAAATACGACCTGAAACCAATACTGTCGTCCTTGGAACTGAGGATGAGTTAATCCGAAACAGCATGAAAGTTGGCCAAGTCAACCCAATGAAATACGCTGAAATTCCCGAAGATCTGGAAGCTGTAACCAAAGTACGATACCGTGACGGCGGCACATTTTCATTGCTCAGCAACTTAGATAATGGACATGTGAAAGTTGATTTTTTGGCGAACGTAAAAGGCATTGCTCCTGGACAGTCAGCTGTTTTTTACGAAGGTGACGACGTAGTTGGGGGTGGCATAATTTATCGCTAATAATTTGATTACCAGCAATTTATAAAAAATCACAATCGTGAAAAACCTTAGATTTCCCCTTACTCTTACGTTGTTTGCCGCACTTACAGTGATGGCTTGTAAAAAAACAAAAGATGATTATTCGACAGAACTTGGCCTCGAATATTTTCCATTGGAAATTGGTAAGTTCATGGAGTATGAGGTAGATTCTACAATATTTGACCCCAATGGCGACACTTCTGTTTTCTACTCCAGAACATTTGTAAAAGAGGAAATCATTGATACTTTAAGTGATAACAATGGCAACGTGCTTTATAAAATTGAACATTTTGAACGGACTGCCGACACATTGCCTTGGGTGATAAAAAAAGTGCTGTCCGTTTCCATTCAGGAGAACCAAGCAATCCGAACAGAAGACAATTTACGATTCATCAAACTGACTTTTCCGGTTAAAAAAAATGCAAACTGGGATGGGAATATTCATTTTGACGAAGGGCTTATCGTCACAGTTGCTGGAGAAACGCTGGAAATGTTCAAGGGGTGGAAATATAGAATAAGACAAGTCGATGAACCCCTTTCAATTGGTAATTTCCAGTTTGATGAAACGGCTACTGTAGAGGAAGCAGATAATGAAAACCTGATTGAATTGCGCAAGTCTTCGGCAATTTATGCCAAAGGCATTGGGTTGGTTTACAGGGAGTTATGGATTTTAGACACACAATGTATTGATAATTGTATTGGCCAAACTTGGGAAGAAAAAGCAGAGAAGGGCTTTATTTTGAAACAAACCATACTGAATCACAACTGATGACGGACAAACTTATCGGCGTTGGCTTCACAAAAAAAACACACGGTGCTCAAGGAGAATTAAAAATCACGTTGAAAGACGAATACTTTGAAGATTTTGTCAACTCCGAAGTCGTGTTTATCAACGTTAAAGGAAAACCCCTACCATTTTTCATCGAAAACTTGAGAGAAGCAGGTGAAATTATCCTCAAAATTGAGAACATTGACACGCCAAGCGATGCCAAAGATTTGACAGCTAAAGAGCTTTTCCTACGTGAAAAAGACATTCAAATCACAAAAAAAGAGGGTGAATTACTAACTTTTGAATTGATGGTGGGCTATGAGCTTCACGACGATGAAACAGGTCTCCTCGGAACAATTGAATCCGTTGAAGTGATGCCACAACAACATTTGGCTGTTATAGAATATGAAGGTCGCTCCGTTTTCATCCCGCTTCATCCTAAGATGGTAGTGAGGTTGGATGATAAAGAAAAGAAAATCGTTTTGAAACTGCCTAGCGGATTGTTAGAGCTTTGAGTCAAAAAAAAGGCAGTCTCCGGGTAAGGAACGAGACTGCCTACGCTTTCATTTGGCATCATTGCACAATCGAAAGGTTTATTCTCCAGGATTTCGTCCTCCACTTAAGAAATCCTGGTATTCTTTGAGTTCGTCCCACTTGCCAGCGGCAGCCAATTCAGCCTGCCTTGGCCAAGTGTCGGGTTTAGCTATTCGGAAGCGAGGTCCTGCCGCATCCAACATTTCTTCAAGCTTTTCAACTGGTGTGGCAGCTAACGCAGCGAAAGTCCAAATGCCAATTTGGTTACAAAGCTCTTCGATTTTCGGACCAATTCCCTCCACTATCTTTAGGTCGTCTGGATTCGGGGGTGGTGTAACAACTGCTGCCACTGCACCAAGCGCAGTCTTAGTAGCAGTATTGCCACCAGCTAATGCTACTGCCATATCTGACTCACATTTCTCGAGCCTGAATCGCAAACCAGTTACGTCACCTTCCAATGACATGATTTTTCTACGGTGCGTGGCATTGTCTTTTTCGCTCTCTTCCAACTGGTATCTCAGGCCTGCATGATCTTTCTCCAAATTGACATGGAGTCCTTTCAATCTATCATGTTCAGCGTTGAGCTCCTGATAAAGTTTTTGCCATTTGTACCATAAAATATAGCCTAAAAGCAGCCCCAACAGAAAGGCCACAAGTAGCATCAATAATATTTCAATGGTGTGGTCAACATAAGTACCTGCACCGGGGCCTTGGAAAGTATTTTCAAACATGGTAGTTTATTTTTTTCTAATCAAGCATCAAAGGAGTTATCTAATTGATTATCAGATTTTTAGCTTAGGTCTTTCTTGTTGAGCACCAACACAACCCTTCGATTGAGTCGGCTACCCTCTTCAGTATTGTTGTCTGCTACTGGTTCTAATTCTCCTTTAGAATCAATAGTTAATCTGTCTTTTTTGATTCCCTTCGAAATGAGGATATCTTGAACATGTTTAGCCCTTGCCATGCCCAACTCCTGATTGAAAGGCACAGTACCTGAATCGTCAGTATGGCCTGTAATTGCCACGGTTTCATCTGTTTGCTTTAGGCGCTGAGCCAATTTGTCCAAGTATTCATCTACTTGCGGATTGGGCTCTTTTACTGACTTAGCGTAAGGGAAAAGAATAGTAATTGTGTTGTCCACCTCAATGATCTCGACCGTATCCTCCTTAGGCTTATCCTTAATGTTAAAATCAGCAGCTAAAAACTTGCTTGTTCTTGCATCAGGAGGTTCGTTTACAAGTTTGGATGTGACCACAATCTTTTCTGGGTTTATGCTTGGCATTTCCTCCATCAATCGCTCTTTTACTTTAGCAGCACGGGCAAGTCCCATATTGGCGTAGCCATTTGGAACTGTTTCATCTTTGAAATAAAGTCCCACAATTTCAAGGAGTTTTCCATCAATAAGCTTTGCCAAAATTGAGTCTCGGTAGGCTTGCCAAGTTGGTCGGATTTCAGGATCGGGAGCTGACCATGAGAACACTATTGGGCGGGTATCTGCTGTGGGAGTTGGATGAGGCTCGACAATAACCTTGTCACCGCATACCTGCTTTATATGGCACACATACCATTGCTGGCATACAACACACCACAGCACAAACAACCCGATTGGGAGTAATGCCAAACGTGAAGACATAGGGAATTTATTAAAGTTGGTTAAATCAAAAACCTATGAAAAACGAAACCATTTAAATGGGTTCGAAATCTTTTGGTAATAATTGGGCGATTTGAAATTACCCATTGAGCAGTTATTTAGTGTTGAGGTGTTTGGAAACTGCAATTTTTGGTAAGCTTAAAACAGTTAATCAGTGACTCTACAACTGAATTTGGTCAAAGATAGAAAAGGGACTTGTTTTTTATAGGAAGTATCAGAAAAAATAAAATTCCGAATAAAAACCATTGAAGTTCAAATATGATGGTGAATAATAAAAAACAATATTTATACAACGCAAAGAAATTCAATTGTCAATCCAGGAATATCATCTTTCAAGACTGCTTCTTCCAAAGATACTTTCCACAAATATGCTTTAAATTGGGTCAAGACATGCTCTTTGTTTCCTTGCCGAATTGAAATCTCAAGCATAGCTGTTTCTGTAAACTCTTGCTTCAATACATTGATTTCCAACTTCTTAACTGCATTCATAACATCTGGCATTATTTCATAACCAAAGGCCAGGCAATACACTTCCTCTATCAATTTTTCAATAATCTTGGCTTGCTGTAATGCTGATTGTGAACTGCTCTTATAGGCATTTATCAGTCCAGATGTACCAAGTAAGGTTCCTCCAAAATATCTAACGACTACCAAAACGACATTGGTTAAACCAAAACTGTCAATTTGACCTAGAATGGGCTTACCAGCTGTTCCGCTGGGCTCTCCATCATCATTTGCTCTAAAATTGTTGTTGTCCAACCCCAAACGGTAGGCATAGCAATAGTGTCGTGCCTTAGGGTGTATTTTTCGGAGTGACTCAAGCAGGAATGGGACTTCAGTCTCACTTCGAATAGGCCAAGCATAAGCCAAAAACTTACTGCCCCGGTCTCTAAAATCTCCGGTTGCTTGATCCAAAATTGTTAGGTAAGAATCTTTCAAAAGGAATTCAATAACACCAATTTAAGATAGAACACTACTAAACAGTTGATTATTAAATAGTTGGCTTTGTAGCCAAATTACCGATATGCTCCACGAGCGCTTCTAAATCCCACGCTTCTTCTAATTTAAAATTGCCAATTTTTGTACGACAAAGCGATGATAAATAACCACCTGAATTGAGTTTTTTGCCGAGGTCAAAAGCAAGAGAACGAATGTATGTGCCCTTACTGCATTTTACCCTGAACTCAATGTTTGGCATTTCGATTTTGGTGTATTCGAACTCATAAATCGTGACTGGTCTTGGTGCAACTTCTACCATGATGCCTTGACGAGCTTTTTTGTAAAGCGGTTGGCCATCTACCTTGATTGCAGAGAACATTGGCGGCAACTGCTCAATATCTCCTAAGAAAGATTCACGAGCGCTTTCAAGCTGCTCTTCAGAAATGTGCTCAGTAGAAAATTGAGCGTCAGGCTCAGTTTCTGAATCGTATGAAGGGGTCGTAGCACCCAAAGTTATTGTACCAATGTATTCTTTAGGCAAACCTTGATATTCAGCTAACTTTTTTGTGCTCTTGCCTGTGCAGATTATTAGTAATCCGGTAGCCATTGGATCCAATGTGCCAGCATGGCCTACTTTGATATTTTTCAAGCCCAAACTATGCTTGAGCGACGAACGAATTTTGTTAACAACGTCAAAGGATGTCCACCCTTGTGGCTTGTTTACCAAAAGGCTGGTGCCGTCAATTAAACTTCGACTCGGCAGAGGGTCTTCCATTAATCTTAATTTAGTTGGATTGACCGATTTATTGGAAACAATCCGCCCTTCCAATTTTAAACTTGGTAATTTTTTCAGCCAATTGTATTGGTCAAAAACATTCCAAATATTGTAAACACGCAAGGTAATTTAAGCTAGGTCTTCAACTGTTGCTGATTCCTCAAATCCTGCGCTCTTAAAAATTGCCACAATTTCTATTACAAGGCCAAGAAGGATTACAAGTGGGCCAAATATGATGCGGCGGCCGCTGTAAATCAAGCTCTCATCCCAAGTATTAGGGTCAGGCATTGCCCCCCCGCTCATCAACATCAACCCCACAGCTATGAGCACAAGGCCAACCAACATGAGCATATAGTTGGTTCTTCCAAAAATTAAACTAGTGTTTTTAGCAGTTGAAATTGAAGATTTAGCTCTTTGAGCTGATGTTTGAATCGCCCTTGGCGTTGTGGTCACAATTACTTTTTTCTTCGTACTCATTTTAATTTTTTTTCAAAAATACCCCGGTTTTGGCCAAAGGTTCAATGTATTAAATTTTATGAAATAAACTGAAAATCTCGGATATTAATTTTGGGTTGCCATTCAATATAAATCGTCTACCCGCATTCTTAGGTATTTTTTCACAACGTAGTATGTGCTCGCTAACATTATCAATAAACCAAGGACAAACAAACTGCCAAAAACTACCGCAACACCCAAAAAGTTAATAGCAGCATACATATCTGCTACGTCTTTGAATATCAGGTACAACAAAATCGAAAGTCCTACCACCGCTAGTAAACTGCATAACAACCCTTGCCAAAAGCTTCGAGTCAAATAGGGTTTGCTAATAAAGCCCCAAGATGCACCAACTAACTCCATATTTTTAATCAAAAACCTGTTGGAATAAAGTGCTAAGCGGACAGTGTTCAATATTAATGCAACTGCTACTAAAACAAAAAACAAACCTAATCCAAAGACCCAAATACTTATCCTTTTTAAATTCTCAGCGATTGATTCAGTGACGCTTTCTTGATAGTAAACATCATTGACGTACGGCATTGTTTTCAAGTCTTCCCGAACCAAGCTCATACTATCTGCCTCCATCCAATCTGATTTTACGTTAAAAATCAGCACATCATATAATGGGTTGGCCATATCCAATTTGCCAAAATCCTGCCCGAATTCCTCTTGCATCATGGCGGCACCTTCTGCCTTGTTGATAAATTTTGTTGAATTTGGTTTGAAATAATTGGCTAGCAATAAGTGCTGTTTCAATGAATCCAATTGATCGGGAGTTGATTCCTCTTTTAGTTCGACAATGATTTCGACTTGCTCCCGCAAAATTTGCAGCATCTGCTGCCCTTGTACTACCAAAATCCCGAAAAGACCCAACAAAAACAAAACCAGTGTAACACTGACGATAGTATAAAAGTAATTCGGTTTATGAACAGGCGGTTTTTTCATCAATGAAGCTGCTTTGGCGAAAGTCTCGGCAAAATTAGAAAAAACTTACACCTAATTGTCCGAATCCATTTCCTTCATTAGGGATTCAAGCTCCTGCAAAAGCTCCTTTGAGTCTTGCTTTATGCTTTTGGTTTGTGACGTTTCACCATTGGTTCCAGCTGTATCGCTCACTGCATCTATCTGGTCTTTTAGTTCCTTGCGTTTGCGTTCCAGTTCATCCAACCGTTTGGTGTATTTCTTGTCAAAATCTTTTGCTTTATCACGAAGACTCGACAAAACACTTCCCACTTTATCCACTGCCTTATCGTATTTGCCTTTGTCAAATTTTTCTTTTTCAGACTTTAGCAAATCGCCAACGGCAACACCTACGTCTTTCATTTCACCGACTATCCTTTTTGCGCCTTGTTTTTCCTCATCCGTACCTAGAAACAGGTTGTAAATCAGGATGCCAATTACAAGGATGGCCAACAATTTTAGCACACTTTTAATCATTATAAATAAAATGGTTTGTTCAAAAAATCATGAAATCGTTTCGTCAGCTGGACCAGTTTGAACTGCTGATGTTTTGTAAAAAACCGGAGAGGTCCCATCCCAATCCGGGGCTTCGAGCAAGTGTTCAAATTTTTGACTAAGTCCTTTCAGAAAATTAGTAATAGGCCTGACTTTGTAGTCTTGTTGCTCTCTTTTTTTGATAGAAGCAATATAAAGTGCCGCTACCCCAGCTACCAAATACGTTGCGTAACTACTTGAAATTGCCTCTTGCACGTATTCATTTTTAATCTTGCAAAATTGAGCATTGGCAGTCGCCACCAAAAAATGGATACCATTAACTCCATCAATTTCTGCTCTCCTATTTACCAAAACACTTTGTGTGATTGCACCTACATTTACCACTTCTGGCCTCATTGATGGGAAATTAGCAGCGGGCAGACCCACCCAAGATTCATCATCATCTCTATTAGGCAATGAGGCAAACAGGACTGCATCTGAATTTGACAAAAGGCCAAACACTCTGTCAAGCTCAGCAGGCATTACCCCCTCTAACTCCACATCTTTTTTCGCAAAACTTACACTTGCCACTATTAAGTCAACTCCCAGATTGATTGCCGCCTCCAAACCTTTGAGAAAATCCTTTACTTTAAAAAATTTGTGGTCGGGCGTATTGATTTTCAAAATGTAAAAATCCGCTAGTGGCACAAAACCCAATAATGCGTTCCCATCTTCCGCCATTGCGGTTAAGGTGCTAAGACATTGTGTCCCATGGCCCTTTTTACGGTGCAAATCATTGATGTCGTCGTCTCCACTGGGGTTTAATTGGGCGGGGTTGAATCCAGGTTTGGCCGCATTGAATTTGTGCCCTAGTTTGTTTAAATGCTTCAATGCTTGGTGGCTTAAATCAACTCCTGTGTCAAGTACAGCAATCTTGACACCTGCCCCTTTGGTGTCCAACCAAGACTTAAAAACTTGATTTTGAATCTTTTCTGCCCAATCGAATTGTATCATAAGGTAAAATTGAAGGGTTCAAGCAAAGATGGGAAATTTATGGAATACGGGGATTTATTCCGAAAAAAACTAAGCAGCATGGAATAAAAGGAGGATTGCGAGTAAAAAAAAGCCCGAACACAAGTTTTGTGCTCGGGCTTATGCTTTTGTGGAGACGCCGGGAGTTGAACCCGGGTCCAGTGAAAGCACCCATAGGCTTTCTACATGCTTATTTTCTGATTAAATTTTCGTGTGCAATGTAGGCTCAGAAACGAAGCCGCTTTGCACCTTATCCTCAACCCCGACAGCAAGCTGCCGGGATTCACCCATTGGCCGAGACACTCCGCAAGGCTATCCCGAAGTGGTTTGATACGCGGCACGCTGTGTATCGGAAGTCAAGCGTACGGCATAATGGCCTTCTAATTCCTAGAATTAGGCAGCCATGGCATACTGATAGTTGCCATTTAATTGTTGAATGTCATTTTTTACGGAGTGACCACCCTTGCTCCGGCATGCTTACCTACCGGTTATTCTTCCCTGTCGATTCCGGTACGTCCCCTATTTTTAATTGAAAAGCTAAACTCTTCAATAACGCCCATAGCGATAGCACAACTTTTTGTGCCAAATGGGCAGCAAAAGTAAAAACTAATCGCACAGACAAAAAGTTTTTGTTGAGACGATACAAACCATCCTTTAGCCAAGGAAATACCCTAGATGAAGGATTGTAGGTGGAATTTAGCCTTGTAAATGTAGATTGCTTGGAGGGAAGAAAGTGTGTTTAACTTGGTTTATCGCTGCTGGGTATTTGATGCTTGGTGTGACTGTTAAGTAGGGTAATAAAAAACGCAGCAATAACGATTGTAACACAAATGATTGTCATGTTCTCTCAATTTAGTAAGTTGAATGGTAAACGTAACGCAGTTGGGAGGTACATGCTGTGGGGGAAAGCAGTGCAAAAATAAGTGTTTATACGATACGTAACAATACTGATTAAGTTATTTTTGAAAATGAATTCCCATATTTTTTATCTTCATGTTTAACCCGCAAAGAATGAGCAAATAAAACTACTTGAATGCAAATCGAACTTTTTGCAAAAAATCATAATATGTAGGTATGGAATTTGCATAGCTGACCTGCTGAATGCAAATGGCTACCTTTGCACAGCAGTTTTTCTAACCGATTGAATCAAAAGAATGAAGATAGGAATCATCAAAGAGGGAAAAATTCCACCAGACTCAAGAGTACCGCTAACCCCACTCCAGTGTAAGCAGGCAATGGTTGAATTTCCGATAGAAATTGTTGTGGAATCTTGTCCAACTCGCTGTTACAAGGATGAAGAATACCAAGAAGCTGGCATCAAAGTCACAAATGACATCAGAGATTGTGATGTGTTGATGGGTGTGAAAGAAGTGCCCATTAGCCAGTTGGTTCCTAATAAAACTTACTTTTTTTTCTCCCACACCATTAAAAAACAGCCGTATAACCGAAAATTGCTTTGGGCAATCCTAGACAAAAAAATTCGATTGATCGATTACGAGGTGCTTAAGGATGAAACGGGAAATAGACTCATTGCCTTTGGCCGATTTGCAGGCATGGTAGGTGCGCACAATGCAATTTGGACTTTTGGGCAGCGGCATAAGGCTTTTAGCCTACCCCGAATGAAGGATTTTCACGACTATCAAGAAGCAAAGGATTTTTACCAGGCCATCAGTTTACCAGCAATAAAGATAGTGCTCACAGGACATGGACGGGTGGCAAATGGGGCAGCAGATGTACTGCGGGACATGGGAGTTCAGGAAATTAGCCCCGCTGATTTTTTGGAAAAAACGTTTCAAAAGCCAGTTTTTACGCAAATCAGTAGTCAAGATTATGTTGCCAAGAAAAACGAAAGGGCTTTTGTTAAAAGAGAATTCTACGAACATCCTGAACGCTTTAAAAGCATCTTTTCTAAGTTTTACAAAGTTGCAGATGTGATGATTAATGGTATTTTTTGGAACAACAGCGCCCCTGCTTTTTTTAGCAAAGCTGAGATGGCTTCTCCTGATTTTCACATCCAAGTAATTGCAGATGTGACTTGTGATATTGCACCAGTTTCGTCTATTCCATCCACAATTAAAGCATCCACAATTGCTGACCCGGTATTTGGATTCAATCCAAAAACTAGCGAAGAGACAGCGCCTTTTTTAACAGACAGTGTGGATATGATGACCATTGACAATTTACCTAATGAAATGCCCCGAGACGCCTCAATGGCTTTTGGGAAAATGTTCCTTCAACATATTATGCCTCAGCTTTTGAAGTCCAAAAGTGTTGTAATTGAAAATGGAACCATCGCCAAAGATGGACATTTGACAAGGCATTTTCGATACCTCAACGACTATGTTAATGGGGCAGTTGTTGAAGGAATTATTGCCTGATCAGTGCTGGAGGACCGAGAATCTGCGAACCTGTTCTCTTTGATTATCTGCTTGTAAGTAAATTGAATAAATACCAGGTGCATAATCGGTCAAGTCGAACTTAATCGCCTCATTATCAAGCATATCATACCTGTTTTGAAACACAATTTGTCCTTTCGAGTCAGCAATAAATACAAAAGCTGGTAGGCCATTGAAAGGAAAAACATGCAAAATCACCTCATTTGTGGCAGGATTTGGATAAACAAAAATTGATTCGAAATCCACCATGAAATCAGTTTCAAAAACCGTAGAAACCACCGTCGAACTGTCTTCCATTACAGTACGTATTCTATAATAATTTTTTCCGTAAAACGGGGTTTCATCAGCGTAGGAATACAATGTTGGCAATTGGCTTTGAGCTTGCGCTTGAACTTTCTCCAAATCGTTAAATTGAATTCCATCCGCTGAGCGCTCAACTACAAAATAAGCTACATCACAATTGCCACTACCAAGCCAGTTCAGTTTGATTTTCAAGTCTTCGACCACGCCATTGAAAAGGGCAAAATCCCAAACACAGTTGTTTGGATTAAAAAGGCTTGAATCAACAAACTCTACTACGTAATCTTCTGATTCTCCAGCAATAAAATCACCACAAGCAGCGGCATAGTCCCAGCGTGACATGGCAATTCGAAGTCCAACTGGCCCAGTGGGAAGATTGGCCAAAACATCATAGCAAAAGTTTTGTTCCCCCACCCCTTCCAAAGAGCCCAATACTTCGTTGTCATCAAAGAAATCGCCATCCATGTTCAAATCGGCCCAAATACGCCAATACAAATAAGTATTCGCAGCAGGTCCACCAGGCGTTAGTTTGAGGATGCACCCTGGATCTGGTAATTGAAAAATGGTATTGGAATAATCACCACGGCCTCCATCATCGCCAGTTGTATTGCTGAAGCCTTCTGTTTGCACTGTTTCAATCCAGCCATATGCGGAGTTGCCAGTCGCAACACAAGGACTAACCTGCTGGCTTTGAACTACTTTTACCTGAAAATCACAGGCACAGGCGTTTCCGCAATTATCAGTGTACTCGTAGCTTACTGTTGTGTTCCCAAGTGGAAAAACCATTGAATTTAGTGCTGAGGTATTGCTCGACATGACATCGATTGTATAGCAAGGCACCTCCATCAAAAATGAATGTACCGCATTTCCGTTGTCATCCACCCAAAAGCCATCTTTCTTGAAAACCCCGAAATCAAACTGGTCATGTTGCGGAATCGAGCCATTTACCCAATTTGAAAAGCTACCTATTTCCCCATTTTCCCATGCAAATTGTCCCTCTACTGCCTCGTCTGTCAATCCAATCCAAGCATCTTGGAACAAAGCTGGAAATTCCTTTCGCAGCAATTCGTTTTCATCAAAGGTTGTGATAGTGACTAGGTACCCTCCGTATTGCGAAGCAATCGTCTTTGCCTCGGTCCAACTGACCTGACCTCCGAGATAGACGTAATATCGATGCCCCGATTTTTCTCCTAAAAAATCAAAACCATTAATATTAGTGCCGACGCAAACCGTACAGTTCGTGGTGCCGGGGGGGGTATTCCAATTTACCATTGAAGTAGTTTCACCTTGCGGAATATTTACGACAATATCAGATGGACATGTCATGGCCATTTGGGCAGCAACGGTAATCGTGAAAATACAGGAGGAAACATTGCCGTACACGTCAGCAGCAGTGTAAACCACATTGTTGGCCCCTAAATGAAGTAAATCACCTAGTTGAATATTGGAAGTGACCGCATCTAAACATGGGTCAAGAGCAATAGGTGGCGTCCAATCAGCGATGGCTACATCCCCACAATCCAGCAGTGTTATAGTACTGTTGGATGGGCAATTGCTCCAAACTGGTGGCTGTGTATCCTCCACTGTTACTGTGAATTGGCATGTGGCGGTATTGGCACTAGCATCCGTTACAACAACCGTTACCGATGTTGAACCAATTGAAAAAAGACTTCCCGATGGAATTGAAAATGATTGGGTTGTTGCCCCACAATTGTCAACAGCTACAGCAGGATTCCAATCAACAACTGCCTGACAGCCAATCGCTTGTGCCTGAACATTAAGGTCAGGTGGACAAGCGGTAATGATAGGGGGTTGATTGTCAAGTATAGTGATTTGCTGTTGGCAAAAATTCATGTTGCCAAATGAATCAGTCGCTTTCCAAGTAATGGTGTTGGTGCCTACTGGCAAAATTGAGCCAGCATTGTTGCTCACTACGGCAGTACCACAATTGTCAGTAGCAGTGGCAGGATTTCCAGCAATGACTGGTATCTGAATAGGTACACCACAGATATTGGGGGCTGCATCAATTGTCAAATCTGAAGGGCAAATAATAACAGGCGCCTCCTGGTCTTCCACGACAATTTCTTGGGCGCAAATTGATGAATTGCCATTTTGATCGGTAACAGTCCAATTCACAGTAGTGCTGCCAATTGGAAACGTTGCGGGTGCAGAGTTTGAAATACTTGCCACAGCGCAGTTTTCCTGAAGTACAATTGGGTTGCTCAAAGAAGGACTAGCAGTGCACTGCCCACCAGATAAGGGAACTATCAAAGTGGGTTGACAGACAATGGTTGGAGGGAGGTCATCAATCACCTCCACAACGGCAGGACAAGAGGTCGTCCGTCCGAAAGGGTCAGTAAAAGTAACCGAAACGCTGTGTTGGCCAAGGCTTGAGCATCCAGAATAGTTTACCGAAGGCAAGCCATTGATTAAAATCGTCCAGCCCATGCAAAAATCAAGCTGGTCATTGGCCAAGTCAAGCCCATTCACAACAGCTGGGCCACTGATGGGTAATGCAATTGTTAAATCGTGACAAAGTGAACCGAAATTGGTGGCGGTAATTACGACGCCACCACCTGCATTGGCAGGCGCTATAGGACCAATGGGCGCATCTGCGTAAACGACACCTTCATTGTCAAAGACGCCAGTGTTTATGTTCACCCCTTTGTTTTCAAAAATTCCACAAAGCACATTTGAAAAATCACCTTGGTTGCTCCAATTCCCAGTAGTGGCATTGCGGATTAGATACCCATTTGTGACAACGGCACTTGTCACAGCAACGAATTGTCCTTGGTTTTGAAAAATATGGTTGTTGAGGAAGCTACCAGCAACATTCAAGTTACCGGAACTTTGGTTTTGGAAATTCAAATCATTGCGAAGTAAAGCACCCAAAAACACTTTGAAAACTCCTGCATTTGCAGCGATGTCATTGTTGTTGAATAAATTTTTATTGTTGAATTCTCCAATGTTTTGAAATTGAGCTTCAGAGAAGAATTCTCCTGAATTATTAAAAACACCCTTGTTTTGAAAAAAACCATCCGAGTGGGAAAAAATGTGGTTGTTTTCAAAAACAGCATTCGGATTATTGTTAAAATTACCTTCGTTATTAAAGGTGCCGTTGTTGACAAACTGCCCAAAATTTTCCAGATACCCAGTATTGGCTATCAAAAAATTGGCACTTGTATCGGCCATCTGAAATGTACTACCTGCATGATTCACGAACGTGCCAAACAAAGTCACACCGCCATTTCCGGTGACTGAGATAGTACCGTAATTCTGTACATTAAAATTAAAATAGGTAAGTACAGTAAGGTTAGGAAAGACACCACCTGTTGGATTGGCAGGTATCAGCGGCTCATTAAAAGGGCCAGGAGACCCGTTAGACCAGTTGTTTGACTGATTCCAATTAGATGAAAAACTCCCTGTCCATGTGGTCTGTGCTGCTAATTGTTGGGTCAATAGCATAAATGCCAAATAGGCATACCTATAAAAGTACTGGTTCATAGTGGACTGTGATTGCAATGCCTAAAAAAGCTAACTAAATGTAATGAGACAGAACACCTTTAACAACGGGGAGATGATGAAATGCAAGATGTTTTTAATACGGATGTACGATTCGGATAAGCAATGCAAAATTAAACCGATTTTAAAATTTTACAAACATGACTTTTCAATTTTTGGCAAAACCCTACCTTTCGAGCTTTTAAATAATAGGAAATGACTAACAAGGAAATAGCAAAGAAATTTCAATACCTCGGCGAAATCATGGAATTGCATGAGGAAAACCCATTCAAAATCAAGACCTACCAAAATGCCTACCTCACCATTCGCAAACTGCCAGAACCATTGGAAGAAATGGCCCCAACGGAGATGGAAAAAATAAAGGGAATCGGTAGCTCAACAAGTGCGAGTATTCGAGAATTGCTGGAAACTGGATCCATGCAAGCCATCAAAAAACTAGAGGAAAAAACGCCCCCCGGCGTCCGTGAAATGCTGCACATTGCAGGTTTCGGCCCAAAAAAAATCAGAGACATTTGGAAAATACTGGGGGTGGAAACTATTGGCGAGTTGCGCTACGCATGCAATGAAAATCGATTGGTGGAACTGAAAGGATTTGGCGAAAAAACACAGGAGGACCTCCGTCAAAAACTGGATTATTTCCAAAAATCACAGGGCAAACATCTTTTCGCCGATTTGGACGGCAGGGCAAATGAATTGATGGAGCAAATTTCTAAAACATTGCCCAATGCAAAAACCAGCCTAACGGGAGCAATACGACGTAGGAGCAATGTGGTGGAACGAATTGAGTTGCTTATAGCTTCAGACGAAAGTGTGGAGCCTATTTTTGAAAACGATTTTTTAGAGAAGACTGGCGAACAACCCAATATTCTGAGTGCCAAAACCAAAGATGAATTGCCTGTCACGATTTTCACGTGTACCATTTCAGAATTTGGGAGCAAACTTTTCAGATACACGGCCGGTGAAGCATTCCTAAATGCATTCTTGGAAAAAAACAAAGCGCTGGATTTCAAAGGACTAGCCACAGAAGAAGACGTTTTCGAAAAAGCAAGCCTACCCTATTTACAGCCCGAACTCCGGGAAGATAATTGGGCTATTGGTAAGTCATTCAAAAAATTGCTCGAACCAGAGGACATTCGAGGTGTAGTCCATGCTCACAGTACATGGTCGGACGGCTTGTACAGCATCCGCCAAATGGCCGAACATGCTCGCAGCCTTGGGTACTTTTACCTCGGCATTACGGATCATTCAAAAGCTGCATTTTATGCAAACGGACTGAAGGAAGACAGGGTGCAGGCCCAATGGCAGGAAATTGACGAGGTGAATAAGGCATTGGCACCTTTCAAGATATACAAGGGCATTGAGAGCGATATCCTCAACGATGGCTCACTCGATTATCCAGATGAAATTCTAGCTGGCTTTGACTTCATCATTGCCTCCGTACACTCCAACCTACGGATGGATGAGGAAAAGGCTACCCAAAGGTTACTTCGAGCCATTGAAAACAAATA
The DNA here is from genome assembly GCA_016124585.1 of Bacteroidota bacterium. GTDB lineage: Bacteria > Bacteroidota > Bacteroidia > Chitinophagales > Saprospiraceae > UBA6168. The sequence goes on along the minus strand of WGNL01000001.1, from coordinate 136,946 downwards.
CACCACGATACTTGGCCATCCGACTGGGCGACTGTTGCTTTCTAGAGAAGGTTACCCAATTGACCATAAAAAAATAATTGATGCCTGTGCTGCAAATGGCGTCGTTATTGAGCTGAACGCAAACCCCTACCGATTGGATTTGGACTGGACATGGATACCTTATGCCTTGGAAAAAGGTGTAATGATTTCAGTGAATCCAGATGCGCACAGTACTGGAGGGATGAATGATATAAAATATGGAGTTTACTCGGCTAGGAAAGGGGGACTTACCGCTGAAAACTGCCTTACTTGCCTTGAAGTGGCAGATTTTGAAGGGGTTATTTGGAAGAAAAAGTAAAAAAACAAATAAAATGGTTAATCCTTCACAGAATTAATTTTGGAAATCAGATAAAATATTCAACAAGTGCGATATTTTTGCAAAAAAAATTTAGAGTTTTACCGAACAATTGATAACACCTTTCAGTTTGTGGTTCAGTTTCTTTGAAATATTATCAGTGAACTCCAAAATGACATTCATAAAATCAAAAGAATTACGTTCAATTATTTGAAACTTCCTGACCAAATTGCTCCACCAAATTATTTACAAGCTTTGCAAGACTTACCTTAAACAGTAGGTTCAAGAATAATTATTCATCATTTTCAATTTTTCAATTCTTCTAAACATGAAAAAAGTATTCAGCCTCGTAGCAGTTGCACTGCTTTTTGTTTCTGTATCTTTCACTGCTTGCCGTGACAACGCTAGCTCAGGCGAAGCACAAGAAGCCCCTGCACAGGAAGCCCCTGCACAGGAAGCAGCTCCCGCACAAGAAGCAGCTCCTGAAGGTCAAGCAGTTCCATCTGGCCAATTGACTGCTCCTGCTGCAGATTCAACTGACGCTCAAAAAGCACAGTAATTCCGATTTTTTGGAAAAAATCAAAAGGGTGTGGCTTCTGCCATGCCCTTTTGCTTTTTACCAAAAACTAAAATAAGCGCCTGAAACCAGTAGGCCTTTTCCATACCTTTGCCACTTAATTTTTAAAAAATCATCCGCCAGAATGGACACCATCATTGACTTTATCCTCCACACCGACCACTACCTGAACGACATTGTTGCCCAATACGGCCTGTTAATATACGCAGTGCTTTTTTTGGTGATTTTTGCAGAAACAGGTTTCGTCGTAACGCCCTTTTTACCAGGAGATGGTTTTCTTTTCACCGTGGGCGTCATTGCGGGTAGCACGGCTGGCGGCCTAAACCTATTGGTTTCCATGCTGATTATGATGGTGGCTGCCATCTCAGGCAACATTGTAAACTTTCATGTTGGCAGGTACTTCAGTGTCAAACTGCTGGATGGAAAAGAGCGTAAATGGCTCAACCCGAAATACCTTCAAGAAGCCCATAATTTTTTTGAAAAACATGGCCAAAAAGCCGTCATACTCAGTCGTTTCTTTCCAATTTTCCGCACGTTTGTGCCTTTTGTAGCAGGACTTTCCAAAATGGATCGCAGTAAATTTTATTCCTACACCCTGATTGGCGGAGTGTCTTGGGTGCTGCTCCTTACTTTGGCTGGCTATTTTCTTGGCTCAATCCCATTTGTAAAAAACAATATTTCATTCATCGTGCTTGGCATCATCGGGGTGTCACTGATACCGATTTTCATCACGGCTGTCAAAAAGTATTTTGAAAATAAAAAAATAAAAGCCCAGCCCTGATTCAAAACATAAGTTTTTTCAATTTTCAAATCCCAAAGAGACTCAAAATCTTTCCCGCCAGCACCCTGGCATGCTTTTCCTTGCTTTCAAAAGACCAACCAGCTATGTGAGGTGACAACACAACATTGTCTGCTTGGCTTAAATAATCAAAAGCGAGCGGTAATTGCTCCAACCGAAACTTATCAAACGAAGTCTCCTCATATTCCAACACATCCAACGCAGCTCCAGCCACTTTGCCTGATTTTAGATTTTCCACCAGGTCGGCAGTATTCAAAACAAGGCCACGTGCCGTATTCACTACGTAGATGTTTTTCTTGAATTTATTTAAAAAAGCATCGTTGATAAAATAATGATTATCAATGGAATACGGGATATGTGCACTCAGTATATCGGCATTTTCAAATAACATTTCAAGGCTGGCTTCCTCGGCAAATTGGTCGCCGTAATTGGTCAAAAACTTATCGTAAACCAGCACCCGAACCCCAAAACCTTGAAGCCGTTTAGCCAGTGATTTCCCCATGTTTCCATAGCCAAGTATCCCTACCGTTTTTCCCTTCAACTCCACGGCTCGGTTAGCCTCCCGCACCCACTGTCCACTTCGCACTTGGCGGTCTGCTCGGCTGAGGTTGTTCATCAGGCACAGGAGCAGTCCAATTGTATGTTCCGCCACAGTGTCCTTACTGCCCTCTGGTGAAATAAGCACTTTGATGCCTTTCATTTCCGCATAATCAACGTCGATATGTTCCACCCCTACCCCTTCCCTTGCCAAAAATTTGAGGTTTGTCGCACCTGCTAAAAATGCCTGGTCTATTCTAAAACGGCTGCGCATCACAATGCCCTGGTACTGATCAATATAGGTTTCAACCTCTGCTTTCGTGCTTGTGGTATCCGTGTGACATTTAAAGCCGTTTGCTAAGAGGTTGGTTTCTAAAAAAGGATGTGCTTTGTCCAAAAAAAGCACTTTGAATTTCGGTTTACTGCTCATTTTTAGTCGGATAAAATTTAGGCCGTAATTTTGCGGCAAGATTTTCTCTGCGCAATATGCAAGATGCTTTGGAAAAGACTCGTTTGAGGCATGAAAAAATGTCTGTCTCCTTTTCATCCTTGCTTTTCCCTTTTCATCAAACTATACCGCAATAAACTGATAATGAACAAATTAGTCATCGTTTTACTACTCATTTTTTGCTCCGCAGCTTCTGTTCAAAGTCAAACTGACACCATTCCGGGCCGCACAGAAAGCGAAAAATACGAATGGCGGTTGCGGCAGTCTGTACTCTACGGGACCTACATCCCCAAAGATGTGAATGAAGTAATTCTGGAACTGAACAAAAAAATTGACGCAAAATCAAAAGCCAAATTTTCGAATGTCACCGAGGATGAAGCCGCCACGAAGCTTTTTTTTAGCCTCGGCCGTTGGATGACGCATAATTGGAGCTTGTACGAAGGCTCCCGTCTCAGCAAGTATATGCAAGACCTCGGCATCCACCATCCTGATGACATGGTGCGGTTTTTCATTATTGTGTATCACCGCAGCCTCACCAAACAGCCACTGGAAGTGAAGCAATTGGTTCAGAAATTTACAGAAAAAGAGGAGGAAGAAAAGCGCAAGAGGCTTGAAAAAGGCACTATTCTTCACGAAGAAAAAAAGAAAGTTGACAAGCCAGTCAACAACAAAAACTAAGCAGTTCAGCTCCGTAAGTTCAGTTTAGATACAATATATTAATGTGCAATTACCAAGATGGAGGTACTTGGTTTTTCAAAATTTATACTTTTGCGCCGTCATTGGTGGCACCTTACCCAATTCTGATGCCCAATATCATTGGTTTTTGAAAGGTTCAACCATCTTTTTACCTTCTTATCCAAAATTAACGAGTAACCTATGCCAAAGAATCTCCTCATCGTAGAGTCTCCGGCCAAAGCAAAAACCATCGAAAAATTCCTTGGTAGCGACTTCACTGTAAAGTCTAGCTATGGTCACGTGCGTGACCTGCCCAAGGAAGATATTTCTGTTGATATTGAACATGATTTCAAACCAAACTACGTCGTCACACCAGACAAGCAAAAAGTGGTGAAGGAACTCAAAGACGCTGTAAAAAAAGTGGACGAAGTTTGGCTAGCAACGGACGAAGACCGAGAGGGAGAGGCTATCTCCTGGCACCTTTGCCAGGTGCTCGGTTTGGACGAGCACAGCACCAAGCGCATTGTTTTTCATGAAATCACCAAATCAGCCATACAAAAAGCCATTACCCAGCCACGAAAACTGGACTTGAACCTAGTTGATGCGCAGCAGGCCCGCCGCATTGTGGACAGGTTAGTAGGCTATGAGCTCTCCGGTTTGCTTTGGAAAAAAGTGAAAGGCAAGCTCTCAGCTGGACGGGTACAATCTGTGACAGTTCGATTAGTAGTGGAGCGGGAAAGGGAAATTCAGGCATTTGAAACAACACCTTTTTTTAAAATCACCGCCGAATTCAACGTTAAAAGTGCCGATGGTAAAGTCGCTACTCTGAAAGCTGAGTCGCCAGAACGGTACGACACTCAAGATAGTGCTACTGATTTTTTGAAGAAATGCATTGGTGCCAACTTCAACATCAATGATATTGAGGTGAAACCTGCTAAACGCAAACCAGCAGCGCCATTTACGACCTCCACCCTCCAGCAGGAAGCGAGCCGCAAATTGGGTTTCTCCGTGAGCCGGACGATGCTTGTTGCTCAGCGCTTGTACGAGGCTGGTTTTATCACTTACATGCGTACCGATTCGACTAATTTGAGCGAGATGGCAATCGCCTCTATCGCACAAGAAATCGAAAACCTGTATGGAAAAAACTACGTGCAAACCCGCCGTTTCAAAACTAACAAAGCTGGGGCACAAGAAGCACACGAAGCCATTCGTCCAACATATATTACCAACCAACAAATAACTGGCGACCGAGATCAGACTCGGCTTTACGAGCTAATTTGGAAACGTACAATCGCCAGCCAAATGGCTGAGGCTGAATTGGAACGGACAATTGTAAAAATTGGCATTTCTACACACCCTGGTTCGCCACTGCAAGCAGAAGGTGAGGTTTTAAAATTCGATGGTTTCCTCAAAGTGTACCTCGAATCGAACGATGACGATGACGAGGAAGACACTAAAGGAATCTTGCCCCCACTCAAAGTTGGTCAGCCTCTTGACCTAAGGGACATGACGGCCACAGAACGTTTTACTCGCCCACCTGCCCGATATTCCGAAGCAGCATTGGTTAGTAAACTTGAGGAATTAGGAATTGGTCGCCCGTCCACCTACGCTCCTACGATTTCAAAAATCATGGAGGAAAATCGTGGTTATGTTGTAAAGGAAAACCGGGATGGTGAGGTCAGGAAGTATGCCATTTTGACCTTAAAAGATGGACAAATCAAAACGACCGAAGGCAGTGAAGTTACCGGTGCAGTGAAAAACCGACTTTTTCCAACAGACATGGGGATGGTGGTGACAGATTACCTAGCTGAGCATTTTAAAGAAATAATGGACTTTGGTTTCACGGCTGGTATTGAAAAAGACTTTGACATCATTGCCGAAGGTGATAAAAACTGGGTAAAAACTGTTGCTGATTTTTACCACCCTTTCCATTCCACTGTAACTAATGCCCTTGAAACCAGTGCCCGTGCCACAGGTGAGCGCATCCTCGGCACTGACCCTGTCAGTGGCCGAACCGTGTTGGTGCGCATGACCCGGTTTGGTAAGCCCGCCGTCCAAATCGGCTCGAAAGAAGAATTGGGCGAAGATGAAAAGGCAAAATTTGCCAATCTCAGCCCTGGCATGAGCATCGACAATGTGACCTTGGAAGAAGCACTCAAACTCTTCACGTTGCCCAAAACACTGGGTGAGCATGAAGGGAAAGAAGTCAGTATTGGCTTAGGTCGATTTGGCCCTTATGTCAAATTCGGCGAGGCATTCGTCTCCATCCCTCGTGGTGAAGACCCACTGGAATTAGACATGGATCGTGCCATTGAGCTCATCAAGGAGAAACAAGCGGCGGATGCCCCAATCGGAACCTACAAAGGCATCGACATTACAAAAGGCAAAGGCCGTTTCGGGCCATTCTTGAAGTGGGGCGACCTTTACGTGAACGTTCCCGCCAAATACAAGCTCGAAACCATCACAGTGGACGAGTGCCACAAACTCATCGAAGCCAAAATTCAGAAGGAAGCCAACCGCTACGTGCAGCAATGGGAGAAAGAGGAAATCGCCATTGAAAACGGGAGGTGGGGCCCTTTCATCCGCTTCAAAAAGAACAACGTTTCTTTCCCTAAAACGGATGGACAAAAAATGACTTCAGAGGAAGCTGCAAAATTGAGCCTGGATGACGTTAAGGCAATTATCGAAGCAGCATTGCCTGGTAGTTTCAAGAAAAAATGACGTTGATGAAAACCACATCGCCTCTACTTTTTCTATAGGTTTGCTCTGTACTTAATTTAAGAAAAGGGGCTAAAGCCCCTTCAAAAGTTGCCAATATGAAAACACTTGTGCAATAGAGCCGAGTGCAGTATTGTGAATCCACTGAAAATTCTTTAGATGAGATGCCTTGAGCAAAACATTCTTTTTTAGTTTTGTATTTCTTTAAACACGGGTCCATCGTGTTCCATATCGTTGCAGTTCAATTCGATATATCGCCAAATTTCCGCCCTGTTTCTAGTGGCTTTGGTCTTTCAGGTAGTTGCACTGAAAGAGCTTCACCACCTGTTTGAGCATCACGATAAAGTTGCACATTGCAATACAGAAGGTGCCCAAAGCCATCTACACAGTGAAGAATACGCCCCTGACGGTTGTCAGATTTGCTTCTTCAATTTTGCACCAGCTACGCTGGAATTTCAGGAGTTCACCGTGCAGACGCCCGTTTGCGAAGCACTCCATAAAATCTTTTTTTACCACAAAACGCTGACTTCCAGGGTCAATTGGCATTTCCAACACCGTGGCCCTCCTTGCCTGCCTGCTTGATTTTCTCTTTTCATATTTTTTTCATTTAAGCTGCTTATCAAGGTGATGAAAAGCTTTGGAAGTTAGAGCATCAGCTATGCTGGTGCAACATTTAAAGTTTATCGCCTCTACAGTGGCTTGCAATCAAGCTAAGGTCATGAAGTCAATTCGTGTTTTTATCCTATTTTCAATAGTTACAATTAGCCTCAAAGCCCAAAACAATATCTCCGGTCACATCCTCGATGCCACCGACAAGTCTCCCATAATTGGAGCAACAGTTTTCATCGCTGATTTAAAAACAGGAACAGCGACGGATGAAAATGGAGTATTTACCCTTCAGAACCTACCCAAGGGAAATTTCCTCGCTGAAGTGTCTGCGCTAGGCTACGCTAAAATCGTTTTAAAAGTCAAAACCACCGACAGCACCCCACTTGAAATACTGCTGTCAGAAACGGCAGTGGAAATGCAAGAGGTCATCGTCACGGGTGTTTCCGCTTCAACTGAAAAAACAAAAAACCCCGTTCCGGTAGCCCAAATGCGGCGGGACGTTTTGCTACAAAACACCTCAACGAACCTAATTGATGCTATGTCAAAGCTGCCAGGCGTGAACCAAGTCAGCACAGGCACAGCCATTTCCAAACCCGTAATTCGAGGGCTCGGCTACAACCGGGTAGTGGTGCTGCGCAATGGCATCCGCCAAGAGGGCCAGCAATGGGGCGATGAGCATGGTATCGAGCTCGACGAAAATGATGTAGAACGTGTGGAAATCATCAAAGGCCCCGGCAGCCTGCTCTACGGCTCCGATGCAATGGCAGGGGTCGTCAACTTTCTGCTCCCCCACCCCGTTGCCGAAGGCAAGTTAGTTGCTGAAGCCACGACTGAATACCAAACGAACAGCAATCTCGCAGGTGCTTCGCTGATGCAGGCGGGCAACCTACATGGCATTCACTGGCAAGGTCGAGGCACTTGGCAGCGTTCAGGTAATTTTCAAAACCCGGTTGACGGCCATGTGCTGAACAGTGGCTCAGAACTTTATGCTGCCAGCGGTTTTGTTGGCGTCAACCGAAATTGGGGTCATTCACAAATCCATTTCAGCAGTTACAACCAACGAATCGGGATACCCGAAGGCGAGCGTGACTCGCTTGGGCATTTCGCTGGACTCGTCGCAACCGATGGCTTTGAAACTGAACGCTCCTTTTCCGAAAGCGAACTTGGCGGCTGGAAAAACAGCATCGGCGTGCCTTTCCAGCGAGTAAATCACCAACGGGTGGCGTGGTCAAACACGGTATTTTTCGGAGAGTCAAAACTGAATTTTGACCTAGCCTGGCAGCAAAATCGCCGGCGTGAATATGGCAATGTGCTTGACCTTAACGACACGGAACTTTACTTCAAGCTGAATACCTTTAACGCCGACTTAAAGTACTTTTTACCAGAAAAAAACGATTGGAAACTCACGGTTGGTGCCAGCAGCCAGCGCCAGAGCAACCGCAATTTTGGCGAAGAATACCTTATTCCTGCTTACCAGATGACCGACGGTGGCGCTTTTGTTTTTGGTCAAAAAGAAACTGGCCCCTGGTTTTTCAGTGGTGGCCTCCGGTTTGATTACCGCCACCTCAGCACGCAACCCTTGTATCTGGGCATCAATGAAGAGCCGGTTCAACAGACCGACCCAGATGCCGTGGAGAAGTTTGCCAAGTTTCATCGGGATTTTACCAATGTGACTGGCAGTGTCGGTGCCACATACCAAATCAGCAAACCGCTCGTCGCAAGGCTAAACTTGTCTCGTGGCTTCCGCTCTCCCAACCTCGCTGAGCTTGGCAGCAATGGCCAGCACGAAGGCACTTTCCGTTACGAAATCGGCAACCGGAATTTGAAACCCGAAACTAGTTTGCAGGCGGATGCTGGCTTCACCTACTCAGGTGATCACGTAGTGCTGGACCTTAGCGGGTTTTACAACAGTATTCAGCATTTCATTTTCCTAGAAAAAATGGTTGATTCATTGATAGAAGGTACGCCAGTTTACCACTTTGTTCAGGGCAATGCATCACTCTACGGCGGCGAAGTCAGCCTCGACCTCCACCCGCACCCGCTAGATTTTCTGCATTTTGAAAATGCATTTTCGTATGTCCGGGGACAGCTTCTCAATCAACCGGATTCGCTTCGTAACCTGCCGTTCATGCCCCCTGCCAAACTGCAAAGTGAGCTTCGTGCACAGTTGCCAAAGCCTTGGAAATCAGTACAATCTGGCTATATAAAACTGGAAGGAACATACTATTTCAAGCAAGGAAAAGCGTATACGGCTTATGGAACAGAGACGCCCACGAGTGGTTATTTCTTGCTGAACGCCGGAATAGGTGCAGACTTTATGAACCGGGGAAAAGAAGTGGTTTGCCGCTTATTTTTCACTGCTCAGAACCTGTTAGACAAGGCATATTTCAGCCATTTAAGCCGATTAAAATATGCTCCTGAAAATCCTGTGAGCGGAATTGATGGAATATATAATCCTGGTCGGAATTTTGGGCTTAAGTTGGTCATTCCAATTGGACTCAATTAGTGTTAGTGTTTGGAATTAAAGCGCTGGCTTTCCTTCAAAACAGTTAGGTTTGCCAACCGTCCATTTCATTCCAAAATTAATTGCTAAACATCATAAAAACGAGCCATGAAAAGACGTAAATTCATCCAGTCCTCTGTAATTGCATCAGCGCTACCACTGAGTGCTGTTTCCGCTGGGACACCCAATATGACACTTAATTCTGATAATGAGCTTTACGAACTTCGTACCTATGAAATGAAGTTTGGTGCTGACCAAAACCTGTTGGTCGATTATCTGAAAAAAGTTCTCCAACCCGCACTTAACAGAATGGGTGTCAATCATTTTATGATGTTTAAGGAACTTGGCAATTCAGAACCTACCAATATTTGGGTACTTATCAGTTACCCTTTTGTAGACGTTTATCTTCGTTCGCAAACACTTTCTTCGGACATGGAGTACAATGCGGCGGCGGCATCTTACCACGACCTGCCACCCGACAAGGCCGTTTACAGCAGGTTCAGTTCCATGCTATTACTCGCCTTCGATGGGTTACCCAAGATGATGGATCCAGTGCCGGGAGCTTCTATTTTTGAACTCAGAACCTATGAAGGTTATTCTGAAGATGCTACCCAACGCAAAATCAACATGTTCAATAAAGAAGAGATTGATTTATTCCTTAAAACAAAATTACATCCTGTTTTCTTTGGAAATATGATAATCGGGCCATATCGACCATCATTAACTTACATGTTGAATTTTAAGGACATGGCCGAAAGGGACGCCAATTGGAGTAGTTTCATCAATTCATCCGAATGGAAAACCATGAATGCGAAACCGGAATATGCTAATTCGGTGTCTAATATCCGCAAACTGTTTTTAAAACCTTTTTAATCCAAGGGATTTAAGTTTTAGGGTGATTAAGTTATTTCTATGAACAGGCGGCTAAATTTCATTTAGCCGCCTGTTTATTTATCGATTCCATAATAAGCTCAATGATGAAGTTCAGCTAAAATGATACCGACAGTAAACTGATTTTTGACCTCAGCAGTTCTGTTACCTCCAGTTTGCCAAGAGCTAGAACCACTAGAATAACGGACATTAATTAGATTTCCATATCGCATTCCAACCTCATACCGTACATGTGAATATGGATATGTTTTAGCTGATTTCTGTGTTTGCCCCTTTGCAAAAGTTGCTATACTATAAACGGTAAGTCGGCCAGTTGAAAACGCAAAACCACTACCAGCTTGGGCACCAATGCCAGTTGCATAACCTTTATTATTGCTTGTATAAGGGCGCCTAAAATCTTGATGTGCTGGAGCATAAGTACCAAATTCGGTACCGAGACTTGTAATCAACCTGAAAGTTGTATTGCCAAGTTGACCAATTATTGGAGTGGCCATCAATGAATAATCACCAAACAAAAGCAACGGGTTGAAAGCTCTACCTATACCTGCATCTGGATTCGTATCACTTGGAGTATTATCGCTTCCACTAAACCAGCTTACTTCGGCATGCCACCTAGCTTCTACAGGAAATATAGGGGTCCTACCATTGTTGTTGAATACTTTTTTATCAAATCTAGGAACCGAACCAATCCTAAATACTTTGCTCCGCTTGCTGTAATTGTAACCCCAATAGCTGAGATTTGCATCCTGTGTTCCGAAGGCTAACTCAATATCGTGAAACAAATTGAAGTCAAATAATTGGTCAGATATTGAGCCAAAATTCCCTAACCCATCAGGATTGCTCAAGTCAAATGCCATATTAATAGAATCAGCAAGAAATTGATTACCCTCTTCATTTAAGTCGTCAGAATCGATGATTGTAACATCCCAAGAAGGATCAAAATAGAGGCTATCATTGTATTGGCCAAATAACCCTGCCAATGAATCGGAGTTATTGTTAAGAATATTATTTATCCAATCAATATCACTTAGCAAAACATCCTGATCTCCTGTTGGAAGGTTCAATCCGGGTAAGTGAAACAACAAAGTATCTAGTCCAGAACCAAGCTCACTTTGAAAATTAGCGTCAAAATTTCCGGGAGGAATGTCATTTAATAGGTGGTCGTTTAGTTGGTCAAAAAGTTCGTTGTCAGCATTTTGGTTGAGATTTCCTGCGTTGTTCAGGGAGTCAAAATTGTTCTGAAGTACTTGTCCAAGGCTAGGGTCCATCTGACTAAAAAGGTCGGAGAGCAAGTCTACTTGAGCATTAGCCCGATTGGCCAACGCTAAAAAAAACATTAAAGCCACTGAAGCCATTAAGGAAGTAAACGTTTTCATAAAATAGTTTGGTTAATGACTTCCAGCAAATAAAAACCTACCCCATAGTATTGCACTACAGGACAAATTAATCATTTAGGAAGTCGGTATTTGAGAAATCTATTAAATACAAAAAGGGCGCAATATATTTACGCCCATGAATCAAAGCATATATATCTAGGGCAACCATTGAAAAAATGATTACCGTTGGTTTTTAAAAAATTAAATAGCGTTTCTCAGTGCTTACAATGCTAAATACCTTAAAATGGAGAGGAAATCCGTATATATTTACAAACATATCAATTTTCGGAAAATTCACAAAAAAAACAATGTGAATTCTATATTAAAAATCATTATTTTTTTCTAAAACACTTAGAATCAAATACTTAGAAATAAATTTTTCTAAGTTGAAAGATAAAGGCTCAGTTGAAGCAAGATTATTCCATACTTATTAACAAAATCCAACATACTCAAATGCTTAACGCAGACTCTTGATGCAATCATTTAAAACACACAAAAGATTAACTCAAATTATACTTTGTGTTAAACAGCAAATTAACGAAAATCCATAATCTTTTTAATTTGTTTATCTTTAAATACCTCTATAATATCAGAATTTATTTTTCATTTTAGCCATATCAACTAATAAAGTTCTGAAAGTTATTACAGCAATTTTGTCAAATAAAAACGCCGACACTCCAAATTAAGAAGATGTCGGCGTTTCACATGTAAGATGTATTAGCTTTAATGAGCCTTATCAAATGTCAAAATCACCTTTTCGATGATATCACAACAAGCATGTAGTTGTTCTTCCGTCATTACAAGTGGCGGAGCGAAACGTATGATATTGCCATGAGTTGGCTTTGCGAGCAAGCCATTTTCGGCAAGTTTTACGCAAATATCCCAAGCGGTATGACTGTCTTCATCATCATTGATGACAATTGCGTTAAGAAGTCCTTTACCGCGTACTAAAGTTACTAGTTCTGTCTTGGCTATCAGACTTTGCATCCGCTCCCGGAAGATTTCACCAAGACGCATTGCATTCTCCGCCAAACCTTCATCTTCAATCACTTTGAGGGCTTCAATTGCCACTGCACATGCCAAAGGATTGCCACCAAAAGTACTACCGTGCTCACCCGGCTTGATAGTGAGCATAATTTCGTCATCGGCTAAAACAGCGGAAACAGGAAATACACCACCTGACATAGCTTTTCCTAAAATCAAAATATCTGGACGGCTTTCGTAGCGGTTTTCACAGCTTTTTTCACAGCTGCAATTGCCGCAGCTTGCCAACAGACGACCAGTGCGTGCAATACCCGTCTGTACTTCATCGGCGATGAAAAGCACATTAGCCGCTTTACAAATTCTTCTAACTTCTGGCAAATAGTTGGCATCTGGGACGAAAACTCCTGCTTCACCTTGTATCGGTTCAACGATGAAACCCGCAACATTTGGGTCTTTCACGGCGTCCGTCAGCGCTTCGAGGTCGTTGTATGGAATTATTTCAATTCCGGGCAAGTACGGTCCATAATCGGCAGTAGCACCAGGGTCTACACTAGCGGATATTATGGCTTGAGTGCGGCCGTGAAAATTGCCAGTGGCAAAAATGATTTTAGCATCCTGCTGTGCAATCCCCTTGACTTTGTAGCCCCATTTCTTGCAAAGCTTCATCGCAGTCTCCACCGCCTCAACTCCTGTGTTCATTGGCAATACTCGATCATAACCAAAATAGCTGGTCACGAATTTCTCATAAATCCCAAGCTGGTCATTATAAAAAGCCCGTGAGGTCAAAGTGAGTTTTTCAGCTTGTGATTTTAGTGCTTCAATGATGCGTGGATGGCAGTGGCCTTGGTTCACAGCAGAATAGGCAGAAAGGAAATCGAAATACTGCTTGCCATCAACATCCCAAACAAAAACACCTTCGCCTCGGGAAAGTACCACTGGTAATGGATGATAATTATGCGCTCCGTATTTGTCTTCCAGGGCTATAAGCTCGGCAGTCCCGAGTCGTGTTGCTTCGTTTACCATGATAATTTGATTTTATAAACTGATTCTTAGATTTCGTGCAAAGTTAACGGGAGATTCCATTCTACCCATGGTAAGTAGCCTTTGGTCAGTTCCTACTTTGAACAAACTCCTTATCAAGATTAATTCTAAGTAAATTGCGCAACAGTGACGATTTTTAAATTGGCTTGGCGTATTTTTGTTTTTGAATTTCAATCACAACTTCATGAGCAAACAAAAACAATTGTTCCAAGAAGAAGGCGGAACACCGACCAACCCACTTCGCCACCTGCCATTCTGGTTGCCAGTGCTGCAAGCCAAAGACAAGAAAAAATGCTGCAAAAAACATAAAGAAGGGAAGCGCTGCAAAAAATGCCCTAAAAGGTGAGACATTTCATCTAACTATTTTTTTAGGGTGAAAACCCTAGAAACATTGAATCCAAAATGCACCCCGCCGTTGCGCCAATCACCAATCGTTTCTCCAATAAACCCTTTTTCAATCATGGAAGTGGAGTTGGTGAAATGCAGTTGAAAGACATGGCCACCAGTCTCGATGTCGAATCCGATGGAAAGTGAATTTCGGTAACCATCAGCCAATTGGTTGGGCAAAACGTACACATACTCAGCGTTGATGGCTACACGCTTGGATACTTTCTGCCGAATGGCCGCACCAATTGCGTAAACATCGTTGCTTTCCGACTTAGTCCTTACCAGATTTCGATGCAACAAAGTGGGCGAAAGTTGCAAACTAAACCCCTCACTGAACTTCCTCCCCAACAACAACTGAAAGGTGTAGTACATTCGGGAACTCATGTAGTTTTCTCTGTCTGGATTGGCCCAAGGTATTGTCTTGATCGCAATAGTTGCCAAGAAAGAGGCAGTGATGGGCATCAGTTTTGCCCCACTGCTTTGCCGGAGCAATTTGTATTTCAAAAAACCATCGTATGTTTTTTCGTAACTGCTCCGACCAAAACCAACGGTGAGCCGATTGCTGATGCCATAATCGGCACCGATGCGGATGGAGGCTTGGTCAAGCCCAAACAGTTCCTGCACACCTCCATTTACGAAGCCGAACCGATGCGAAATCTTCACATCCAACACGCCGCCAGCTGTGCTTTCAATGGAGTGTAAGTTGATAACTCGATTGGCTTTAAATGCCGCTGTTGCATACTCCGTCGTAGGTTCGTCCTCCCCAAGTAAGGAGAGCAGGTCGTCCTGAGCAGACAGCAGAAATAGGTTCAGCAAGCTGAACATGAAAACTAAAACACTTTTTTTCATCTTTGAAATTATTTCTCCACGCAGCGTACCAGCACCACGTCCAGCAATTTACCAGTGCAGGTGCATTTGAAGGTGACTTGCTCACCGGGATTGAAAGTGGTACGCTTTGGCGTGCTCAAATCGTCGAGTTCGCAAGTGACACCCGACATAGAATCACCAGCATCCAGACTGACATTCGTCTTGCCATCGGCTTGAGTGGTCTCTTTTACCGTTCCAGTGATTTCCACAATTTTATCGTTGTACTTCGCATTGGCCTCATCCTCATTTGAATCAAATGCAGCCACTAAGTCGGTAGCAGTGATGGTAACGTCTGACTTTGCTGCCGCAATGTCCTGGTGTGGTTTGTTCCATTGCATGTAACCAAAAATACCTGCGCCAAGAAGGAGGATGAGGGTGACAATCAGAAATTTTTTCATAATAAATGGTTGGTGTTTGAAGCGGTTAATACACCGCCAAGTTGTAGAATCATGCTGTTTGCTTAGTTCTGTAGGGCTCCATTATTTATCCATGCTTCAATTTTTTGGATGTCGCAGTCCACAAGCATTGCTTCGTTTTTTGGCATTTGCGAGAAGCCAGGACTGTGTTTTATTGCACCCAAAAATTGTCCGCTATCCACGTACTTTTTCAAATTGGCATAACCTTCCAAAGTAACATTGCCATTGTTGTTGGCTGCATCGTGGCATTTATAGCATTTGCTTTTCAGGAGCGGCTCCACCACCCCACTCAAGGTCACATCGGAGGTGTTGCAGGCAAGCGTGGGGTAAATTTCTTCTTCCACATCGTAATAGCAAGACCCGCAAAGTAAGCTTGCCAAAATTAAACCGCTTATCAGGTATTTTTTCATAAAACAATATCCAATTTTCTCAGAAGAATGTGCACGCCAATTCAATTCTCAGGGGCCCCACTGTCTATCCAAGTCTTGAACTTAGCAATTTTGCAGTCATCCAGTTGGTTACCGCCTTGTGGCATTTTCTGAAAGCCGGGTGCCCAAGAAATGACGCCCAATAGTTTACCATTTTGAGCAACGGATTTTACTCCTGCGTAAGCATCCAAATGTACGTTGCCAGAAGCCCCTGCCCCACTGTGGCAGCCCACGCAATAGAAATTTAAGATGGGCTTCAAAGTTTGGCTGAAGCTAATGTTAGTGGTGTCGCAAGCTCCGAAAGCTGGGTCGCAATGCAAATCCTGCGCACCTTGGTTAATCCACTTAGCGATGAGCTGAATCTGGGCTTGGGTCAAAGGTGCATTGGGTGGCTGCGGCATTCGCTTGTCAGGGTCTGTTTCCGTAATTACTTCATAAAGGTCGCTCCCGTTAAGGTCAAACGGGCGGACATCTCCCGTTTGTACCACATTGGCGTAGCTATCCAAAATAACCCCTTTTTCGTGGGAGGCAGCATTGTGGCAACCCGATTTAGCACAGCTTGAAATCAAGATGGGCAGAACGTCCGTTTCAAAATAAACGGAATCTGGGTCGCAAGGAGTGCCAGTTGGGAAGGTATCGATTACCACAGTCGTATCCATTGAGTCAACAGGTGTGAGACCGTCATCATCAAATAATGGGGGATGTTTGCAAGAAGTGCCAAAGGTTGCCATTGCAACTACAAAATAGCCGATAACTGCTAACAAGAATAACTGGCGAGTTGGAAACTTTTGCTTCATGCTTCAAAATTAGGAGAGCAAATCAGAGCTCAAAACTATTCAAGCCTGAACAAGCAAAATCACTTGCTGAAAGCGGAGATTTGGTTTAGTTTATTTTATTTTGAAATCACAAATCACCTTGATAATTCAATCAAAAAGTGAAAAAGAAAAAACTTGAAGTTCTAATCAAATGGTGCATTTGGGTTGCAACTCCACTGGTCGTGGGAGCACTATTTTACCGCTTCCTTCGACCAAGACGTACAGCCATTTTTGGCAAAGGCCCAAATATTGATTTACCCCTACCCGCCCACGTTGGTGCATCATTGCCAAGTTTGCTTTGGTCATTTGCACTAACTGCGGCATTGTTACTGATTTGGAAACCAAAAACAATGGCTACGGCATTTACTGTTGCTGGATTCACGGCTCTTATTTCTGTTGTATTTGAGGGCTGGCAGGCCGCAGAATTTGGAAGAGGAACGTTTGACTGGAACGATTGCCTTTTCTCCGTCGTAGGCTGCCTGGCAGCAATTTTTTTCTTAAAAAACAATATTTGAATGAAAACCGCTACTAAACTGCTTGTTACTGTTCCTGTATTGGTAGTGTTTCTCTACATGGCTTGGGCCTGCTCAACGGATGATTTTTTCAATATTCCCAATTATACAGAAGTTTACCTCAACAACAAATCAGACAGCTGCAAGGTGAAGGAAGTTGAATTGATTTACAGGGTGAGGAGGGACAACAATGACACAACCGTTCTAAGTTTTGTGGAAATCCTACCTGGCGATTCTTTGTTCCTGAATCTGGAAAAAGGCTTGGACTATAAAAAAATGAACTTCACCTGCGATTGCCCAGGTCATGTTTTTTCAGATACTCGAAACATACAATTGGACACGATTGGTGTGAACCAAATTGTATTTGATTGCGATTAAGCAACCTAGTGGCTATTCCATTTCCTTTAAATCCGGCTGCACAAAGCCCCGCCTTGCAGCAACGCTCATCATCAAATCTTTGGAATAAAATTCAGCCCAAATATTGCGGTCGGCCAGTGTTTCATCGAAAAGCAAATCGTCTAGGGCATCTTGGTTCCAATACACTTTGCCATCGTCATCGGCGAACATCTCTTTGAGCGCCCAAAGCCAAAACACGGTCATTGTTTCGTGGTAACCATTTTGGTCATCATTTATTCCACCCACCGACTCGTTGAAACGGAGCAGTCTAGTTCGCATTTCCGGCAGTGCCTGCTCTCCGTATTTTGCCAATAGCCAAAGACCCGCTATCAGATGTGCCTCATGTGTCCATTCTGTCTTTGAAAGCGTGCACGCGGTAAAACCTTTGATCAGCTTTTCAGCATCGGCAAGTTCATAGATATAATCATTTTCAGGCATAATTTCGGCTGGTTGTTTTCAATTGAAGCGCCAAATGTAGGAAAAAGTCAGTGTCATTTGCCGTCCTTTCCAGTCAGCCATTTTTTGAAAACTGGCGACCGTTCTGTGCTCACGACAGTTTCCCGGTCGATGGGAGGTTCAAGGATGAGTTTTACTCTCGATTTTGAGTAGGCATACATCTCTTTGATGCTCTCGATATTGATGATGAACTGCCGATTGATGCGAAAATAGCTGCGTGGGTCGGCCATTTCTTCCAATTTTTCGAGCGAGGGCTCAATTGGGTAGCGCTTTCCTTCTTTCGTAATCAAAAATGTGATTTTATCTTCTGTATAAAAATAGGCTACATCCCTGAATTCGACGACTTTTATCGTTTGCCCAAAGCGGATTAGGAAACGGCTGTTGTATTCGTCTCGCTGCATGGATTGCGCCAGTTCCTTGTAATTGGCTGTATTTGGTGTGTGCAATTTGACGAATTTGTGGATGGCCTGCTCCAATTCTGCCTTTTTTATAGGTTTCAACAAATAATCCACAGCATTCACTTTAAATGCCTGTAGTGTGTACTGGTCAAATGCCGTCGTGAAAATCACTGGTTTGTTGATTTCCCGGTATTTGAAAATTTCAAAACTCAAACCGTCAGCCAAATTGATGTCCATGAAAATCAAGTCGGGCATGGCATGGTGCTCAAACCAATTGATCGAAGCCTCAATACTGTCCAATTGGTCAACGATTTTGATGCTTGCATCCACTTCCTGAATCAGTTTTGCCAGCCTTCGAGCGGCGGCCTCTTCATCTTCTATGATTAATGCGGTCATGTTTGTAATTTTTATCAGTTTATGATTCGATTATCGGAATGCAGACCCTAAAATGGCTTGCTGTTTTTTCCACTTTTACGACCCGGCCTCCCAACAATTCATATCGGCGCTGCAGGCTTGCCAAGCCGAATTTTGTAGAAGCCTCTGGCTGAACTTTTGGCTGGAGGTTGTTCTCTACCAAAATACAATCTTTGCTTTCCATGGAAATATTGACTGTGAGTGGTTTCAGTTTTGAGATGACATTGTGCTTAACGGCATTTTCGACTAAGATTTGAAGCGTCAGTGGGATGATAAAACCTGTATGGCCATTGAGATGGGTATTCAAATTAAAATTCTCACCATACCTTTTTTTAAGTAAATAACCGTAATGTGACACCAATTCAGCTTCTTCTTTTAGTGTAATAACTTCCTTGTCACGCAGTTGCAACATTGAACGATAGAAATCCGAGAGCTGCTCCACGTATTCGACTGCCGCCGTTGGGTCTTCCTCTATGACACCTATCAGCGTGTTAAAACTATTGAACAAAAAATGCGGATTTATTTGAGATTTGATGACTGCCAATTCATTTTCCACCTGTTCTTTTTCCAATAAGAAAACCCGCTCTTTTCGCTTGTCCCTCGCCTTCAAATACCAGTAGAACAGGCTGCTTATTGCCAGCAAAACAGCCGAAACAAACCACCACCTGCGCCAAACTGGCGGCATGATTTCAAAAGACCAGGCAACAATTGGCTCATCCAGCCAAGCGTCGTTTTCGGTGCTCGTGACCATGAAGGTATAATGGTCTGGTGGCAACTGCGAAAAATTGACTTGACGGTCTTTTGTTGTTATCCAATCCGTGTTGTAACCTTCCAGTTTGTAGCGGTATTTTACGCTGTTCGGGTCAGTGTACCAGACTCCCACGAAATTGAATGTCACATCATTTTGACCATGTGAGAGCTTCGTGATTTTTTGAAAATCAATGGGTCGCAAAGAAACTGACACCGACTCCAACCTTGTGCGTGGATCAATTTCAAGCTGCTCGTTCAGTGGGGTGTACTTGATGAGTCCGTTTTTTACCCCTATCCAAATATTGCCCCAACTGTCCGTACACGTTGCATTCAAATGGGGCTCAATCTCGCTCAAGCCAAGCTCTTCATCGTAGTAAATAAGGTGCTGGGTACTAGGCGTCAGGAGGTCAACGCCTGACTGGTGCACGATAACAACTTGCCCTTTTGCATCGGTCACTAAGCTCGTGATGGCAAGATCCCGTAGGCCCTCTTTCATGGCCAGATGGCTAAAACTTTGTCCATCGAATTTAAAAATCCCATCCGTAGCGGTGCTCAACCAAAGGTTGCCTTCATGGTCTTCCGTCATGGAATATACCGCTTTCAGTCCTTCGTAGGGCGATTTTTTGACCTGCTTATTTTCATTTTCTAGGGTTGAGTAGTTGCTTATTTTACCATTTTCCAAACAACTTATCCCCTGTCCGTCAGTAGCAAACCATGTTCGGTTCTTGCTGTCTATTAACACTTTATAAATAAAATCCGTGCTGAGTCCATTCTTTTTTTGGTAGTTTTTGATTTTAATGTCCTGTCCATCCAACAAGTTGGCTGTTGCCTCAATTTCGGAAGCACCTCCCAGCGTTGCCAACCAAACCTTGCCATTAGCGCCAGCAATGGAAAGCACATTGTTGTTTGCCAAGCCATCTGTTTCCAGAAACCGGCGCAGCTTACCATTCTTTGGGTCAAAACAAAGTGCCCCACAATCAAAAGTACCCAACCAAATCCGTCCAAATCCATCCTCGTACAGGCTGATGACATTCAATCCGAGCGCTTTGAAATGTGGTTGAAAACCAGCGCCATCACCCAGCCTCAAATTTTTTGAAAAAAGCCCATTGGGGGTGCCTACCCAAAGTCGGTCTTCCCTGTCTGTCAGCACCGCCTGAATTTCTTGAAGGCCCACTTGGGTAAATTCGAACTGCCGATTAGCGTAGCTAATCCCTTCCGTGTTGCTCACAGTCCAGATATTCCCTTCGATGTCACGGTGCAGATCATAGATCTTAGCTTTGTCAAAATTTCGTCCATTTGGCAGTTGCCGTAGCTTTTCATCCTGTAAATTGTATCGCCACAAGCCATTACCCTCCGTACCAATCCAGAGTTCTTTTTCTTTGAAAAGAGCCAAGCAATTCACTGTCCCATGTATCCAATTTTTTATTGGAAAATCAAAGCGCCGTTCCTTGGTCTTGTAGCGACAAACTCCCTCATCAAAACTACCAATCCACATGTCACCGTTCGGGTCGGGAAGTATTTCCCTGACTATTTCATCGGGCAAACCATCTTCACGGGTCAAATTTTCCACCAGCTTCTTGCCATTTTTTACACTGCAAATACTGATGCCGCCATCAGAGCCCAGCCAAATCCTGCCTAGTTTATCTTTGGCCATCACATAAATATCGTCTCCCAAAAGCCCATCATCTGTATTGAAATTGTAAAGCCTACCCGCTTCCAAATAATAGGCTCCCTCACCGTAGGTGGATACCCAAAACCGCCCTTCCGTGTCCTCGGCAAAGCCAGTGATTGGCACTTTTGGCGTTCCCTCTTCTGGTACCCAACGTTGCAGTCTTTGGTTTTTGATAAAATACACCGACCCATCATCGTAACCTATCCAGTGCAGCATTTCTTTATCTTGGTATATAGCCCGGACATGCTGGCTAGTACTGTCTTCCTTCAAATACTGTAGAAATTCAATGCCATCGTACAAAAAAAACCCTTCGGTCGCACCAAACCACATCAAGCTGTTCCTGTCTTCGTACATCATCTCCGCTTTGGCGGTGGGAAAAAATTCCTGGATGTTGCAAAGCTTGAAACTGGGTGATTGCCCCCGTAAAATCGGCAGAGTAACTAGCAACAAAAGGATTAGTACGGTGTGTTTTTTCATCAAAACATAAAGCAATAGCTGAAAAGCAGCTGGGCAAATTTACCCCTTCATTTCTACCAAGTCTGCCGCAACGTCCACAGTTATTTCCTCGGCTATTTTCTGATAAACTATTTTGGGAATAGAAATGCCATGCTCCTCCAGCAGCACTGTGAAATTGGAGCGGACTTTGATCACACCGTCCTTAGTTGTCACCTCACTCTTGATGATACGCTCTTTCGTTATTCCATGCACCGTCAACTTTCCTTTCGTACGGATGGAGTAAGTTCCATCCTTCGTAAAATCATCCTTCTCAATGATTTTCCCGATGAAGGTTGCTGTCTTATAACGCTTGGTTTCCAAGTAGTTTTCGTTGAAATGCTCTCGTTGCAGTGGGCTGTTGAAACCTTCAAAACTGCTCACGTCCACTGAAAAAGCGAAAGCCCTTTCTTCCATATCTATTACACCTTTCAGCATTTTAGATTTGGCCTCAATGACCTCCAACGGCGCATCTGATTTAAACTGAATTATCCCACTTTGGGTGGTGAATTTCGTGCCTTCCGGCAATGCAGTGCCTAATAAAACCAATGGAATAAAAAATAAAATAAGTCGAAAACCCATGTTTAAATTTTTAAAATACGGAAATCAAATCTACTCAATAATCGCCGCCATGCCACTAAACAGGGATTCGCATTTCCCAAAACCGAAAAAACACAGGCTGAACCAGCAAAAGGACAATAAAAAAGGTGGGAGCAAATACGCCCCCACCCTTCAATCTAAAAGAGGATACTAGTTTTTTTACCGTTTAACTTGAACATAACCAGTATAAGTCTTACCCTTTCCATCCTCCAGCAAGTAGTAGTATGTGCCATTCGGCAAATTGTTTTGGCCCCAAGAGCCACCCCAATCGCTCAAATAATGGCCTGTCTTGAATACCATTCTCCCATAACCATTGTAAATCCTCAACATGTGGTGCGGGTATTTGTCCAGTCCTTCTATTTTGAAATAATCGTTTTTGCCATCGCCGTTAGGTGAAAATCCGTTGTACACCAAAATACCTGCGGCGGCAGCTTCTCCATTGACATCCGACTCAGCCCTAGCGTCCACATTTTGGTCGGGTAGAACGAAGGTAGATTCCCCCTCCTCTCCGCTAATATTGACGAACAGCTCGTCCGTGCAGCCGGTGGACGAATTCAAGTAACTAATTTCGTGTCCTCCACTAGGCAGGGTCAACAGCGTACCTGTATTGGTAGTCGTAGTTGTGGCAGAAAGGTTTTTCACTAATCCAGTTCCATTCTGGCGAATGCTCAACTGGCCGTAATCACCACCCAGATTTGTTGTAGAAATTTCCTTTGCCGTTGCATCATCGAACCAGTGGCCATTCGGGTCAACAAAATTCATGGCTGGCACCAACTCTGACAACTGGTCGAGTAGCGTGTAGAACGTTGTTCCATCATGCTCCCAAATTACTGAATAACCACCTACTGTCGGCACATTGGCATAACTGTAAACCTTCACCAAATGCGGAGCACAAGGCTCCAACATTCCAGTAAAGACTTGCCCATCCACCCTAATCTCGTAGTTTGAAGTCAAGCCAAACGGCACTGGCAAGCAAACATCCACAGGGCCAGAGGGGGCCGAGATTGAAGTAGGTAAATCTCCGAAAATTGCCCCGCAATCTGCGCAGTCATCTTCAATGTCAAATGAAGTCGAAGTCATGCAACTAGCTAAGCTGTTCAACGTGATTTGAACCTCGTAATGGCCAGCAGGCAGGTTCGCTCTGGCATTGCCCAAATTGTTGGGGGTACCAAGGTCAGGCGACCAATTATATTGGTAGTCTGCCGTATTTTGAGTGATGTGGATTACTGCTTTTCCCTTGTTTTCACCACAGGCGGTAATGTTCCTCCGTACCTCTTTCACATTAGCCAATTCGCAATTGCAAACTGCATCTACAACTACCTCAATTGTACTGGAACAACCGTTGGCATTTGTTGCAGTGACGGCGTAGGTGCCTGCGGCAAGGTTTGTTTGCACCGCACCAGACCCTCCAATGCTCCAAGCAAAATCAAGTGTGGATGGGTTCAATATTACAGAACCATTGGAGCTGTTGCATGAGTCTGCGGCCATGCTGGCTGTAAACTGAGCTTGGTCAAGCACCGTGATGATTTGAGTTTCTGAAACTGTCAAACCGTTCATGCCCACCACAGACCAACTCCGCTCGATGACTGTATTGCATGGCCCAGCTTGATGGCTATTTTCCTCAAAAACCAGCGGAAGCGATGCCCCACTGCAATTGTCCACAGCAGTGACGTTAGCTACCGCTGGAATGGCTTCTCCATTGCCCAAGTCAACCGTTAGGTCGGCGGGCACTCCCATCAGTTGCGCAGCACCGACACTGTAGATTTGCATGGTTTGGGTAGCGTTGGCTGAGTTCCCACAGTTGTCTACTGCCGTCCAAGTGCCCACAATATCTTGACCGTAGGCGGTCGTGACAGTTTGCGAAGCAAATGAAATTGCCACATCACCACAGTCGTCCTGTACCACTGGTGCAATGAAATCAGGTGCGGTTTCACCGCAATTCACCACGATGTCTGGAAGATTTGGGAAAATTGGTGGCTCATTATCCTCTACCCGAACGTTCAACGTTAGGTTCGTGCTGTTCCCACAGGCATCGGTCGCTTCCCAGTTGAATTTGGCCCGGACGAGATAACCGTCCGTAGCACAGTTGCCGTAGGCAAAATTCACCATGTCCAAGTTCACCGTCACGTTGCTGCAATCATCCGTAGCGGTCACATCTGATTGGTTGAAAATCAAGCCGTTGGAACAATCCATCACCAACGTGTCGCCACTTTGAAGGCCAGTCAGCAATGGATTAGCGAAGTTCATGACAGGCGGCGTCTGGTCAATCACATGGATGAGTTGATCCACCACGGTGCTGTTTCCGCAGTCGTCCGTAGCGGTCCAAGTACGAAGCACATTTTTGCCACAGGCGATTTGAGTTGTTATTTCTGTGAATTGGATATTCAGGCTTTGGTCACAATTGTCGCTGAAAACAGGTGTTACGACCGGTGGCAAACCACCACAACCTACAGTCAGGTCGGCGGGTTCGAGGACGGTAGGCGCCTGGTCATCCACTATTGAAATAAGCTGGCTGGCAGTGCTTGTATTTCCACAATCGTCCGTCGAAGTCCATGTGCGCAGGATATCCTGTCCGCAAGCGGTATTGGTCGTTGTTTCCAAAAATGAAACTTGCAGGTGCGAGCTACAGTTGTCAGAGGCTGTGAGCATGACCGCAACCGGGATTTGATCGCCACAATGCAGTGTCAAATTAGCTGGTGCAGCCGACAATAAAGGAGGTTCAACATCATTCACCTGAATGGTCTGGCTCACCGAGGCAGCATTGCCACATTGGTCAACTGCCGTCCAAGTACGAACTATGGTTCGGCTGCATCCTTGCCCAGTCACAACCTCTTGCATGGTTACGTTGGTCACTTGACTGCAATTGTCAGAAGCTGGGAGCACCGCAGCAACTGGCACATCCGCCCCGCACGCTAGGTTCAAATCAGCGGGCGCGGCTGAGAGCACAGGTGGTTCGTTGTCCAAAATCGTGATGATTTGGGTTGCTTCCGTTTGGTTGCCACAGTCATCGACTCCAAGCCAAGTGCGGATGATTTTTTGTGGGCAGCCAGGTGCCGTTGTTTCCTTGAAAATAACCTCTACATCCGGATCGCAATTGTCAGTGCCAGTCACTGTCGGTGAAGCAGGGAAATTACCACAAGTCGCCGTTATGTCGGCGGGCACATTATCGAGCGTTGGCGAAGTAAAATCTGTCATATGGATAGTTTGCGCTGCAACAGTCGAGTTTCCGCAAGCGTCCGTTACCGTCCATTTGCGAAGCACCGAATAGTTACAAGCACTACCACCTGGCATCGTCGTTTCCTCAAAATTTATGGTAGGAGCAGCATCACAATTGTCACTTACGGTCAGGGCTAAGGCTGCTGGCAATCCTGCTTCGCAACTCACCGTCAATTCAGGTGAAGGTGCATTTGCAATGATTGGCGCCGTGTGGTCTGCGACAAAAATATGTTGCTGCTTGATGGCTGAATTGCCGCAGGCATCCACCGCTGTCCAGGTGCGGGTGATGGTGTACTGACATCCGATGCCCGACGTCGTTTCAGAAAATGTTACTGGCAAACTGGCAGCGCAATCATCAGTTGCCACCACGTTAATGGCCACTGGTGGGATATTGCTGCAACTCACTGCCACGTTGCCTGGCACGTTCAGGATTTCGGGGGCTTCCATATCATGAATTGCTATTTTTTGCTCCGCAACGGTTGAGTTGCCGCATCCATCGGTCGCCGTCCAAGTACGGGTGATGATGACAGGGCAGCCAGGCATAGTTGTTTCATCAAAAGCCACAGTTGGTGTTCCAATATTGTCCGTGGCTGTTAGCGTAAGTGCGGTTGGAACATTTCCACAGTTCACCATCAGGTCTTGCGGCAGTGTTGCGAAGCTCGGCGCAAGGTCATCCTCGAAACTAGCGGTGGCGGTGAAGAATGTTGAAGACTCATTGCCGCATGCATCTACTGCTTTGAAAGTAACAGTGAAAACATGCGTGCAGCCGCTGTTCAGTTCTACAATATTGCTCACCCGATAACCAATTTGATCAGCTGCGGTGCAATTGTCAGTGGCGCTGCCGATGAGTGTGGGCATGGTTTGGCTACCAATGCTCCATGTTTCATTTGCCGAAATTTTATCGCCAATATGAAGACTGACACCACCGTTTGGCGAGGCATTTTGTGAAGCAAATAAAGCTAAATCAATGCCACTGCCCGGATTGATGGCAGGCGCTTCGGTATCTTCAAGATGGATATTTTGCTTCGCAATGGCCGTGTTGCCACATTCATCGGTGAAAGTCCAAGTACGCAACACATGGAAGCCACAATTCAAAAACGTCGTATCGGCGCTGAAGCTCGTGGTCAAAATATCCGTGCAATTATCGGTAGCGCTGAGTTGGGGTATTGGCACATCGCCAAGGCTGCAAGTACCCGTCACATCAGCCACAGTCCCAGAAATTACTGGAGCTTGAGAGTCAGTGACGGTGATGGTTTGCGTAGCTGAGCTGCTGTTCCCAAAATCGTCAGTAGCCGTCCAAGTGCGGGTCACTACATAGCAGCAGGTACCCCCGGTCCTATTTTCTTCGAATGTGATTTCCGGGTTATCATCGAGGTTATCGGAAGCCGTCACTAGAGAATTGTTAGGCAGGTCAGCCACGGGGCCTTCGATGGTGATGTCAGGTGGCACACCAGCAAGGATTGGCGCTGTCATGTCGTTGGTAATCAGAATCGTCTGTGTTGCTGTCACAATATTCCCACAATCATCCGAAGCAGACCAAGTACGAGTGGTCAGTTGATTATCGGGTGGCCCAGTGGTTACGGAGTTGTAGCTCACGGGGACATTGCTGTCGCAATTGTCCACTGCAAATACAGTTGGTACTGGCGGCATCGGGCTTCCCACTGGCAAAATCACATTTGCAGGCACACCAAAAAATTCTGGTGGTGTCAAATCAATCAAGAAAACCGTGAAAAACAGGCTGCCAGTATTGCCACAACAATCAGTAGCTGTCCATCCACAATGCATCATGGCCATGTAGCCATTGGTTTGGCAGTTGCCAGCCACTGCCGTTTCATGGAAAGTGATGGTTGGCGCTCCGCAACAGTCCTCAGAACCGATGGCACTAGCCGCACTCAAGCCAGGTAGGTCGTCGCATTCAAGATACAAGGTGTCTCCGTCCTGCACGCTGGCAAGGCTTGGCTCCAAAATAGTGATAACTGGCACATCAGTGTTGCTCACATTGAAAGTGCGGGAAGCGATGCGGGTGTTTCCGCAATCGTCCGTAGCGGTCCACCTTCGGAGGATTTGAGTAGGGCAACCATTTACGCTAGATTGAACTTGGTCGGTAATTACCACGACCACGTTGGCATCACAGTTGTCGATGGCGGTCACGTTGTCACCCGGTAGGTTGTCGCAGTTGGCTGAGCCGTTGTTCGGCACGCCAATCAAATCTGGGGCAATCAGGTCACGTACTGTAATTTTTTGTGAAGCTGAAACGGAGTTGCCACAATCATCTGTCGCCGTCCAAGTGCGGTTGATGATGTAGCAGCCAGAGGTCGAGTCGCCAACATAGTTTGTCGACATAGAAACCGAGACGCTCGGGTCGCAATTGTCGGTAGCTGTCACGCTGGCTGGCGTTGGCACAGGGTCACTGCAATTGATGACTACATCTGCAGGAACCGAAACCAACACTGGGGGTTCGTCATCGTTGACCGTGATGGTCTGCGTCCAGGAAACTGAATTTCCACAATCATCGGCAGCACCCCAAGTACGCATCAGTTGGTAATTGCAGCCAGCCGGGTTTCCTGTAGAAGATTGGACAAAAAGCACTGGCACATCCGTATCGCAATCATCGCTGGCAGTGATGCTTGGAGCAGGTGGGATTTGGCTTACACAAGTTACCGTCACATCGGCTGGATAGGCCGACAAAGTTGGCGCTGTGTGGTCTTCCACGGTGATGGTTTGCGAAGCGGAAACGCTGTTTCCACAATCATCGGTCGCTGTCCAAGTGCGGGTCATCACATAACATGCAGTGGCAGGATTTCCATTGATGTTTTGATTGTAAACCACTGGCACGTTGGCATCGCAGAGGTCGGAAGCTGTAACGTTCGCTGGTGTTGGAACTGGCGTTCCACAGTCTATCGTCAAATCCGCTGGAACACCGCTCAGCAGTGGCGGTGTATTGTCGTTGACGATGATTGTTTGCGAAGCCGAGGTGTTATTTCCGCAGTCATCGGTTGCTGACCAAGTTCGGACGATAGAAAAACAACCTGTGCTAGAATTTCCGGTGATTACCTCACTGAAAACGACTGGAACATCTGGGTCACAATTGTCCGTGGCAGTGACTGTGGCCGCAAAAGGCACAGGTGTGGAACAATCGTATGTAGTATCGGCAGGCACACCACTCAGAATAGGTGGCATATCGTCGAAAATGATAATTGTTTGCGAAGCAGAACCTGTGTTTCCACAATCGTCGGTCGCCATCCAAGTCCTGACAATCGAATAGCAAGCTGTGGATGGATTTCCGATATAACTTTGGTTGAAAATCACCGTGATGTCTGCGTCGCAAGCATCACTGGCAGTGACAGTAGCTGGCGCCGGTACTGGGCTGCTACAATCCAAACTTAAGTCGGCAGGTACGCCCACCAAGCTTGGAGCAATTGTGTCTGTGATAGTGATGGTTTGCGAATCTGTTGAGGTATTTCCGCAGTCGTCCTCCGCCGTCCAAACCCGTAAAATTTGGCTGAGGCAGCCGCTGCTATCATAGGTCGTAAATTCAGTGACAGTGACCGTTGGGAAATCGTCGCAATTATCCGTTGCGCCCAAAATCGCTGGCATGGGTACCGCACCGCAACTCACCGTGATGTCCGCTGGCGCAGGCGCTAGCACGGGAGGAGCGTTGTCGTAAATGGTTACAAAGAAGAACAGGCTGTCCGTGTTGCCGCAGGCATCGGTCGCCGTCCAGCCGCAGTGGCGGAATTGGTAAAATCCGTCCGTTGGGCAATCGCCGTAGATGATGTTTTCGGTGAAATTGACCGTGGTGGCGCTGCAATTGTCGAAGGCAGCAAATCCGATGGAATCCAGCGAAGGAATCATGGAACAATCAGCCGTCAGTGAGTCGCCATCCAGAATTGCTCCGAAAAAAGCATGATTGGCTGTCATGGTTGGTGGCAGTGTATCCTCCACGGTGAGCGTTTGCGAAAATGTTGCTGTGTTACCCTCGTCATTTGTAGCCGTCCAGTCGATGGTTTGCACAAAACCGCAAGGCGTGAGGGTAGTCGTTGTGTCGGTTGAAATGGTCAAACTGGCATCGCAGTCATCCGCAAAAACGGGGTCATCAACTGGCAGCGGCGCACACTGTGCAGTCAAATCAGTGGCTGGCATATTCGCTAGATAAGGCGTTGAACTGCCCACATTTATCGAAATCGTATCGAAGGCTACGCAACCAAACCCGTCGTTGAAGGCGATGTTGTAAGTGGTCGAGGAAGCTGGCGAAGCCACTGGGTTTTCGATGTTTGGATCGCTGAGGCCCGTTGCAGGTGTCCATGTAAAATTCCCAGTACCGTGGGCCAGATTGGCATCCAATTGCGAGGCATTTGCACTGGAGCAATGGTCAATATCCGGCCCCGCATCGATGCTTGGGCAGGCATAGCGGCAGAAGGTTTTTGTGGTATCACAGTCGCCCCAAGCCAAGGTCATGCAATCTGAAAAGCCAGTCTGGTTGATATTTCCAGTGGAAACAAAACGGTAATTTGGCAATAGCCCCACCCCAACTATGTAGTCGCCGGGCAGCAACGCATCGAAGCTGTAACGACCGTTCACATCTGTCACTGTGGAGTCAATCGGCGTGGTCAAATCAGCACAATCATAGAGGTAAACCGTTTCACCAATTTGCAGCGCATCGCCCGCATCAATCAGGTCGTTGAAATTGGTGTCTTCACAAACAATGGCGCTGATGTAGCCACAGCTAACGGGCAAATTGTTCAAGTGAATATTGGGGTCGCCCGGCTCAATATCGAATGAAAGGTAATGTGGATTGCTGACGCAAGTTGGGTCGGAGAGGTACATGGCATTCACCGTGTCCACCCCGAAAACAATAGGGTCAGGCTGACCAGTCGGGTCGAATGGCCCAGCCATTTCAGGGCAAGTTACACTCAGCGGGTAGCCCATCGGGTGGGTGTAGCTGAGGGTGTAAACACCCGGCGTACCATCGGTGTAAAATTCGTAGTAGCCATTCGAGCCATCGTTTACGATGAAAACCTGGCTGTTCGGAATGCCGTTCGGCCCGGTCACGCTGATGGTTCCGCCTGTGATGATTTTGCCCGTTTTTTCACAGAAAATCCAACCTGTCGGGTCATGTGGGATGAGTTCGATGGAAACATCTCCCATGTCATCCTCACCGGGGTTGTTGTTGTTTGGGGTTGAATCTAAATCTGTAATCACATCGCCGTTGATGTCCTCGGCATTAGTCACCTCCGCCATATTCTGAAGTGTCGCACCAGAGGCTGCGTATTGCACAGTGAGCAAAATTTGCACAGCCACTGCATCGCCCGGTTGGATGGGCCCAGCAATAGTATATTCCACCGTGTTTTGCGCCACCGTGCTCCATCCCATGTTCCCTGCGCTGAGAATCAAGCCGGCTGGGTAATGGTCAGTGATTTTCACATTGTACACTGGATTGGCACCCTGATTCGTCACCGTGATGGTGTAGGAAATTTCGTCGCCAACATCCACGCTAGTGGATTGGCCAGGGCTGAGTGTCTTGGTGAGTGCCAAATCAAAATCTGACGAGTAAAGCCCCAAGTCCCGCGTGTTGTTCACGTCTCCCGCATGGATTTGAAAAGCCTCTGTTATGCCCATCGCATTGGCGTCGCTGTCGTTGTTGTCGCTGCCACTTACATTTTGAGTCACTGGCGCAAAACCCTGTGGGAAGCTCGTTGGGTCAAAAACGAGATAGTAGCTGCCAGGGATGACATTTGAAAAGCTGTACTGGCCGCTGGCATTCGTCACTGTGGAGGCAATCTGGTTGTCGTCGTTGCCAATCATACCATCGTTGCCGAGGTCGAGCAGTACGACAGCAATATTTTCAATGCCCGGTTCACCACCATCCTGCATGCCGTTGTTGTTGAGGTCTTGCCATACAAAATCGCCAATGCTGGCGGGCGCTGGGAAAAGACCAAAATCCAATGAAACATTCACCTCTCCGGATGCCAGAGTAAATACGTCCGTGATACCCATTGCATCCGCATCGCTGTCAGTAGCAACGTCGCCTGAGTTTTGCAAGGTTGGGCTAAAGTTTGGTGGAAAAGAAAGTGGGTTGAATACCAGATAATACGTGCCAGGCAGCAGGTTTTGGACGTAAAAAACGCCGCTTGAATTAGTCGTTTGCGAAGCAGCCAAAAAATCGTCTGTACCGCCTTTCACGCCATCAGGGCCTGTGCTGAAAAGTTTTACATTGACGTTTTCAACACCTGTTTCATTGAAATCCTGTTGGCCGTTGTGGTTGTTATCGTACCATACAAAATTGCCGACAGAGGCTGGCATTTGGGGTTCATACAACCCGAAATCAACTGTGTTGTTCACATCTCCATCAGGCTCATTACCCAAGGTCAATTTTATGACATCCGATAAGATGGCACTGCCAATTTGGGTGCCATCATCTACGTTGTCCATGTTTCCATCTGTACCAACTGCAGGTTCAAATGCACCGCTGCCATCGTTGTCAAGAACACCATCACCAGTGGAGGAGACATAGTTTGCGGGGAGGCCGTTTCCATTGAGCTTTACGAAGTAATAGCCTTCGGGCAAGTTGGAAAAAAGGTATTCCCCAGCACTATTTGTGAATAGGCTATCCTTGAAAATATCATCAGCTGTTGCCCTGGTTTGGTCAAATCCTGCGTCGAATAACTGAACCGTCACACCTCCAATACCTTCATCGTTATTGTTGAAAATGCCATCATTTTCTTTGTCATGAAAAACGAGGTTGCCAAGACTTACTGTCGGCTCAATTTGAGGCTCATAAAGGCCAAAGTCAACCGTCAAATTCACGTCGCCATCCAGCTCATCACCAAGTGAAAGCTCAAATACATCTGAGCTAATTATTGTATTCATTTGGGTACCATCGTCTTCATTGTCCACATTGTCATCGACTCCAGTGGCAGGCTCGTATGCACCTGCTCCATCCATGTCATAAATACCGTCACCAGTAGAGGAAACATAATTTGTGGGTATCCCAACTCCCGTCAATTTTATGAAGTAAAAACCCTCCAATAAGCCTGTGAAAAGGTACTGCCCAAAGCCGTTGGTCGTTTGGGTTTCGATGAACAAGTCATCGGAAGTATTGGCCAGATGGTCGGCACCTGCCTCGTAAATGGAAACCTCTACATCTTCCAAGCCAATATCTGAGTTGTTAAATACCCCATCGTTGTCCAAGTCACTGAAAACAAGGTTGCCCAAGCTAAGCGTTGGTTGAATTTGTGGTTCATAAAGGCCAAAATCCAAGGTGCGATTTTCGTTCACATCGGGTTCTTCGAAAGCAGTCAATTCAATGACGCCGGAGACAATCATCGCCCCCATCTGGGTGCCATCATCTGTATTGTCAACATTCAAGTCAGTTCCGGTGGCTGGTTCATAGGCACCTGCTCCGTCCATGTCGTAGATTCCATCTCCTGTAGACGAAACATGGTTGGCTGGGATGCCAACGCCAGTGAGTTTTACGAAGTAAAAACCTTCACCCAAGCCCATGAATAAATACTCCCCAAAGCCGTTTGTGTACTGGGTGGCTATGTATTGGTCGTCGCCAGTGTTTGCCAGATGGTCTGCTCCAGCGCTGTAGAGTTCAACTTCCACATCTTCAATCCCACCATCGGTGTTGTTGAAAATGCCATCATTTTCGTAATCGTGAAAAATGAGGTTCCCCAAGCTGAGCGTCGGAATTTGAGGCTCGTAAAAGCCAAAATCAACAGTTAGGTTGATATCGCCATCCGGTTCATCGCCAAGCAGCAGCTCTATTACCTCTGATGAAATGGTATCACCCACCTGTGTTCCGTCATCTTGGTTGTTTATGTTTAGATTGGTACCAGTAGCTGGTTCAAATGGCCCAGCACCGTCCATGTCATAAATTCCGTCTCCTGTTGAAGAAATATAGTTGGCAGGGATGCCATTACCTGTGAGGACAACGTAATAAAAACCTTCTTCCAATCCCTCGAATAAGTATTCACCAAAGCCATTGGTAAATTGGCTTTCGAGGTATTGGTCATCCATGGTACCCTTGGTTTCATCTGGACCTGCGTCGTACAACTGTACTTCCACATTCGCTATTCCATCATCAGCATTATTGAAAATACCATCGTTTTCATAGTCAAAAAATACAAGGTCACCCAAACTTACAGTTGGCGGCAGTTGCGGCTCGTACAGTCCAAAATCAACAGTGAAATTATCGTCTCCATCCGGTTCTGTGCCAAATGCCAGTTGTATCACTTCTGATATGATTAAGATGCCGGATTGTGTGCCATCGTCCACATTGTCAATATCATCATTGGCGCCAGTAGCTGGCTCAAATGGCCCAGCACCACTCATGTCAAAAACGCCATTACCAGTTGAAGAAATATAATTGGCTGGAATGCCATTTCCATTCAGAACTACATAATAGTAGCCTTCGGAATAGGTGATAAAATTGTACTCACCAGCAAAGTTGGTCACTTGATTGTCCATCAGCACATCATCTCCGGTACCACGAATATGGTCTAAACCAGCATCGTACAAGTCAACTTCTACCCCACTTATTCCTTCATCCAAATTATTGTAAAGGCCATCATTGTCAAAATCCTTGAACACTAGGTTGCCGAGGGTAAGGCTTGGCAAGCTAACAACCACAGCAGCCCCATCATGATCATCTTCATCTGTCAAAGGGTCATTGGAGCCTGGGGCGCCAGTTCCGTCTCCAGTAATCACATCATCGGCAGAGCTACCGGGCAATCCACCAGGATCATCCGATTGGTAAGCATTGGGATTAGAATCAATGTCTGTTGGCGGTCCGGTGGTATCAGGGTCTGCGTCGTCCGCAGAACTGATTTCAGCATAGTTGTTGATGGCTCCATTTGGCGCAGTCGGACTGACACTCAGGATGATGTTTTTTGAATAACTGGCGCCAGCGGCAAGCGAAGGGATAAAAAGTGTTGGGCCTGCCCCAAAGTTTACCCAGCTCGGATTTTGTGAACTTGAAAAGGTCATATTGGTGGGCAAATAATCAATCACCAAGACATTTGTGGCAGCTAACTGGCCTTGGTTAAACACAGTAATGGTAAAAGTTACATCCTCGCCAGGCAGAACTGCCACTGACTGCCCTACTGCCAATGTTTTGCGAAGCGCAAGGTCAAAAATCAATGGATTATTTACATTGAAAATCTGCGATTCAGTGCAGCTATTGGCATCTGTGACTGTGACGATATAGGTATCAGCCATCAGGTCAAACAGGTCTTCTGGGTCATTGCCAGGATTTTCAGGACCGTCATTGCTCCAATCGTATGTGTAATTTGGGGTACCGCCTACCGCCGTGATGTCAATAAATCCATCGCTAGCACCTACAGAAGAGACGTTGCCCACATTGCCAATTATTTCAAGTGGGTCAGGTTGCCCAACTTGAATCGACAAAAACTCAATGCAATCATATTTGTCGGTCACCGTAACCGTGTAAGTACCTGCTGGCAGGCCAGTCAAATCTTGCGGATCGTTGTCAGGTACATCAGCACCATCATTTGACCAATCGTAGGTGAAAGGTGCACCACTTCCGGATACGGTCAGGTCAATTGTCCCACTTGCGCCAGCGTAGCAAAGGGCATCTGTTGCGGTAGCAGAAAGTAAAATATTGCAAGTCGGTTGTTCAACATGAAAAACAGCAGTGGCTGTACAACCTGTCGCGTTGGTCACCGTGACTGTGTATTGCCCAACCACCAAACCTGTGATATCCTTGGGGTCGTTGTCTGGATTTTCAGGACCGTCATTACTCCAATCATAGGTAAAGGGTTCACTAGGGCCGCTGACGGTCAGGTCGATATGCCCATCATCCCCACCAGGGTAGGTTACATCATAAACAACACCCGAAACTGTCAGGCTTTCAAAAGCCATATTGACTTCCACGATTGAATCACAGCCGTATTGGTTTGGCAAATACTCCGTTCCAACGGGATGGTTTTGGTCGTAAACAACTCCATTGACAACAATGTAAAAGCCATCCCCTGCACAACCTGTGTAATTAAAGGTTTCCGTGGAGGTCGGGAAAACGGTTAGCTCCAATTCTATGATGCTGTCGCATCCAAGATAAGTGGAAAGGGTATCGTAGTAGGTTCCACTTACGGAAAGAAATTGGCCATTGAAAAACGAGGTCTGACCTTCGCAAATAAAATCGGAATAGGTGTAAAATGCATTGGGATAAACCGTGACCAAGGCGGTATCGCTCGTGCCTGCATTGCTGAAAATAACGGTGTCGACCAAAATACTATCCGTTGTGTTTGTGAAAACGACAGTCAAAATACTGTCGCCACTGGCCATGCTGGGGTTGGCCGTGCTGCCCGTCTGCAATCGAACTACCCAGTCTCCCGGAATAGAATCGTTGCTGATGCTGATGTCTGGAAATGCTACAAAAACCAGTGTATCTCCTGTGCAAATTGTCTCGTCGTTGCCGATATAAGGTTGGGCAACCTGAACGGATGTAGTTTCAGACAAAAAATCCGAACAAGAATTTTGATGCAAAAACGCTTGCAACTTGTGTGTAGCGGATAGGGATTGCCAAACTTCCAACGCAAAATGGTGAGTGCTGCATGGCAAAAAACCAGTGACCAAGAACTGAATGGCTAATATAAAAATAGCCATTACCCCCTTGTGTAAAGTATTCCTCTTTTTCATGCTTACTTTATTAAAATATCAGCTCACTTGCACGTCGAACGCTAATGAAGGGCGCACGGTGCGGCTTTGAAAAAAATGATAAAATGCGGAGAAGGCAGAAAGCTAGTAGGGGGGAATACTTTCTGGCAAGGGTGAGTTGTTACAGACTTAAAACAGGTTTGTTGTCAATAGTGCTTGACGAAGAGATACAGCAATTGCTTTAGAAAACAACTGTGCAAAAGGGGGGAGAAAGAAAAATGGCTTAGGATTGAAGCGATTTGGCCAAAAATCATTCCAAACAAAAAATGGGTCAATAAAAAAGCGTGACAAGTATCTACTTGCCACGCTTGAATTTGGATAGCACAATATTTTACAAATCGCTAGGGCAAATGTTCCCTCACGATAAAGTTAGCAAGGAAGGAGCCATTAGCAGGATGACCCAAAATGGAATAGTACAGCAACATTGCCCGCTCGTTGCCAGGGCCTTGGTAGATGATGTTGCCGTCCAAGTTCATATCGTTGCGGTCATAGCCGACACTGATAAAATTGGCCAAGCCAGATGTATTCAAGGGGTCCGCTACTACCCTTGAAAAAAGATAAAAGATGTCGTTGCCAGGGCCTTGGTAAATTACCTGGCGGTCACTGTTGAAGTCACCTCCCCAGTTCATGCGTATTCCACTGACCAGTTTCCCAGCTTCATTCCAGCCTTTCGCCCCAAAGTTGGGGTCAGTGAAATCAATGGAAGGCGGAGCGAGCGAACTCAAATACAGGGTAGCATCTGTCATCAAGCCAAGGTGATTACGGTGGCGCACGGCTACGTAGTAATTCCCTTCTTTCAGCTCTGGGAAAACCAACAAATCCGAACCATCTACTGTCACCACATCCCCATCCCTTTCGAGCAGGGCAGACCGTGTGGCGAGCACATTTCCACTCGAAACCGAATCCCGCACCTCTACAAAAACCCAATCCACAATGGCATTTGGGCCTGTGACCTGCAAAAGTGAAGACTGGAGCACTTCTCCCCCACTCTTCCCTTTGTGTTTAAACTTGGATGAAAGAGCCGTGAAAGGCTCCATCGTCGGCAATAAGTCTTTTGTTCGCAAATCATCCCGCATCAGCACGCCACCCCCATTTCCAAAAAATGCACCGTGCAAAATAGTTTTCAAATGAAATGCCGCAATAGTACAGGTGTCGTTTCGGCTGGCAACTGTTGTTTTTCCACAATCATCAATGGCCGCCCAAGTGCGGGTCGTCAACATGCCAGTTGCTTGCATCTGCTCTACTTCTGTTTCACCAAAATCAACTTGACTGTCGCAATTATCGTGAGCAAAAATGGTCTGGTTCGGAATCAAGTTGGTCGCCTTACCATCACAATAGTAACCCTGATCAAATGGGATGCTGCCCTCCAGTATTAGGTAAGTGACTTGCTCCACATCATGGGTTCCATCTTGGTAAGTCCATTCTTGCAATCTTGCTTGGAAACTATTGGCAGTCACTGATTTCACCCGAACAGTAACCGGGTCGCCGTCATGTAGTGTTACACCCCCCATGATGACAATTGGTTTTGTGTACTTGTGTTGCATGGGGAAACTAGCCCAAGCATTTGTCAGGCTAAGCGTTCCTGTCTCGCCAACAAAATCACCATTTTTATCGGTAATGTCCACACCAGAGGTCACTGCCAGGTATGCAAGTTTTTCAACTCCATGAATGGTTTCACCATCTTTGGAACTTTCCTCACCAAGCTTTATTTGCGCTCCTGTAGCGGATAGGTTTTGAAAACGCGGTGTGGTCGGATCTACTTCGGTGGTGGTCTGCTGCGTTGCAATCAAACCAGGTGCATAAGAAAAGGGTAAGGTGAAATTGAAAGCCGTAGTTGAGCTGGTTGCATTTGCAATTGAGCCTGCTTCCCAAGCAAAACTAGAATTGTAGGTAGTCCCTTTTTCCACGGCCATCCAAGAGACGGTTTCGGGCAGGTGGGAACCTGTAGAGGCTTCTTGCTCTGCAAGTCTCAACTCAAATCCTTGGACAGAAATGTTCCGAATTTGTACGATAGCAGCTTGGTTTTCCGCTTCTGAACTTAATTGGGTAAAAATCAAAGGGGCACTTGCAAAAGTATTCGGGAAAGACACATACTTCCAGCGCTCTGAGGTCAGTGCTGCATTGCCTGAAATCAATTTTTTATCATTTGCGAGTGTGTAAAGCCTTTGAATTTCAGGTGCCGTAAGGTCTTGCACAGTAATGATTTGCTTGCCCACTGTTTGGTTACCGCAAAGGTCTGTTGCAGTCCATGTTCTTGTAATGTCATACGACTCACAAGCTCCGATGGAGTGCTCAGTTGTTGCCTCTGAAAACTCCATGTAAATACCAGGGCAAGCATCATAAGCAAAAACTTGCGTTGGCAACGGCACCTCATCGTCGCAACTAATCGTCAGGTCTGCTGGCATGTTTAGCATAACTGGCGCTTGGGTGTCCCCAAACAAAATATTGACAGTAGCTTGGTCGCAGCAACCAGAAGTTTGATTGCAAACTTGATACACAAAGGAATCATTGCCACAATATTGGCCTGATGGCGTGTAGATAAACTTGCCTGTTCCATCAATTGTGACATTGCCATGCAATGGCAGGGAAACAATACTGAATGCAGGATCTTTCAAGTTCCCATCGTTGTACGTAACCCTTTCAGTATAAACTGTGCCTGGACAGGAAGTGAAATTATCATCTGCCAATTGCGGAGCCCCAACGAGCGCACAATCTGGGTCGGCGCAATCCACCAATCCATCGTAATCATCATCCACACCGTTGGTACAATCTTCCGGACAGTTAACGACTTCCACTTGTATCGACTTGGTTTCAGAACATCCAGCGCTTGGTGTCACCGTAACGGTGTAGGTGGTCGAAACTAGTGGTGAGACGGTCTTGTTCTGACCTGTTCCAAGGCCATGATCCCAGACATAGGTAAACACCCCATTGCCACCTGTGGCTGAGACCGAGAAGCTAACCTCTGCACCAGCACAAATTGAAAAATAAGAATCGGAAGAAACAGTAATCCCGCAAGACGGATCAGCACAATCAACCAAGCCATCAGCATCGTCGTCAATACCGTTGTTGCAGTTTTCAACGCAATTATTGACTGTGATCGTAACGTCATCTGTGGACACGCAGCCATTACTGCCAGTAATTGTTACAGTATAGGTTTTTGTTACACTTGGTGTAATTGTTTTTACCGCCCCACTTCCCAAGCCATTGTTCCAATCATACGTGTAGGGGGCAACGCCACCACTTCCAACAGCAGTAAGCGTTGTGCTCTGTGAATTGCAAATCGAAATATCCGCCCCTGCATTTACATTTGGGGTTGGATTAATAGAAACAATGACATTATCAGTTGTTGTACAGCCATTTCCTGCCGATACTGTTACCGTATAATTAGTAGTGGAAGTTGGGGAAACTGTTTTTGAAGCACCAGTTCCTAAGCCATTACTCCATGTATAAGTAAATGGGGCGGGTGCATTATTCGCCAATGCAGATAAATTAGCAGAGGTGCCATTACAAATGGCAATATCTGAGCCTGCACTCAAGGTAGCAGCTGGTTTTACCACTATCGTATATGCTACCAAAGGGGCACAAGTAGCTGGAAATTGAGGTGCTGGCTTTACGCAACCATATACATAATAGGTCGTGTTGGCAGTAGAATAATTTGGGAAATTATTGGAAGTTACTGTTCCCGTACCATTGGTATTGGAAAATTCTCCCAGCCATGTTTTTGCATCCGTGGATAAATAGGGGTTGGCCTGTGGTACATCAAACCTATAATATTCAATATAAGAATATGGAGGGTTTGGCGCATTGGTATTTACATTAAAAGATACACTTTCACCTTCGCAAATTGTGCGAGTGATAGCATCATTAGGAGTGATGCTTGGGCAAAGACAATCTTGATCTTGGTTATCCGTATAGCCATCATGGTCATCATCAATACCATTGCCACATATCTCTACAGCTTGCGGACAATTAATTGGCCCTGTTAAATCCCATATATTCCCACCAAAACTTATTATACTACCATAAAAATATCCTGTTGAACGGTTTATCTTTTGAATGCTTCCACTTGAGAGGCTACCAGCCCAAGTATTGCCATTTATATCCACACCAATTTGCATTTCAGTGGGAAGGTCATTTCTAATTAAAGTATATTGAGACGTATTTACATTGAACTTAAAAAAATAGCTCGTAACAGCCGCAGCCATACCATAAATAACCACCTGTCCTCCTTCAGCAGTGGCAATCATATCACCCCAAGAAAGTTGATTTGGGATGGGTACATTCAGGTTTACTGGTGCTCCTGAACCTGATTTACCATCGGCTGATAGTTTTAATCGCCATATTCTCGGAGAAATACCCGGATTACCACTCTCTGTGCCTAAATATAAATACCCATTAAAATATTCGCCGCCGCCACTGCTGAGCGACTCAAGTGTGCCTATCTGACCATTTAGGTCGGCAACTTGACCATGTACCCCAGTGGCTGGCACCCAATAATAGACTTTTTTACCACTACAATAATAGACTAAATTATCGTCTGCATTAGCGGCCAGGGCATTCAAGTTGCCAGTGACATAAGGCGATGATGTGGCGACACTGCTCGTACCACCCGTAGCGAGATTAACACTTAATATTTTACCATTATCCCTAGCTACCATCATGATGGTCTGGAGGCAGCCACAGTCTGGGTCTGCACCATCCACAAAACCATCACCATCATCATCGATGCCATTCGAGCATATCTCAGTTACTAATTCCGGACTATCACAAACTGCTGTTGATATGCTCGAAAAAGGTGAGGATAAATGACATTTCTCGGATATCAGCTTGTTTAACTGGAGCCTCAATTTGTTCAATTGCTGTGTTGCAAGACTTATTGGATGCTTTGGCGTTGATTGGTCCACAGGGTTGTTTGCTATTGCTGGGTGCAACAGACTTGTCAACATGAATAGCGTCAATACGCATAGTTTTGAATTTAGTGTTTGTGTTTGTAAAAGTCCCATCTTAGCTCATTTTAAGTGTTTGTTTTTCAACCCTACCTTGTCGTGTACCATTATCTGGTCAAATTTCAAAACCCTCCTACCTATTGCTTGCTTACGCAATAAGTAATAAATAATGTAGCTATCGCCCTATTCAGCGAGCAAATTCAATGTAAAAGTGAGACTAATTACAAGAGGAAGAATTCAATGTATTTTTTAACTTTTACGTATAATTCGCCAAATACATTGATTATCAAATTCAATCATTTCCTTACTACAGCACTAATCGATCATTGTTTATTATATCAATCATCTATTAGCACTGTAGTAAGAAATGAACAACTTAAATCCAACTAGATTGGCTAGTTATATTCCATTTATTATGGAATAAAATCCAGCGTTATGAAGTTGGCCAGCAAGGCCCCGTTGTTAGGGTTCGAAAGAATCGAATAGAACAACATGGCTCCCCTATCATTTAAAGGACCTTGGTATATTACTTTGCCATCTAAGTTAAAATCCTGAAGTTCGTAACCCGGCACAATATAGTTGGCTAGATTATCGGTATTATTCGCATCACCAACCACTCTTGTGAAAAGGTAAAAAACATCATTGTTTGGGCCTTGGTAAACAACCTTCCCATCCCCATTGAAGTCTCCTCCCCAAAGCATCCGTTTCCCGTTCACATTCTTACCTGCTGTGGTTCCACCCTTGATAGGTGTGGCTGGGTCGGAGAAGTCAATCAGTATTGGATCTAATACGGACAAGAAGACAGGGTCAAGTGTCATGATGCCAAGGTGATTCCTGTGACGCAGCGAAACATAATAATCACCTTCTTCCAAGCCTGGGAATACCAGTATTGAGTCACCATTTTCACCTACCAATTCACCGTTACGCCTCAACACAACTGACTGGTAGCCAAGCACTTCTGCCTCATTGCCAGGATTACGAAGCTCAACCAACATCCAGTCAACCACTGCATCATTTCCAGTAACATCGAGCGTTGTTGGATCATCTAGTTCCCCATCGCCGTAGCTGTGGCCAGGATTGATTTGGCTAACGATATTGCTGACCACCCCAGTTGTTCCGCTGCCTGAACCGCTGGTCGCATTGCCTGATTCATAACAGTTGCAAGGAGTGAACAAATTGGAAATATTGTTGCAATCTTCAATAGCTGGCAATAAACCGAGGCCAATACCAACTGTGCCTGAAACACAGTATTGCGTCAATGGAGCCGTCCAAGTTGCCAAGGTGTTTATCAAATTACCATTTTCTATCAGCAATTTCACACCTCCGCCACTGACGATGCCCAAGTTCGTCAAACCACCATTTGGAAGCCTTAGGTTTACATTACTCAAATAAACCTTGCTTAATAGATTGTTGATAAAATCGCCATTGATAACCGCACAGACATTTATCAGCGAATCAGCTCCACCTGTATTTTCATAATTTTCGCTCACTTCCAATTCCACATGGTCCATCTTGATTTTGCCACCACTTTGATTCTTGATGGATTGGCCTACATCAACGGTACAGTCTTTAAATTGAAGCTTGCCTGCAGCATTGGTTATCTTGATGTTTCCAGCAGTTGACATGTCCAATACGGAACGGTTGAAATATGCCTCACCATCTCGTACTTCAAAATCTTGGTTCTTGAAAGTCAAGCTTCCCCCCGTCACATATAACTTGGAATTGCTTCTAAGTACAAGGCTTGAGTTCTGAACTATCACTTTGTGATTAACACTAATTGTCTTGCCAGTTATGTTCCCTACACCAGGCATTTGTCCACCCAACCAAGTGCTTGCGTCAGTCCAGTTACCATCAGCAATGGTCTGGTATTGGGCGTTGGAGGCACCTAAAGGAGCATCGTTTCCACTGCCCGAACAAGTACCAATCAAATCGCCATGTGCTAAATGCGCCAATAATGCATTCTGTGAGATAGTCAATGTCAATTGGTTAGCAGTACCTGGATTATGACAGATGGTAACCTTACCTCCATTATTGCTTCCACAAGACCCCACCATATCACCAATAGACAGGTAATAACCCAGTTCCGACTGAGGAACCGTCATGGTCTGCTCTTCTGGTGTACCTGAAAGATGGCAAATGACTACCATTGGATCACTATTGCCGCTGCCATTACCGTTGCCATTATTCTCATGTTCTAAATATTTTACATAAGGGAAATTTGGCAAAGCTGTATATGGCTCAACAGTTGGCAAATAATGTTTAATACGGAGGTCGTCACGCATCAGGTCTGGGCTATTGCTTCCCGTCACGGAGCCGTAAATGATACCCTTAACTTTGAGGGCTGCCACTTGGCAAGTATCAAAACGGCTGATAAGCGTTGTATTTCCACAATCATCAATGGCTGTCCAAGTATGGTTTTGCACCAATCCAATATTTTCCTGCACTGAATTTTCATTGTAGGAGAATGTCACGAGGTCGTCGCAATTGTCAACAGCAAAGATGTTCACGTTAGGTTTCAAATTGCTGGCCTTGCCGCTGCAATAGAAACTCTGGTTGCCAGGAACGCCACCTTCCACTACCATCCAAG
This sequence comes from Bacteroidota bacterium, assembly GCA_016124585.1. GTDB lineage: Bacteria > Bacteroidota > Bacteroidia > Chitinophagales > Saprospiraceae > UBA6168. The sequence goes on along the minus strand of WGNL01000001.1, from coordinate 93,422 downwards.
AGATGGATTCCGCAGGGTGTGCACCATCCAAATAGCTCCATTCCTGAAGTGCCACTTCGAACCTTGTGCTTGAGATGTTGCGTACCCTCAATGTCACAGGTTGTGTATCGTTGTTGGACAAACCACCAACAATGACTACTGGTTTGGTGTATTTACGGGCCAAGCTTACCGTCGCCCAAGCGTTGGTTACGTTTAATTTTCCGGCTTCGCCAAACATAGTTCCATCTTGGTCCACCAAAGAGGAATTTGCCTTGATGGCTAGATAACCGGCGGTTTCGCTGGTTCTTACCACCTCAGCATCCGCCGACTGTTCTTCCTGTGCAAATACCTGTACGCCAGTATCACTCAAGCCAATCTGCCGCAAGCTGGCAGGGTCTGACTGGACATTGGTCATGGCTGAGGAGAAGAACATCGGCGCAGCAGAAAATGTCTGCTGGAAATTCAATGCGTTTGGCACTTCGCTCACATTAGCCAGGGTGCCTGCCTCCCATTTTAGGTTACCATCGTGTTTTTCGGCATCTATCGCTAACCACGATACGTTTTCTGTACCATGTTTTCCATCAAAAGCTTCTTCTTCCCGCAGGCGCATCTCAAAACCTTGCATGCTCACGTTGCGGACTTGAACCACAACGGGCGTCACATCCGTGTTGGTGCTGACACTGGCCAACACCACTGGTGTAGCTTTGAAAGTAATCGGGAACCGAACATATTTCCAATCATGCGTCACCCGTTGGGCATAGCCTGCCACCATTTTTGCACCACCTTCCAATGTGTAAAGTTGGAAGAGTTCAGGTTTGGTTTGGTCCAGCACAGTGATGTTCTGATGGCTGGTTGCAGCATTACCGCAAAAATCGGTTGCCGTCCACGTACGGGTAATGGTGTAAGAACCACACCCCCCAAAAAAGTTTTGGCTGGATGCTTCCTCAAAATCCATGTAAATACCGGGGCATTGGTCAAACGCCGTCACCACAGGAGCGGAAGGAACTGCATCGTCACAGCTGATGGTCAAATCGGCCGGAACATTGGTCAGCACAGGCAGCGTATTGTCACCTAAGGTGATGCTGACTACGGCAGTTTCACAACACCCCGAAGTTTGGTTGCAAACCTGGTAGGTGAAATAGTCAGTCAAGCACTCAAACGTATTTGGCGTGTAAACGAATTTACCCGTCCAGTCGATCGTCACGGTGCCGTGTTGCGGCTCCACCGCAATGCTGAAAGCAGGGTTATTCAGGTTGCCATCGTTGTAGGTAACCCTGTTGGAATAGGCAAGACCTGGGCAAGTTGTGTAGCTGTCGTCAGCAAGCACAGGAGCAGTTACACCCGCACAGTCAGGGTCAGCACAATCCACGAGGCCGTCACCATCATCGTCGATACCATTGGTGCAGTTTTCACTGCAAGCATTCACAGTTACAGTGATTTGGTCCACATTGGTACAGCCTGAAGCCGAGGTAACGGTCACACTGTAAGTTGTTGTGGTCAGCGGTGAAACGCTTTTGCTTGCTCCGCTTCCAAGGCCATTGCTCCAAGCATAAGTGTATGGGGCACTGCCACCAGTGACACCCACGCTGAGGAAGGCAGGTGTGCCCGGACAAATCGAAATGTCAGAACCAGCATTTGCAGTTGGACCGCAGTCAGCGTCGGCACAATCGGTAAGGCCATCGCCATCATCGTCCATGCCATTGTTGCATATTTCGGTGCAGATACCCACGGTCACCTTTTTTTGTGCTGTGGCAATACAGCCATTGGAACTGGTTACCGTGACCTTGTAGGTGGTAGTAAGCAGAGGGCTTACCGTTTGCGTAGCCCCCGAAAAGCCATTGCTCCAATTGAAAGAATAAGGGCTAGGCGCACCGGAGCCAGTGGCGGTCAGGGTAGTGGAAGTTAGAGGACAAATCGTAATATCCGCACCTGCACTAGCTGATGGAACGGCATTCACCGACACAGTTACTTGCGAGCTGGAAGTACAACCGAGGCTGCCAGTAACGGTAACGGTATAAGTCGTAGAAACGAGCGGGTTAACATTCTTCGTTGCACCCGATCCCAAACTATTGTTCCAAGCGTAGGTGTATGGGCCAGTACCGCCTGAGGCAGATGCAGTAAGCGTAGTTGCAGTGCCATAGCAGACGGCAATATTCGATCCAGCACTAGCTACTGGAGCTGCATTCACATTAACCACTACCTGATCGGTAGCGGTACAACCGTTGGCGTTGGTCACTGTTACGGTGTAGGTCGTCGTGGAAGTTGGTGTGACATTTTTTGTTGCACCAGTCCCCAAGCTGTTTGACCAAGCATAGCTAGTACCACCACTTGCAGTTAAGGTGACAGTGGTTCCACCACAGACTGTTTGGTCAGCCCCAGCATTTGCAATTGGGGCAGCATTTACAGTAACGGTGGCCTGGTTTGTGGCAGTACAGCCAGCAGCGTTGGTCACCGTGACGGTGTACGTAGTCGTGGACGAAGGTGAAACAACTTTGGCAGCACCTGTACCGAGGCCATTTGACCAAGCATAAGATGTACCTCCTGTTGCAACCAAGGTTGCCGTAGCGCCTTCACAAATTGTAGAGTTGGCACCTGCACTCGCTGCCGGTGTGGCGTTCACGGTGATTGTCACTTGGCTTGTGGCAGTACAGCCATTGGCACTTGTAATTGTTACAGTGTAGGTTGTATTTGCAGTTGGGCTTACAGTTTTGGATGCCCCACTTCCGAGGCTATTGCTCCATGCAAAAGTATATGGTGTAGTGCCACCACTGCCCGTTGCGGTCAGCGTTGTGCTCGTGCCTGAGCATATTGTAGCGGTAGAAGCACTTGTGCTAACACTGAGGCCTAATTTACATTCAGCATCAGCACAGTCTATCAAGCCATCGTTATCATCATCAATTCCATTGTTGCATATTTCAAGTTTACAACTTGATAGCGTAAACGCAGCGAAAATACCACCGTCCAGCAAAGTGCTTGATGGAGCATTTGATTGAACGGTCACGCTATTGATTATTCCGCTAGATGGACCTGACCTGAATTGCGTTGTCACGCTCATCCCATCTGGTTCATTCAAATGGATATAAGCACCGTTGCTATTTGTTGTAGTGATATTTGATAATTGCGTATACCCTGAAACTGGTTTAAAACCATAGTTTGCAGCACCGTTGTAAGCTACAAGCAAAAGGCCATCCTGTGGGTCATTTGGTTCTTGACCATTGTCTAAATCTGTTATGGGAATAGTATAATCACCATTTAATCCAGAATCAGACAATTTTATATTGTACACAGAAACATTGGTTCCAGAACGGACAATGCCTGATGGGGTTTGGTCAACATTTACGAATGTATATCCCAAAATGACTGCATCATCAGCATTATCCAAAGGTGTCTTAATATCTGGCAGGGTAATATTAATATTACCAGAGGCTGCACCACCCAACAGGGTTTGTATTTCAGATTCATAAATGGCTATATAATAAATTTCCCTTGAAAACATGGTCGTTCCACTATTTAAGGTATTCCCTAAATAGGTAAACTGCGTTCCAAACCTTAAATCTCCAGTAGGTAGGTACAATGGGTTTTTCCTATCAATGGAACCCCCTGGTCCAGAAAACCTACCAGTGATTTGCACGTCCTCACCATCGGTTACGCTAAATGAAGGTGCAGCGAAATTGTCACCTAATCCTGAACCATTATTGTTTGATAATGTGCAGTTATCACCACCTTGGCAGTGTTCACGTTCAAAGGCAGCCGTAATGAATACAACCCGGTTATTGCCGGCAGGCACGAAGAAGTTGGTAAGTGAAGGTATGCCAGCAGCACCAGCACCAGTTGCCGTAGCCGTTTTTTTGGAAACCACTTTTACGCCGTCATTGCAAGATAAGGTTGTACATGCCGGACAATCAGAATCGCCACAGTCCACTAAACCATCTCCATCGTCATCAAGTCCATTGTTACAGATTTCCGAGGGGCAATTCAGCGGAATGAGGTTCGTTCCTGGAATTATTGTCCAAGTTGAACTGGCTGGTGTTTTCCAATACACCTGGAAGTGGTCACCACCAGTACCTTCCTTATGCAATAATTCAACATAGTATTTCTGACCTGCTGTCAAGGTTATGTTTGCAGAGGTCTGGGTCGTGTATTTTGTATAATCAGTTGTGCCAGTCCATCCTGAAAAATTGGCAATCAACACCTTGTTTGATGGAGAAGCATCAGTACTCAAATACAATGAGCAATCATCATCGCCAGTAAGGTTGAATGAGTAGGTCCCTGTAACGGTTGGAGCAATATAACCCCTCACCCTGGTACCGTAATTATCGGCTATATCATCCGGCCCATCAAAGCTGGCCATCGTTCCAACATAAGAAGGGGAGTTCGGGTAGTTCGCATTATTGGTCAAATCAGAAATCAGGGTGCCACTAATTCCTGTCCACCTTTCGATAGTCAAAGAACCTGTAGCACAAAAGCTCATACAGTCAGGGTCATTTCCATCCACAAGCCCATCGGCATCGTCGTCAATGCCATTGCCACAAATTTCTGGGGTCGTCAGAACTGCCCCATTGAATGGGAAGTGATGGATTTCGCCAACCCCCAAACTAATGGTCTTCGCAAACAATCCACCATCGATATCGCCACTACCACTAGTTGATTTAATAAGGTTGTGGTTGGGAGCGAAGATGCTTCCAATAATAAGTGAAGCAGTGTTTACCGTCAGGTTGTAAGTCGTTGTGCCTGAAAAATTCCAAAGAATATAAGCGCCATTGTTAGTTCCGGAAAGCCCCGGCATATTGGAATTGTTCCAAGTGAAATTTGAGGTCAGAGGCACATTGATTACCAAGAGTTTAGTTGCGCTTGGCATCGCATTGGCATTGAACTTAAACTCTGTGATATTATTCAATGAGGTTTGGGTCAGATTGAGATAGTTCACACCAGTTGCCAAGGAATTGACCTGTACGTTCTGAGCACTAGAGACAGTATTGCCTGAAATAGCAACATTGTTGGCATTGTACAACTGCACGCTGTTGGATGCCCCTGCCATAGCTTGTGAACGGGTCCGGTAAGTCGAGAACAAGGTGGTGAAGTCAAAACCTACTGTCTGAAATACCGCTGGGCTAGGTGTCTGATCCAATGCACCTTCCAGTCGTTTGGCTTGGTTGTAGACGCCACCGGTTGGCAAAACTTGGGTCGCTTGGTTGACGCCATTGTCACTTTGAGTGCAACCTGTACTACTGCCAATGTGCATGTACTTGCCACCTAGCACCTTGGCACCACCTGCTGTCCAAGTGATGCCACCTTTTACCAACAGTCCTGTAGTAGTGGAGCCGTCACCAGGGAAGACATAGGTACCTACCCCATCCATACAGATTTCAGCAAGCGTGCCGTTGTCGTTTAGGATGAGGTTGCTGCCAACACCTAAAGGCCCATGCACATGAGTGTAGCCCGTGAAGGTCATGTTTCCCTCGGATAGGATTTGGAAATCCTGATTTCCCGAAATGGGGTTTTGAGCCCTTAGGCTTGTACTTCCAACTAACAGCAGGAAAAAAAATAACCTTGTGAGATAGGTATTTGCAGTGGAAAGAAATTGGGTGCTACGCTGTCGTAGCGGTATCAACGGATACAGGAAATTAGTTTGTGTTTGTTCTGACCTCATCATGTTTGTGTTTGTTCCTAATTAAAAAAATATAGTCCTAGCAACTGGCCCAAGCAGGGCAGTGCAAATGTTTTTCCATTAATCTTGTGAAAGGGAGAATAGTAAAAGGGAGAAATATTGGCTAAGCCGTGACTGCATATTTCATGCCAAAAGCGGGGGCATGATGTTAAAAAATCACACCCCGATTATTTATTTATGGCAATGTTTGTGAGACAATAAAATTCGCTAGGTATGCAACGTTGGTTGGATGGCCTAAAATAGTGTTCAACAATACCATTGACCTATCGTTATTAGGCCCTTGATATATTGACATACCGTCCATGTTTATATCGGAATCATTATAACCCGCCAAGATATAATTTGCCAAGTTCTGCGTGTTGCCAGAAGCAATCATAACATCAGAAAACAAGGTAAATATATCATTTGCCGGGCCTTGATAAATTATTTTATTATCATTGTTAAAATCGCCCGCCCACATACTCAATTTGCCATTGATCAGCTTTCCTGCTATTCCGGTATTATACACGTGTCCATCCGAAATTCGATAATCAATGGTTGGAACATTGTTTAAGGTTAAGAAAACTGGTGCCGAAGTAATCATTCCAAGGTGATTTCGGTGTTTGATAAATACATTATAATTATCTTCTGGAATCTGTGAAAATGCGATAATGTCACCTCCATCTTCCGTTACTACATCCCCATCCCGTTGGAGTAGGCATGGTACGCTGCTCAGTACTTTTTTCGGATTAACCGGATCCTGCAATTCCACCAAAACCCAATCAACAATGGCGTCATCACCTATTGCATCTAACAAAGCAGGTTGAAGGGTATGCGTATTTTGACTTGCACCAAGATTGTTGGGTTCCAGCACGTATGGACTTGTTAACGGAATTAAACCCTTGGTTCGCAATTGATCTCGCATCAAGGTGGCATTTGCTCCGTTGCCAATCATAGCACCATACAAGTTGGTCTTAACTTTGACCGCCGCCAACTTACAGGTGTCGTTTCGTGTAAGTGTAAATGTGTTGCCACAATCATCAGCCGAAACCCAAACTAGCGTCTTTATCATGCCATTTGGTGTCAGCGTACTGGTTTCTGTGTAATCCATGGAGACTTGATTGTCGCAATTGTCCACTGCAAATAAATTTACACCAGATAGCATGGGTGTTTGTTCTTCCGAACAAGGGTTCTGAATGAATGCCGGAACACTTCCCTCCACCACGTAGTAGGAAACCGATCGGTGCGGCATGTGCCCATTCAAGTATTCCCATTCCTCAATTCTGGCTTCAAAACTGGTCGGCGTTATATTGCGCACCCGGATAGTAGCTGGATCATTCCCGGTTGGTTGGCCACCAAAAATCACCACTGGTTTCGTGTATTTTTTACTCAAATTGATAGTCTGCCAATCATCAGTCAACATAACAGTACTGACCACAGCCGCTTGGTCGCCATTTTCATCAGTAATTGTGTTGGCACTGGTAGCAAGATAGGCCACCATTTCATTGGCATGCGTCACCTCGACATCTTTGGACTGTTCCTCTTCCAAATAAAGCTGGGTGGAAGTATTGGTGGAATTGGAAAGCCTCACTTGAATTGGGTCAACTTCTGCATTTGTTTGCGCGGCAACAATCACTTTTGGTGCCGTGTCGAATGCTGTTGGATAATTCAATATTTTAAGGGCTTGCGTCACGTTGGAAATGGAGCCTGCATGGAGGTTCTCCCCTGCTAGGCTGCCAGGCTCAATGGCCATCCAGGCCACTTGTTCATTGGCATGAATACCATCTCCATTTTCTTCTTCCTGTATTTTTAAATCAAAACCCTCAGAATCAACATTCTTTATCCGTGTAACTACTGCTTCAGGCGAATTGTTGGAAACGACCTGTGTGAAAACCAAGGGTGTGCTATTGAAACTGATGGGGTATTTGATGTGTCGCCAACTTGTGCCAGATCTAGCAGAAACTCCAGCCAATAATTGCTTCCCATTTGCAAGGGTGTACACCCTGAAAATCTCAGGTGCATCAGAATCCTTAACTGTGATGGTTTGTGAAGCAGTGCCGGTATTGCCACAAATATCAGTGGCGGTCCATGTCCGCACGATGGTGTAATGCTGGCATGAACCCGAATTGCCTTGATTGTTTACTTCATCGTACGAAACGTAAATACCGGGGCAAGCATCCAAGCCAAATACCACCGGAGCAGTTGGAATGGGGTCATCGCAACTAATTGTAATGTCTGCTGGCACATTCTTCAAGGACGGCGGCATGTTATCACCCAAATTCAGCACGACCGTGGCATGGTCACAGCACCCCGTTACTGCATTGCAAACTTGGTATTGAAAACTATCTGCTCCACAAATGCTGCCATTTGGTGTGTAAGTGAAAACACCATTGTAATTGATAGAAACAGTTCCTTTGGATGGATTTGCGTAGATGCTGTAGGCAGCATTTTGTATATTCTCATCATTAAACGTGGGCTTCTCTTGAAAAACAGTACCTGGACAAGTCTGATAAACATCAGCTACTAGGTGTGGGGCAGCCGTTTCCATACAATCAGTATCGGCACAGTCAGCTAGTCCATCTCCATCATTGTCGATACCGTCATTGCAGATTTCTGTACAAGGTGTTACAGTAATCGTGATTGCATCAGTAGCGGTGCAGCCACCAGCCGAACTGACAGTCACGTTATAGGTAGTTGTCAAGAGTGGCGTCACCATTTTGGATTGACCAGTGCCAAGTCCATTGTCCCAAGTGTAAGTGTAGGGTGAAGTTCCCCCCGAAGCACTAACAGACAATGTGTAACTGGAGCCTGCACAGATGCTTACATCGGTACCAGCATTGGCAGTAGGTTTACAATCCAACACGTCAAGGCAGTCAATCAGGCCATCACCATCATCGTCGATGCCATTGGTACAGATTTCTGTGCAAACAATGCCTGTAATTTGAACCGGGTTGGAGGCATAAATTGCAAAGCACCCCGTGATGCTGTTCCGCACCCGGATATTGTAGGTGCCTATGGCAACGCCACTGAAAACATTGGAAGCTTGATAAGATGCGCCATCGTTTATACTATACTCCATGTTAGAACCACCAGCGGTGATGGTTATCTGACCATTGTTCAAAAAAGGGCAGTTGTTAGCGTTTGTCTTCGCAACGCTGGAGATGATTGGCAAGCCACAGACCGTTTCTTGGCAATCGACCAAGCCATTGTCATTATCATCAATACCGTTGTTGCAGATTTCGGCATTGCAGCCCTTGGTTGCATCTAAAATGGCAAGGTCTAAATAATATTTCCCCTCTAAGGTCAAATGGGTGGCTGGCACAAAGTAGGTTGAAACTGGAGCCGGCAACGCACCGCCATTTTGTGAATTGGCATAAAGTCCATTGTTATGGTAGCCCAAATAAACCCGCCGACCGTGGCCAGCAGCAACACCTGGCATTGCATCAGCACTCGAATAGACAAAATATACCCCATTTACACCTAAATTCTGCTCACCAGCATTCGTCCATAAATAGGCATCAGCTGCCGCTGTGTAGTTCCCTCTCGTGAATACTTTTGAGTAGGACGGGTTAATATCGTTGTTGAAATTGTAGATTTCCTTGGAAAGACTGTTGTCAACATAAAGATTGCTCTGGAATTGGTATCCCCCTCCAGCCGAAGACATTCCCAAGTCATCAATGATATCATAATTGGAGTTCAAGACGGCACCTGAAAAACTTTTCAATGCGGCTACCAAAGCTGGTGCAATAGAGCCCTCCGTTGTTGCTGAAACAACTACTAGCTCGAAATTGCTCAAGTCGATAGAAATCAAAGTGTTCGGATTATTGACATCATAAGTGCCCATGCCACTGCCATCAGCTTTTGTTAAAACGGGCATGACGATATTCGAACCGTTTATTTCATCAAGGTAAGCCATGAAACCATGGTCCCACGGGTCGCCATCGTAGGGTTTGTCAAGGCCACAGAGGTAGAGTATCCGGCAACCGACCTGGTCGCCGGAACATGCCGCTGGCGAATTGAATGTAGTGGAGGTGGAACAAAGCGAAGTGTTTATCATCCAAGCTGCCGTGATGGTTTTGTTCAGGGCACCGTTGGCAGGCACAGTGAAAACAACATTTTGGGGCGAAGTAGCACCGCCGCCTGTGTTGATACGCTCCGTTTGACCATAGATGCTTACCTCAATTTGGTCATTGGCCGGAGCATTTGTCCAGGATACTGGAACAGTGACCGTGGCTACATCCTGCAAAGGTTGATTGATGCAAGCACTTACCACAGGTGTGCCAAGTGTGATTCGTTGGCAATCACTGTCATCACAGTCAACGAGGCCGTCGCCATCGTCGTCGATACCGTTGTCACACACCTCAACGGTTTGACAACCAATCACTTCCACTTCTGCCAAGCTCAGGTAATTTGCCCCAGTAAGTTGAATTGCAACATAGCGTCCAGTGCGCATTGGTGAAACAACAACGCTAGGTGTTGGGGAATTTGAAACCAACCAAGACCACACACCTGCTTGATTGATGGTCACCATTGGGTCGGTACTCGTAAAAGGATTGTCGGAAACAAACACATAAAAATTACTCAATCTATCACTGCAGCAATCAACCCTGTTCCAAATTCTGACGTTCATGATGTCTTTCACTTCTCCTAAATCTACAAACCACCGCGGCATATTTTCATAGTTGGTATGGGTAATAGAACTATTGCCCCAATTACCGTTCGTATTGCCGTCAATTGCCTTCCCGGCATCCCCACCGGGATAAGTGCTGGTTTGATAGGCAGTCTTACCCAGTGCCAGATTTGTAAGTGTACCAGTACAATTACAATCACTATCATCCCCATCAATTAACCCATCGCCATCGTCGTCAATACCGTTATCACAAATTTCATTGCAATTACTGACCGTCACCGTTTGAGATGCAGTGGCAGTGCAGCCTGAAGAATTTGTGACGGTTACCGTATAAGTAGTATTTACAGATGGTGAAACATTAATTAACGAAACATGACTGCCATTGCTCCAGTTATAAGTGAATAAGCCATTGTTGTCACAGTCAACAGCAACTGCATCTATATAAAAAGGCCCACCAGATGTTTGGGATATTTTGAAATATCGGTTGGGGCTTGGAAGGGTAAAACAAAAATCAGTGAAATAATTATTTACAGTTGATTGAGTTCCTAGCAAAGTATATGCTCCAGATTCTGGGGTTCCACTTTGCAATATCCAGCCACTGAAAATGGCTTGCACACCTTGGGTAGCAGATTTTATTTTTACGCAAACGCTTGTTCCTGCTGGTTTAATCGCTCCCATATCAAAAACCAATCGGGTGTAATTCCCATTGACACTGTACATATAGGTACCGACGTCATCAGGTACATCCAAACATGCTCCGGTATTACTTACATCACCGATGTACTGCACAAGTGTTTGCATATAGGTATCACAGAGTAAGTCGCCAGAAGCCGTAGCTGTCAAATTGATATTAGCGCCATCACAAATGCTCGCTGAACTTGGCGTAATTGTGATGCCGGGTTTACAATCAGTATCGGCACAGTCTATCAAACCATCACCGTCATCGTCAATGCCATTACCGCAAATTTCTAGACAATTGTTGACCGTCACCGTTCGAGAAGAAGACGTTGTACAGCCGCTTGCGTTGGTAACTATTACAGTATAAGTTGTGGTAGTAGCTGGCGTTACTGAAATGGCGGCAGATGTAGCACCTGTACTCCAAGCGTAAGTTCCACCACCACTGGCAGTGAGCGTCGTGCTAGCTCCGTTACAGATAGTATTCGTTCCTGAAATGGAAGCAGATGGCAGTGGGCAAGCACCATCGGCGCAATCTGTTAAACCATTGCCATCATCATCAATGCCGTTGCCACAGATTTCCACAAGACATTTAGGTGTAATTGAAATTTTATCAATCCATACCTTTTTATTGCTTTGTCCCATGTTAAACATCAAAGCCACCTGCCCCGCATTGTTTATGGTAGATGGGTAATCGAAAGTATACGTGCTGCCAGTGGCTGAAAGCGTGACCGTTTGTGCCCAATAGACTGTGTAAGGCCACACTGACTGCTGGAGCGCTACCCCCATGGTACGGCTACCTGTGGATTTAGATTGAAAACTGACGGTATAGGTTTTTCCCGATTGGAGACTGAGTCCAGTTTGATAGACTTGAATATGCCAATCAGTACCAGAAGCAGTTGAAATCGTAACCGCACCACTGTTTACCCCGGAGAGCTGGCTTGTGTTGTCAATGGCACCCGATGCCGAGCTACCAGACTGGATGTTCATTCCCCAGCCTGTGATTCCGTTGTCAAATTCACCATTGGTTATCAAGTCACAATTGCAATCGGTATAGCCGTCTCCATCATCGTCAATATTATTCCCACATATCTCCGTACAGGCGTAAGGACGAAGGTTAGTTCCAGGTATTATCGTCCAACTTGCATTGGAAGGCGTAGTCCAGTAAACCTGAAAATGGTCGCCGCCACCGCTCTCCTTGTTCAAGACTTCGACATAATAATTCCTGTTAGCCTGCAGCAATATGCTGTAAGAAGTTTGGCTGGCGTATTTGGTGTACTCTGTCGGATTGGTCCATCCGGCAACAGAGGCAATCAATCTCTTGTTGGCCGGATTTGCATCAGTGCTCAAATACAGCTCACCGGCATCATCACAGGTGAGGTTAAAAGTATAAATGCCTGTCTGTGTCGGGCTGATGTATCCCCGAGCACGCTGACCAAAATTATCACCATAGTCATCAGGGCCATCAAAACTGGTGAGCATTGTTGACTCGCTAGGTGTATTGGGGTAATTGGCATTGCCAGTCAAATCTGTGACAGCCGTGCCACCAATTGATAGCCAGCGCTCCAAGTTAATTTTGCCAGTGCTGCAAAATGAACCACAATCACTATCAGCACCATCCACCAACCCGTCGCCATCGTCGTCTATTCCGTTTCCGCAGATTTCGCTGCATCCGAAAGGCCGGAGATTGGCTCCTGGGACGATTGCCCATGAACTATTGGAAGGTGTTTTCCAATAAACCTGAAAATGGTCGCCGCCATTGCCATCCTTGTGAAGTAGCTCCACGTAGTAGTTTTGTCCAGCCACCAATGTTAAATTTGAGGAAGTTTGGGAAGAAAATTTGGTGTATTCGGTTGTACCCGTGTAGCCTACGACGGAGGCAATCAATACTTTGTTCGCAGGGTTGGTATCCGTGCTTAGGTACAGCTCTCCTCCATCGTCAGAAGTCAAATTAAAACTATAAACACCTGTCTCAGAAGGAGTTACATACCCCCTGACCCTAGTTCCGTAATTGTCAGCATAGTTATCCGGCCCATCAAAGCTCGTGAGGGTAGCCGTTTCACTCGGGTTATTGGGGTAATTTGCATTGCTTGTCAAATCTGTGACTGCCGATCCACCCCCAATATTTAACCATCTTTCCAAGCTAAGGCCACCCGTCGGGCAAAAAGTACCGCAGTCCAAGTCTGCACCATCAATCAGACCATCCCCATCATCATCAATCCCATTCCCACAGACTTCAACAAGCGTATAGTTTACCACCAGCCTTGGTGCTTTTGAGGCGCCCGCTTCGTACGAGTAAGCCCTTCTAAAGTTGGTAGATGTAGTATTTATCAACATCACCATGCTATTGCCACTTGCCCAGCCGGAGCGGTTTACGATTTCCTGAACAATATTTGAAATGTCGGAGGTTTGGTAAGCTGCATTCACTGTGGCCCAGTTTCCGGGCGTCCAACTGGCACTCGCTGCAGTTTTTGCTCTTCCAGTAATGTTATTGTAGGCAGTAGTGAAAGTACTAGGGTTATCGCTCGCTTCACCGTTTATTGTCAACGTAACGGAAGATGAAAGCGCCGTTTTATTATAGAATTCAATGTAAGCATTAGTAATGGCTGCATTTTTAGGTATCGAGATACCGTTAAATCGCATACCCACCGATTGCCCTACTAAGTCGTACACTAATTCAAGGTCGTTACTGCCGGTGACCACGCTATTGGTGGCTAGGTTTTGCTCAGCATCATCACTGCCAGCATTTATTTGTACCGAAATACTACCTGTTGGAGGCGGTGGCATCAAAAAAAAGTTATCTACGCCATGCAAGTTACCGCAAGTATTGACTTTGGTTTTTAGCTTAATAAAAACTGTTTCAGCAAAATGAAATGGGCTAGCCAAAACGCCGATTGCGAAGAATGCAAAGAAAATGGCTACGCAGACGTGCTTGTGTTTGTTTATACTCATTTTATTGTGTTTGTTCCTCTTGGGCTAAAAAATCGATCTGGCAAAAGAATATTGAAGCCAGTTTTAAAATCACATTAAGAAGGGAGGAACTCAAATGAGGAGGGGACTCACCGAAGTACATATAATTTGTTACAAATCAATTAGTTACAAAAAAAATTAACCATATTGACCATTACACAAAAAATAAGACTTTTAAGCATTCGCAAGCAAAGCCAAAACCATTCCAATATTACTAACCTCAGGATTGAATGATAAAACCAACAACTCCAATACAAAAAAGCCGGGCTACCTATTTCAGTGGCCCGGCTTTTATCACCTTAATTTTGTTTCCTTATCGCAAAATCACAACATAACCTCGTTTAGTGTCACCTCCGTTACCCAATTCCAAGATATAGAAATAGGTGCCATCGGGCAATTTCTTATTGTTCCAGGTGCCCTCCCAATCACTTTGATAATTGGTGGCTTCGTACACCAAATTGCCCCATCGGTTGTAGATGACAAGGTGGTGGTTTGGCCAATTTTGCAATCCATTGATTTTGAAAGTCTCGTTCTTGTTGTCACCATTCGGCGAAAAAGCCTCAAAAATTTGTAGATCGGAACATAGCACCATCACATAAACCGTGGCCGTATCACAACCATTTGGATTGCAAATGGCATAGGTAAAGCTATCCGGCACATCTTCATCACAATAGCCAGCATCTGGGGCGTAATTAATAGTCCCATTTGGCAAAGGCTCAGCTTCGCCGTGGGCCGGTTGCGTCACAATGATAATTGGCAACTGCAAAAACTGCACAGTATCATTGGACAAAACATTAATGTTTGCCACCTCCCCTTCATTGGTCAAATTGTCGAGGTCATCCACTGCTATAGGCAAGGAATCTGTGGTGATGTCAACGGTGATGTAAAAATAGGTAGTGTCACAGAGTCCGGCATCATCGCAAACAATCACACAAGCAGAATCAAAACCAGGTTCATTGCCTTCGTAAATCACACAAACACTGCTTGTGTCAATCGTAAAGTTGACTATTTCACCATTTGTGCCGGGGCAAATATTCTGAACGCTGGATACGCTCCCCACTAACTCTGACAGGTCAAGGCAGAAAGTATCCTGCTGACCGACCAAAATGTTGTTGGTTACCACCTCGGAGTTGATGCAAACCAACTCCACCATTACAGTTTCACTGCACAAGGTCACCGTGTCCGTTATCGTCAATTGGTAGCCACCTAAAGGTACTTCAATGGCTACTCCAGTTGGCACTGTGACCGTGTTAATTCCAAGCGTAACTTGAATACCTGTCAACTGCTGTTCAATGCTCATCCCACCATAAGTGTTGGACTGATTTCCGCCTTGAATTAGGTTGAGGTTATTATTTGCATCAATAACAACCACCCAGTTCCCGGTTGGGTCCCATTGGTTCATCAAAGCAGCTAGTTCTTGAATAGTATTGAAAACACCCGTGAATTGACTTCCATTGATACTCCATGATTGAATGATGTACGGGCCAAGTAGTCCAAGACTAGGCAATGCGTTATAGTTCAGCACCATCACGCTATCAATTCCACAAGGAGTAATTGGTCCCGTGTAAGGCTGGCCATCCAATTGAAGCGTTTTATTTATCAACTCCAAGGGTGGTATCGGTAAACAAATAAGTCCAGTGTCGATACCACAAGGAATACCCGTAGCCAAAATCCCTCCGGGAATAAAAACCGGACAGGATGTCGTCACTTCAATATTTACAGTAAAAATAGCACTTGTATCCCCTACAAAGACTTGAAAACATGTGGTGTCAAGGCCAATGGTGTCACCAAAAAAAGTGATGCACCAAGTAGATGTGTCAATGCTATAACTGGAATTGCCATTTGCATCGCAAACCGCTGTCACACTGTCAATTGTTGCCGCCAAATATCCGTAATCTTCAAGACAGAGCACGATGGAGTCGCCCTGCTGCACCGTTGTATCCACTGTTGTATCTTCGATAATGGTACAAAGCACATTGACAGAAAAGGTATCTGCACAGCCCTTCACTGTATCCGCCAAAATCAGCAAGTGCAACCCAGTGTCCAAGGTCATGCCCACGGTCGTGCCATTCAAATCGCAAATCCCAATGGTACCTCCGAATGCGGAGCCATTGTCTGATATTTGAAAATTCGGAAGGTCAAGAACCGAAACAGAAACACAAAACTGGGTGGTCTCAGAGCAATCACCCACTCCAATTGTCAGCGGGGAAAGTGCAGAAATGCCGCAACCATTGTTTACCGAACAGGTCACATTGGCAAACAAAGTGTCCTGACAGCCCGAACTGAACTGCACAAAAACCAATTCATGATAGCCCGTATCGAGCGCAAGCTGAGTGAATTGCCCATTGCAGACCACAAAGCCGCCAACATAAGGAAAGCCATTGTCCAGCACACCATAGTTGCCAATTGAGTCCAACAAAATAGGGGTGCAAACACCTGCAATATCAGAGCAATCAACCACTTGGAAGTCCTGTGTGGTACTTGGGAAAATATCAAAAAGGCTACAAAGCGGATCGACGGTGATGTTTAGGAGTGTGGTATCGCAGTTGCCAAGATTATCGCATACGGCAACGCAACCTGAGTTTGTACCAACAAATCCAGGATTTGGATTAAAGGTAAAACAGTTGCCCACGATGTTGATAGTCCCATTTTGCGGAGCTTGACAAACCACCATGCTGACAAAATTCCCGGGGAGCCCGCTCGTGTCGATACACGCTACATCGCTTGGCACATCCTCTACCGTAAAAATGTCGAGGGTGTTGACGTCGTTCAAAGCGTTGATTGTCAAGGTATCCGAACAACCGTCCACTTGACTTTCGACGATAAGTGTGTGTTGGCCTGCCCCGTCAATCTGCACAGCGGTGCCTAAAGGAACACTGTTCAGGTCAGGAGCTAGTGTGCTTAAAATGCCAGTTGCAATATGCGTAATGATGAGGTTTCCGTACACGCCGTTGTCATTGGTGCTGATGATTGAAAAGGTAGCTTGTTCAATGTTCCAGTTTCCAGCAAAATCCCAGACGTTCATCTGATCCACCAACTCCTGCATATTTTGTACCACACTTGTAAAATTTTGACCATTTGCTTGCCAACTTACTGAATATGGTCCGTTAGCGCCTTGCCCAAATACTTGTCCGAAAAAATAAATATACACTTGGTCAATATTGCAAGGTGCTAATGAGCCAGCATAAGGCTGGCCGTCTAATGTAATTTGATAATCAATGATTTGCGCTGGTGTCAGTGGCAAGCAAACCTCCCCTACTCCATTTTGGAGCGAAGTAAAAATATCATTCGGGTTGAAAATTTCTGGGCAAGGTTGCGGAGCGCCATTGAAACTGACGACGAGAAAGGTTGTATCGCAAATTTGCGGTGTCGAATCGTCACAATGCACCACACAAGCAGTCGTCGTTCCTGTGAAGTTATCATCAAGGTCAACCGTGATGCAGTTTCCTGACAGTGTCAGCGCTACCTCGTTCGGATTTGCACCGCAAATACTTGACGAAGTCAAAACACCAGGAAATTGCAAAATCTGTGAACTCAAGCAGGTGTCAAACGGCATTGTTCCCGGTGCATCAACAAAGACGGTGTCCGTCAATGGTTGAACATTTATCACAAAAACAAAGGTGTCGCAAACGGTCGGGATATTATCGTCGCAAAAAACCACGCAGGCTGTGTCCGTACCAACAAAGCCGGTATTGGGTGTGTAGGTGTAACAGGTTGCACTTGAAGGCACAAAGCCTCCATTGTTCGGCACATTGCAAAAACTGGTGCTGAACAAGTTCCCAAGCAAATCATCTGTGTTTCCACAAATTTGAAAGATGGGGGTATTGGGTGGGGTGTTAAAAACTAGCGTATCCTTTGACAAAATATGCTGCGTGTAAGTCACTTGCACCGTATCCGTACAGCCGTTGTTTCCCGTCACAATAATTTCGTGAGCCCCATAGCCTGAAATTATCATTTGTGAACCAAGCGGAAATTGGACGAGACTGGCCATCAAAGTTTGCGGAGCACCACCAGATGGTGTGATGACGAGGTCACTGTAGGTTCCACCCTGTCCACCTTGAATCGTTTGGGTCGCTGCATTGAGCACCCAATCTCCAGTTGGGTCCCAGACGTTCATCTGGGCAACAAGCGCTGCAATATTGGCGACTGTACCCGAATACAAGGTGCCGTTTGCCGTCCAGGAATTTACCGTGTATGGCCCAGCAGACAAAGTTGCGTAGCTGTAAACCGTTAAATTGTCAAAACCGCAAGGCGTGAAATTTTGAGGAACAGAAACACCATCCACAGTGACATCGTAATTCACAATTTCTCCCAATGGAATCGGTATGCAGAAGGAATTGTCTGGCGTAGGTGTCGTGATGCTGAGGTTATTTTGAGTAAAAATATCGTCGCAAACGACAGGGGGGACGATGGTCAGAATAATTGTATTTTCATCGCAAACGCCGCCACTGCAAAAGTTCACACAGACGGTCGTTGTTCCGAAAAAGGTTCCGTTCTCATTGAAAACCAAACAGTTGTCAGTTACCGTCCCGTTGATTTCAGCCGTGTTGATACTGCAAAAATCAGCAGAGGTAATATTCCCAGGCAACTCAATGACAAAATTATCAAGGCAGGTATCGATTGAAGTTTCCCCTGCGGGAATGGTCAGATAAACTGTATCGTTCTCAGGCAAAACATTTACAATAAAATAGGTAGTATCACAAATCTGTGGGAAGCCTCCGTCGCAAAACACCATGCAAAATTCATCTTGGCCGGCAAAGTTTAGATTCGGGATGTAGAAGACACATTCAGGCGATGCCAGTGGGGCTACGCCATTGCTTGGGCCCTCACAATAACCAACATTTACGATTACACCGCCTGGCAATTCGCTGCCATCAAGGCAGGTAGTTGCTGTGATTGTATTTACATTGGTCGTTAAATAAACCGTATCCGTTGTAATTGGATTCAATACCGCATTAATGTAGAGGGTGTCTCCACAGCCAGTAATTGGGTCTTGCACCTCCAGGACAGAAATACCTGGGTCACTGAGTGGCACTGTAAAACCCGTAGGCAGAAAAGTGGTATTAGGATTCAGCGTCGTATGTGACCCGCTAGGTGTATGGGTCACCATCATGTCATCATAGTTTGCGTTGGGGTTGCCCCCGTAAATTAGACCAAGCGTTGTGTTGATTTGCCAGTTCCCAGCCGGGTCAAATGCTTGCATCAGCGCCAAAAGCTCGTTGGCATCGTTGAAACTACCATTGTAGGAATTACCATTCACAGCCCAAGCATCCAATGAGTAGGGACCGCTAAAACCAGCACCCGGCAAAAAAGTGTATGAATAAGCTACGGTAGGTTCCAAATCGCAGGCAAATGGATTAACCAATGGATTACCATTCAAGTACAAGTCGAAGCCAAGCAATTCTGTCAGCGGAATTGGCACACAATACTCCGTCGGGTTTCCAACATAATTCAATGTAACGGTATCTTCATTGAATATCGGATTGCAGTTAGCCAAATCCTGAACTGTTACCTGAAGATAAGTTGTATCACAAATTGTTTGGCTGTTATTGAAACAATGAATAGCGCAAATCAAATCAGGTGATGCCCCTAAATACCCTGTAGCAGGCACCAATGTCAGGCAGTTCTGATTGATGGAGGTCGCTTCCACAGTCAGTGCGTTGCCGGGGTTGCAGATACTTGCACTCGTTATGTTTCCAAGATTGTTGAACACAGAAGGGTCAATACAGTAATTGGTACTCACGTTCGCAATTATGTTCACCTGAAGCGTGTCTGCACAGCCGCTGTAAAAAAGAGCTGCATTGCCACTGGTGCTACAATCTCCATTTGTCAATTTCACAACAATTTGGTAATCCCCAGCGCCTAAGTTATTGAAAACATTGAATGTTTGAAAACTTGCCCCTCCATTAATGCTATAAGAAAGTGGGCCACTTCCACTTGCCAGAATGGTAATCGTTCCATCTGTCACGCCACAGTCTGAGGGTTGAAGTAAGTTAATGGCACTAATGACGGGGGCAACTCCTGGGGAATCTAAAACCACAGGGTTTGAAGCATAACTGATGGGGCATCCACCACCAACGTAGCGAACTTGAATTTGGTAATCGCCCTCAGAAAGGTTATCGAAATTAGCAGACGACTGCCAAGACACACCATTATCGATGCTATATTCAAGTTGTGCGTTGCCAGTAGCTGAAATGCTTATCGTTCCATCGGCCAAACCGCAGGATGTTGGGCTGGTAGAATTTACGCTTGAAATGACTGGTGGGCCTGGGTCAGTCAAAGTGACGGTGCCACCAGTGGTGAAGCATGAACCACCGCTATTTTGTACCGCTATCGAATAAGTGCCAGCAGGCAAGTTGGGGAAAATATTGGAACTGAACCAGAGTTGTCCACCGTCAACGCTAAACTCCAAAGTGCTAGGGCCAAATGCCAGAATCGTAATATTGCCGGTTTGGTTGCCACAACCCAAAGGATTCACCGCAGAAACACCGTAGATGGTTGGTCGATTTGGGCTAGTGAGTGTAACGTAACCACCACTTTTGGTGCAGGTTCCGTCTGTTCTGCGCACAAGAATATGGTAAACACCTTCGTCGAGCCCAGTGAAACTGTTGCCGGGTTGGTAATCAATACCACCATTGTTACTGTATTCGAACTGGCCTCCACTGTTGGAAACGATTATTGTAATCAGTCCATCTAATTCATCACAATTCGTTGGATTAGCTATGAAAATGTCGTCAATAATTGCCTCATCGGGGGAGCCACTTAGCGTGACCGTACCACCGCTTACGACACAACTTCCCGTTGCATTCCGAACTTTTATTTGGTAGTTGCCCGATGTCAATAACTGAAACGTATTTTGGTTTTGCCATGTCTGCCCATTGTCAATACTATATTGTAAAGGGCTTATTCCTCCCGTCGCTGAAATTACGATGGATCCATTGGGCACATCGCAAAAGGTAGGGTCGTTTGCCAAAACATTTAATATGTGGGGTACTGGGGGAGCAACTAGGGTAAATTCCCCTCCACTAATTTCGCAAATACCGTTTGCGCTCCTCACTTTTACCGAGTATGAACCAGGTGTCAAGGCAGTAAAAATTCCATTGATTTGCCAGATATTCCCACCATCAATACTAAATTCATAAGGATCTACCCCAAGCATAGTTATGGCTATTGAGCCATTGGGCAAATTGCAATCGGTGGGGTTATTTGCAACTATATTCAAAATGACTGGTGGGGACAAAACCTTAACAACTACCTCATCCATAGTTCCGTCATCGCCTGTCACAAAATACGTAGTGGTGGTACTTGGTGAGGCTACGGGGTTAGGACAATCAGTGCAACTTAGACCTGTGGATGGTGCCCAGGTGTAGGTATTTGCCCCGCTAGCCTGCAGTTGAGTCGAATCACCTTGACAAATAGAAACGTCTGGGCCTGCGTTTACAGCCCATGGCTTCAACCAATTCATGAGGTTGTTAGCGCTATTGCCTTCTGCCATTGACACTTGTCCAAATAGGCAAAATGATGCTACCAAAATGGTGACATTTGAAAAAAAGGAAAAGGATGGGTTCATGTGTTTGTTCTGTGTTTGCTCAGTGTGTTCAATGTTTTTTTCCATAATTGGAGGTTGTTTACATGACTGCTATTGCATGATGTCTAATTCGGGATTAACGTGATGCCTCCGGTTAGTTTTCAAAAGCCACTTCTTAGGCTTATCTTATTTGTGTAGAAATGGTTGTGGTGAGTTTTCTCTAGACCAAAGTGTGTTGTTCAATTTGCCAATCCTGTTTTTTTTTGCAAAAAAATAATTAGAAACTTCAGGGTGTAGTAAACCTGAAATATCTGTTATGGGCTAACCATTATGTTAATGTAGGTGTTCTTAAGTGCCTTTTTTTCTAGGCCGAAATTGGATGAGCAAGACAGACGAGTTGCATCAAAACGTGTGCAGGGGGGAATAATTAAGTCGCAAATATATTGTCTCTGGCGTTATTTTTACATTTTGTCCGTGTTTTGTTTTGAAAAACAAATCGCTCCAAGTTTCGGTTTTTGAAATTCCATGCAATTATATTGAATTTTTGCCAATCAAAAATCGCTTATAATCTTCAATTTATCAGAGAAATGACAAAACCTACTGAAATCATCCTTGTTGACACACACACCCATCTTTATCTCCCAGAGTTTGACACCGATCGGACAGCAATAATGGAAAGAGCCATGGCAGTTGGGGTCAACGAGTTTTACCTTCCAGCAATTGATAGTAGGGTCATTGAGAGCATGTTGAAAATGGAAGAAGCGTATCCAGGTCAGGTTCATGCAATGATGGGGTTACACCCATGTTCTGTGAAGGAAGACTACACAGTTGAACTTGAGATAGTTAAAAATTGGCTGGACAAGCGACCATTTTGCGCAATCGGAGAAATCGGGATTGACCTTTACTGGGAAAAATCTACGCTGGATATTCAAATTGATGCTTTCAGAACCCAGATAAATTGGGCAAAAAATTTTGATGTCCCCATTGTAATCCATTCCAGGGAGTCCACCGAATTGATATTGGATATCTTAAAAGATGAAAAACACGAAAAACTGAGAGGAATACTGCATTGCTTCACGGGAACCGCCGAACAAGCAGAAACTGCATTCTCATTAGGCTTTCATCTGGGAATAGGCGGAGTTGTGACCTTTAAAAATGCTGGCTTGGATAAAATTGTCAGTGACATCCCATTGGAGTGGTTGGTGCTGGAAACGGATTCACCCTATTTAGCTCCGGTGCCATATCGCGGTAAAAGGAACGAAAGTGCTTTTATTAGGCTGGTTGCGGAGAAGGTAGCGAGCATCAAATCTGTTGATTTAGAAGAAGTTGCGAAGGTCACTACAATGAATTCAAAAAATATTTTTCAAAAAATAACTTGGCCTTACACAACTCTTTCTTAAACTTGCCCCATCTTTTGTATTATTAAGCAAAACTTGCTTAGCCCTATCCAGTCCCAAATTTTTATTTGAAGAAATGTCCGCTTTTAAAAATTTTTGAATTGTTATTTCTTTTTACAATTTTTGCGGCGTCTTAAAATAGTAGGTATTTCTACTAGACAATAGCACACGGAGAGATGGCCGAGTGGTCGAAGGCGCACGCCTGGAAAGTGTGTATACTCCAAAAGGGTATCGAGGGTTCGAATCCCTCTCTCTCCGCTGGTTTTAGATTCTGGAGGGAAAAAAACAACAGGGTTAAAATCAAAATTTGGGAATTTTCCCATCAATAAACTTCAAGTAACGATTAACTAATTTTAAACGTAAAATCTTACGACTATGCGCAAATTATTAGCTCTTTTGCTTGTCTTTGGCCTGGTGACTTTCACTACTAACTTTGTTAGCGCCCAAGACCCTGCCGCCGATACCAGTGCTCAAGCCACTGACACAGCAGCTCAGCAAACCATTACTACGCCTGCCGAAGAAGAAGCTGCTCCAGCTGCACCGGTAGAAGCTGCCTCTGGTGTTCAAATGCTTAAAGAAAAGTTCATTCAAGGTGGTTGGGGCTTTATGCTTCCTATCCTTTTTTGTTTGATTCTGGGCTTGGGACTTTGCATTGAGCGGGTAATTACCTTAAACCTAGCTTCTGTTAATACAGAGAAACTTCTAACCAAAGTTGATAACAACTTGAAAAACGGTGACGTAAAGGGTGCCATGGAAGTTTGCCGTTCTACGCAAGGTCCGGCTGCCAGCGTACTTTACGAAGGCTTGCGCAACGTCGCTTATGGTCCAGATGCTGTTGAAAAAGCTATTGTATCTTATGGTAGTGTTCAAATGGGTCTACTTGAAAAAGGCCTTATTTGGATTTCTCTTGTGATTGCCCTTGCACCAATGCTTGGGTTCTTGGGTACAGTAATCGGGATGGTTGAAGCCTTCGACCGCATCGAGCAGGTAGGTGATATCTCTCCAACCATTGTGGCAGGTGGTATCAAAGTAGCCTTGTTGACGACTGTATTTGGTCTTATCGTGGCCATTATCATGCAGATTTTCTACAACTATTCCGTGTCTAAAATTGACGGAATCACAAGCAAAATGGAAGAATCTTCTGTTACTTTGGTTGACTTGCTGTTTGCCAACAACATTTTCAAAAGATAAAAAAAATTAAATATGTCTGCATATAATTTTCTATCCAGAAAAGGTGTTGCCGTGGCATTCTTGGCCGTCGTGGTATTGTTTGCCATATCGGTAATTCCAATCATGTCAGGATTGTCCGCTTTTTCTGAAATTCCAACTGAAAGACAAGCCTTCTCACCTGAAGGCGCTATTTTCAAAACTGGGATTTATGTTGCGATAGGACTGCTAATCCTTGCCATTGTGGTTACTTTGATATTAAGCTTACTTCAGATTGCCACAAATCCAAAAGCTGCAAAAAAAGGCTTGATTGCTTTTGGGATTATAGCAGTTTTGTTTGCGATATTTTTCGCAGTCACCAGTACCGATATTACTGGGTCATTAGCTACAACTGTCGAAAATTTCAAAGTTACTGATTCTACCTTCAAAGTCATCAGCGGTGGCATTCAGCTTTCACTTTTGATGCTGGTTGGGTTAGTTGTTATTGTTATTTTGATGGAAATCTGGGGCTACTTTAAAAATCAATAACCATCATGGCTAATAAAAAAAGCAGACCAGCTGCAGAAATTAATGCCAGTTCGATGGCTGACATTGCCTTCCTATTGCTGGTATTCTTTCTGGTTACAACTACCATTGATGTGGAGCGTGGAATCACCGTCCGCTTACCAGAATGGTCGGAAGAACCACCTGAAAATATTCAGATTAATCAGCGAAATGTTTTTTCAGTTTTGGTAAATGCCCAAAACCAATTATTGGTTAGGGGTGAACCTGCCAAGGTTGAAGAATTGCGGGAACGTGCAAAGGAATTCATCATGAATCCTTCCAAAAAGGCAGACCTTGCTGAGTTTCCAAATGCCGCAATCATTTCCTTGAAAAATGACCGAGGCACTAAATATGGTGTTTACATTGAAGTTTACAATGAGTTGAAGGCAGCTTATAACGAACTTTGGGAAGAGGAAAGCATGACTCAATTTGGTGAGCATTATTCCGATGATTTGCCAAAGGCTAAGAAAGACAAGATTAAGGCTAAAATTCCTTTTGTACTTTCAGAAGCCGAAGCCACATCTTATGGCGAAGAGTCTAAATAGATTGTTGTAAACATCAACTTCTAAGCCTTTTAAACTTTAACGTTATGAGTAAATTTCAAAAAAAACGTGGGGATACCGCACCTACAATATCCACGGCGTCCCTTCCAGATATCGTTTTCATTTTGCTTTTCTTCTTCATGGTAATTACTAAAATGAGGGAGACGGATCTTAAAGTCAAGGTGACAGTTCCAAACGCTACCGAATTGGAGAAACTTGAACAAAAAACTTTGGTTCATTATATCTACATTGGTCGGCCAATGCAGCAGTATCAAGCAATATATGGAACTGCCCCACGTATTCAGCTAGATGATTCCTTCAAAACAGTGGATGATATTCCACTGTTTGTTGAAAATCATAAGCAAACGGTACAACCGGCACTTCGGGCTAGGATTACATCCTCTCTACGTGTTGATGGAGATATCACCATGGGAATTGTGCAAGACGTTAAGACAAAGCTTCGTAAAATAGGACAGCTTAAAGTGAACTACGCTGCTAGGCGTGGAGCTAATAAGAAACCTGAATAATTTTTAAGTTCAGACTGATGAAGAGGTCGTTAATGCTATTTGCAATTGACGACCTCTTTTTATTTAAGATTTTTACTTGTCATCTTAACCTATCAGCCGACCTCACTAAAGCCTCATCCTTTTTTATGGCTCTTAGAGCTAATACTGAGAAAATTAAGAAAGTAAAGGGCAAATATCCTCCCACTCCATCATTCACAGCACTACTACTGATATTTGATAGATCCTGCCAGAATAAAATCACTGCAAGTACAATTCCTAAAATATCAGCTATTAAAGCAATCCTACCAATTCTAAGCTGAAGTTGCCTGTTGTTGTAAAGAAAAATTGCCGCCACAGATAATGCTCCAGCCACAGCAAAAAGAACGAGTAAGCCGATATTGTCAGTGGTTGTATAAACCTTGTCTGAAAATAAAGACGATGACTGAACGGCTTCGTTTGTAGATGCAAATGGTAATGCCATTACCCCGAAACCAGAAGCTGCCGCAAGCAGCAAAAAAATGGATTGAATTCTTTGTATCATTGAATATTGTTAGTCAAGCTGACTTAAAAATGGATAAAAAAAGATTTTTCGCTTTTTTTACAAATTAAAATAGTCATCTCTTCGATTTATTAGAAGATTTGCAAAGTACTTAGCGTAAAAAATAACTCTTCTTTTCTTCATACTGCCTTTGTCACATCATCTGACTACTTCTATTAATTTTTATCCAAAAATATAAGGACTTTGAATCCTAAAGCGTAGTTTTATTATAATAATATTAAATAATCAATGTCACAGTTTTACAAAAATTGACTTAAAACTGCTTAATGACATAGGCATATTTGTACCATCGAAACGAAAAAGTTACATCAAGCAAAAATAAAAGAACAATGACCACTTTTCGCACCTTCATCACCAGTATTGCAATTCTTCTTTGCTTCCAACTTGCTGCTCAAATGGAAAACGCAATTGCAGATTTGAACTTCAAATTGAAGTTGATGGAAGACAAAACAACATGGGGGGTATATGTGGTCCCAGGAAATTCAATCAATCCTACGAAAAAATCAAATACTGGCTCTGGTCAAGTTACAATCGTCGTTCCATCAAGTTTCACTTACTTTGGACTTGAAAACTTTGGTGGCTCATGGGTTGAAAATGCAAGGGTAGACAGCCCTATGGAAGCACCAAACAAAGCTTATATTTCTTTTGGTTTTGTATCTGATGAGCCACGCATAAAATATTTTGCTGGCAGAGAAACACTTCTTTTCACATTCATACCAGAAGACGCAAGCGCTGAAATTAGTTTAATAGACAATAACAATGACCCTTTTGCAGCGCCAAATACCTACGGCTCAAATCCTGGTAATGACCTTGGTGTCATTGATTTTGGTCACTCTGAAACACTGGTTTATAATTATGGTATGAATATCAGCACTGAAGGTGTAGCAAATGAAGCAATCTTTGCAAGTCAAAAAACTACAGAGGCTGAAGAGTCAAAAGGTGCTGAGTACAAAGCGATATTTGCATCCGAGAAAATCGCACTACCAAGCAATTAAATTAGAATTCAAACAACGAAGCCATAATCACGAAAGAAAAAAGAGGCGGGGTATAAAAACTTCGCCTCTTTTATTTTGGGAAACTAAAATCATAAACCTCTCCAAATAGTACAAAAACAACTACAACTTTTACATGTTGTATTTTGAAATGTTCTTGCAATACCCGTCTTGTCGCATCTAAAATTGGCCCGTTATTCTTCAAATGCCTCTGCCTATTCTTACTATCGCCTACAAATTTGCTCAATACCATCATCACAGGGCCATCTTTTGTTTCCAATAATACATCAATGTTATTTTCAAATAACCGACCATTTAAAAAAGTCTGAACGGGATAGCTAGGCAAGGTCTTCAAAGGCGAAAATTGAGCATTGATCCAAGTTTTCAACAAAGCTGATTTATCAATAAAAATGGAAGAATCTATCAAATCATGTATTTCATATCGATTGCATATCCCCTCAGCTAAGGATTTGAATTCAGTATCAGGCCTATTTTGAAAACTAGTCAATAAAAACTGTTGAAATGCCGTCGCCACCTGCTGTCTTTCGGGAATCTCGGAAATCTGAAATGGGCTGAAAATACTATTGGTACCATCAATAATGATATTGCTACTGAAATTTACATCATCCACCACATTAGCAACCAATGGTGAAAAATTATCCCGCCCATGCCGTTCTGATAATTGCGAGTAAGCAATTTCTTCAAGTAATGAGCGCTGAAAATCATTGGGGAAATAGGTCACTTCTGTAGTTTTTGGCAAATTTTTTCCATTCCATTCCCAATAGCTTTCATCAGAATTTGCGTCAAGAGAGGGCTGTTCTTCTTGCCCATTGTTGCAAACTCGATTGAGCCAAATTGGCTGCTTTTCTCGGGTTGGAAATACAAGATAATCACGAGCACGTGTCAAGCCCACGTACATCAATCGGTTATCCTCCGCTTGAGCTGCTATTCTTTTTTGTGACTTTTCAGGTGAATCAGCCATGCGTTCTTCCAAGATGGTACTCCTAAACTGATCAGCGTATGGATTCACCCAAAGCCGGACCCAACGATTACCCAACAAATTTTCGAAATCTACTTGATCAGTTTCTGGAACAAGTGTAATCCCCCAAACATCCTCCCGAAGTGTTTGTTCCAAGTTGTGGCAAATCACTATGGGGTATTCCAAACCCTTGCTCCGATGATAGGTCAAAACATTTACCGAAAGTGGGTTTTCACCTGAACCCTGTAGGTCAGTTTCATTTTGCGCCAAATCATTGACCCACAACAAAAAACCACCCAGCGAAGCCGCTGTATGAAGCCGATTACATGCTTGCTCATATTTCAACGAAAACTGAACAAGCATTTCCACATTGGAAAGCCGCTGTTCAACATTGCCCCAAGCAACGATAATTCTACGGAGGTCTAACTCTTCCAACAACAAACTCAAGATTTCAGAACCTGAAAGTTCGGCGACCTGAGGCCTCAATCCATTCAATTTTTGTACAAATTCGTACTGTTCACCCCATTTGTGTTCAGGCCGATTTTCCGTTAAAACTTCCAAGTAATTCAATCTATCCTCAACAATTTCGTGCAGCTCCAGTCGGGCAGCGAGTAGCAAAATTTCTGCAATTGACAATGAATCGTATTTGTTTAGGATGAATTTTAGGCAGGCCAATACCAGTCTTGCCTCCGCAGTTGACATCAGGCCTGCTCTGGAAATGGCAGCCCTCAATCCTGCGCGGTGCAAAGCACCAGCAACATCCTTGCAATCGTTATTTGAGCGACAAAGAATCGCCACATCCCCCGGTAGGGCATTTCGGTAGTTTTTCTCACCCTTCGGCAACACCGTAATGCCCCGCTCTAAATTCACCCGAAGTGTCTCGGCAATACAGCTGTGAAGCCAATCTTTCCCTGGTTTTCTACCTTCACCATCGTAGTTGAAATGCCAGTGCATTAGGGCATTACCCATTGCGGCAGGTTCGTCTTGTTTATTGGCAGAATCAGTAGTTGCGAGCTTCAGGCGTTTCGGGTTTAATGCTACTTGTTCTGTAGGGAGGTCGGCAAATGCTTTGGTGAAAATGGCATTCGTTGCAAAAACTATGTCCTCCCTTGATCGCCATGAATGCGCCAAAATATTTTCCGGTTGCAGCCCACCTTGACTTTCGATAATGGCTTGCATCAGTGTGGGGTCAGCACCCCGGAATCCATAAATGCTTTGTTTAGGGTCGCCTACCCAAATCGAATGCCGAGCAAAACGGGATAATTTTAGGAAAATTTCAAGCTGGAGTGGGTTCGTATCCTGAAACTCATCCACCAATAGCAAATCAAGTTCTTCGGTCAACACCTCTTGGACAGTAGGGTCATCAAGAAGGCTTTTTACATAGCTTTCCATGTCGTTGTAGTCAATGAGGCCACGGCTTTTTTTAAACTGTTCAAACTCGCTCATCGCAGCAGCCGCAAGGTCGAACACATTGAAAATGAACGACTTAACATCATCATGAAGCGCAGCATGGCCAAGGTGAGTATTTGAAAACTCTACTAATTCAGATAGGTCATCTCGGCTTTTTGCCCCTACTTTTGTCTTCGCAATTTTTGCCCAAACATGCCAATTCAATTCGCCTCGCAAACGAAGCTCAGCCTTTATTTCACGCAAGGATTTCACTCCATCTGAGGTGACTTTGGTAGTATCGCCATTGTTTTCAAGCCTTGAAATTGCTGCATCTATTTGTTCCTCCAAAAGCTCATTCCAAGTGTCGGTGGGCCGGTCAATCAATGGATCAAGAAAACGTACGAAGGACTCAAAAGAGCGCTGTTTGCTGTTTTCCAGAACATGTTCTGAGAAGTCATTGGCACGAACCACTTCCGCCAAATCCTTCAATAATTTCCGCCAATCCGTTTTGCCAAAATCAGATTTCGTAAGCCCTAGACGGTCAGACAGCCGCTCCATTTCCTCCACCCTTTCACTGGTCAGTACCATTGAAAGCGATTGATTAAATAGCATTTGCTGGTCTTCATCAGCAATGATTTCCACTTTTGGGGAGACACCAGCTTCGTAAGCAAAGCGTTTGAGAAGTTTAACCCCGAGCCCGTGGACTGTGCCAATCAGGGCATTCGATAGCTCATTGGCTGCTTGCGTGAGCCCTTCCTCAAGCAACCGCACTCTAACCCGCTCATGTAATTCCGCTGCTGCCTTGTTGGTGAAAGTAGTGACGATGATGCCACTCGCCCGTACCTTTCCAGACGCCAAAAGTCCTACCAATTCTTGGGTCAAGCGGTAAGTTTTGCCCGAACCAGCACCTGCGGATATGATTTTGAGGTTCATTTTAAGCTAATGATTGATTCTGTAAGAAAAAAGTGCAGCTGCGAAGGTAAGCAGTACAGGGAGTTTGCTGTTTCCAAGATTTCAAACTAATTTTACCTCGGTAGTTGGTGCTTTTTTTAGTAAAAAGTAACTGCTCCGGCTTTTCGTAACTTATTGATTATCAAAACCTAAGATCTGATACCATGTCTAGACTTGATTATGTTACCGTCGCTATCGTTGGCATTTGCATTCTTGCCATTGCTTTTTTGGTTTATAAAATGACCAATGTTTTCAACGCGGAAAAGCCAAAAGACAATACTGAAATCGCCTCAGACTCGGTGGAAACGGAGGATGACAGCGTGTATGATTACGAAATTGACCAGAATGTCGATTCCAATGGTGTAGCTGCCACCGACAAAACGAGCACTACCAAGCCCGCTAATACTACCGAACAATCAGCTACTAACGCACCTGCCGAAGATGACGAAGAAAAAGTGCCATCAAGTACTTCCACTACAACTCATTCTGGCAGCTCGGCATCAGATAGCTCCGAAAAAACAAATGCTTCCAGTGGAAAATACATGGTATTGGCTGGTTCATTTACAAAAAAAGCACTAGCCGATGCGCAAGTGAAAAAGCTGAATAAGCTGGGGTACAACCATGCTCAAGTGGAAATTTTTGACCGTGGGAAATATGCAGTAGTGCTGGTGGACCGCTTTGGGAATATGGCGGATGCAGAGCGAACCGTCAAAAAACTGAACGGTGATGGCGTGAAAAGTTATGTGAAAATTAAATCCTGATAAAAAAGGGTTGCTGAATAGCAACCCTTTTTTTTGTTAACCTAAGCTACTTTGCCAAGCATTCATTCCACCCAGCAGGTTTTTCACATTGGTAAAACCAGAAGCTTCCAATAGTTGCTTTGCCATGCCGGAGCGGTTTCCGGAGCGGCAATACACTACAATTTCTTCATTTTTGTGGGGAGCTAAGTCAGGGATTGCAGCCATAATAGTTCCTACCGGAATCAATTTTCCTCCAATATTAAACTCTTCATGCTCGTATGTTTCCCGGACGTCAATCAGCATGTAATCGTTGTCTCCGGCGTCGATTCTTTGTTTAAGTTCTTGTACAGTGATGTCCATTTTTTTAGATAAATAGTGAGAAAAAATTTGAAGCTAAATTCACAAGGAGTTGATAACCAGCAGCTTGTATATTTTGCTACATTATTAACACCTTGCTATAGCAAGGATATTTGCAAAATTAATCTTTTGACAAAATTATGCGCTTACTGAGCAGCTCTCCTGTTTTTTCATTTAAAAATTGAAAGTGGTAAATGCCATTATTGAAACTGCTTAAACTCAAGCTTCTCTCCAATTTCCCCTTGCTGACGATTTGACCCAAATTATTGAATACCGTCAGTTGGAAGTCATCGTAGTTCGCTTTCTCCAAGGAAAAATTCACAAGCCCCGTTGTTGGATTTGGGTAAATGACCAAATGGGAAGACTCGGCACTTACCGTTTCATGAGCAGCGCTATTAGTATTTTTAGCATCACCAAAAACTGGACGCATCATTAAAGCCCCCTGAATGCTGTTGGGGAAATTTTTCCAACCGTTTCCGTCACCCAGGTTCACCGAGTTGCACTCACATTTATTTTGAATATCAAATCCAATCGGGATGCCTTCAACAGCCGAAGATGCTTGCTGAAAACTGACGTAAAAATCGCTATCCTTTGGTATGTTGACTGGTATTTTATTGCCTGAAAAATCATCCAGCACGTATGTGGTGAAACCTTGTAGCGTATCATACACATTGTTTGGGTAAAAAGGACTGAGCAAGGAGCGGACAAAAACCGGGTCAGTATCCAAGGAACCTAAATAAATTTCCAGGTTGAAAAACTGGTCTTGCACATCGCCGATGACATGTGGAAACATGATTTGAACAGCTTTCAACGAATCTTGCTCATTAGCGTGAAATTTAGTAGCAACTCGCTCCACACCTGCTGCATGAGGCACGTTAATCGACCACTCAGCAGTGCCATCGTCATGGGCAAAATAATTGGAGAACACGTTGCGGAGTTTGACTGTGTCATTTGATTCGAAAAGCTGTACTTGACCGGACTCCACGAATGAAAAAGTAGTCTCTAAAATTTTTGTGCCGCCGACTGGTATTCCATCGAGGTCATTTTTTATCTGCGAAAAATTTCCATTAGGAATCGTCCTATTTCGGGTTATTGGCTGATGCGGTTCCATGTTGTTGTCTGTCCCACTTTCAACCACGGTGAAAAAACTACCGATGTCCTGCCCTGAAGACAATTCTTTGTAGGTAACGCTTGAAGATGCAATTGCATGTACATCCGTGAAATGATTGTAAAAATGCGATTGCAACTGGTCTTTGGTCTCATCATCTACATGTCCTTTAAACTGCTTCCACGGCATTGCCGTATAATTTTTCAAGATGGAAGTGGGCAATTCTGTGAAGGCAACATCAGAAAAATTATCATTCGAGCCTTCATTTTTACTCAGTTCCACATAGTCCAAATGCCATAAATCAACGGTACCGCCCGGCGAGGTAGTGGCAGAAAATCGGAATTGAAAACCCTTGTGGAAAAACTGGGCGTCATCCACTTTTATAGCATAAAACAAAAACGGTGGGAATGAATCAATTGGCACATTTCCAGTTCCGTCATAAGTACCAACCGTCACCCAATCCCGGTTAGCGTTTCTGAATTCCAAAACCATGTTGTCGGTAATTTCGGGTTCCAAACCATAGCCTTTAGGAGCAAGAAAAAACCGCAAAAACACTTCACTATTGGGGTTGTAGTCACTCAAATCAATGGCCTTGGAAGTGAGCCTATCCCCTACCCCAGTCACTATATTGTACACATCACCCCGTCGGTCTAAGCCGTCAAATGTGACAAAACCAACTGATGGTGGGTCTTTTGCCAATGTATAATTTAGGTAAACGCTATTATCCAACCAAAAATCGCTGCTTGGATAAGGCCCTTTATATGCCGAGAAGTCATCGAAAAAAGGTTTTGACGCAATGGAAAGTGTATCGCCAACAATGATATAGGGCACCTTGAATGTATCACAAACTGCCCATTCGTCGCAAATCCTGACACAGACCGTATCCACACCTGGAAAACGGCTGGCATAGTAAACAAGACAGGTATCTGGATAATCGTAGGAGGAAAGATGCAGCACAGTTTGACCAGTGCCGTCATAATTGTCTTGACAATCGAAGGCACGGCTACATGCCATAGGTTTCGCAAAATCCAGCTCATTGTCTAGACAAAATGTGGTTATTGATTCAGGCTGAACAGTTTGGGTATTTGCGATGACTACCCTTGATTTGCGCCTTATGTTTATTTCAATTGGCACTATCGTATCGTGGCCGGGTTGCGAAAGTTTGAGAAGAAGTGTTTCCGTCTCAGCGCCAGTAAGACCGGAATTGGACTCATAAATCAAGTATAGCTCTTCTGGACTGAACGAAACGGTACCGAATTGAAGGCTGTTTTCATTATCTATCGTAAGTGTGGCAAGAAATGTATCCTTCATCAATCCAAAAGTGTCAATCTCAAATTCTATGCTACTCCCTGAAGTCAAATAATAGCCATCCAATTTTGGAGGGCAGCCATCAGCACGGTCGCCCGCAATTGGAGCACTGGGCTTGTGGCCGGTCAAGTGTTCCACAAATTTG
Source organism: Bacteroidota bacterium (assembly GCA_016124585.1). GTDB lineage: Bacteria > Bacteroidota > Bacteroidia > Chitinophagales > Saprospiraceae > UBA6168. The sequence goes on along the minus strand of WGNL01000001.1, from coordinate 59,310 downwards.
GCATCACTGGCCGCTTTTTGCGCAACAAAACTTCTCAAAACGGGATTGCCTTTGACGGGTGAAACTTGGAGGTTTTGGGAATGGACAAAATGGGCTACAAAAAGCAGCAGAAAAGCAGTGTGTAAAAATTTCATTGTCGGATGTATTCTCTTGATAACTTCAGATTTTTTTGCCAGTAAGGTTTAAGTTGTTGAAAACGATGCAAAGCTGTTTTTGTTGCCGAAGTTAAATACCTTACTGACCATCGTCCGTACCATCATCAGAAGCATCTTGTCCATCATCGCAACCGGGCGGTTGCGATTGTGAGAGCCATACCGTGATTTGCCCGCCCATTTGCATGGGTTGGCCGGCTGCCGGGGATTGGCGGAGGATATAGGCTGTGGATTGGCTGGTGATGGTTCCTTCTTCGTTCACTGTACCTATCATTAGGTTGGAAGAACTTATCAAAAACTCGGCCGCTGAATAGTTCATACAAACGATGTCGGGAACTTGCAACTGGTTGCTGCGCTGCTCAGTCACCACGAATTCGAGAACATCACCCGGCATGACATAGTAGCCAGATTTAACCTCGCCTTCTGTCACTTTTTTTCCATCATGGTAAAAATAAAGGATTGAACCATCCTCTTGCTTTCGGTCATAAACCCGCTCTTTAATCCTTGATTTCACTCCGTTCATAGCCAGTTTTTTCGCATATCGGTCAAACTCGTAGGCACTGAGTTTGATATCTGGCAGACGATATGATTCAGGCTCGCCCGTGACAGTCAGGTATATCTTTCGACCTTCTTTAACCCTTGAAAGTGGTGCAGGAGTTTGCGATAAAATTATGCCGCTTGGTTTGCCTTCTTTCCAAACTGAATCTAGAACTTCAAACTCAAAATCCTTGTCCCTGGCCTGCCGTTTTGCATCACTTACTTCCATTCCAGTAAAATCATCGACCTGCACCGATTCTCCATGGTTCGTGTAGCAACCCAAAAACCAATTTGAGATGAGCGCAATACCTACCAATGCACCCAGCATCATTGCGAAGTTTTTCAAAAAAATTCCGCTTGATAAAAACAACCAGACCTCCTTGGCAAAGGCTTTCAAGTTTTCCATTCTCACTTGTTTAGAATTTGCGGCAAAGATATGTTTTCAGTTTGACAGTGTGAGTGGGTCACAGATTAGCCACCCTGCTCCATCAAAACTTCTGGCTCATCGTGAATATCTTTCCCGAAGCAGTTTCATCATGTGGACGTTGATCTCCCACTGATTGGCAACTGGCTGAAAAGTGTAGGGCACAGTGGGAAGATAGGTGGGTGGCCCAAATTCGGTGAGGATGGTCATAGGTTTGCCTTCGGCAGCTTTCCGTTTAAGCACGGTGTCCCACCAAGCGAAGTGGGCATTCACGGCAGCTTCCCATTCCGGTGCACGGGGATCGTTGACTTGTGGCCCCTCTTGGTGCCCAATGCGGGCATGGATATGATCAGTACGGCTAAGCGCAAGCTGTACGGTCTCCACTTGATCCTCCAGTAGCGATTCATGGACATTTGTCCAATGTGAAATATCGAGCGTCAGCCGTAGTTCTGGGTATGCTTCAAGGTATTTTCGGGTCACTTGGGCAGCAAACATCAGGCGGCCACGGTGAGTCTCATGATAAACAGGTACGCCGCTCGACTTTGACACTTCCGAACCTAGCTCTACGAACTTTTTCCCCTGCTCAAAGTCGAACCAGTCACGACCTGAATGGCTATTGAAATACAACGGCTTGAGCGCTACTGCATCTGTCAGTATTTTTTCAAATTGGGTAAAATGTTTTGCAAAATTGGCTTCGCCACTGCCGCAAAGAAACCCAAACGAAAGCCCATGCTTGGCAACGGCTTCCAAAAAAGCTGGGCGGTCTTTTTCAGGAGGGAACCAAACTTCGACACCATCATAGCCAGCCGCTTTCGCTTTTTCACAAAAACTGTCCCAGCCACCTTCGTAGCCCCAATTCGTGGCCAAAATCTTTAAGGAAAAACCAGGTTGGGCATCAATGATTGGTTTTGAAATCATAGAAAATGGATTTAAAGTGGCTGCAGCAGTGGTCGCCGCAAGGAATTTTCTTCGTGAAATTGGCATAGTTTCAAATGATGAATTAGTGTCTGTATCGTTTGTATTTTAAGCTACAATGCTCGAAATGACCTGTCCACTAACATCCGTTAGCCGAAATGGCCGCCCCTGAAATTGATAGGTCAATTGCTCGTGGTCGAATCCAAGCTGATTCAGAATGGTCGCCTGAACATCATGCGGTGTAACTTTCCCACTCACGGTCGAGTAACCAATTTCATCAGTTTCACCATGTGTGACGCCGCCCTTGATGCCACCGCCAGCCATCCAAATCGAAAAACATTCGGTGTGGTGGTCACGTCCTTTGAAGGGCATTTTGGCACCATTCCGATTCTCTTGCATGGGCGTCCTTCCAAATTCACCGCCCCATATGACCAGCGTTTCCTCCAGTAATCCTCGCTGTTTCAAGTCCAAAATAAGGGCCGTCATTGCTTTGTCAACTGATTCACATTTTCGACGCATACCCAGGTCGATTGCCAGCGACTCATCGGTACCGTGGGCATCCCAGCCCCAGTCGAAAAGTTGTACAAAACGCACGCCTTTTTCAACCAGCCGCCTTGCCAAAAGCACATTATTTGCAAAGCTGGTTTTGCCAGGCTCGGTGCCATACATTTCGTGGATGTAGGCAGGTTCATTGTTGATATTCATTACCTCCGGTGCACTGATTTGCATTCGGTAGGCCATTTCATATTGGGAAATTCGTGACAATGTTTCTGGGTCCCCAGTTTCGGAATGATTGATTTCGTTGATTTCGTTGATTGCATCAATGCTAGCTCGTCGCAAATCCGTGTCCATACCATCAGGGTTGTTGATAAAAAGCACTGGATCTCCCTCCGACCTGCACTGCACTCCTTGGTAAACAGATGGCAAAAAACCGCTGCCCCACACGCTTTTTCCAGCATCTGGATTTTTTCCACCGGAAGTAAGCACCACGAATCCGGGCAAGTTTTCATTCACTGAACCCAGACCGTAAGTCACCCAAGAACCAATGCTTGGCCGACCTAACCTCGGCGAGCCGGTGTGCATGAAAAGTTGTGCGGGCGCATGGTTGAACTGGTCAGTGGTAAGGCTTTTGATAATAGCTACCTCATCCACCACTTTTTGAAAATGCGGCAAATAGTTGCTGACCCACTGCCCCGATTGCCCATACTGACGAAAGGTAGCCTGTGGGCCCAGCATCTTCGGAACACCACGAATGAATGCAAACTTTTTGCCCTCAAGCAATGACGGTGGACAATCTTCACCATCAAGTTTTGCGAGGTCGGGTTTGTAATCGAACAATTCCAATTGACTGGGGGCACCAGCCATGTGCAGGTAAATGATTGATTTCGCTTTTGGTGAAAAATGGGGCATTTTCAAACCCATTGGGTTGGTGAGGTCGAAGCTTTGGTGCGAGTTTTTTGGCTGACAACTACTGAGCAGGTTTCCAAGTGCCATCCCGCCAATACCAAATAAGGATTGCCGAAGGAAAAGCCGGCGGGTGGCCATTTCCACTTCATTTATATTGGAAATCGAATCCCGTTTCATACTGAAATTTTGCTCAAAGTAAGCTAGATGTAATTGAATTTTTAACCCAAAGTGAAATTTGAAAATATTTTTGCTATTTTTAGCGACAAATAATACTCACTCAAAATGATCAAATATCTTCAGCAACTTCTAGGGGATGTTGAACATTCCATCCAAATGGCAAATCAACTGCCGCAACGAGAGTGGGTACCTATTTACGAACTTGATGACGAGGAAATTAGCTTAACAGCAGTAAAATCTGTGTCCCTACCTTCCATCTATGAACTTCCTTTCGAAGCCTTTCCACCTGAGTCATTATTGAACGATTTGCAAGTCAACCTTTTGGTAGACAGTATCAAGCGGCTTTGGGCCAATTGGAGATTGAATTGGAATCTCCCACCACAACTCACTGACCGGCAGCTTTACAAAGCATTTTTGCATGCGATGCAACATGAAATGGTATGTTGGTCAGTAGAGAAAGGGGGTAATTTAAGTATTTGCCAACATGAAACGGGAAACTACTGCCCATTTGGAATCAATAGCGGTTATTGTCATTGCAAGGCTTTAGATGAAACTATTAAGCAGGACCTTGAGATTTGGGAAGAACATGTACGTTCTCAAGGTATCGACCCCTACCTTGACCTCTCAGAGGAGGAGGAGGCAGCATTTGAGGAGGCTAGACGTAAAAGGAGCCTTCAAAAAAATTTAAGCGAAGAGTGGTTAATGTTTGGCATCAATGAAGCCTTGTTGAGAAATGAACCCAGTTCTGAAGATTCTCCCTCAATGAAAAATGATAATGAAGATGAGGATTGGGCCAATTATTTTTTGTGGGATGATGGTTTGGACTACAACAAAGGTCAAATGCTCCCTGACACTTTAAACGATGACAACAATGACGATACAGAAAAAGATAGTGACTTTGATTTGCCAATTTTTTAATTTTTTTTTGACAAAATGAATCCTGTTTTTGTTAACTAACAATATTCTCAAATTAGCTAAAACCTTTCAAACAAATACTTTGGTACAATTATTGGCTAAGATGCCCTAGCTTGATTGAAGCTAAAATTCCCTCCCTGTTTCCCCCCTTGTTTAAGATGTAGTTACCCAACCTCAGTTGAGGTTATTTTTTTTTACAAAAACTAGAACAGAATGAAACACACGGACACCAATTCCACCTTTGGGCATTTCTGCACCATCAATGGCCGTTCCTGTGGCCATTCCCAAGTACAGCCTTGGTTTGAGTTTTCTAGCGATCCCATCTCAATTGAACGGAGCAATCAACTTGAACATTTCGAGTCATTTCCACTAACTGTTCGAATTTCTTCTTGCTTCCCTGTTTCCCATACTACATCATCAGTCTAATGTTTTTATAAGAAACAAAAGATAAACATTTGAACAATTCCTAATTGGAACAAACTAGGCAACAATAACACCCATCCCCCTGGACGAACGAACGATATATGGTCTCGCACCAGTCTTCACTAAACAACAAGTACTTGATAGTGCTTTTTCTATTGCTTTTGGGGCAATTTGGAAGGGCCAATCGTCCATTTGACCAATTACAAGGCAGCTTTGGCCAACGGGCATTTAGTACGCTTTCCATTCGGCTGGACAGAATGGCTGTAGCAATGATGCCGCCTTCATGCAGTTTTCTTTCCAACCCTGATTTTGAATCAGGTCTGTCATCTTGGATCACCGGCAGTTCAGTTAGCACAACCTCAGATAGCCATTCAGGTACTTATGGCGCTAACCTAACAGGCTCCAACAGCTATGTTTACCAATCAAAAACTGGTATAACCCCTGGAAGAGTTTATGACCTATCGTTTTGGGGGAAAATAGAAAATGGCCCAAGTTCAGCAGTCGTAGTAATTCGATTCAAAAATTCGAGCAATAACGTGCTGAATGTCACCACAATAGATGTAACATCAACCTACTATGCTGCCTACTATGCAAGTGCCACAGCACCTACTGGTGCATATTATATCGACGTCTATGCGTTTAAATCGGGCTCTTCAGGCAGGTTAAAAGTGGATGACTTCTGTGTTCAAGAAACCATACCTACCATTGGCTCATGTATCCTAGCACAAAACACTGGTTTTGAAAATGGCATGAATAACTGGTCTATATCAGGTGGGTCAATCTCCAATTCAACAGACGCACACTCAGGAACTTCGGCCGCTGAATTTGTGAGCAATTCGACGACGCTCACACAAAGACTTGCCATTCAACCTTCTCAAACTTACGAATTGACAGTCTGGGCGAAAGTAACTACTTCGGCTCCTTCTTATGCTGAAGTCTTTTTAGATTGGGTTGATTACAATGGGAATGTCATCCATTCAATAATTCAGCCCATTTTATCAAATGTCACTGAATATAAGCAGTTTACACTTACCGGCACAGCACCATCTAATGCTGCTTATGCTGAAATTGGTGGGTACAAATCCGGCTCTACCTCTAGAAGGTTGTATGTAGATGATTTTTGTCTAAGTCTTGCCAATTCGCTTGGAGGGACCAATTTTCCACTTGGTTGTGGTTGTTCAGACAACATGCTGCCAAATGGTGGTTTTGAAGAATTGAATACCAGTTCATTTCCATACACTTTGGATGGAAAGAGCGTGGCAGCCATCTCCAATAACAACTCATCAACTGCCGCTCCTTGGCGCACGCAGTCCAACAAATATTCTTTCATTGTCAAGGATATTCCAGCTACGGTCAACAATCCGGAAGGGGATTATTTTTTATGGCTTCCCCAAAATGGAGACGGGTGGTTTTCTATCGTAGATTTCACGGACAACTTAAAGATGGAAGATGGCGAAGATTATACGCTATGCTTTTATGCTGCAAGTTGGGCTGGTTCACTGAATAGTAGTGGCCTGCCTGACGGTGGGACAGACCCTCAATTGCCCACAGTTGTTGACTTGGGAATTACATTTTCCAGTGGATACACGACTGTGGAGAAATGGTCGGTACCAGCAAGTGCAAGCATGAACAACTTGAGTTGGAAAAAGTACACTTATACATTTACCTACAGTTCACTCAATCCGATATCAAATTTCAGCATCAGCAATAGCCGGAATAATGTAGGTGTTGCCGTGGATGCCGTCAATTTATCGAAAGTAAATTGTGAGACAGAAGTCTCTTGTGGGCCTGGGGGCATTACCTATCAGCGTTGGACAGGAATCGGTGGGTCGAATATGTACGACCTTATGACCAACCCCAATTTCCCGAACAATTACAACGAGACCGGTATGCTGTATTCGTTTCAAGGTCCAGCAAACATTGATGACAATTACGGTACCCGGGTTTTGGGATACTTACAGCCAAGCATAACAGGAAATTATACATTCAACGTTACTTCCGATGACAATTCAAGGCTCTACCTCAGTTCAAATAGCAGCCCGCTAAACAAATCGGTGATTGCCTATGTGCCGGGTTGGACAAATATCACAGAATATACCAAGTATACCCAGCAGACTTCCTCGTCCATCTATTTGACAGCCGGCACGAAATATTACATCGAATTGGTACAAAAAGAAGGTGGTGGACTTGACCACTTCCAAGTTCAATGGAAAACCCCTTCCAATTCCTCTTGGAACATCATTCCAGGTGCAAACCTTGCACCTATTTGTCACCCTGAGGTTTGCAATAATGGACTAGACGATGACTTTGACGGCTTAACTGACTGCGACGATCCTGATTGTTCAGATGGGCTGACGGCATCCTATGTTGTTACCAATGAAAACTGTGGAAGTGGTGGTGGTGCAATTGATTTGACGTCCTTATCGCTTGACTTGCCACTTTCATACGTTTGGTCAGATATGGTGCCAACTGCATGGTGGACTTTTGAAGAAAATCTGAATGACGTTTCAGGAAATGACCACCACAGTAATGGTACATCGGGTAGTTTCATCTATTCAAAAGATGCAATTGAAGGAAACTATTCAATCTATTTTAATGGCAGCTCCTATGTCCGATACAGTGTGGACAATGGATTCATGGAACAACCATTTACTAAGCTGAGCTTGTCCATGTGGCTAAAGCCTGAAAACCTGAGTGGGGTTAAAACGGTATTTGATGAAGGTGGCTCTACCAGTGGAAAGGGTATTGCAATGCGTTTCAGTAACAATACCTTAGTTACTAGGGTTCGTGAATCTGGTTTTATTGAAGTCTCCTCCACCTTCCCTTCTGATGGGAACTGGCACCATGTAGCCGCTGTATTTGACAGCGGGGATTTGACCATGTACATTGATGGTGTGCCATCCTCAACTTCGAATACCAGCAGCTTTACTACGGTGAGCAATCATGGTAACAACGGAGGTGTCGGTAGTTCTATTGGTGGTAGCGTACTCAATAGCTCAGGCACATTTTATAAGGGACAAATGGATGACATCCGTTACTATCACGAAATAGGCTTGAACGCTGACCAGGTTGCCGACCTTGCCAGAAACGACGGTGACCGCACCAACCTTTTTGCTGGTGCCTATACGGTAACAGTTACCTCAGCTGCAGGTTGCTCCAATTCCCAAACTATCGATGTCAACAGCATTGCTAACCATACCAATGGCGGAACCATTGTAGGAGATGAAGCTTCATGTTCGGGAACATTTGACCCTAGCTTAATAACCAGTTCTGCCCCAGCCAGTGGTGGTAGTGCTGGAACAACGGAATACCAATGGCAATCGAGCACGGATGGTGGAGTGAATTGGGCCGATATTGCTGGTGCAAATTCAAGTACCTACGACCCGACTTCCATTTCGACAGCTACACAATACCGTAGGGCTGGTAGAAGATCACCATGTTTGGCATGGGTTTATTCCAATGTAATTACGAAAACCATCATTGTCAATTACACAAGCCCTGGAACAATTTTGGGTGATGAAATGAATTGTGGAGGCTATGACCCCTCCAATATTTTCAGTATCACTGTTCCAACAGGCGGTGCAGGCGGTACACTTGCCTACCAATGGCAATCAAGTACGGATAGCATTACTTGGTCTGATATTGCAGGAGCAACCAGCGCCTCCTTCAATCCAACTTCGATAACTCAGACAACATATTACCGAAGAGGAGCAAGGCGCTCTCCTTGTACCATCAATATTTATTCTGCCACTGTCACAAAAATGGTGGTGGTAAACTACACCGATCCCGGTATCATCGCAGGTGCAGAAAGCAGTTGTTCCAGCTTCGACCCAGATATCATTTCGAGCGTAATTGTGCCATCCGGAGGCATAGGTGGAAGCTTAGAATATCAATGGCAATACAGCACGGATTATGGAGCTAGTTGGCTAAACATACCTGCAGCAACTGCAGAAACTTATAACCCTATCACAATTATCCAAACAACCTATTACCGCAGGGCAGCAAGGCGTTCACCTTGCACAGCATTCATTTATTCCAACCCAATTATTAAAATGGTGGTGGTAAACTTCAATGCTGGTGGTGTGATTTCTGGAGACCAAGGCACTTGCGGAAATTACGATCCATTCTTGATATCGAATGCGGCTTACCCTTCCGGTGGTATTGACGGAACATTTACCTACCAATGGCAACAAAGTATTGATGGAGGTACTACTTGGGTAACTATTCCAGGTGAATTTGACGAAACTCTCGATCCTGCCACCATTAGCACGACTACACTATTTCGCAGGCAAAGTAGGCGTTCACCTTGTTCGACTTGGATAAATTCAAATACTGTCACAAAAACGGTGCTGGCTTCTCCTGATTTTACGATCGCAACGCACCCAGACAACGTAAGCTACATCTGTGAATGGACTCCGTGTGTATTCGAAGCAACGGACATGGGTGCTGGAGCAACTTATGCCTGGGATTTTGGCCCATACGCTATGCCAAGTTCAGCCACTGGCATTGGCCCACACGTAGTGACTTTCAACGTTCCAAATGGAGCCTTTTCTACCCCAAGTACCGTGACTTTAAGTGGCTCAGTAGGTGGTTGCGATGATATGGATTCAATTTCATTCAATATTAGGCCACAGATTTCTGTGACCGGTACCTCACTTGTACATCCAGAGGATTGTGAGGTCAACAACGGTGAAATATTCATCAACACCAGTCACCCTGCCCTTACCAATGTACAGGCAAGTATTGACGGCGGAACAACATGGGATGATGAACCCTTGCATTTCGACAGCTTATATTCTGGTATTTACCAGATAAAATTGCGCTACGATGATGGGGATTGTGTGTACGACTATGGCAGTGTAACGCTGAAAGACCCACTCGACCTTGCAGCGGAAATCCATGTTTCACAAAACATAGGTTGTAAGGATGATGCATTGATTTTTGAAGCCATCAAAACGGATAGTTTAGGGTCAATTTTTGAGTGGGATTTTGGCCCGGGTGCTACACCTGCTACCGCAGTAGGTTTGGGGCCCCATTCTGTCACATTCAGTAACGCAGGCACACAGACAGTACAATTGTTCATCAGGGAAAACTTCTGTACCGGTTATGTTGATACCATGATAACAATTGTGGACAACTACACTTCCGGTGGTTTGATTGCAGGCAATGAAGACCTCTGTGATATACCAAACACCACCCCAACCACCTCAGTTACCATGCCTAGTGGAGGCTCTGGCGGTACAATTGAATATCAGTGGCAAGTATCAGAAGACGATGGATTCGGCGGTTGGACCGCTTGGACGGATATTGCTGGTGCAAATGGAACGACCTACGCACCGGGCTTGATTTCAGCTTCCTCTAAATTCCGTAGAGGAGCACGGAGAATGCCTTGTGGAAGTTGGGTATTCTCAAATGAAGTCCTAAAACGGCTTTCGAACCTACCTGAACCAAAGGATGACATTTACACTTCAGCCTGCCCTGGCATTCTGTTTTTCGACTATGTTTCACTAAACGACATCAATTTATCCAATCCCGTTTATTCCGTTGAAACGCCTCCAATCAACGGTACAATTGACCTGGACATTGACGGTGAATTCGTTTACACACCCAATGCCTCATTTTGCGGAACGGATGAATTCACTTACCGAGTCTGCAACAATGGTACAACCTGCTGCGCTACTGCCAAAGTGGTAATTGACATGTCAGATGATGAACCACCTGCATTGCTCAATATCCCAGCAGATGTGACCATCAGCTGCGATGATGAAATTCCTTTGGCTCCTATTGTGGATGCAAGCGAAAACTGTCACACAATCATCTTGGGAATGGACGAAGCGTCCAACCAAGGAACCCTGGACAGTTGTTCCATTTATTCCTATGCTCTCACACGTACTTGGACAGGAAGCGACTATTGTGGGAACAATGCTTCTGAGAACCAAGTCATCAATATTCAGGACATCACATCACCTGATATTTACCGGATTTACACAATGCCAAATAGCAAAAAAATGGTGGGAGGTGTGATGGAAAATGTATCACAACGCTGGAAGACGGTAAGATTTCCGGTGCAGTTTTCGAGCATACCAGTTGTTTTTGCTCAAATTGTGACAAAGAATGACCCGACGCCTGTAGTGGTTAGGTTACAAAATGTTTCCACTTCTCAATTTAAAATGAGATTGCAGGAAGAAGAGAATGAAGACGGCATCCACGGCTTGGAAAGCGTCGCATGGATTGCGATGGAAAAAGGAGAAGTGACCGGCACCCTACCCTACGAGATCAACACTAAACTAGTGAGCAATAGCTCGGCGACAATCAGCTTTGCTACACCAAAGCCAACGCCCTGCTTCATTGGTACGATACAATCTTTCAATGAAAAAGACCCAGTCAGCTTGCGCTTGACTTCACTTTCCTCTACCCAAGCAAAAGTCTTTTGCGAAGAAGAAACTTCACTTGACCCTGAAACAAATCACGGCTTTGAAACTGTAGGGTATATCGCATTAAGTGGTTCGGGCGATTTGAAAAATCAGGCTGGCGAAATCATCGGTGAAACTGGCAAAATCAATTTGGACAGCACCACCATCACAGTCAACCTTCAGCATCAATACCACAATCCAGTCGTAGTGCTGGGTGGCATGACCTTCAATGGCCTACAACCAAGTATAATACGGGCATCAAATATTACCCCAAATAGTTTTAAAGTCCAGATTCAAGAATGGATGTACCTTGATGGATACCATCTCATAGAAAATTTGAGCTACATGGTCGTCGAGGGCAGTATCCCTTTCGACCGGGAGGTAGAATGCAGTGCGATACCTGCACCGCCAACCATTGGCGTTCAGATTGTGGGTATGGATAATTGCGACGTTTCTACGCCACTTACCATTACTGACAGTCCATTTAATTTTAATTGCGCAAGCGACACCATGTTTACCCGCACATTCCATGTGCAGGACGAATGCGGCAATTTTACCACCATGACACAGGTGTACACGCTGCGTGACACCACGCCACCCACATTTTCGGCACCTGCTGACATCATAGTAACCTGCCTGGTGAATCTCGATAGCCTTCCCTACCTAGGCGATGTGGTAGATGAATCGGATAATTGCTCGACGGGTTTAGAGGCCACTTACACTGATGACAACAGTTTTAGAAATGGGTGTTCTGGGTATGTGATACGTAATTGGACTTTGGTGGATAATTGTGGAAATACCACTACTCATCCGCAAATCATCATCATCTACAATCCGAACGACACAGATGGTGACGGACTTGCCGACCCATTTGACCTTGACGATGACAACGATGGTATCCCTGATGTGGATGAAGGCACAGGCGATACCGATGGAGATGGCATACCAAATGCCCAAGACCTTGACAGCGACAATGACGGCATACCCGATATTATTGAAGCTGGCTTTACGGATGCCAATGGGGATGGAATCGTAGATTCATTTGGAGACCCTGATTGGGACATTGATGGCGATGGCCTTGCCAATGAGTTTGACCTTGATGACGATAATACCTCGCTGGCAGCTTCTGATGGTTTCGACCCATATGACAGTCAGCATGACAGCGACGGTGATGGTATTCCAAACTTCCTTGACTTGGACAGCGACAATGATGGTATTCCTGACCTCATCGAAGCAGGTGGAGTAGATACGGATGGGGATGGAATTATTGACTACCCAATCCCTGGCGATCCAGGCTCTATGGAAGATGCTGATGGCGATGGGTTTGTGGACACATACGATCCAGATGACAATTCAATATTCGGCATTGACAACCCAGGTGATGCACTCATAACCAATGACAATGGAACTTATGGAGGTAATAATGTGGGCCTCGGCCCTGACTCTGATGGTGACGGCGTACCAGATTTCATTGACTTGGACAGTGATAATGACGGCATTGTTGACCTCATTGAAGTGGGAGGTGTGGACAAGGACGGTGATGGCCGTATCGACAGCGATGACTTTTTGGATACCAACGGTAATGGTTTTCATGATATCTATGAAACTTATGCCCTAATCACAACTGACTCAGATGGTGCCAACAATGATGGCTTACCTGATGACGACGATGGCGATGGTTCTGCTTATAACAGCGCCGATGCAGACCATGATGGCATTCCAAACCAGCAAGATACCGATAGTGACAATGACGGCATCAACGATGTAATCGAAATCGGATACGGCGCTCTTGACCTTGACCATGATGGCCATATTGACACCATTATTGACACCAATGGCGATGGCTTGAATGATGGTTCTTCAGGAACAATTTTCACTGATGGGGATGGCTCGGTGCCGGATGGCAAACCGCAGGACAATGCCGATGCCAACTCAACTGCTTATGGCAGCGTGCTTGCGGATGGAACTTTTGGGGAAAATAACGGTCAACCAGACCTTGATGATGATGGTGATGGCATTCCGAATTTCTTGGATACCGATAGTGACAACGATCTTTTGTTGGATGAAATTGAGGATTCAAATGGAAACGGCATTACTGACACAGGTGAAACCAATTATCTCAATTCAGACACAGACGGTGATTTTATTTCCGATGGAACGGAAGATGCCAATCATGACGGGCATTACGACCCAGGTGTGGAAACCGACCCATTGAATGAAGACACTGACAACGATGGCTACAACGATGGTGTTGAGGATTCAAATCAAAACGGCATGGTGGATGGTTCAGAAAGTGACCCTCGAAACCCATGCGACCCAATTGCAACACCCGCTTGTGTTGGTGTCAGCTTATCGATAAACACCCGTATGGCTGGCCCTCTTATCGGCAATACGGTCACTCCTATCATGTCGGATTACCTCCGGTCAAAAGGATATTTGCCAGTAAAAGAGCCTTATCAAGCTATGCAGAATTTCCACCATGTGGGTAGTCAAGGTGGGCTGGAAGTAGTGGATACCAGTGTTTTCAATATCACAGGGCCTAATGCGATTGTGGATTGGATGTTCATTGAACTGCGTAATAGTCTTGACCCACAGCAAGTAGTGGCGACCCGCTCGGCTTTGCTGCAACGTGATGGAGACATTGTCGATTTAGATGGCTTTTCGTACGTCCGATTCGATTCGATGCCAAGTGGCGAATATTATATTACTGTTCGCCATCGAAACCATCTTGGTGTAGCAACCTTGGTACCCCGGATGTTGTCACCAGTACCTACGGCAGTTGATTTTTCAGACCCCTCCACTTCCACTTATGGAATGCAGTCTCAAATTGCCATTAATGGGGTAAATGCGATGTGGCCGGGTGATTTGAATAGTGATGGCCAGACCATTTACCAAGGTCCAAACAATGATATCAATACATTGTTCTTCACGGTATTGCTGGAACCGCTTAATGTCAATCAATTGGCAAACTTTGTGGTAAATGGGTACAAAACGAGCGATATAAACATGGATGGACAAACCATATATCAAGGTCCGGCTAACGACCGCTCTATGTTGCTTTTAAACTCAATCTTAAAAGCTCCATCCAATGTTAATCTACTCACAAACTATATTATTGTCCAACAATTGCCTTAGGCAATTATTTCTAAAATTAAAACTGAATTAGTCCACATTAAAAAGGCAGCGCATAATGCGCTGCCTTTTGTTTTTCATATAATTACATTGCAGGGTTATCATGAACATACCTTTCCCATGTGGTTTCAATAAATATTCTTAATAAGCAACTGCATAAATTGCCAAGATGGGGTATAAAGATTATTTCTAATAAACAGTGAACTCTAGGTCTAAAACTTTTAGAATGAAATATTATACTCAAAAAGAATTGCCATCAATTCTAATAAATTTGCCGCAATAAAGGCCGAATATTCGCAAATAAAGGTGCTTACAGTGCACAACCCAAGTTACTAACCCTTCCACTAATTAGCTTTCACTAATCTTCTTATTAAATTTTGCTTACAATATATTCCACCTTATATAATTTTAACAGCAAATAGTTTCAATAATTTGTAGGACCAATACCTGATTGCAAAAGTTGCGATTATTTGGCATACACTAATACGCCCACTAAGCCTGATTTATATTCATGAAAGTCTGCTCAAAAATTCAATTCTTATATTCATTTCATCTTTTGGCATACCAGCAACCTCATTATGCTTGCCTAAGACACTTAAAAATCTATTTTTGAACTCATAAATCAATAGGATATTCAGTATCGAAAAGCTATAATAAATGGAGTACTCGCAAGTTTGCTGGAAATTAATAATCCGTTATAACCCCTATTTTGCTCGCAAACGCAAACACCATGAAAACTATTCAGATATTCCTTACCTCATCATTATTATTAGCTAAAAAGAGAACGACTTTGAGAAAACCTTAATCAAAAATGAACGCCGCAAAAGAAAGGCATTCATTTTAAACTTGTTCATTGGGAAGACCATAGCGACGCCCTCTCACCTACTCGGAAACAGAATGATTATAATAAATCACTAAAACGATGTGATTTGCTGGGGGTAATGTTTAGAGGAAAGTAGGCATGCACACAAGTGAAGAGTTTAAAGCTGTTCAAGCCAAATTTTGAAAACAGGCAAGCCAATAATCTATGTCTATGAAAAAACCGAGCCTTTTCGCCTTAGAACAAAATGAGATATTGACATTAGGTATAATTTTATAGAAAGATTGAAAGAAATCAGGCATTTCCAAACTGAATACCTTCATGTTTCAGAGCTGACAAGCAATTCCAATTTCCAATTGTCCGACCGATACGACATTATTGCATCTGCAAAATCCAATACCAACATTAAATCACATAAGACCATATACCTCTCCCCTACTTGACGCCCACCTTTACCCGAACATCTCGTACTTGAAAGAAAAGCTGACCTTGAAGCCATTGCGGAGCATCTGAAAAAAGTCATTCATCTTTTACTGCTAAATGGCATGGGTGGCATTGGGAAAAGCACTTTGGCGGGCAATTTCATCGAAACCAAAGCCCATCTGTATTAACACATCGCTTGGGTAAACTTCATGGATAGTCTCCCCGCTGAACTTGTCCGGGAAGTGTCCAATTACAAAACTCTTGGCTTTGACACACAAGAACTTACCCGATTTCTTGAGAACAGCACTGAAACGCAGTTTGAGGAACTGCTATTGGCGATGGACAAGCTTGCCGGCCAAAACCTTCTCATTGTGGACAACCTGAACACATTTGCTGATGTATCAGATGCCGCCAAGCATGCCCACCTGCCGTCTACCCCAAGGTGGAAAACCCTATTGCAAGGGAATACGACGATCGTTTTACATGTCATCATGTGGGCACAATGGCGCTTGATATAGCCCGTGAACTGTTCCCGCCCATTGCATATCGGCAAAATTGGACGATTCACTAGCGATACCAATTAACATAGCTCAATCTACCCTCGATACGCTCCTTGCATTAGTCGGGCGGCACGCACTTGTAGTTGAGCTGCTGGCGAAGACTGCTGAAAAGCAAGGTTGGGCACCCAAAAATATGTTGAAACATTTAGAAACAGAGGGCCTTAGTCACCTTGAAACTAAAGCCGAAGTCGACTCAGCGCACAACACCCATGAACACCAGCGCATTGCTAATTAAGCTAGCTATCTTTTCGATACCAACCTTGTATACTTGAGTGAAGAAGGGTGTTGGCTCCAAGCCAATCTAAGCTTGAAACCCGTTTGGTAGCAACCTTTTTTTACTGGTGGAGATGTTTGCTAAAAAGGAAGGCACGGACGAAGACTACCTATTTCTATTGCTGCATGGCCTAACAGAAAAAGGCCTACTTGAAAAACTGCCAGCACTGCCCCCTACCTGCCCTCAACTCGAACCAGAAGCACCCAGTGAAAAGGTTTTTATATGCACCCGGTGCTACAAGAAGTGATTCGAAAGAAAGAGAAGCCCAGTGTGGAGGCATGGATAGAAATGGTTGATTTTTTTATCGATAAATATTCAATTGGTAAGAATAAATCTAGAAACCCAGCGCTGGCATTTGCATGGCTATCAATGTGCATAGTGTTGGCTAAAAACTTAACGCACTATGAACGAACAGCTATTTTGACAAATATCCTTTGTACAACACATGTTAAAAAGGCAATTTCGATGATGCAATAATGTGGCAGCTAAAAGCATTGTATAATTGGCAAGAAGCTTTGGCGAAAACCACCCAGGAGTTGCAACTTCTCATAACAACCTTGCGCAGATTTACCAATAAAGTGGCGACCTCGATGCAGCCTTCGAATGGCAGTAGAATGCCATTGCTATTTGGGAAAAAGTATTGGAGAAGGAACATACTAATCTTGCTATTTCATTGGTTAATTTGGCCATTATCTATTTTGAAAAGAACCAACCAAATTTAGCTCTTCTGCAAGTGGAACAGGCGGTGGCCAATTTGCAGAGGTGCTTTCCTGAAGGACATCCTGACTTGGATTGGGCAGTCGGTTGGTTTACAAAAATCGAGAAGCAGTTGAAAAGCTATGAAAGTAATTTTCCCGATACATATTGAAGTCAATTGCAATAGCAAGCCTTGATTAGTCATGGCCGATGGCAAAAATGCTTCCTTGATTAAGAAATGCAGGTAATGTTTTTCTTTAAAGACTGCCAATTGGGCTTCAAAATACTTCTTAATCAACAGAAAGAAAAAGCCCCGACGGAATCACTTCCACCGGGGCTTTGCTCAAAAAGTTTTAAAAGTAAATTTAATAAAAGAATGGTTTCAGAATGCTTATTTGTTTGGATGTCATTTCAAGATTATGGCAGTTTTTCATGGACGATGAAGTTGCCAAGGTGTAATACGTTCTCTGGTGAAGCCAAGATGGCGTTAATCAGTACCATTGCCCGGTCATTGTTCGGGCCTTGGTAGATACATTGTCCATCAAGGTTCAAATCAGATTGTTTGTAGCCTTGCACAATGAAATTCGCCAGTGTCTGGGTGTTCGAAGGATACAAAAGTACTGTCTGGAACAAGTAGGTTATATCGTTGGCTGGGCCTTGATAAATTACACTTCCATCGTTGTTGAAATCACCGGGCCAGAAAGTCATTTCACCATTTCGGTCATATCTGGAATCATTGCCATAAACATGCAATGTTGGATCAGTGAAATCAATATTTGTAATGGTTGGCGTGAGCAAGTATGGGTCCTCCGTCATTACGCCTAAGTGATTCCGGTGACGCACTGATACGAAGTATTCACCTGCCCTAACTTCAGGGAACACCAAGTAGTCAATATCATTTACATCCCGAACATCCCCATCTGCCTGAAGGATTCCAGCCCTACTTGCGATTACGCTGTCTGGATAGCTTGCAGAACGCAATTCCACGAGCACCCAATCCACTGGTGCATCAAGACCTGTAATGTAAAGCAGACCAGGTGTAATGGATTCCTTGTAGTCCGTTGAACCTCCAGTTGTAGGTGTATTTGGATCGTCCGGCACACCTACGTGATTTATATGCGTCAATTTGGTGTATGGCTCCGTCGTCGTCAAGAACAGTTTTTCACGAAGGTCATCCCTCATGATGGCTACTGTATCTGTGTTACCTACGAGTGGTCCGAGTAGTTTTACCCGCACATTCACAGCCACGCCTTTACAGGCATCGCTTAAGTATGGGTCACAAGGGTCAAGAGCGCTGCTTTCACCTGCATCCACGATGCCGTCCTTGTTGTCATCCTCTTCCCCATCATCCAGCAAGTCACCGTCAGTATTCGGGTTGAGTGGATCGGTTTCACCTTCGTCACGTTTGCCGTTGCGGTTGCGGTCTTCGATACCGTCACGAATTGCGTCGAAATCTGAGTCAGGGTTATACAAGTTAGTTTCACCAACGTTGACCGTTCCGTTGAAGTTTTTGTCTTCAATGTAGTCCATGATAAGGTCATTGTCGGAGTCTACATCGTAAAGATTCAATAAACCGTCACCATCTTCATCCACATCAGGGTTGCCATTTACGATACCAAAGGCACCATCAGCTTGAGTAGAAAGATAAGGCGTATCGTCGGCGTCGCCACTGTCTTCTGGTCGGCCATCAAATGTGGCTCCATCTTGTTCAGTGATAATATTACCTGAAGCCTCAATCAAATCATCGAAGCCGGAATGTGTGCCATCAGTGAAGTTGTCGATTACCCCATCCTTGTTGAGGTCACGGCTGGATAGTCCAGCTTCCAAGATGTCGTAAATATGGTCGCCATCGCTGTCACGGTCAACATGGTTTGGCATGCCATCAAAATCGGCATCTGCACCAATATAGGCCGTTCCATTGTTGTCATAATCATGTGGGCGCAGGTTGCCACTGGAAGAACCGGCTTCCGTGCGGATAAGTGAGTTGGTCACATAAATATCGAACAAACCATCGTTGTTGTTATCTACAAAATAACCGTTCAATTTCAGCTTACCGTCTCCATCCGTATCTACGCCACCTGCTTCGATGAGGTCAGGCACACCGTCATTGTCACTGTCGCTGTCCAAGAAATTTGGAACACCATCACCATCAAAATCTGGTGTTTCAGAAGTGAGACCACCCGTATAGGCTATTCCGTTGTATTTGATGAAAGGTTGATTAGTTGCCTCTGCTCCTGGCACCCCATCATCATCAGAATCAAGGCTATCATGGAAACCATCCGAGTCAATATCCGGCATCGAGGTCGGGTCATTTGGAATTGGATAGTCGATGACACCATCTCCATTGACGTCTGCACCACCAACTTCCACAAGGTCAGGAATACCGTCGTTGTCACTGTCAAGGTCCAAATAGTTAGGCACGCCGTCTTGATCCCGGTCATTGGTCAAAGAACCTGGGTCAAATGTCACGGATGCACCTGCATTTGAGCTGATGTCACTGCCGTCATAACCAAAAGCAAATCCATCATGGTCGTGATCCCAACCCGGTGTTCCCACGATGTCGATAACACCATCTCCGTTGATGTCAACTCGACCAGTTTCAATCAAATCTGGAATACCGTCATTGTCGCTATCCAAATCCAATGAGTTAGGAATGCCATCTCCGTCTGAGTCTATAGTGCCTTCGATAGCATCAGGAATGCCGTCGTTGTCATCATCCAAATCGTAGAAATCAGTCACACCATCTCTGTCCGTGTCAGTTGGAGGCGCAATGGTTATGATTTGGACTTTTGACGTTATGTTGCCACAATTGTCCTCTACTGTCCAAGTACGCAATATATACCCGTTGCATCCCAAGAGATTGGTCATATCATCACCGTAAACTGGGAACACCTCATCCGCACAGTTGTCATGCAGGCTAGTAGGTATGCCAGTCAGGGTCAGGTCATCTTTGTTTGCTCCGCAAACGATGGTTACATTTGCTGGTGCAACAAAGGTTGGAGCTTCTGTATCACGCAGTGTGTATGTTTCTGTAAGTGAAGTTTCATTACCACAATCATCCACAACAGACCAAGTACGGGTCAAAATCGTATCTGAAGCACAGTCGAAGTTTGGTGTGTTCTCCACCATCCGAAGCATGATGGTCGCATCACAGTTGTCCTTTGCAATTATTTGCGTACCTATCGCAAGCGGTGCTGGGATATTATCGCAGGAAATGAACTTATCGAGTGGCAAACTGCCCTCAACTACTAAATAGGACAAAGTTTCAACGCTGTGTACCCCATCTTCATAATCGAACTCATCCAGCTTCACTTGGAATGATGTTTCAGTCACATCAAACACCCGCACAGTCACTGGAGCACTGTCGTTGTAGGAAGTCCCTCCAACAATCACTACAGGGTTGTGGTATTTGTTCTGAAGGTCAACCTTCACGATATCCTGTGTGACACTTACTTTGCCAACCTCGCCAAATACCTCACCGGTATTTGTTTTGAATTGAGCTGAATTGTAAATGGCCAGATAACCTACCGTTTCCAAATTGTGTGTTGTTTCAGCATCCGCCGAAGTTTCCTCTTGTAGCTTGACGTTCACAGCGTTACTAGTCAGGTTGCTATATCGAAGATTTGCCAAGTCACTGTCGTTGTTAGTTTGAACGCTGGCGATGAAATTCGGGATACCAGGGTATGCTTGGGCAAATGTCTTGGTTGATGTTGCGTTGTTCAACAGCCAAGTATTCACTTCAAATGGAACACTGCCGCTGATAGCACCTTTTTCGAAAGCTATCCAAGCCACATTTTCTTTCAAATGCGTTCCGTCGGCAGCTTCCTCCTCCTGGATTCTTATTTGGAACTGCGTAGTGGATACGTTGCGCATCCGAACAATGGCAGCAGAGGCTTCATTGCGGGATGATAACTGTGTGAATACAACGGGCTGCGTGTTGAATGCTACAGGCAACGCCACTGTTTTCCAGTATTCTGAAACGTTTTCCATCACACCAGCTACCAGTTTTTTGCCATTCGGTAAGGTATAAATCCGGTAAATATCCGGCGAGGTTTTATCCTGCACCGTTATCACTTGGGTAGCTTGAGCTGTATTTGTACAGTAGTCAACACCGTTCCACATCCTGATGTATTCATAGTTGTGGAGTGCGCAGGAATCAGAACCTTGCGTAATGAATTGGTCAACACCAATCGAAACGTTTTGGCAATTTTCAACCACTGCTACCGATTCTGCCAATGGCAACTGGTCATCGCAACTAATGGTTATGCTTGGTGGCACGTTGGCAATGGTTGGAGCCTCGTTATCGGTCAGGTCGATAATTACTGACGCCGTGTCACAACAAACACTGCCTTCGTTGCAAACGTAATATTTGAAATGGTCCGTACCACAATAAGTAGAGTTCGGCACGTAAAGTATCTCACCATCGTTATCGAAATCAAGCGCACCGTTGGTCGGCCAAGTCAAGATATTGAAACTTGGATTAGAAAGTGAATAGTCATTAATGTTCACGTTATCAGCGTACGGGAAGCCCGGACAAACCGTGAAATAGTTATCATCACCAAGCACTGGCTTAAGCACTAGTGTTGTTGTTAATGTGTTGGAATATACCCAGCTAGAACATGGGTTGCGACGAGTTTTGCGGCGATATTCGGTAGAAGAACCCACATTACCTGGATCGTATGTGGCACTAGTAGCGCCAGCTATATCTGTCCATGCATCCCAAGTACCTGGGCCTGTGCTTGTTCTTTTTTCCCATTGATACAGCGTAGAGCCGCCGTAACCACCAGCTGGGTTGGAACCTACTGTAAAAGCAGGTGCATCATAGGCACTGCACAATACGCCGCCACCAAGTACTGAGCCTCCATCGCTGAAGTTTTCAACCACCACCACTGTTGTATCAATGATTGCCACACAGCCACTTTCCTTCAATTGCAAGGAAATTGTCTTTGGGCCACCTGTCGAAAAAGTAACATTGTGAGGGCCCGCACCTGAAGCTGAACTTGGAGATGCACCATTGCCAAAGAACCATCCGTAAACAGGAGACCCAGTAGCTGCCGAAGCACTAACAGTAAATGATTGACCTGTGCATTCCTCCAAAGAAGAAACTGACATCGTTGCGGCAGGTGGTGGATCGGAAAGTGATACGTTTCCGTAGCTTTCCGCACAATCACCTGTATTATAACGTGCCATTACCTCATAAACTCCTGCTCCCAAATTATCAATAAAACTAGAGGAAGTCCATGTAGCTCCACCGTTTATGCTGTAAACGATGGTGGAACTGGCAGGATAGGTAGCCATTATGGTGATACTACCATCTGTGGCGCTACAAGAAGTCGGATTGACTTTTGAAACGCTGTTGATTACAATTTCAGGACGCAAACTCAACACCTTGCTGTCAGTGATTTGACAGCCATTTTCTGAAACTGTCAATTTCACAGTAGTAGATGTGGTTGAGCTGCCGTTCGGCACATCAAATTGAACACTGAGTGGTCCCTGACCAGCACCGGAAGGCGATGTTGCATAAGTACCAAAATCCCAGCTGTAAGTCACGCCTGAACCGGCATTTGATGCGGCGAAAACATAGTCCGTCAATTCACACAAATTACCAGAGCCACTAGTTGGAAAAGTAGTGATGGACGCCGTTGGAATGGTTTTCACCTCCTTGACAATCACATTTGAATTGACCCAAATGCCACATGGTACACGGCGTGCCTGACGGCGGTACTGGGTTGTTTGAGTAATGGTACCTGGGTTATACTGGGTGCTAGTAGCACCTGGGATGACAGACCATGTGTTTCCTCCATCGATACTGCGCTCCCATTGATATCCTACGTAACCATCAACACCACCTGTTGGGAGGCTGACACTTGTAATGATGCCTGGGTCGTAGCCACCACAGATAGATTCTGCGCCAGCAATAGTACCAGCATTGGTGAAATTGACAGCTACCATTTTGGTAACGACATTCGAGTAAACGAGGTCGCCGCAGGGTGCTTTCCGGGAAGTTCTCCGGTAATTAGTTGTCACGCTGATAATACCGGGGTCGTATGATTCTTGGTTCGCTGACGCAATGTCCATCCAAGTAGTACCTCCGTCCGTGCTCTGTTGCCATTGGTAGGTAACAGTGCCCGTGCCTGAGCCACCACTAGGAGGTGTCACACTTAGTACTGGTGTTGGGTCAAAAATTCCGCAGTTATCCTCATCACCAGCAATGATACCAGGATCGTCGAAATTGGTCAAAACGGTCTTAATTACCGCATTTGTGTATACAAACCCTGCGCAATGCTCCCGCAATGCGCCTCGGCGGTAACGAGTTGTTTGGGTGATGGAGCCTGGATCGTAGCTTGTGCCAGTAGCACCTGTAATATCTGCCCAGGTAAGTCCATCGTCAAGGCTCATTTGCCATTGGTATTCAAGTGTGCCGCCGCCACCCGCTGGTGCTGCAGATTCAGAAATTATTGATGCATCAAATCCATCACAACCTGTCTCTGCACCAACAATCGCCCCTGGGTCGGTCAGGTTATGGCAAATATCTGTGCGGTAATCCTCAACTTCACCACCGACTACGATTCCATCGCAAGCCGTTTCTGGTGAGAATGGGCGATCAACAAACACACGGAATCGGGAGTAAATCTCCTGCCCACCAGAAAGGTCAGTGCTGGCAGGAATATCGAAATTGAAATTGTAGTTACCTGTGGAGACTACTTGGTTAACGATCATTTCCCCTGGATCGGTGAAATCTCCGTCTTGAGAGAAATCAATCCAACCAACTAAGTAACCATTGCCAGTTACTTTTGCTGAAATCGAACCACCTTTGCCAAGTGCCACAGTCCCTGGTTTCCAGTTATCTGGATTTATGAAACTAATGCCATCCTCGTCGTCGCCGAAGCTGTCGTCGCCGGAAGCATCATCATTGATTACTGGGAAAAATTCCGCATCCACCCATGAGCCAAGGAACAAAGTTGGAACGTCTTCAAGCAAGTGGGCTGGGCCTGTACGAGTACCGTTTACAGTAGTCAAATATGGCAGCGGAAGGTCGCCAAGGTCAAATGTATCCGTAAATGCAAAAGCGAAATTTACGCCCGTCACATCGCCTGTCAGGTCAATTTTTTGATAGGTGCTGCCTGAAACTTCTTCCACTTCGAATGCAGGCGTGTCACCTGTTGAGGTGGTGACGCTTGTTAGCTCCAAAGGAGTCTGGGTCATGCTGACGGCCACTATCACCGTATCATTAGGCAAGTATTCAAAAATAAAATCACCGTTGTGATCTGCTGTCTTTTGTCCAAGTTCATTGCCACGTTCATCGTATACAAATACGGTGATATTATTTGGCACGTCATCGATGAGTGGGTCACATTGGCCATCACTATCGGCATCAAGACAGACAGTACCCGAAACGCTGTTGGTGTAATTTGGACGATAGCCAAAATCAACATCTAACGAGCAGTTGCTACCCGTCAAACACCACGAATTACCTATATTCGTGATTTTACCGTTTGAAATTACAACTTGAGTGGTGTTGTTAAGCGTTCCATCTGGGTCAAATACTGGTACCAAATCAACAGGAGCCACCACATTAACCGTCCAAGTTGCATCAGGAAGATTAACGAATGAATAAATTCCATCGAAATCAGTGAAGATGGTGTCTCTGTATGTACCTGGTGTATAATTAGTACCATTGTAGCTGAACGAAGTAGCATTAACAACACGAATTTCAACCCTTGGAATTCCTGGCTCATTTGAGCCTTGTACACCATCTAGGTTGTAATCAACCCAAACCAAATCACCAATAATTCCACTTGGTTTATACCCAAAATTCACGTTTTTGGCTTTTGAGCCTAGGTAAATTCGAACCTCGCCGTACCGGCTGTCACAACCAGCGTTTAGGAAGCTGTAATAAGGATCGGCAATATCCAACGGAGAATAACAAGGAATGCCATCGGTACTAGGATCAGCCGTTAGGGTCAGACCTGTTGGGAGCGAAGCAAGTTCAACTGCAACAGTGTAATAGGAGGAAGCCAAATCTTCAAAAACAAATAGCCCGTTGGCATCAGTTGTATCAATTTTAGATGCATTCGCTAATGTGCATGCTACATCCTCTCCTTCGCATAGGTAAACAATAGCATTTACAATTCCTTTTTCACTCCAATCTTGAGTTCCATTTCCGTTGGCATCAAAGAAGACATAACTTTCGATGGACCCTGCTGGCGTAAAACCAAAATCAATGGATGCACCAGCACATGTAACACAATTAATTCCATCAATTTCTATAAGCTTACCTCCGGCAATCCTAAAATTCCTAAGCGTGAGAGTAGATGCCTTGTAATGTAGCGGAAGATTGTCGTCGTCTTCGGTTACTACAACACTATAATCTCCATCCAACAAAGCTTCAAAATAATAGCTTCCGTCAAAAGCAGATGTTTTGCTTTTCATTGCGACCTTGATACCGTCTCCATTTACATCGCCAACCAAACTCACTGAAATACCAGGTAAGCCAAATTCGCTGAAATGTCGTATGCCATTTGCATCCGCATCTTCAAATACAACCCCTTGGACTCTTGCATTTGGTCTTGAGGCAGGAGAAACGGTGTATCCAAAGTCAATATCAGTACGATCGGCAGTGCCATTTAAGTTGTATATCTCACCTTGTGCATCACAGATAGAACAAATGCCAGATTCGGAAGGGTCTTCAGTTTCGTAAGGATAAATTGGGAGGGTTGCCTCGTCCACAAGTACGATATAACTACCAGCTGGCAAACTACCGAAATTGTATTTTCCGTTAATATCAGTAGTAGTAATTCCGACAATTGGCTCTTTAGGGTTTCTAACCCCATTATTATTTGAATCCCTAAATAGGTTCAATTTTACATCTGGTATACCTTCATCTCCAGCGTTAATAAAGGCATTGCCATGCCAGTCATAGTATACTGTTCCGCCAATATCTGAAGCTCCAGCCTGCCTAAACCCATAAATATTATCCGTACTTTGTGTGCCAGCAGCTAAGGTGCGAACAATTGAATTATTGATGGTGCCATCTGACTCATAAGTTTCCAACCAAACATTTCCTGCAGGTAGTGAGGAAATGACAACTTGAATATTGTATGATGTACCTGCTGAAAGCGCTCCAAAAACAAATTTTCCAGTTGCATCCGTCACTGTTGTTGGGCAAGAGCTGCAACCACCACTTACTCTTTTAACGGTTACGCCTTGCATTGGAACATCACCTTCATCGATTATTCCGTTGCCATTTATATCATTGTAAACTTTTCCAGAAATCAATTCATCAAGATAGTAGCCAAAATTCACTTCATAAAAATCGTTAGCTCCTCCAATAATTCCGGCCCTGCTAATTTTGTCAGTTGAGTTTTTCCATGTGTCGTTGCAAGAGGTGCATTTGACACCAGTTTGGTCAGGATCTGCTGACTGTGAAATTTTTCCAGGCACAGTTGAGCTCGTTACTTCTGTATAGTAGTACCCATTCTCCAATCCCTCAAAGCGATAGAAGCCGTTTTCATTAGTTGTATCCGTTTGCAGGACTTCCCAAGAGCCATTATTTGGAGACTGGTCGCACCTTTTATTCGTATTACTTGCCGGATAAATTGGCCTTCCATTTGAGCTGACACAAGCGAATAGTTTTATTTCAACTCCCTCTAAATAATAATCGACTCCAGGTTCGACCCCTGTAGCCCCTTGCCACCCGTCATTATCTTTATCTCCGTAAATTATTCCTGAAATAGATCCTCTATCTAATACTGTGATAGACTCCGTATCAGACGAATTCTGGACATCAAGGTTCTCACAGTTTTTTGCACCTTCGACCTTTGCAGTAGTTACTATTAATCCGTTTGCAGAATTGCTTTCTGCACAGGTACAATTGCCAAATTCAGGTGTTATGGATACCAGGGATGAGTTAACAGGGATATACGCTGTACTCATGGACGAGTTACCCCGGCGCTTGGCAACAACTGCAGTCCAATTCGAAGTATTTGTAATGGATTTACCATCATTTACCCAAATAGTATTGTCGCACCCCTTAAAGGTCCCAGCATTAGAAAAATTACCATTGGTGGTGCGAAAGTCAGAGTTGCAGCCCATCAAGGTACCACCTGAATTCACCCCAATATTTCCAACAACTGTCAACTCACAGGTGAACATGGTACAGTTGGCAGAAATGGAAATGGAACCTCCTTCTCCTGCATCAACTGTTCCTGATGCAGCATTAGTAGCGCCTTTATCACCAATTTCGCCACAAACATTTATCAGATAATCAAGTCCCGAACTACCGAGTAAAGTGTAATCTGAGGTGACATTGAGACAAACGTTTTCGAGACGGCGATTGCCACCATTGTTCTTGAAATAGCCTGTGGTAGCAACACCCGTACTGTTAAAAAAACCATTGGAAGCCTCATCGCCAATTTCCATGGTCTCGTTGTAGTTGCAGAAAAATGATTGATTGCCTGATTGGTCAACATTTCCCTTCACCCTAAAAGTACCATTGTGAAACAGCACACAGGCGTATTGATTCAATATCAAATTCCCGTTAGCAATAACCAAGGTTGGGCCGTCCACGACGAAGTAAGCAGCGTTAACAACCAAGTCACCGGAGGGTACTGTAATTGTTCCCGTACCCCTTAGTCGAATGGAAGTTGCCACGTTGTTTGTTGGCACTGACGACAAAATCGAACTCCAAGTAACATTTCCATTGACAGTTTTGTCATAACTATAGCCCGATGAAGCAATTTCACACTGCGTCCATGGGTTAGGAATTGAAAGACATTCTGGTGCTGACAGTGCACACGAAGACAGTTCAGGCTGTAGTGCACGGAAACTTAAATTGAAATTTTTGGTTTGGCCAGGATAAAGGGGCCCAACATCTTCCCATTTTAATTCTCCTGGATTTAATTCGTCAGGCTCATCAGAAGCCGAAATAAACTCCAACTTGTCAGTATCATATTTATAGGAAAAAGGTGCATGTTGCACGGTTGAAATACAATCACCTGGCTCCCCAACGCCTTCTGTTGTACAGCATGTTGTGGTCACTTTGACACCAATTGCGTCAATCCAAACTCTAGCTCCATCATAGCTTCCGTATTGCACCCCTTCAATTGTGACTTTCCATTCTGGATCAAAAACTGACCAATCCCAATCTTGTACATCACTCAGGTCCACAGTTAAGAATCCTAAATATGGTACTCCAACGTAATCGTTTAAGCTTGGAGAACTGTTCTTACTCCAAATTGGATTTGGCACAACTACCGTTGTACCATTTTCTAAAGTTATTTTGGCTTGAAGTTTATCATTGTTCACTTTTCTATCAGTACAAAGCGAGAACAATAATTCTACTTTCTCAATTTCGCCTTGTTGAGTCCCAAAATTGAAACCTTTAACCACCGCCTTACTTGACCAATTCGAACTAAAGTTGGCCAAATGGTCATCAGGGGGGCCCAACATATTATTTGGCGTAATGTTGTAGGTAGTCGAAGGATCGAGTACGGAAGCCCAAGCCACAACCGAGCTGGAATTGTCAGTATCTTCTGCGTATGTTCTATTTTTAACATTGATATCGTAGTTAACAATATCATTTTCATAAACACTTGAATTGCCTGCAAGCGAGTTAGTAACCTCTACCAACGCTGTAAAACCAACTGAAATGGTAGGTGAACCATTATTCAAATTTCCTACTGCAATTTCACTTGCTGTAGTGCTTGAAAGGCCGTCAGGAATATCATTATCTGAAGTATTTATCTTTACTACGTAATTCGCATCACTTAAATTATCAAAAGCAAAACTTCCATTGGGCTGGGTTACAGCCGTTTGTGCAATTAATTCATTCTCATCAGCAATGCCATCTCCATCAGAATCTACGTACAACCACACTGTTACGTTTGGAATACCAGATTCTGCCCCATTTTGTATGCCATCGCCTAAAATGCCACCATTACCATCTCCATTATCTGTGAATACCTTACCTGTTATTGAATAATTCCCCTCAATCATTACCGCAGCCTCGTCACTCACAAACGGAGTACTATTTCCAAGACCAACTCCGCCACTCGGTTTCAACACGGTACCATTATAAGATGAAGATACTGCAATATCATAGGTTACGATTCCCGTTTGACCAGGTTCAAGTGGTTTATCTAGCCACCATTGAATATCAGTTATTGTGGCTGCGGGGGTAGGTTCTGTTGTCTCCCAATTAAGGCCCCCATCGGAAGAATACAAAAGGGTTGCATTGGTGCCATTTGGCAATGAATTGCTGGAAGCAGCTGAACCTGCTACATAAGCAGTGTAATCAGGTATTTCGACTTGATATACAAGGTTGTTTTGCAAATTAGGCAAGCCGATAGGTTGATTACCATTGTTGTTATATGAAACTGAGACTTGAATGGTTTGCCCAACCTGGGTTGAAGCTGGCGCATTCGTCACCAATATACCACTGGGTGGTCCAGCTGTTAAAGAACCTCCTGGTGTTCCATAATCCCCATTGTGTTTTTCATTATTAGAGCCTGAGGCCACTTCTTGATATGGTGTGAGCTGAGACGAGCAAGGCCCATTCAAGACCGCAAACTCATAATACACCATACCCACAGCACCTGTATTGTCTTCTGGTATCCCCGAAAAATGCATTTTATCGGTAAACTCAATGGTTTTGATTCCTTGACCTTGGAGTTTGATAACAATCAGGCCATGCACTTTGACCAACCTAAAACAATTGGCATCAAACAGTGCCGGATTGCCAACAGGTTGTAATAAAAAATTATAGTCTGGAACATAATCTCCATCATTGTCAAATCCTTTTCGGATATTCCCTAGGTCAAACCAAATTCCTTCCAGAACTATCGTTGACCCTGGTACACTTCCATTTGCAGGAGTATTCTGCCGCCAACCTAATTGCTTGTCGGGAAATGCTGCCAGAAATTCGTTTGGAACCTTTGAGGTTGTATTGGGCCAAATTTTATTGGCCATGGCAGAAATCATTGCACGGCATTGAACAGTCTTACTGTCATTTGCTTTCAGTGCGACACCAGCATCATTAGCAGTAGCCCAGACGTCATATTTTAGTTTTAAATCATCAGTTTGGTCCGGCTTGCTGCCACAAACCTTGTTCCCATTTAGGTCAAGCAAGGGATAACTCAAAAGCCAATATTGAACCACACACTCCCCAGGAGCCAAAGTTCCAATATACCGAGTTGCGTCTTTTATCCCTCCTTCATGCGTAAATGAAAAATTTCCCGAATACGGGCCACTCGAAATAGTGGTCACCGGGTATTCGCCAGGTGTACTTGCCGAAAAGTTGCCAATGTTTGCAAATACATCATCAATCGGGTTATTGCCTGTATTGCATATTTTTACACCAATGTAAACTGCTCTTGGCGATGCACCATTTGGTGTTTGGATATTGTGGTCCACTACTAGGTTGTAGTAGTCCAGCATTTCAATTTTCAAATCGCCATTTGGGTTTCCGGCTATAAGCCCAGAAATACAAAATAGGATGCCAGTCAAAGTGAGTAAGATTCTGTTCATAATTATTGTGAGTGTTAACTAGTTTCTAAATCAGTGAGAATAGAGCGCTACATGAGTATGCTTGCATTGGACTCTTGAAATACAATCCGGAAAGTGAAAACTAATAGGAAGAAGGAGAAAAGGAGAAAAGGATGGCCAGCTATCGGCTTTGAAGAAATAGCAAGAATTGGAGGGAATACAAGCATCTTCAGGCCATTTGATTTGTCCACTTTCAAGTTTTTGTTTTCCACGTTTGCCCCGTTTCTAATAATGTTGTCTACTTATCCAAGGGGAATTCTAAGCTAATTATGGGAGGGAAAGCTAAAAGGAGGGATACCGTTCCGGTTTCAGGACAAACATTATGCCAACACTTTAAAGCCAATCTTGAAATCCATGACCATTTCTAAACAAAAAAAGGCATGGGCCTACTTTGGCCCATGCCCGAAACTTGGTTTAGCAAGTTATGATGGCTAAAAATAAAAAACTTGTTGAAAATGCTGGATTGCTGGATTATTGAATGCTTTTGTGTACAAATAACATTTAAACAGTAAGGCAATCCGGCAATGGTCTAATCCACATTGTCGTGAAGGAAAGAATTTCCTTCCCTCAACTGTGGCTCAGACTCATGCTCCGAAATCGTCCACTTTGAATAAGCGATTTCATCAGAGCCGGGAGTATCTTCCAAATTGATGCCCTTGCGCAAATAAGCAGGTACATTTTCCAACTCATTCACAGCTTGTGGGTTGCTGAGTTTTGGCTTATTTGAAATACTGGCCAAACGCTCCTTCCGGCGACGCTCAGCCTCCAAGCGATGTTGGCGCTCTTCTTCTTCCCGGTCACGGTTGCTCCGCACATAAGGCTCTTCTTTGTGAAAACGGCTGTATTTATTGTACCGCTCCGTCACATCTGGAAAATCAAAGGTGTTGTCGTCATCCTTTTCCTCATCAGAACCAAGCGTGGTCAGGTAGTTTTTTTTTGAAGAAAATTCATCGTCGTCCAATGACACTTTCACTGGGCGAGCATTTGACTCAGGCTTCGCACCAGAAATTGTTGGGTTGGCCGAAAGGCGCTCAAAGCCAGTAGCAATGATGGTCACGCTAAGTTTGTCTGCCAAAGTCTCATCGTAGCAGTTACCCCAGATGAGGTTAGTGCCAGCGCCAGCCTCTTCCTGCACAAATTCGGTGATTTCAAAAATCTCTTCCATCGTCACCTCTTTTTTGCCAGAAGTGATATTGATAAGGATGTGCTGCGCACCTTTGATATTGTTCTCTTCGAGCAGCGGAGAGTTCAATGCTTCATCCACGGCACGCTTGGCACGGTTGTCACCTTCGGCGATGGCCGTACCCATGATGGCTACCCCACTGTCCCGCATGACGGTGTTAACGTCTTCAAAGTCAACGTTCACGTAACCAGGTACGGTGATGATTTCGGCAATGCCTTTTGCTGCTGTGGTCAAGATATTGTCGGCTTGGCCGAATGCCTGCGAAATGGTCAAGTTGCCGTGAATCGCCTTCAGTTTATCGTTTGATATAACTATAATGGTGTCCACGTACTTTTTCAACTCATCCAAGCCTTCATGACCTTGGAAGACCCGCTTGTTACCTTCGAATGTAAAAGGTAGCGTCACGATGCCCACGGTCAGAATGTCCATCTCCTGCGCTGCACGGGCAATAATCGGAGCTGCACCAGTGCCTGTGCCGCCGCCCATACCTGCTGTGATGAAGAGCATTTTGCAATTGTTGCCAAGGTAGGTTTTCACCTCCTCAATGCTCTCTTCGGCGGAAAGCTTCCCGATGTTGGGTTTAGAACCAGCGCCCCGACCCTCTGTCAGGGTTGGGCCAAGTTGGATTTTGGTTTGGACAGGGCTTTGGGCCATGGCCTGCTCGTCGGTATTGCAGATGGCGAAATCCACTCCAACGATGCCCTGCTTGAACATGTGGTTCACGGCATTTGAGCCACCACCACCGACACCGATAACCTTGATGATTGGGGCGCCACTATTTTTATTGTCGTCAATTAATTTGAATATCATAACTGCTAAATTTTGAGGAATTAGGAATGAGGGATTAGGAATGAAGTGCAGGGACGAGTAAATTATCCCTAATTCCTCATTCCTCTTCCCTGATTTAGAATTCTGCGTCTGGTTCCGTCTGGAACCATTCCTTCGTTTTCTGAAAAATTTTGTTGAAAAGGCCATTGCCTACGTTGGAAGTTTCAGTGGCTAGTTCCGCTGCTTCCATTTCTTCCACTGCCTGCGCTGCCGCAGATTGCTGTGGTTGATGCTGCATGCTTTCGTAACGCACTTTACCTTCTTCAACATCTTGAATGCCTTTCATCAACAAGCCGATGGCGGTCGAGAAAACTGGGCTTTGCAGTTGCTCATGATAGCCATGCGCCAAGTGCTCCACAGGTGTTCCGATGCGAGTATTCATGCCCGTATGGAATTCCGCCAGTTTGTCAATATGGTTCATCAAAGCACCACCGCCAGTTAGCACGAGGCCACCGATGAGTTTGCCTTCGTAACCACTCCGACGGATTTCCCAGACCACATAATCCAAAACTTCCTCTACACGGGCCTGGATGATGCGGGCCAGATTTTTTTCCGAAATCTCCTTGTGCTCACGGCCTTTCAAACCAGGGATGGTGATGATACGGTTATCGTAAACTTCCTCCGCCAATGCCGAGCCGAATTTCACTTTCAATTTCTCAGCTTGGTTTTGCATCACATTGCAGCCCTCCTTGATGTCCTTCGTAATGACACCACCACCGAATGGGATAACTGCCGTGTGGCGAATGATACCGTCTTTAAATATGGTTATGTCCGTCGTGCCGCCACCGATGTCCACCAGTGCCACACCAGCCTCTTTTTCTTCCTCCGAAAGTACGGAAGTGGCGCTTGCTATTGGTTCGAGCATCAGGTTTGCCACCTTCAAGCCAGCACGTTCCACGCATTTCACGATGTTTTGCGTAGCAGTGATCTGCCCAGTGATGATATGGAAATTAGCCTCCAAACGAACGCCGCTCATCCCAATCGGGTCAACGATGCCTTGCTCGTCGTCCACTGTGTACTCTTGCGGTAACACGTGTAGGATTTTATCGCCTGGCGGCAAAACGAGTTTGTACATATCGTTTACCAGTCGGTCAATATCCCGCTGCCCGATTTCCGTGTGGATATTATCACGGGTCAGCAAGCCCCTGTGCTGGAGGCTTTTGATATGCTGCCCGGCAATGCCCACATGAGCCACTCGGAACTCCATCCCAGCCGCCCGTTGCGCAATGGCAATGGCATCGGAAATGGCACGGACTGTTTTTTCGATATTGCTGACAACGCCGCGCATCACGCCTTCGCTCTCGACTTTGCCGACTCCGAGAATCTCAAGCCTGCCGTGCTCGTTCTTGCGACCGGCAATCGCACAGACTTTCGTGGTGCCGATGTCGAGGGCGACCACCAAATCCTGGGAGGAGAAGTTTGGATAATCCATAATCATGATTTTAGTAATGGCTCAATAGAATGAGTCTTTCAGGTTATTGTAAAATTCGTTTGTATTCGTCATTGGTCACTGTAGTGATTGGTAAAAACCAATGGCCCCAATGACTAATGACGGATTTATCTTCGTTCACAAACCACTTGGTTGCGGTATCGCAGGTCAATGGTTCTATATTTTTGCCAGCCTTCACGGCTGATTCCTTCTTCGTAAAAAGTGCGCAACTTCTTGAATTTCGCCCCAGAACTTTCGTCCCATTTTCCAAGGATAATGGTCTGGTCGCCAATATTGGGTACTAACACAAATTCCTCCTTGTTGGTCACATGTACCTGCTCAATCATCGCCTTCCAAAGTGGGTCGGCTAGTATGAAATTCGTCAGTTCGAACAGCTCCCGCATGTTGTGATTCTTCTTCGTCAAAAACTCTGGTGTATGCGGTTGGATATTACCCGTGGCAACTAAAGTTCTTGCCGTGAAGTGGGGAGACAGCGGCACTTTTGCCCCATTTTTGTCGAGGTAATACTGCACCCCGAGCTTGTCCATCACCCTGAGAATCGGCACTCTTTGCTCGATATTGATTTTTATTTTGCTATCCGCCGTAAGCAGTACTTCAGCATTTTTTACAAAAAGGTTCTCTTCCAATGTCCGCTCAATCAATGATTCATCTACCGATGAGGCCGTCTGTTCATCCAGAGAAGCCCCCATGCTTTTTTCCACCATCCGAATCACGTCCATGCTGTCAATCAGCAGGGCGCCATCTTCCAACGGTTCCACTTCTACCACCGTGGCAGCTACCGTCAATCCCTTTTTCCGCTCCACTGCTGCGATGATGAGCATCAGTGTGAGGAACCCACCGCCTATCCAGGCAATGCGACGAAAGGAAGAAGATTTATTTGCGTTTTCGAGCATTTTAGAAGTTGCTTGAATTTTGTTTTTCAGTGTTTTTTAGTTTTCAAAAATCGTTTAATCGGCCCAACAAACGTATCAATATCACCCGCACCAATCGTCATCACCACATCCAATTGCCTCGTTTTCAATTCGTCAAGTAAAGTCGACTTCGTCACCAGCACCTTGTTCGGATTCTTCATTTTTTGAAAAATGATGTCCGAAGTGACGCCTTGCATCGGCAGTTCCCTTGCAGGGTAAATGTCCATCAAAATGATGTCGTCCAATTTGTCAAGTTCTGCTGCGAATCTATCCTGAAAATCCCTCGTGCGGGAGTACAGGTGCGGCTGAAAGATGCCCATTATGCGCCGACTGGGAAACAGTTCCCTTGCTGCTTGCACCGCCGCCCGTATTTCCGTCGGGTGGTGGGCATAGTCATCAATGAACACCGTTTTTTCATCCCGATAGATGAACTCGAACCGCCGCTGGATGCCTTTGAAACTCAGGAGCGCCTTGCGAATGGCCTTCTCCGTCACCCCCAGTTGCAGCGCCACAGCGATGGCTGCGGTTGCATTTTCAACGTTGTGCCGCCCCGCCATTGCGAAGCGTAAATTTTCCATTTTCAATTCTCCATTTTCAATTCGCTCTTCGTAGCTCCGGCCCTCACCGCTCCCGTTTGTGGCGGGAAGAGCCTCCCAACTCCGGCCAGAGGCCGGAGCTACGAAGTCGAATACGAACATGCCGTCCTCAACGTGGACGTTCTCTGAGCGGAATGTGCCTGACCCTAAGCCGAAAGTGGAATACGCAACTCGGTTGGAATTATCAAATAATTGATTGTCAAAGTGTTGCGTCAGTTCATCCTTAATAAAAACCTTGCCATTCGGCTTTGTTTTTTTAAGAAATTCCTTAAATCCAGTCTCTGCTACGTTCTCAGCAGCGCCATAAATGTCAAGATGGTCGGGGTCCATGCTCAGCAGCACGGCGATTTCAGGACTGAGGTGCAGGAAGCTACGGTCATACTCGTCTGCTTCCGCCACCACCCACTCGCTGTCGCCACCGACATAATTCGACTTGAGGTTCTGTGCGATGCCGCCCAAAAAGGCCGTGCAACGAACTCCTCCCACACGCAGTAGATGCGTGATGAGGGAGGAGGTTGTTGTTTTCCCATGGGTACCAGCCACAGCAATCGTGCGCTGGCTGCGGCTGATGATGCCGAGCACCTCTGCCCGTTTTTTCAAAGGAATCGTGCTGTTTTGAAAATGCAGCAACTCCTCAAAATCACGGGGAATGGCTGGCGTCCAAACCACCAAGTCAAGGTTTGCGGGGACTTTTGACAAATCGGCCCCGCCGTAGTGAATCGTCATGCCCTCTTTCACCAACTTTTTGGTGAGGGCGGTTTCTGTTTTATCGTAGCCATGAACCTCGCAGCCTTTCATCAAAAAGTACCGGGCCAAGGCGCTCATTCCGATGCCGCCAATGCCGAGGAAGTAGATTTTTTTGATGTCGTCGAGGTTCATTTTATCAATTTCAAAATTTCCTTCGCAATCGCTTCCGCTGCATTTGGCTTTGCCAATTGCTTGATGTTTTCACCAAGCCGTTTCGCAAGCGCTTGATTTCCAAGCACTTCCAGTGCTGTCCATAACAGCCGCTCTTTTGCCTCCACATCTTTCACCATCAGTGCCGCATCTTTTTCCACCAAGGCCAAAGCGTTCTTAGTCTGGTGGTCTTCGGTCACATTCGGGGATGGGACAAGGATGGCAGGTTTCCCAACCAAGCACATTTCCCAGATGGAGCCACCCGCTCTTCCGATGACTAAATCTGCGGCAGCATAGGCGTAATCCATTTTATCCACAAATGCCATCGGGCGGACATTTGGCAATTTGGCGGTTTCACAATCCATGTAGCTTGCC
This sequence comes from Bacteroidota bacterium, assembly GCA_016124585.1. Classification (GTDB taxonomy): domain Bacteria; phylum Bacteroidota; class Bacteroidia; order Chitinophagales; family Saprospiraceae; genus UBA6168. The sequence goes on along the minus strand of WGNL01000001.1, from coordinate 22,257 downwards.
TCGTAAAATTTGCCGATTTGCCAAAGCACTTGTACATCAGTACGCTCTTGAAGCAATTCTGTATTGCTGGCCATTGCTTCGTTCAGCGTTTTTGCCCCAAGACTTCCTCCAAAAATGAAAATCGTTCTTTTCGATTTGTCCAATTTGAAATATTCAAAAGCGGCTTCCCGTTTTTCATCCAAACCCTGAAAAACTTCAGCCCGGATAGGATTGCCCGTTATCACGATTTTTTCCTTCGGAAACCATTTTTCCATCCCATCATAGGCTACGCAAATCTTATTGGCTTTTTTGGCCAAAATGCGGTTGGCGATACCCGGGAAACTGTTGGGTTCTTGCAGCACTGTTGGAATCTCCATCGAACCAGCGGCATTGAGTGTCGGGCCACTTGCATAACCTCCTACCCCAACCGCAGCATCCGGTTTGAACCGCTTTACGATTTGTCTTGCTTTCCAACCACTTACCAAGATTTTCAATGGCAGCAAGAAATTCTCAAATGTCAATTTCCGCTGGAAGCCGCTAATCCAAAGTCCTTCGATTTGGTAGCCTGCCTTCGGAACTTTTTCCATCTCCAGCTTGCCCTTCGCCCCGACGAATAAAATCTCGGTATCGGGCCTCAGTTTTTTCACTGCATCGGCAATGGCGATGGCGGGAAATACATGCCCGCCTGTGCCACCGCCACTAATTATTATTCTCATGGTAGTCGTTCTCTTTTCGCTCGGTTTTCAACAACTCATCGCCTATTCCCACCGCCGCCTTGGCCGCCGCCGCCTCTGTTTTGGCCACCGCCCTGATTTCCACCACTTTTATGCTGACCGCCGCCGCCCCGGTTTTGGCTACCACCTTTGTTTTGGCCACCTTGGTATCCACCGCCACCACCTTTGTGCTGACCGCCGCCTTGATTTCCACCACTTTGCGAAGCATTGTTTTGAGGTGATTGCGAAGCACCACCACTGCTTTCAACAGCAGTTTCGGTAGCTAGTGCAGATTGTGCCGCTGCTGCCTCAATATACCTGCTCACACTGAGGATGATGCCAAAAAACAAACAACTGAACAGCACCGATGTACCACCCCAAGAAACCATTGGTAGCGTAAGTCCACCCACCGGGACGAGGTGCACCGAGATGGCCATATTTGCCAGTGCTTGTATCACGATGTTAAGGCTAAGGCCAACTGCTACAAGCGCTCCGAACGATTTTTCACTGATGGTTACGAGCCTTGTCACTCTGAAAAATAGCATGACGTAAAGGCCGAGCAAGATGAAACTACCCACTAAACCGTATTCTTCACAAAAAACGGCGAAGATGAAGTCGGCATAAGGCGTTGGCAAATAGTTGCGTTGGATGCTATTCCCGGGGCCACTGCCAAATATTTCACCATTAGCGATGGCAATTTTTGCCTGCTGGTTTTGAAACATCCCTTCGCTGCTGCCCATAAATTCTTGTACCCGACTTATCCAAGTATCAACACGGACCATGTGTGGTGCAAACTGGTGAATGACCAACAGAAATGCAAATGCGACGATGGCCAACAACACGAGTAAAGCCATGAACTTGAAGTCCACCCGACCTACAAACATCATTGCGAAGCAGGTAAGAAACAGCACAATTGCGGTACTTAAATCGGCAGGTGCAATCAACCCACAGATGATGATAATCGGCAGGATGATAGGCATGAATGCCTTGTTGAAGTCCTTGATATAATCCTTGTGGCGAGTGATTTCTCGGGCTACAAGGAGTATGAGTGCTAGCTTAGCAAAATCTGAGGTCTGGAAGGTCAGGTTGATAAACGGGATTTCAATCCAACGTCTGGCATGGTTGATTTCCTTGCCAAAACCAAGCGTGAAAACCAGCAACCCGAAGGCAATTAGCCAAAGCCAGGGTGCCATTTTCATGAAGCGCATGTATGGTGTCAAATAAGCCAAGTATGCCAAAAACAACCCTAAACCAAGGATGACGACATGCTTCATCAAGTAGCCCGTGGTGTTGCCACCACTGAGCTTGTAAGCGATGGTACCTGTGCTACTGTAAACGGTCAGGATGCTGAAAATGCTCAGCACCGCCAGTATCATCCAGATGACCCGGTCGCCTCTTAATTCTGCATAAAGTCTTGCTCCAAAGCTCATTTTACAATGGTTAATGCTAAATGGTGAATGAAAATGGCGAATCGGAAATGATTAACCATTCATCATTTACCATTTACCATTGATTGAACAGCGGCTTTAAATTGGTCGCCCCTGTCCATGTAATTTTTAAACAAATCGAAGCTGGCGCAGGCTGGACTGAGTAGCACCACATCGCCGCTTTCGGCGTAAATGCTGGCTCGTTCCACTGCTTCCTTTGCACTGCGTGCTTCTTCTATATTTTTCAAAATCGGTGAAAAAACACCGAGCAATTTCGAGTTGTCAACCCCGAGGCAGATGAGTGCTTTCACTTTCTGCTGCACGAGGTCTTCGATGGGGCTGTAATCGTTGCCTTTGTCGGTGCCTCCGGCAATCCAGACCACGGGTTTTTCCATCGCTTGCAAGGCATAAAAAACCGAGTCCACATTGGTTGCTTTGCTATCGTTAATGTACTCGACATCGTTTATTTCGGCCACAAACTCCAAGCGGTGCGGGTCGTTCACGAAGGTGTTCAAACCTTCCTGAATAGCTTCATCGCTCACCCCAACCGCCTTAGCGGCATGGATGGCGCAGCATGTGTTGAAAAAATTGTGGGGGCCTTTCAACCTGCAACTCGTCATATCAAATTCCGAACCTGCGACCACCAACTTTTTGGTGCTGTTAAAATGGGTCGGAACTTCAATCATCTGTAGAGCTAACTGATTGGATTTCAGATAGTTCTGAATTTCTTTGTCGTCAGCGTTGGTGATGAGCAAATCTTCCGCCTGTTGGTTCATGGCGATGCGGAACTTCGAGCGCACATAGTTCTCCATTTTGTACTCGTACCTGTCCAAGTGGTCAGGTGTGATATTGAGTAAAATGGCGATGTGCGGTCGGAAGGCCACGATGCCGTCCAACTGGAAACTGCTCAGCTCCAGCACGTAGTAGTCGTACTTGTTCTCGATGATGTTCCGGGCGAAACTCAAGCCCACATTGCCTCCGATGGCTGCGTTGATGCCTGCCGTTTTTAGCAGGTGGTAGGTCAGCCGGGTGGTGGTAGTTTTCCCGTTACTCCCCGTTATGCCAATAATGGTTGCCGACGTATGTCGGCCCGCAAATTCAATTTCAGAAATCACCTGTTTGCCCTGGCGACGGAAGTCCAAAAGTGGGGGGAGGTCGTCAGGAATGCCGGGGCTTTTGATGATTTCATCGGCTTCGAAAATGCTTGTCCACGTGTGTTTGCCTTCCTCGTTTGGAATGCCTTTATCTAGAAGTTCTGCCTTGTAATTTTCCTTCAAAACGCCGCCGTCGGAGAGAAAAACCTCATGGCCAAGGTGCTTCGCCAAGAGTGCCGCACCTGTGCCGCTTTCTCCGCCTCCGAGGATGGCTATTTTCATGCGTTTGTTCGTGTTTGTTTTGGTCAAAAAATTGCCCGCAGGCTTCGCACTATCTCACTTTCAAGGTCAAAATCGTCAACACCGCTAGCAGAATGCTCACTATCCAAAACCTCGTCACAATCTTCGCCTCCGGCATTCCTTTTTTCTGGAAATGGTGGTGCAGCGGCGACATCAGGAAAATCCGGCGGCCTTCGCCGTACTTTTTCTTGGTGTATTTGAAATACGCCACTTGAATCATCACCGACAGGTTTTCCGCCAAAAACACCCCACACATGATTGGAATGAGCAGCTCTTTGCGAAGCAATAGGGCCATCGTAGCGATGATGCCGCCTAGCGTCAGACTGCCTGTGTCGCCCATGAAAACCTGCGCCGGATAGGAATTGTACCAAAGAAACCCTGTACAAGCCCCCAGCAAACAAGCGGCGAAAATCACCAGCTCGCCCGTTCCCGGCAGGTAGAACACATTCAGGTAATTAGCCAGCACCACGTTGCCACTAACGAAGGCGAAAACGCCCAAGGTGGTAGCCACCACGCTGCTCACGCCAGTCGCCAAACCGTCCAAACCATCTGTCAAATTGGCTGCATTCGAGACAGCGGTGATGATGAGAATCACCAACGGCACGAAGATTAGCCAGATATATTTCATCGCCTGCTCTCGTTCGAGCGGCAACCATTTTGCATAATCCAGTTGGTTTTCCTTAAAAAAAGGCACGTTTGTGATGTAGGCTTTGTAATGCGCCACCTCGATGGTATCGCCTCTCGCATCCCGCACATCATAAGGCGCACTAACTTGCTCGTAGCCCAGGTTTTCGGCCTGTTCTGTTTCCAACCGAACGCTGATTTCGTCGCTGTGAATCATCATGATGGCGACAATCAAACCGCAACCAATCTGCCCAAATAATTTCGACTTGGCGCTCAGGCCTTCCTTGTTCTTTTTGAAAACCTTGATGTAATCATCCAAAAAACCTATGATGGCCATCCAAGTCGTCACCAAGAGCATGATGAGCACGTAGATATTTTTCAAATCCGCCACGAGCAATATCGGTACGACAATGCCCATGATGATGATGACACCGCCCATTGTCGGCGTCCCTTTTTTTGATAATTGACCTTCCAAGCCAAGGTCTCTAACAGTCTCACCAATTTGCAGGCTGCGCAAAAAATTGATGATGCGCCCACCAAACAACATACTGATTATCAAAGAGATAACTAAGCCCATTCCTGCTCGAAACGTTGTAAATTGCCACAAGCCTGCGCCGGGCAAATGGTACTTTGTCTCAAGCCAATGGAAAAGTTGGTAAAGCATATCTCAATTGTGGATTTCGGAATGCGGATTTGGGATTCATGCCGCTTTCATCCATCCTAAAGTTGTTGTTCGTTCTGTTTTATCATAACCAACGGCAATCCGTCAGCGTCTCAATGTGCGCCGTTATTGTCATTGCGAAGCAAACTGTCTACGTGATACGAGCAAACGTGACGTGGACAGTTCCCTACGGGATGACAAAGGCGCAGTGTTCCGTTACTTATATCTTTTTGCCTCCGGCAAAATCAAATCCCCAGCGCTTCTGCCAGTTCTTTTTTATCGTCAAAATCGTGCTTGACGCCTTTGATTTCCTGGTATTTCTCATGGCCTTTGCCGGCTACCAGTATCACATCGCCGCTTTGTGCCATTTGACAAGCTGCCTTGATAGCCTGCCTGCGGTCGGTGATGGTCAGCACTTTTCGCTTAGCAACGACTGGGACACCCGCTTCCATTTCCGCCAGAATTGCTTCAGGCTTTTCGGTGCGAGGGTTGTCACTGGTCAGGATGACTTGGTCGCTGTAATCGCAAGCGACTTTGGCCATCAGCGGGCGTTTCGTTCGGTCACGGTCACCGCCAGCGCCACAGACCGTGATGATTCGACCCCCGCCTTTACGAAGCTGGTCAATCGTTGAAAGCACCTTCTCCAGCGCATCGGGTGTGTGGGCGTAGTCCACGATGCCGATGACGTTGCGCTCTTTACTCACCACTTGGTCGAAGCGACCATCGGCGGCCCGCAAGGCGCTCAGTGCTTGCAGCACCTCCGCTTTGTTTTGTCCCAAAAGCACCGCCGCCCCGTAAACGCCGAGCAAGTTGTAGGCATTGAACTCGCCGATGAGTCGGGCGTGGAAATCGTGCCCATCGAGGTCGAGGTGAAGGCCGCTTAGACTGTTTTCGAGTATTCTTGCTTTAAAATCCGCTGCCTTCCGCAGCGCAAACGTGTGGTGCTTGGCCTTCGAGTTTTGGAGCATTACCTCGCCCCGCTTGTCGTCCACGTTGACGAGTGCGAAGGCGCTTTTGGGCAAATTGTCAAAGAACAACTTCTTGGCGTCTATGTAAGCTTTGAATGTCTTGTGATAGTCCAAGTGGTCGTGTGTAATATTTGTGAACATGCCTCCCGAAAAAAAAAGACCGGCGATTCGCCTCTGGACGGCAGCGTGTGAGCTGACTTCCATGAAGGCGAAATCGCAGCCTGCCTCCACCATTTGTTGTATCAGTAAGTTGATGGCTCCAGCATCAGGTGTTGTGTGGGTGGATTGCACACTGCGTTTGTTCACTTTGTTTTCTATCGTCGAAAGCAGGCCAACTTTATAGCCTAGCTGTGTAAATAAATCGTAGAGCAGCGTCGCCGTGGTCGTTTTCCCGTTGGTTCCGGTCACGCCGACGAGCTTGAGTTTTTCCGAAGGACGGTCGTGAAATTCCGAAGCGATTCTTCCAAAAGCCTCGGCGCTGTCCGCCACTTGCACATAGGTTACGTTGTCGTGCAACTCACTTGGCAGCTCTTCGCAAAGCACCACCGTTGCCCCGTTCTCCACTGCCTTGCCGATGAAGGCGTGGCCATCGTTCGCCGTACCACGGAGGGCGGCGAAGAGGGTACCGGGTGCTGCCTTGCGGCTGTCCAATGTCAAGTTTTCGACCTCCCGCTCCGTTGAGCCATGGAGGGATTTTATTTCGCTGGCGTTGAGTATTTGTGTGAGTGTTTTCAATGAAACTATAAGATTAATTGAACAACCATTTGCCAATAGATATAAAACCAATAATTGCAGCAACTAATACTATGCAAACAGCTATTACACAACCTAAAGGAACATACTTGTCATACCAATTTTGTTCAACTACTGGATGTTCAACTCTTGTATATCTATCATGAACTGGTTCAATTTCATTAATCAAAAAGTGACTTTCGATGTCGATCCAATTCTCATGCAAGTTTATGTTTACTGGTATTGGTTTTTCTTCACTAAGGTGTTTATCAAATTCAAGAATAGCTCTCAAAAGCCTTAATACCAGTCTTTCCAAGCCTATCTTATTAGCCTTAATGTACCCAATATCATCCTTCATATCCTTGTTGAAAAATCCTAAGTATGCGTTGCGTGATTGCAATTCAGATTTTTCAATCTCATCAATCAGTTGTTGGATAGTCTGAGGATGCATAAAGCTGTATTTTTAACTCACCCCAACCTCAAATAAACCGTCTGCCCCGCAGCCCGAGTGCCCGGCGTGATGGATTGTGTCACCACCTTGCCGTAACCACCGCTGAACTGCACTCTCAAACCTTTGTTTTCGAGCAAAAACAGGGCATCCCGCAGGCCCATGCCAATGACGCTGGGCACTATTTTATCCACGACTGGACGGTTTAACAATTTGAGCGAATCGGGTGCGGCGCTTCGCAATGCAGCCCAATCGCTATCGGATTTGTTGAAATAATCGAGGCCAAGTTCGCTCATCACGTACTGAAGGTCGGTGCGGAAACCAGCGTCCTTGTCAGGTAGTTGGTTGCTTTGGAAAGCCACTTTGTCGCCTGCATTCAGCACTGGGTAAAGTTCTGTTCGGGTAGCAATGGCCTTGTCAGCTATCTCCCGGAACACAGGCAGTGCCACTGCACCACCGTAGATACCAGCTTCTTTGGGCTTGGTGATAATCACAATGCAGGAATAAACTGGATTCTCTGCCGGAAAATAGCCTGCGAAACTCGCCTGATAGCCCCCCACCCGTGTCTTGTCCTTCAGGCGCTGGTAGTTGAGCTGTGCAGTACCCGTTTTACCCGCAAAATTGTAGGCATCCGTACGGAGAGCATGAGCAGTTCCCCAGGTGCTGTCCACCACTGCTTCTAGTAGTTCTTGCGCCTGGTGAATGGCTTTTTTCGAAGCAATCCGACCTTTCACTTCAGTCACTGGAAATTTCTTGATGGTCTCACCATACTGCTGAATTTCCCTCACGAGATATGGCTTGACATACACCCCGTCATTGGCAACTGCATTGTAAAATGCCAGCAATTGCATGGGTGTTATCGTCATTTCATAGCCAATGGCCATCCATGGAAGCGTCGTGCCGCTCCACCCATCTTCATTATTATAAGCCCTTTTGATGAAAGGCTCCGCCTCACCACCAATTTCAATTCCTGTAGGTTGGTCGAGGTAGAAGTCTTGTAGCTGCTTGATGTATCGGTCAGCTTTGTTTTTTGTCCCGTAAGCATTGTCCACCAACCTTGAAACACCGACGTTCGAGGACATTCCAAAGGCTTGTTTTACAGGAACCCGATTGTAATGATGCGTGTAAGCATCTTTCAATTCGGCGTCATGATACATTGTTACACCTTGCTCTAGGTCAATGCTGTCGTTAAGGTCTATCAAACCATCTTCAAGCAGGGCCAGCATTGAGGCTAGTTTGAAGGTTGAACCCGGCTCGGTTGCGGAGCCGATGGCATGATTATAAGTTTCCCAAAGCTGACCTTCTTTAGTCCAACCGAGGTTGGCAATTGCCCGAATGGCACCAGTTTTCACATCCATCAAAATGGCGACACCACTTTCAGCTTTGGTGCGAACCATTGCATTGGACAATGCATTCTCTGTAATGTCTTGCAAATTGACGTCTAAAGTCGTTATGACATCTTGCCCTGGCTTCGGCTCTATCTTGGCAAGGTTTTCCAGCGGTATCCACATGCCGCCACCTACCCGATACATTAGTTGCGTTCCTTCCTCTCCTTGCAGTTGGTCATGAAATGCCCCTTCAATACCCACCATGATGGAATCACCTTGCACATAGCCTATCGTGCGATTAGCTAGGATATGAAAAGGGCGCTCCCGGTTGTATTTTTGGACCACTATCAAACCACCTTTAAATTGGCCAAGGTTAAAGAGCGGGAAACTCGTAATCTGTTCCTTTTCAGACAGTGAAGCATCATTTTTGATGGGAACAAACCGCTTGCCTATTTGCTTTTGTTGCCACAAAAACTCTTTCATTGCACCTGGCGTCATACTTGGGTTAACATAGGTCGCTAGGTAATATGCTAAGCTGTCAAAAGATTTTGAAGTCCAAAAAGCTGTATCAATTGCATTGGAGTTGGGGTCCCAAGAAATGTCAAAGAACGGCATTGAGGTGGCTAACATACTTCCATCTTCGGTCAGGATATTGCCACGCTCGGCTTCCATCGGCACCTCTTTGATATAGAGGTCTTCGCCTTTGCTACGCCATTTTTCACCCTCAATTACGCTGATTTTCACCGCTTGGGTAAAAATAGCTGCGGCCACCAACACGACTGTGGCGAGCACTACGTAAACACGTAGGAGGACTTCGTTTTTGACGTTAAAAGCCATTTCTTTTTGAATGGTAAATGGTTAATGATGAATGGTTAATATTGGCCCCTCAGCCTTAACCATTTACCATTAATCATTCACCATTGAATACTGCTGTTTGTTTAATCTCCCACAATAATCCGTTGCACGTTACCAGAGGTTTTGCGAAGGCCGAGGGACTCAACGTCCTCACCTATTTCCGCCAAACGGCTCTTGTACATGGTTTCGGATTTCAAAGAATTATACTGACGCTTCAGTTCTTTTACTTCGTTCTGTAAGGCTTGAATTTGCCGGATTTGTTTTTCTGCATAGTGTGCATTGGCAATGTAGATGACGGTGAGAAAACTCAGGAACAACACAAAAGGCAGGTTCTTCAATATTAGGGAAGCTCCCATACTCCCTAACTCCAAATAACTCCCGAGTGATTTTTTTTGTACTGCCATCAAACTTGCTTTTACAATTGATAATGGAGAATTAAAAATTGAGAAATCGAAGATTCACGCAGGGATTTAACCATGATTCCAACATTCTCAATTATCCATTTTCAATTTTCAATTCCTTACGCCAATTCTCATTTTCGCACTCCTTGCTCTACTGTTTTTAGCCATTTCATCTTCCGAAGGAGTGATTACACCTTTATTTATCTGTTCAAAAGGTCTTTCAATTTTACCGTAGAAGTCGCTTTTAATTTCGCCTTCCACGTTGCCGGATTTCAGCAGGTTTTTCACCATCCGGTCTTCAAGGCTGTGGAAACTGATGACCACGAGCCGTCCGCCGGGCTTTAGAATATCGAGGGTCGCTTCGAGAAATTCCTGGAGTGCCCCCATCTCGTCGTTCACCTCAATCCGAAGTGCTTGGAAAACCTGCGCCAAGTAGCGGTTTTTTGGCCCTCGCACCAGCGGCTCGATGATGCCAAGCAAATCGCCAATGGTTCGGATGGGTCGGTGTTCCCGCTGCTTCACGATTTCCTGTGCCAGCGTTTTGGCATTCCGCACTTCGCCGTATTCTCCGAAAATCGTTTGCAGTTCCGCTGCTGAATAATTTTTCAAAACTGTTGCCGCCGTGGTTTCCTCGGAGCGGTTCATCCGCATGTCCAAGTCCGCCTCGAAACGGAACGAGAAGCCACGTTCGGCTTCATCGAGTTGGTGGGAACTGACGCCCAAATCTGCCAAGATGCCATCCACTTTTTTCACGCCGTGTAGCCTCAAAAATTGCTTCACGTAACGGAAGTTGTGGTGGTTGAAAGTGAAACGCTCGTCGTCTATTAAATTGCGGAGCGAGTCATCATCTTGGTCAAATGCGAAAAGACGCCCTTTTTCACCTAATTCATTCAAAATCAACCAACTGTGACCACCACCGCCGAAGGTTGCATCGAGGTAAACGCCGTCTTTTTTGATAGCCAGCGCTTCGATACTTTCTTTGGCGAGAATGGGAATGTGGTAGGCCATACAGTCGAATTATGCAGGCTTTGCAACCCCTTTGTCAACCATGACTTTCTGCGCCAATTGTGCCATGTCCACCTCGCCGTTGAGCTGGATATCATACTCAACTTTCGACCAGATCTCTACTTTTTCGTTCACCGCTGCAAGCACTACCTCGCCATCGCCTTCCATGATTCCGGCCCATTCGAGGAGCTGGTTGGGGAAATTGAGGCGGTCGGCGCTGTCCCGCTTCAGGGGCGTGGCACCACGGTAAAACTGCCGTTTGAAATTGCGGGCATCTGTATCAAATTCGTTGATTTGGTTAACTTGCGCAGATTTTTCATCCCAAACATTTTTGGGATAAAGGACAAGGCATTTTTCCATCCCCCGGTTTACCACGAAATTGTCCCGTTCGTCGGCTGGCAATTGCTCAAGCAGCGAGCTTGGCAATCGCAAACGACCTTTCGGGTCAATTTTGCACGGATATTCCCCTAGAAGTTGGTTCATTAGCCTTGTAACTTAATTTCTTGGCCAAAAGTATTCACTTTTTTCCAAAACTTCCCACTTTTTCCCACTTGGCGTGCGAAAAAAGTTTTCCACATTTAGATGTATTAATAATATTTTGTCAGTTTTCACTAATTTGTTGCTAATTATTTAACCGAATCAGTTAAATATTTTAATATACTCCATGTATTAGCGAGCTGATTTGGTAATAATTGAATATTGAAGCGTGGAATTTTTCCCACTTTTTTACACCTGAGGCAGAAAAAAGTACAGATTGGCAAGATGGCCTCTACACCAGCGACAATTTTGTCCATGACTAAGTACACATGGATTAAGCTTTAGCTCCAGGAAGGCGAGCTAAAATATGAGAAGCATGTACACAGCAAAAAACCTTAAGAAAAGGGAACTATGTATTAACTAAAGAAGCTTTTCCACTTCATTTGGAGCACTCCGAAAATTGCTTCCTTTACGATACCTTTAGTCATCTTTGATGAACCTTCAATCCGGTCAGTGAAGGTGATAGGAATTTCTTCAATTTTGAATCCAAGCCTCCAGGCAGTAAATTTCATTTCAATCTGAAAGGCATATCCGATAAAGTGAATTTTGTCCAAATCCATGGTTTCCAAAACCTTTTTTCGGTAGCCCACAAAGCCTGCTGTTGGGTCTTTCACCCACATCCAAGTAATTATTCGAACATAAATAGAGGCTCCATAGGACAGAACCTTCCTGTCGGCGGGCCAGTTTATGGTATTTCCGTGCTTAACATAGCGGGAGCCTACAACCACATCAGCCTCATTTTCAAGGGCTTGCAACATCCTAGGCAAGTCAGACGGGTTATGTGAAAAATCACAATCCATCTCAAAGATATAGTCATATTCTTTTTCGAGACCATACTTAAAGCCTTCGATATAGGCAGTACCCAATCCTAATTTTCCACTGCGCTGAAGCAGAAAAATGCGACCAGGATATTCCGCTGATTTTTCCCGAACTACAGCTGATGTGCCATCTGGAGAACCATCATCCACCACAAGTACATCGAAAGGGACAGGCAGTTCTTGCACAGTATCGAGCATTTTTCCAACGTTTTCCAATTCGTTGTAGGTAGGTATGATGACTAGGTTCTTCGACAATACAGGTCAGATTTTTTAAAATAACAGAGGTGGCGCTCATCTTGGTGCGTCACCTCTGTGTTGGATGTGCGGCAAAAATATTATTTTTTGGCATTCAGGTTCTACCCATTTTGTTTTGAGAATAAAGTTCCTAGAAATTTTCAAAAATGATACCGCCTTAGAAACTGTCAAATAATTGTCGAGCATGCCTGCCGATATTCGACTGCATCTGTGTGCCGTCGATGAATTGGTTGCCTTGAATTTCATTTGGCGCATTTCGATAAAGCTCAACTTCCCATCGGGGATTATTGATTTCTCCACGTGCCGTCGAATGCAGTAAAACATGCCCATTCGTTGTCAGTGAAGGGTTGTAGAATATGAACTTGACATTATTTTGGTTGGTCTTAGGAAACTGGTTATAAAACCAAATCTCATAAGGTGGCGCACTGGGGTCATTTTCTTCAAAAACCGTGTTGTTAGGCGCACCATATTTTAAGAAAATATAACCCCGGTCAGTTTCAAAACCTCTCCCAAAGCCATTTGCGAAGCTGACATCTACCTGCCTTGCAACATTCATATAAGCCTCGTAAGCGGCCTGTGGGTTATTGTGGTTTTCTTTAATCCAATAGCTGAAAAGGTAAAGCCGCATGGCGTTCATATTCCGTTGAGAGGTAATCATTTTGATGTGTTCACCATCTGCTTTATCCACCTGCATAAAAATGGCCTTAAGTGCATAAACTAGCTCATCAGCCGTCATTTTGCCAACAAATTCATCTTCCAATGCATATTTCCCGGTTGCAATATCTGTCTCAGAAACCTTTAAATACGGATTGCTCCGTTGGAAGGGAATTGCTTTTTTCGCCAACAACTGACGGTCTTTATCCCTGATTTCAACCACGAGGTTGTAATTGCCTGTAGGCAATTCTTTGATGTCAACCTGTTGAACAGCCGCTGCAACAGGTTCAGGTTTTTTGCGCTTGTGCGAAACGGAAATCTTCTCCTCCCGTTCTTTGGTATCATCGTTGTCAATGAAAATCGACATCAGATAATCATCCCCTATAGCTTTGTCAGTGTTGTAAACTTCAAAATAAAACAACATCAATTCATCATTCTTTGCATAAAAATTTGTGGGCATTGGCTCAAATAAATAATTGCCCTTTATCATTGGATTGGTGGCAGATTTAGTGGGGTCTGCATTGGATACTGAAGCAATTAATTCGAAGTCTGAGATACCTAGTTTGTCAGCAGTATAATCCAAGTTAAATGTTGATTCATATTTATGGGCATTCCCAGTTTTCACCATATCCTCCACAGAAACTTCAAGCTGGTAGTTGCCATTTGGCAATGCATAGCGCTTGACATCAACAAAATCAACAGGGGCAGTTGAAATAGGGCCTTTTAATCGATATTTATCAAATTTCACTACATTTTCTCCTTGCTTGAAAAGGATAACTACATCTACAACGGCTTGATTTGTACTATCTGAAACAGGGGAAAGTCCTGTGGATTGACCAAGGATATTCAGGTAAATTTCTACAAACCCATTTCCTTGACTCTGAAAAGTGGCATAAGAAATATTGGCATCAATGGCATCCTGTGCTTGAGAAAAGCTACAAAATGTTACGAAAAAAAACAAAGTCGTTAAGTTTTTCATGCTTTAAATATTTTACGAATTAGGGTTCCGAAACACGTACAAGTTGCTAATGTCACGTAGGGTTTCTTAAAACGCTCTAAGTTATGCAGATTTGCCCTACCTAAAATGACATCAAATCTCAAAAAGTCAAATTTTCATAAAATTGCAATATGGATTTCAAACAATTTCTAGAGCTACATATCAATATCGGCAAGTTTCAACTTACGGTGGCGCATTTACTTTTTGCGTTAATCATTTTTATTGCTGCAAAACTGTTTACTTGGGCAATTCGAAACCTTCTGCTAGAACATTATTTCAAAAACAAACGGTTGGATAAAGGCCGACAGATTGCCATCAAGCAGTTCCTAAGTTACATCGTTTGGATTCTGGCAACTTATGGCATTCTAGAACTATTTAGCATTGGTTCCATGCTTTTGGCAAGTTCTGCAGCTTTGTTAGTTGGCGTTGGTTTGGGCTTGCAGGACAGTTTTAAAGATTTGATTTCCGGTGTAATCATTCTGGTGGAAGGAACGGTTGAAGTCGGCGATGTCCTTGAAGTGGATGGCATCGTGGCGAGGGTAAGTTCCATAGGGCTTCGTACCTCCAAGCTCGAAACTCGTGACAGGGTGAGCATTTTGATTCCCAATTCCAATCTGGTCGTTAACAAAGTAACCAATTGGACGCACGATGACCAACCAACTCGATTTCACATTAATGTTGGTGTTGCCTACGGTTCGGATTTGCAAAAGGTGTCAAAACTGCTTGCCGCTTCAGCCGCAGCGCATGAATTGGTATTGAAAGACCCTGCTCCTGCCGTCCAATTCAAGAACTTTGGAGATTCCTCATTGGATTTTACCCTTCTTTTTTCACAAAAGAATTCCTCCGAATCGAATTTTTGAAAAGCGACATCCGCTTTGCCATTGATCGGAATTTTAGGGAAAATGATATTCAAATCCCATTTCCACAGCGGGATGTGTGGATGCGAAATTTGGAAATTACCGATAAAAAAGAGGAAGTTTCATAATTTTTAAATAAAAAAATACAAATAACAACCTATTGAAAATCAGGCAATTAGAAATGCCTGCCAATAATATTTAAAGGCGGGCATTTCTTTCTCAAACCTTTCACCCTATTTTTGCCCTTGTTATTTCTCCTTCTCCACAACATTTTCCCTCATTACATTTCTTTCAGGTCTCACCGGCAATGTGCCGAATAACTCACATTTAAGCATCTGTTACCGAATCAAGGCAACAGCACATCTTACAATTCACAATTTGGATTTTCACCGGATTTGACACCGGCAGCATAATTGAACAACGGCTTCCATTTCCCCCGCAGGCTGTACGTTCCGACTTACATTTTATTAACCAAAACTTATTTGAGTATGTACAAGCACTACGTAGTCAATGCGGCATTTTCTTGCCTGCTTTCTTCACTTTTCATTTTAGCGGGGAATATGATTTCTGCTCAAACCACTTTCAGTGGTGCAGTGAGCAGCGATTTTTTCAATGCATCCAACTGGTCGGGAGGTGTACCAACAGCAGCCAATCCAGGCACAATCCCTGGCGGTGCAATTGTGAACATCAACTCGAACCTTACCATCAGTGGCACACTGACCAGCTACGGCACAATCAACGCCAACGCAGCAATTACAGTTAGCGGAACGCTGAACAACTACACTGGTTCTGCCTTTAAAATTGGTGCAACAGGCAAACTGACCAACAACGGAACGATGGACCAGCGTGGCACAATGGACATAGTTGCAGGTGGCCAATTTACCAGCACAGGCAACTATTCCAGCACAGGCACGGCGGTCATCAACAACAGTGGCATCGTTAATCTTGCTGGAAGTTTCAGCAATTTTGGCACCATTAACAACAACGCCACGCTGAACGTGACAGGTGGTACGATTGGCACCAACAACGCCTTCAACAATAATGGAATTTGTAATTTAAATGGCGGCACTGTCACCAATTTCAATGGTGCCAATTTCGAGAACGCTACTGGAAAAACACTAAACCACACAACAAACGCTACGCTCAACAACCAAGGAACTCTTACCAACAACGGCACCTATAATTGCAGCGGTGCGCTCACCAATGGCGGTATTATCGTCAACAACCTGTTGTTCAACAACAACGCTGGCGGTAACATCACCAACAATTTCCGCCTGAACAATTTTGGGGCGTTCAACAATAACAATCAGAGCAGCTTCCTTAACGTGTTCGAAGTGAACAACAGCGGCACTTTCAACAACAATTTTGTCGTTGAAAACAAAGGTCAGTTGAACACCCTCGCAGGCGGCACTTTCAATAATACCGCTACCGGGAAAATCAACAACAATTTCGGGGCGCAGATAACAAACGCCAATATCTTCAACAATTTGGGCGAAATCCAAAGTGTCGGAGGCATTTTGAACACAGCTACCTTTTCAAACAACGGCTCTATTTACACCAGCACGGGCGGTAGCATCAACACTTCGGGCAATTTTGTAAACAACAACCTGTTGAACAACCTGGAGACCATCATCAACACTGGCGTCTTCAATAACAACGGCCAGCTCCAAAACAACAGTGGCGGCGTTTTCACCAACAACGGTGACCTCTACAATGCCCAGCCTGCCCGCATTTCCAACGATTACAACATCGTCAACAATCAGAACTTGTACAACAACGGTACGATTGAGAATGGTGTGCGTGTTTTCAACAACAATTATTTTGAAAACAACGGCTACCTGCTGAACATCGGCGACTTCGTAAACGAGGTAACTGGTGTTTTCAAAAACACCCACACTTCCACTACACAAGGCTCGAACGGTGGTGTGCTGGAAAACTCCAACGGTGGCGTTTTCAACAACAAAGGAACCCTCAACAACTACGACGAAATCTTCAATTTCGCCTGCTCCTCGTTCATCAACACGGGCATCATCAACAACTACTACTGGTGGACAAACCACAGCTTGTTCTTCAATTACGGCACTTTCAACGAACTTCCTTACCATCAGATGAACATGGACGGCGGCGTGGAAATCACTGGCCCGACTTCCACTGAGATTTGTGAAAATGCAACGGTCGCACTTGGCGATAATGGCTCTGTGACCATAACTGGCGCTGTCATTGCGACAAGTGCTTACGACGATTGCACCACCCTTACCCTGAAAGTCAACGACAGCAATTCCATCACCTACACTTGTGCTGACCTCGGCACGAAGAGTGTAAAACTGACCATCCTTGACCGCATCGGAACCAAAGTCGATTGTAACGCAACGGTGACAATTATTGACAATACTGCCCCTGTGTTTCACAACTGCCCTGCTGACATGGTGGTAGTAGCAACTGGCGCAACGACTTCCGTAACCTGGACTGAACCGACTGCCACCGACAACTGTGGTCCCGTCAATGTAACCTCAACCCACACACCTGGAACAGGCTTCGCAGTTGGTTCAACCACCGTTACTTACAATGCAACCGATGGCAAAGGAAATGGTGCATCGCCATGCGATTTCACCGTCATCGTAGTCCCACCAGGCGACTGCGCCGACGTGGCTTCGGTGCGCAAAGTGAACAGCACGGCCACAAATTGCGGTAGCGGAACTGCCTACTCCATGTGGCTCAACAACCAGTACTATGCCGCTGGCAACGACCTGCTTTTCATCGAATACACTAATGGAACAGCACAGCTCGTAGGTTCAGTTACTAAAGGCAACTCTCGTGGCTACGTAGAGGTTTTATTTTCTGGTAAAACCACAACTGCACCATCCGGCAGCCCGAAATTGGAACTCTGCGTGACCAGCGGCAACCCAGCCTGGACCTACTACCCTACCATGACAGGTAGCATCGTGTTGGACGATTGCCGCAGCTACGCCATCAAGCGTTACGGCCCATCACCACAGATGGGATTGGGTGGAAACCTTCAGGATAAAACATTGCAAGGCTTGAGCGCCTGGTTCTCCATGGACAACGGCGCTACACACGGCGGCGATTTCAATTTCCGCCTAGGCGATGCCGTACAATGCCACAATAGCATTTACCTCGAAGCCGAATGCGCTACCGTCGGTAGCAAATGGACAGTGAAAACGGACGCCAATGCTTCCAACGGCAAGCTCCTTCTCCCACCGAACAGCTACGCATACGATACGCCGCCGACCAACGCCGCCGACCTCGTAACCTTCAACGTGAGCGTGAGTGTGGCAGGTAACTACCGCCTTTTTGCACGCACCATCGTTCCAAATAGCAGTGGCGACAGCTACTGGGTACGGGTTAACAATGGCTCTTGGGTTAAATGGAACAGCATCAATGCACCATCTTACAGCGGATTCCAATGGGACCAAGTCGGTAGCTGGAGTGGCTGCGAAAAAGACGTGCCCGTTAGCTTCCCGTTGATTGCTGGCACAAACACCATCCAGTTCTCTTGGCGGGAGCCAAACGCTTGCTTGGACAAGCTTTACCTGACTTTGACTGGCAAAAAACCGACGGGCAAAGGTGGCGATGCCAGCAATTGCGGCAGCACCAACAACACTGGCGACCCATTTGACGGCAAATACCTTTGCTTAAAGGCCCGCCATAGCGGCAAGTCCGTGGACGTGTACGGAGGTTCTACCTACAACGGCGCAAAGCTCATCCAGTGGGATGCTAATGGTGGCGACAACCAGAAATTCCTGTTCACGAAAGTGGGCACAAACACCTATACCCTCACAGCCAAGCACAGTGGCAAATGTGTTGATGCAACCTCTACTTGCTCCGCTGGCTCAAGGGTAGTGCAGAACTACTGCGACGGCACCAACAGCCAGAAATGGAAAATCGAGGACGCCGGCAGTGGTTACTATTTCATCAAAAACGTGAGCAGCGGCCTCTACTTTGATGTTTCAGGTGCTTCCACCAGCAACGGTGCCGAAATCATCCTTTGGTCGAAGCACGGCGGCAACAACCAGCAGTTCACGATTGAGGATTGCGGCAGCACACCACCACCACCGCCAACCTGCAATAAGAAAGCACTCTTTGTAGTGGGCAACACTTGGCTTTGCGGCTCAGACAATGCCGTGAAGAAACGCCTCGAGGGCCTCGGCTACACCGTGACCGTTAAAGATGACGGTTCTTGCAGCAGCAACGACAGCAACGATAAAGGTTTGATTGTCATCAGCTCCACTTGCAATTCCAGCTACGTAGGCTCAAAATACCGTGACGTGCCGGTGCCTGTCATCACTTGGGAAAGCTATATCTACGACGATATGAAAATGACGGGCACCTCCGTCAATTACCACTACGGCACTTCCAACTACATCAGCAAACTGCGGGTAAGCGACAGCAGCCACCCGATCGCATCCGGCGCAACAGGCGATTACACCATATTTAATTGTGGTAAAACCGTCAACTGGGGTAACCCAAGCAGCAGCGCCAGCAAAGTGGCGACCGTACCAGGCTACAACAACTGCGCCTTGATATTCACCTACGATGCAGGCGACCAAATGGTCGGCATGACCGCCCCGGCTCGTCGTTGCGGCTTCTTCCTCGATACCGATAACGCCGACAATTGTACCTCGACTGGATGGTTAGTTTTCGACCGCACGGTGCAATGGGCAAGTGGTTGCAACCTCGGTGTGAACGCTGAAACACAACGCAACGACCTGCTAGAACTTACCGCACAACGTGGCGACAACATGGTGAACCTCTACTGGAAGAACAACACGGGCTTCAAAAACCAGACTTATACGATGGAGAAATCTACCGATGGTACCAATTGGGAGGTGTTGTTTACGCAGGATGCTTACAAGGACGAAGACCAGTCGGAGAATCTTTTCGAAGATATTGACCTAGACCCTGTAGTTGGTGACAACCTCTACCGCATCACCGTCACTTTCCTCGATGGAACTACACAAACGTCCGACATCCAGACGGTTACCATCAATGAAATCGCAGACTTCGGCATCTATCCGAACCCGGCCAGCACTTCTACCAACCTCAATTTAGAAACATTGGTAGGTGAGAAAAACGTGGTCGTGAAAATCTACGACTGGGCAGGCCGCCAAGTGCAGCAAGTACAAATTGACGAAGTATATGACGCCACTTACCATCTCGATTTGCAGACACTGCAAACAGGCCGCTACTCCGTGCAAATCTCCACGGACAGCAAGCGACCAGTGGCTAAAAAGCTCATAATTTCAAAGTAAGTTTTTTGGTAAAATGGTTTCTGGGGAGGCAGCTGCGGCTGCCCCCCTTTTTTTGTTTAGGGAAAAAGATACCTTTGGCACGGTCAAAACGAAAAACAACATGTCTGAAAAAAACAAGTACCTGCTGCCCTTCGCACTCGTCACCAGCCTCTTCTTTCTTTGGGGCATCGCCAATTCCTTGAACGGCGTACTCATCAGTCACTTCCAGCTTGCGCTCGATTTGAAGCGCTGGCAGGCAGGACTCGTGGACTCAGCTTTCTATTTTGGATATTTCGTCTTCGCCATTCCTGCTGGACTTTTCATGAACAGGTTCGGTTATAAGAAAGGCATCATCTTCGGCCTGATATTGTACGGCATCGGTGCTATACTCTTCTACCCTGCCGCCGAAGCGAGGGTTTACGGCTTCTTTTTGTTTGCCCTTTTTACCATAGCAAGCGGCTTGGCCTTCTTGGAGACTGCGGCCAATCCGTATGTTTCCATCCTCGGTGAGCCGGAGGGTGCGGCACAGCGCATCAATTTCTCGCAATCCTTCAATGGGCTGAGCATCATCTTCGGGCCACTGCTGGGCAGCCTGCTCATTTTCACCAATAATAAATATACGGTAGCAGACCTCGCCGCCATGCCTGCCGAACAAGCGGACGCCATCCGCATCGCTGAGGCGCATACCGTGCAGACGCCCTACCTAGGCCTCGCTGCCGTGGTATTGTTTGTGGCGCTGCTATTTTGGCTGACGAAGATGCCCGAACCCGTTCAGTCCGGTAACGAAGGGAAGCGGGGCTGGGACGGCATCTTCAAGCACAGGCACCTCCGGCTGGCCATCATCGCCCAGTTCTGCTACGTTGGGGCGCAGACCGCCATGTTCGGCTACCTCATTGATATCAAACTGACGCTCTCGCCCGACCACCATTTCTTTTTGGTGGAGGCACTCAAGCCATTTTTTGAGTGGATGGCCGGGGCGGGTGAGGAGCTTACCCCAAGGCGTTGGGCGGGTTTTCACCTGACTTTCAGTTTTATCTTATTCATGGTGGGCAGGTTCACGGGTACTTGGCTGATGACGTATTTTGCTCCGCAAAGACTGTTGACCACTTTCGCCATCGGTGCGGTGGCGCTTTTTGCCATAGCGATGATGACCACGGGCCTCACGGCAGTGGTCGTGTTGCTGTTTACCAGTTTCTTCATGTCGCTGATGTTCCCGACCATCTTCGCATTGGGTACCCGAAGTCTCGGCGAGCAGGTGAAGCTTGGCTCGTCGCTCATCATTATGTCCATCGTGGGCGGGGCGATTATCCCGCCAACTTTTGGCTACCTTTCCACAGCGATGGGCAGCTTCCAAAAAGCATTGTTTCTCCCATTAATCTGCTTCGCCATCATCGGGCTGTATGGCTGGAAGGGGTATAAAGTCAAGCCCATTTAACCCAAAGAAAATGCCTAGCGAGAAGGTTTTTTTTTACCATGATTTTCATGCAATTCAAACGCCGTATTTTATTTTTTATGTGCTGCGCAATGGGTGCACTGCTCCTCACGGCATGTGGCGGTGATTTCGGGAGAACACCCCAGCACAGTACGCCTGCCCTCGACTCACTCTTGGCAGATTCCTCGCTCATGGGCGAGGACGCCGTTGCGCCAGCAAAACAAGCTAAGGACACCGTGCCTGCCAACGTGAAGCCCGCCAAAATCAAAATGCCCAGCGACTTGGACTATTCCCCCGATTTTTTACAGAAACTGACCTACGCCAACCTCGCCCAGAACATCGAACTGGCCGACAGTTTCATTATCTTGGAACAAACGGACACACTGGTTTTCCCCATGCCATTGCCGAAGGGCGAATGGACGAATTTCGTGGCGAGCAAAGGCGGGTATCTGTATTCGCTGGATGTTTCGAGGGTGAACTATACCACGCTCGACTTTAATTTTGAGCTGCGCAAGGGCCGCCAGACCGTGGACCAGTTGAGGGGCAAGGCGAGCCTCAACCCTGGCTTCGTACTGGCTGCCGAAACGGACGAAGACCCGCAAACGGGCAACGAATACGTTTCCACAGTGTATGAATTTGAAAGCCCGGACTGTGTGTTCAATATCCGTTTGGGCGATGATGAGGGCGTCAGGAAAGTGAAAATTTACAAAAGCTGTAAAACTGGGAAGTACAATATTGAACTTGAAAACTGTCCCATACTTTTGGAGAAGTAAGGCGGGATTTTGGGAGACTGCTTCAAAAAGTGTGTAAATTAAATTTCAAATTTTTATTCCCAGCCTGTCCGGGAAAAGTGCGTCAAACTGTAGGAGGATGACCTTTGCGTTGGCAATTTTTCCGGCCCATATCTCGGCCGTGTGCTGCAC
>WGNL01000042.1 GCA_016124585.1 Bacteroidota bacterium | reverse complement strand
GTGCAGCACACGGCCGAGATATGGGCCGGAAAAATTGCCAACGCAAAGGTCATCCTCCTACAGTTTGACGCACTTTTCCCGGACAGGCTGGGAATAAAAATTTGAAATTTAATTTACACACTTTTTGAAGCAGTCTCCCAACCATAGGCCGTCAGAGACTCTGACGACCCTTTCTTAAACTCTGAAAGGGTCTTCTTAAACTCTGACGACCCTTTCTTAAACTCTGAAAGGGTCTTCTTAAACTCTGACGACCCTTTCTTAAACTCTGAAAGGGTCTTTTTAAACTCTGACGACCCTTTCTTAAACTCTGAAAGGGTCTTTTTAAACTCTGACGACCCTTTCTTAGTCTGGGAAAGGATTTTCCGAGACTCGCCCAGCCCTTCGATGCGTTTAAGTGGTGTTTGCAGGGCCGTTTGCCCTGGTGTTTTTGGGAAAATGCTTGCTATCTGCTCAGGTTTATGATGTAGAAATATAATACAGCGCCCTCAATCAACAGGAATATGATTAGATTCATGCTTCCTCCAAAATACTTGGCCCAAGTTGAAGGCTCTTTTCTGGTAAAGCTCAATATGGTCATAATTATTCCAGTGAAAATAAAGCCATGAAATAAAAATGTAAATAGTATAGAAGGCTTTATGGGTGGCGCAGTGGCGTTGATTGTTTTTTGAACCCTTATTAATAAATAACCTACAAGCCCTATATTGATTAGCGAGCACACCAATGACCACCTCGAAAAACGCTTTTGGGTGTTGGGCGTGATTTCTATTTCGTCTAGGGTTTGGGACATGGTGATGTTGGTTTTGATGTTGTTTTTTGTGGATGACGGTTAGCGCCGGCGCCGTGCCCAGCTTTTGCTGGGTATGGGTGCTGGCGCAGTGTTGTGCTCAGTTTTCATTTTTAAAATTTGACATTTTTTTTTGGAAAAACCTTTTTTATTCTTTGCTTTTCAGATTCAGAAATTGGATTTCCGTCTAATTCGAGGTATACTATTTTTTGTAAACGACCGATGTCTTTTGGCATACTCCTTATCTTATTATCTCTAAGTTTGAGGGACATCAAGTTAACGCAATTAGTTATAGATTCTGGTATCTCTCTTAAATTGTTATCCATAAATTCCACATGAATTAGCTCCTTTAGTTCACCAATACAGTCTGGCAATTCTTCAATTTCTGTTGAGAACAAGTATATCCTAAGCAGACTGTCAAGATTGCAAGCCGTTTCAGGGAGTTTTTTTATTGGATTATGATGCATGTGTAAAAATTTCAAGCTTTTATTTTGCCCTATCTCATCAGGTATAATTGTAATTTCATTGTAATTCATCGTTATTTCTTGAAGTTTGGATAATTCCCCAATTTCTTTTGGAATATTCTTAATTTTATTTTCCGACAGACTTAGTGTCTGAAGATTTTTAAGTTTTCCTATTTCTTTTGGCAGTTCATGAATGTCGTTGTCACCAGCATATAAGTGATTAAGGTGTTTAAGTTCGAATAATTTCTTTGGCAATTCAGAAATATTATTATGGCTGATGTTCAACGAAAACAAAGAGTCTATTAAGAAAACACTTTCAGGTATTGACTTTAATTCCAGCTTAGATAAATTAACTGTCTTGTTACCATTTTTATCTTTTTTTATGTATTGTTGAATATTAATATCATTATGCCCTTTTTCCTTTGGAACTTCACTTTCTTGAATGTTACATGAAGTTAGGATTATTAGAATTCCGAAAATTATCAGACTGAGATTGTTCATTTTTATTATTGATTTAATTGAGCACAACACCGGATTGACGCATTACATGTTTTATATAACCGACTATCCAAAACATGCAATGCGTCAATCCACATCCTATACAGATTCCCGCTCCCGTCCTAACGTCCGTCAGCAAGAAGACAGCCCATTCCACGGCAGTCATCCCACCGTTTTACCAAGAGCACTGCCACCAAACTTCTAATCGTGTGTGAAAATCAACAGGTAAGCATCGGGTGTTCACTTGTCGTTTTCAAGGGTCATTCATCGCATCCAACCAACTACTATTCTTGGCCGCTTTTGGTGCTAGAAAGGTAAGCAAAAAAGCCGCAGGAAAACAAAAATATTCCGACACCATTTACGGAACGGTAGGAATGATTTACGGAACGGTCGTTTTGGGCTTTTGTCATGGGGTATTTATCATTGGGGCATTGGGCCATGCCAAGGTATTTCCCCGGCTGCCAACTGCCAACTGCACACTGCCAACTTCTATCTACTCCTTTCCCCGCTGCTTCTTCGCTTCCTTTACCATATAGCGCAGTTGTACGCTGAAAGCCCAGGTGATGTCAGGGCTTTTGTAGATTCGGGTGCCACCTCGTTGGCTTTTGGTAAGGAAGGGGTCGTTCTGCTTCATATTGCCAAAATCCGCCATAAGGAAGTTTGGGATAAACTTGAAGTCGAGGGAGAGGTGCTTGGATATTTTGGCAGAGAGCATGGGAATGAGCGATAGGTCAATGGTGAGGAGCTTTGCATCGAGGGGAAAATCCGACGAGGTGCGTGGCAGGTAATGATAAGTGTAATAGCTCGGTTCGATACCGCCGCTGATGCCGAAGCGGAGCGGTGCGTTCTTGCTTCTTCCAAAATATTTGCCCAACTCATAACGAAGGGCAAAGGCAAAGGTCTTTTCATTGTAGCTCACAGGTAGATAGAAAGTGCCTCCCGTGGGGATGAGTCCCTCGTAGCCTGTCAAATGGGTTGATTTTGAAAAAGAAAGTTTTGTGATGGACAGTTCGTGATAGACATTCTTCAGGTTCCGGAACTGAACGCTTGCACCTATTCCAACTAGGTTGCTGGGCATCTTGCTCGTCACCGTGCGGGTTAGGAGGACGGAGTCGCCTTCCTCAATGGTGAAGGTGCCGGAATTATGGGTGATAAAGACGAGGTTGAGATCATTGTACTGTGCGAAGTACCTCTTGCTGAAGGTGTAGGGTTTCAATGGGGAGTAGTAGTTAAAACTGGTGGAGGCAAGGATGGAAGTGCCTTTTTTCTTTTTGCTGCTTTGTGCCATCAGGGCATAGGGCAGCAGGGCGGCGACAAGGCAGAGCGTCAATAACTTTTTCATGGAGAAAGGATTTAGGTGTTGATTATTCCAATTGATGGCGCAAGGTAAAGGGAAATTCAAGATTTGGCATAGGTCAAAGGTATTTCCCCGGCTGCCAACTGCCAACTGCACACTGCCAACTATAAAATTATCTTTGCCAAAAATCCAAAGATGAACTCACTCCGTCCCTTATTGCTACTCCTGTTTTTTTTGCCAAAAGCCCAGGCCCAGGAATGGTTTTATCCAGAACTGAAAGCGCTCGCCGCCCCTGACTTGGCCCCTTTCGACTTTGGTGTGGCCAGTGGCGACCCCCTGCCCGATGCCGTCGTCATCTGGACGAAACTCTACCTCGACAGCAAGCTACCGGAACTGGTGAAATGGGAAATGGCCAGCGATTCTGCCATGCAAAACCTCGTGCAAACGGGCGAGGAATATACCTACGGCACCTCGGCCTTCACGGTGAAAGTGGATGTGAAAAACCTGGAGCCCGGCACCACGTATTTCTACCGCTTCAAGCACAAGGACAAATACTCTCCCATCGGGCGCACGAAGACTGCTTCGCAAAACAGCGACCAGTTGCGCCTGGCAGTCGTCAGTTGTGCGGATTACCAGGGCGGGTACTACAATGCATTTGGCCATATTGCGAAGCAACAAAACCTGGATGCGGTGCTGCACCTCGGCGATTATATCTACGAATACGGCGTATGGCGCAATGGCCGCAAGCGCATGATGAAGCACCGCTACCGGGAGCACATCCCCGATAAAAACTGCACGGAACTGATGGATTACCGCACCCGCTACGGACAGTACCGCCTCGACCCGCAGTTGCGGGAGTGCCACCGGCTGCATCCGTTCATCGTCATCTGGGACGACCACGAGGTGGCCAATAACGACTACGTGAACGGTGCGGAGAGCGGAACGGCCAATTGGGAGGCCCGGAAGGCCGCCGCCAAGCAGGCATATTTCGAGTGGATGCCCATCCGGGAGAACCCGGAGCGGCGGATTGTGCGGAGTTTTTCCTTCGGCAAACTAGCGGAACTCTGGATGCTCGACGGTCGCCTGGAAGGCCGCAGCAAACAAGCGAATGGCCCAAACGACCCTGCCTTGAACGACCCAAATCGGCACATGCTCGGCACAGAACAGACGGATTGGCTGCTGAACGGCATGAAAAACACCCAGGCACGCTGGAAAATCGTGGGCAATCAAGTCGTGTTCAGCCAACTGAACGACAGCAAGGTGTTCGACCGCCGTCCTTCTGTCCGCATGGACCGTTGGGATGGCTACCCCGCTGAGCGACAGCATATCTTTGATTTTATTTATAAAAACGACCTAAAAAATATCGTCGTCGTAACGGGTGACGTGCATACTTCCTGGGCCTTTGATTTGACGGGGAATCCTGCCGACCCCAATGTCTATGACTGTAAAACGGGCAAGGGCGTGGTCGGTGCGGAGTTTGTGACGCCAAGCATCACTTCCTTCAATTTTGATGAAGTGGTGCCCAAAATTGTGGCGTCGGAGGCCAAGCGCCGTTTCAAAAAGAAAAAAAATAATCCGCACCTTCGGTACCTGGACCTCGTACACCACGGCTACCTACTGCTGACGCTGACACCCGAAAAGGCGCAATCGGATTGGTATTTCGTGAAACGAAAAGACCGGGTGGACGACCGGGTCCGGCTTTGCGCCAGCAGGCATATCCTGTTTAATGGGAATAAAGTGGAGAAGTAATGGACTATTGAAAATGCTTAACCCCAAGGGCTTCATCAATTAACTTAGGGCATTGCCTTATGATTTAAACGACAATTTAAATGAAAAAATTAATCGCATTAATTCCGCTTGTATGCCTGCTTTTATGGCAAGCATGCTCCAATGATAAT
The DNA here is from genome assembly GCA_016124585.1 of Bacteroidota bacterium. GTDB lineage: Bacteria > Bacteroidota > Bacteroidia > Chitinophagales > Saprospiraceae > UBA6168. Next base: position 40,986 of record WGNL01000042.1, on the reverse strand, counting down.
ACCGGAACATCCAAATCGCTGAACCCCAACGGGGACAGTGAACTGGCGTTGCTCATGCGCCAGATGTTCGAGGATGGCGAACGGGTTCATGCCCAAATACAAAAGGGCGAACCAGTGAGCATCCAAGTTGATTTCGAGAAAATAATGACGGCCAAGGCTACTGACCCTGCGAAGATGCAAGGGCCTGAGTTTCCACATTTTGCCGCCTCCTACGTGGAGGCGATGAAGGCGCTTCGGGATGCACCGCCTGCCGAGGCTCAAGACAAATATTCGGCGATGGTGGCCACCTGCATGAACTGCCACGAACAGTCCTGCCCCGGCCCGATGGTGCGGATAAAGAAGTTGCTTTAATGGAAATCACAGTAAGGCCATTTCCAAGCACTCCAACGGAGTGAAATCTTTGTAGACATCCCGTTTATGTTTGTTGCCCGTTATTGGGGAAGTAATGGCGTTCCGATGGAACGCTAAACCGTATGTTTTATCAATGCTACAAAGCTATAAGTCCTATGGACTTGACTATTGCAATATAGTGCTAAAGCTGTTATTGGTTTTGATTAAAATATATGGGTTATTCAATTTGGGTCTGGTCAATGTTATATTCCTTAAAAAAAGAACCTCCGGCGGAGGGTGCCGGAGGTTCAGTGCTTGAAACCAGGGTTATGATTTGATATTGGATATTAGGTATTGGATATTTTCATCAATACCAAATACCCAATATCCAATTCTTATTTCGTCGTAGCCACAACGATTCGCTTCGAAATCGGCGCTTTGCCATCAACAGCAATCCAGAGCAAGTATTGGCCGCTGCGCAACCCATCAAGCGGAAGCTCGATGGAGTCACCACTTGTTTCCATTTCCCACTCTTTGATGGCTTTTCCATTGATGTCGAACAGGCGGATATTGGCAGCATCGTTGTTGTAGCCTTCACCGAATTCCACGAAGATTCTGTCCTCGGCTGGGTTCGGGAACACTTGTACAGAAGCGTTAGGTGCTATTGGCGTCAAATGGTCGGCGGCTTCGCCATTGCGCACGGCTAGTTCACTGCCAGTGGCGCTAGCCAGGTGGCAACGGATTGCCCATTCGATAGCATTGTCGAAAAGCTTCTTTCCATCAGAAGTAAGGTAAGCCGGAGTTTCGTCATCCATGAAGAGGCTTACCCGACGCTCAGGGGCAATAAACCCGCCTTGCATGGCTTGGCCTTTGTCGAAACCGAAGATGCCGTACCAAGCTTCCTGACCTGCTACTTTGGCGACTTTCGCTGCGCTGGATTGTGTCGTCCAGCCCCAACGGAACCAAGAACTCCATTCCAACACTTTGACCGTACCGCTCAAGCCTGCCGCCAGTGGGTGGCTTGGGTCGGTGATGGTGATGCTGTTGTAGCTGGAATTTTGACCATAGTCGGTCTGTGCTACGGAGCCTGTCATTTTCATATCGTCCAGGATGTAACTTTCCCAAGTAACCACGGGCACTGCTACGTTCTTGAACTTGCCCGTTACATCGCCAGAGTTGATGGTAGAACTGATGACCACAAGGCCCTTGCCATTGGCGTCCGAAGTGGAAACGTAGTTGGCGCTTTTCACGGTGACGTCCAAGCCGAGTTGTTCGAGCCTGTTTTTCACCCAAGCATCACCAGAGTTCAGCCAAGTGCTACCGACTACGAAAAGTACGTCGTTGTCGCAGCCACCACCAGTAGAAGTAGCGCAGAAATCATCCACGTACATGCATCCACCAGCGTCTTTCCAGAACCAGAAGTCAACGTATTTGGCATTGATAGGTGCCACACCCTGAATGAGGTAAAGCGCCCAATCGTTCGAAGTGATGGTGCGGCTGATGTCACCGCCTATCTTGTGCCAGTTGGCATCGTAGAAGGCCATGCCCGCACCTGCCCAGTTTGGTGACCCTGAGATTTGCGCCCAAAGCTGAAGGCTGTAGGTAGCACCCGGTGTGGCCAATACTTGATTGCCTGCACCGCCACCGTTCCAGCTCGTGCAAACTTTGGCACCTTTGCTTCCGCTGTGGGAAGTAGAAGTGATGCTAGCATTTGAAGTCCAATCCCAGTTATTGAAATTGTATTCAAAGCCTGGGTTTTCGTTAGCCAATACGCTGTTCGAGCAAGCAGGGAAGCCCGCTGTGCTGGAAAGGCAGAATGCATCGGCGTAGAAACAACCGTTGTTGTTTTTCCAAGCCCAAGCTTCCACGTAAGCAGCGTTCACAGGAGCTGTTCCGCTCACAGTGTAGAGTTTGTAGCTCGTTGAATTTACGGATACAGAAGGCACGCCTACCTCGTTCCAGTTGGAATCATAGAAACGGATACCCACAGATGCAGATGCACCGGAGATTTTAGCGTAAACCTTCAGCGTGTAGGTCTCACCCGGCAGTACAGGCAACCCTTGCGAAATGCCACCAGAACCAGAGCAGATGGACAACGATTTTGCGCCAGCAAAAGGAGAAGAGGTCGTAGTGCCAGCGTTTTGCATCCAAGTCCAACCCGCGGTGCCGTTTTCAAAACCTTCATTTACCAACAAATTGTCTGAGCAAGCTGAGCAAGCTGTAACGGTCAAATTAATGCTGGCTACTGCTGTACAACCGCCCGCATCTGTCATCGTCACGGTATAGGTACCTGCTTTGGCCGTTGTGATGCTGCTTGAAATTAAGGCGTCGCCACCACTGTTGCCATTAGCTGTGTAGCCGCCTGGGCCGCTCCATTGGTAGGAAGCCAAACCATTCGGATTCACGGAAAGCACCACGTTGTCGCCTGTGCAAACTGAAATAGCACAGTTGTTCAGAACCTGCCAGCCAGTATTGTTGATGTTCGCTTCGCAAACGGTAGCGCCCATTGAGCACACTGACACGGCGATGCTTTTGGCTGCTGTGCAACCGTTGGCATCGGTCATGGTTACGGTGTAAGTGCCAGCTTGTGCAGCAGTAATGCTGTTGGAAATCATGGCGTCACCACCGTTGTTCCCAGTAGCTGTGTAGCCGTTCGGGCCGCTCCACTGGTAGGAGGCCAAGCCGTTCGGGTTCACGGAGAGTTTCACATCATCGCCTGCGCTTACACTCAGTGTGCAGTTGGACAGGGTGTACCAGCCACCGTTGTTCACGTTTGCTTCGCAAACGGTGTTGGTAACGGAGCAAGGCGCAACGATTTTGAAAGTAATCGTTGTTTCGTTGCAAAGCGTTCCTTGCGCATTGTCTTGGCTGTACAGTTTTGCGTTCAATGTGTAAGTACCCGGTGTCAGCGTCATAGAACCACCAGTAGCAGCAACATGGTAAGGCACAAAGTTTTCAGTCGTGGTCATGCTCACAGGGCCGCTGAGCGTGAATTTTACGCTCTCTGCGCTGCCGCTCACCAGTGCCTCAATATTGTATGAGCTAGGCAGCGAGGTAGTGGTGTAGCTGCCATTATTTACCAGTGCAAACAAAGTAGTGCCATCCACTTTCGTGAAATTCCAAGCGGTTACGGAAGAATTGCATGGTGGTGCCAAAACCGTTACCGTGGAAGTACAGGTAGAAGATAGACCGAAGGAGTTTGTCACTTTCAACGTCACGGTGTAAGTGCCAGGCTGGCTGAAGCTCGTTGGAGAGACATTCATGCTCGTGAAAGTAGCGCCACAGCCGGGAGTAGAGCCGTTGTCCACTTGTTGGCCGCTGATTTGTACGGATTGGCCTGTTGCTGTGAGCTGCAGCGTCAAGTTTTGGCAAACTGCATTTGGCGAAATGATGTCCGTGTAAGGTGCCAGTTTTGAACCAGGCACGATGTTCCAGTTGCTGTTCGATGGCGTCTTCCAACTCACCCGGAAGTGGTCAGCACCGCCACCTTCCAAGTGACGTAGCTCGACATAGTAAATCTCACCTGCCGTCAGTGCGACAGTGGAAGAAGTTTGGGTTGAATATTTATTGTATTCCGTGGTGCCAGTGTAGCCGTAGTGGTAAGCAATTTTTTGCTTGTTGGCTGGGTTGGCACTGCTGCTCAAGAACAGTTCAGTGTAATCATCGCCAGTTACATTGAAACGGTAGTTACCAGTTTGCGAAGGCACCAAGTATCCACGTACCCTGTCCGAGTAATTGGTTCCGTTTTCGGTGCTTGTAATGGCAAATTGCGTCAGGTTGACGGTGTTGTTCGGATTGCCGAAACCATCAATATCATTCAGGTTCCAAGTATTGGTGTTCCAAACTTCCCGCACGATGCTTCCAGTGGTCACATTGCAGGAGCCTGGGCCGCCTCCATTGGAGCCAGCGGTGGAGAAATTGGTGACAGAAGATGAACATCCCGTCGCACTTCCAGCTGCATTTTTTGGAACTACAAACCAGTAGTAAGTCGTACCAGCAGCAAGGTTCGTCACCGTGGTAGAAGTTCCGCTCACGTTTGCCACAGCAACTGTCGTTGGGGGATTGGCAGTGCCAAGGTAAACATCGTAGCTGGAGGCGTTGGCAGCCGTTGTCCAAGAAAGTGCTACAGATGCAGGGTCAACGCCCGTTGTGTTGTTGATCGGCGCAGCGTTCGTGGTGCAGTTTGGTGCACTCACCACAGCCACATTGAAGCTACAGTTGCTGGCATTTCCCTGTAAGTCAATCGCTGTGTAAACAACGGTCGTAACCCCCAATGGGAAATTTGCACCTGGCAGATAAGAAGAAGTAAAGCTGGTCAAGGAACAGTTGTCAGTCGCCGTAGGAGCCGTCCAAGTGGCTGTCGCTCCGCTTGCACCTACTGCTGCAACGGTGATATTCGAAGGGCAACCTGTAATCACTGGCGGTACGTTGTCAGCTGAACAGCTGTTCTGAACCGTCACCGTGAAGGTGCAAGTGCTCTTGTTTCCTTTTTTATCCGAAAACTGGTAAGTCACTGGGGTAGAACCCAAGCCAAATGTGCTCCCTGAAGTGTGGGTAGCATTCACAGTCACTGGTGCGCAGTTGTCAGTCGCAGTAGGTGCAGTCCAGGTGGCAGTCGCAGTATTACCCGTAGTCAGCAAGCTGATATTCGATGGGCAGCCACTGATAGCGGGCGCTGTCACGTCGCCGGGGCATGGGTCAGCTCCAACCGTAATGGTGAAGCTGCAAGTGGCCGTATTGTTTGCTGCATCCTTGGCCGTGTAGGTTACTGTGGTTGTTCCAACTGGGTAAACATTGCCGGGAACATGCGAGGCAGTAAGGCTGGTCACGCCGCAGTTGTCGCCAGCGCCCGGAGCAGACCAAATGGCCACTGCGCCATTGATGGCTGTGTTTGTCGGCAGCCAGATATTGGCTGGGCAGCCTGAGATAACAGGTTTCTGTGTGTCTTCCAAACATGGGTCAACAGCGTTCACTTTAATCGTGAAAGTACAAGTGCTGCTGTTGTTGCTACCGTCTTTGGCGGTATAGGTCACTGTCGTCGTACCAACTGGGAAGCCTTGGCCCGGCACATGAGTGCTGGTCAAATTGATGGGCTTGCAGTTGTCGTTCGGAGTCGGTGGAGTCCAGCTAGCTGGGGTCAAAATACCCAACTGCTGAATGGTCTGGTTCGTTGGGCAACCTGTGAAAGTAGGTCCAGCAGTGTCCCCCGTACAGTTGCTGCCCGGAGGTGTCTGCCGAACATCAATGCGGAATTGGCACTGGTTCTGGTTGTTGTATTGGTCTTTGAAAGTGTAGGTAACGCCTGTGATTCCTACTGGGAAACTAGCGCCGGGATTGTGGGTTGAGGTAACACTGACGGTGGAAGAGCAGTTGTCGCTTGCCGTAGGCGCTGTCCAAGTGGCCGTGGCAGTTGGGTTTGGTGTAAAAATTACTTGGTCTTTCGGGCAAGCAGCGATTTGTGGTTCGAGCAAGTCAACAGGCGTAACTTGGGCCACGCAAGTCAACGAGTCGCCGAGGCGGGTGCGGATGACGAGATTCACGTTTTGCACTGTAGGAATGTCGGAACAATGGAAAACCGGACGTGCGATGCCGTTGGCCAAATACACAATGTTGGCGCAGCTATCGAAGTTTTCAAAAGCCACAATGGCGTTGGCGTACACCTTGATGTCGCCGTCGATATTCGCACCGAAAGTACCGTTTTGGCAAACTGTTGGTGCATCGGAGGTAGCGCCCGTGTGGGTGTAGCCGCCCGTATTGTTCACGGCATTACCTGTCAAAGTTCCTTTCTGGAAGAAAATACCACGGATTTCGAGGTTGCCACCTGTGTTGTTGATGCTGCCCGTGTTTTTGATGGAAGAGCATTCATCGGACAGGGTTTTGTTCTTGTTGACGAAAGCCCCCGCATTCAGCAGGTTGCCCGCTTCCAGTAGGAAAAGTTCGTTGTTAGTCAACGTACCACCAGCCGAATTAGTGAAGTCGCCAGGGTTATGCAGGTAGGCGTTGTTTACGAAACTGCCCAAATTCTGGGTGCGGACCGTATTGCGAAAAGTACCATTGTTGGTCAGCGTTCCAGTTGCATTGTTTACAAAATCCTGTACCACGTTCACTGTGCCACCCACGGCGTTGGTGAAACTGGCATTGTTCGACCAAACGGAGCCACCGTTCACGTTGATGGTTCCTGAGTTGGTAAATGAGCCATCGTTGCTCACCACGTCGTTGGTGCTGATGCTTCCTGAATTGGTAAATGTGGAATTGTTATCAAGCAGTGAGCCGCCGAAGCTAAGCAAATTGCCGCTGTTGGTATAGGTTCCGTTGTTTTCGATGGTACCAAAGCTATTGATGTCACTCAGGTTGTTGAACGTACCAGCATTTGAGATTTTTGAGCCAAAGCCCATGCCTAGCGTTCCGCCAGCACGGTTGTAGAAAGTAGCTCCTGTCTTGTTGTCAATCAGGTTGTTGTTGTTGAAAGTAGCGAAGTTGTTCGCCTCTCCCCTGTTCACGAAGTTCTGACCGTTGGTTAAAGTGCCGTAGTTCTGCACAAAACCGCTGTTGTCAACCGTGCCGCCGTTGTTCAATTGAGCACCAGCGTTCACCGTCAAAACGGAGTTTGCCGTTACATTCAGGCTCACGTTGTTCGCAAAATTTCCGTTCACGGTCATTGCGCCGGAGGCGTTGATGATGCCGTTGTTGGTCACGTTGCCGTTCACCTGAAACACACCCGTAGCGCCCGTGATGTTCACCGTCGCACCGAAGTTGTTGGTAAACGTGCTGCTGGCGTTGATGGTCAGCGACTTGGTCGTGAGGGTCTGGTTGTTGTCGAAAGTGCCACCGGATTGGAGGGTCCCGTTGGTGGCGTCGATTGTGCCATTGTTGGTGATGGCACCGCTGTTGACCAGTGTCGTTTGGAGGGTAAAGCTGCCGCCGTTGGTGAAATTGGCACCTGCCCCGTTGGTGAAGCCAGCCGTGCCGTTGAAGGTCAGCGTGCCGAAATTCGACAGCGTGCCGTTGTTGGTAAGGCTGCTGGTGCTGGCAATGGTCAGGGTTCCAGAGTTGGAAATGTTGCCACCCGAGGCGATGGTAATGGCAGCCGTGGCGGAGATATTGCCGAAGGCCGTTACCCCAAAATTCACGGTCAGCGGGCTGCCTACAGCGACGGTCACGCCACCCCCGATGAGGGCGTCGTTACCAGCGGCAGGGAGGCCGTTGTTCCAGTTCGCAGCAGTGAACCAACTCCCGTTGTCGGGGCCGATATACTGCGTCTGGGCTTGCAAGTTGACCACCCCAAGCAGGAGCAGGCACAAGCAGGACAGGTAATGTTGAATGCGCATAGCGTTTGTTTTTGTTAACAGGTTTAAGAATTGTATTGCAGCACCAAACAAAGCCAGACAGCGCAAGCAGCGCAGCAGTTTTGTGGCGTTTTTTTACCGAAAAATTAAATGTGAAATGACCGGCGTTAGACCTGTGCCGAAGTGAGTGAAAAGCCTTTAGGCATTGAGCTTTGCGAAGCCTGTAGCCTTAAAGTTTTGTTTAAAAATGGAGACCAAACTGTGAGACCGCCGATACGGGTGTGGAAGGGAGTAGATGTATTTTGTTCTAAAGTCTATCGGCGTAAGTGAGGTGCAAAACTACAAAGCCTTACAATTCTGTAACAGCTATTTTGCAGATAAAAATTAGGATTATGTTTAAATAGATTGAAAATCAAGGGGTTGAGTGGCTTTATGTGGACTGTTCTAATTCTTTGGACCAACCCTGTTAGGGGTTCGAACCCCTAACAGGGTTGGTCCAAAGAATTAGAACATGATGCAACATCACACCCGCCTTATTTCCGCCCCCAACGCATTCAAGCGCTCGTCAATCCGCTCATACCCCCGGTCAATTTGGTGGATATTGTGAATCGTGCTCTTCCCCCTTGCCGAGAGTGCAGCGATGAGCAACGCTACCCCCGCCCGGATATCCGGCGAGGTCATTTCGATGCCACGGAGCTGGAAGCGGCGGTTCAGACCAATGACGGTGGCTCGGTGCGGGTCACAGAGGATGATTTGGGCACCCATGTCTATCAGCTTATCCACGAAGAACAGGCGGCTTTCGAACATTTTTTGATGAATCAAAACGCTGCCCTTCGCCTGCGTGGCCATCACGAGGATGATGCTCATCAGGTCAGGGGTGAAGCCCGGCCACGGTGAATCGTACACGGTCATGATGCTGCCGTCAATGAACGATTGGATTTCGATTTCCTCCTGCGCTGGCACGTGGATGTCATCGCCAAGGATGTTCATTTTCACGCCCATCCGCTCGAAGACGGGGAGGATGTTCCCCAGTTCACTCACCGCACAATCTTTGATGGTCAGGTCGGATTGGGTCATGGCGGCAAGGCCAATGAAACTGCCGATTTCAATCATGTCCGGCAGGCAGCGGTGGTCAGCGCCACCCAGCGTTTTCACGCCTTCGATGGTGAGCAAATTGGAGCCGATACCACTGATTTTTGCCCCCATTTTGTTCAACAGTTTGCAAAGCTGCTGCACGTAAGGCTCGCAGGCGGCATTGTAAATCGTGGTCATTCCCTCTGCCAGCACAGCGGCAAAAAGCACATTGGCAGTGCCCGTCACGGAGATTTCATCCATGAGCAAATAAGTGCCTTGGAGCTTTGGCGCTTCGATGAAATATATGCGCTCTTCTGCGTCATAGCGGAAATCGGCACCGAGTTTTTGAAGTCCAAGGAAGTGGGTATCAAGCCTGCGCCGCCCAATCTTGTCGCCGCCTGGCTGTGGTAAAAGTGCCTTGCGGAAGCGACCCAACAGCGCCCCCATCAGCATCACCGAACCACGGATGCGACGGGCATTGCCGAGGAATTCCTTGTTTTCAAAAAGATTGGAGTTTACCTCATCAGCTTGAAAGCTGTAGGTGCCGGGGGCGAGCCGCTCCACTTTCACGCCGAGGCCACGCATCAATTCTATCTGGCTGCGCACGTCAGCGATGTCGGGGATATTGGAAATCGTTACTTTTTCTGATGTCAAAAGTGGGGCACAGATGACTTGCAGCGCTTCATTTTTAGCGCCTTTCGGGATGATGCTGCCACTCAAGGGGCGGCCTCCGGTTACTTCAAAGGTTGAGGAATTCATAGTAATTGATAATTGAAAATGGAGATATCCACGAGTATGGGGGCGAAGATAGACGAGGTAGTGACTGAAACCAAAAAATACTACGGAACGATGTGCCTTGTTTTTAGATTTGCCATGCAATGATGAATGACAATCTAGTACGAATGACTAAACAAACCTTCGCACTCGGCATCGACATCGGCGGCACTTCTACCAAGCTGGCATTGGTCGGCGCTTCGGGCGACATCGCCAAACGTGCCTCCTTCTCCACCGCAGATTGCGCTGACGAGCACGAATTTTTTCGCCATCTTTTTGAAAAAATAGTGGAAATGTTGAGGGGTGGCGTCGAAGTCAAAGGCATCGCCGCCGGAGCGCCCAGCGCCAACGAACAACAGGGCACCATTGAGAATGCCGCCAACCTCCCCTTTTCCCCGAAAGTAGAACTCGTGAAAACCGTGCAGGAGCGCTTCGGTCTGCCCACCCAGTTGGTGAAAGACAGTAACGCCAGTACGCTTGGCGAATGGCATTTTGGCGCAGCCAAGGGCATGAAAAATTTCATGCTCATCACGCTCGGCACGGGCCTCGGCTGCGGCATCGTGGCCAATGGCCAACTCCTTGGCGGCGAATACGGACATGGTGGCGAGGCGGGTCATATTTGCGTCGTGCCCAACGGCAGAGCCTGTGGTTGTGGCCGCTTCGGCTGCACGGAGACCTACGTGAGTGCCACGGGCCTGAAGCGCACCGTGTTCGACCTGATGGCCAACACGATGACGGACAGCCCATTGCGCAGCAAAAGCTACATGGACATGAGTTCCCGGCATATTTTCGAGGCGGCACAGTCGGGCGATGCGTTGGCGAAGAAAACCTTTGAAATGACGGGCGAGGTGCTGGGCCGGGCTATCGCTGACATGGCGGCATGGTTCGAGCCGGAGGCCGTGGTGCTCTCCGGCGGCTTGGCAATGGCGGGCGACCTGCTTTTTTTACCGACAATTGATAGCTTGGAGCGCCATGCCTTGGCGTTTCACAAAGGCCATAAAATCAAGGTGCTGCCCTCGGCGCTGGGCGAGAACGATGCGGCGCTGCTGGGTGCGGCGGCGCTGATTTGGAATGAACATCAGGTGTGGGTCAAAGGGGGGGTGAACAAGACCTGACAGGTTTCAAAAACCTGTCAGGTCTAAAGGAAATAAAACTATTTGCCGACCATCAAAAATTAAATAGCATGAATCAAATCAACTTTAGAAGCCAACTGACTTTTCGGGAGTTTCTGAAAGCCAGTTTTTATATTTCCTATCGGCAACCAGCGATGCTTTTCATTGCCATTTTTGGTTTATTTATATTAGTATCTCCGCTAATTTATCATCTGGCAGGAGTTGAGCCTAATGGTAAGATGACCTTGCTCAAACTTGCACTTGGCCTATATCTATTGGCGTTTGTGCCATTGATTATTTACTTTAAATGCCGCAGGGCTTTCAATTCAAAAAGTAGGGTCGTGGAGCCAATGGATTGGATGGTGGACTACGAGTGGATCAATGTGAAAGGAACTAGTTTTGAAACAAAAATGACTTGGGAAAAGGTGTTAAAAGTGCTAGAAACAAAGGAGTTTTTCTTTGTTTATCAAAGTAAAATACAGGCAAACATCATCTCAAAACGGGAGATGAGCCCTGCACAAATCCAAGGCTTTCGTAGCATAGTGAAGGGTATATTGGGCCTAAAGGACAAACTGCGAGAAGATTGAAGATGGCCAGTCAGATTTTTTATGAATAAAACCTTAGGGCTTTGTATGTTTGTGAGTGCCTGAAATTTGGTCAATGATGAGCGGTCTGTGTGAAAATTCGGGCCTTTTTGAATCTCTGTACGAGCGGTGAACGACCCCGCAAACAAAACTGGCTTTTCAATATCTTGCTCAGCCAGTTCCACAACCTGAAAACAATATTTTTCACCTTCTAAATTTCTTCATCATGGATGCATTTTCTTGGTACACCAAAGTTTTGAAAGACTACGCTAAATTCGATGGCAGGGCAAGGCGCTCTGAGTATTGGTATTTTTTCTTGTTTAACATGATTATTTCCTATGCGTTAATGTTTTTAGGAGGAGCTATTAAGTTCCCATTTCTTAGTACTGTCTACGGTCTCGGTGTTTTGATACCGGGTATTGCCGTGGCCATTCGCCGGATGCACGATGTAGGTAAGAGCGGTTGGTACTGCCTCATCCCGATATACAACCTGGTTTTGGCTTGTACCGAGGGCGAAAAAGGCCCCAACGAGTATGGCCCAGATCCGAAAAATCCCGAGGCAGACATTGCCGACCACTTGGTAGGTTAAGCAATTTTTGACGGAAAACTTTCTTCAAGAAAAAAGGGAGGGGCGACAGGTTGTCGCCCCTTTTTTATTTGTGAAAATGGCTTAGAATGCTTTTTTGCGGACAGATAAAGCCGATATTTTATGAATTACCAATGCTCGGTTCGTCCTTTCGGTGATTTTTTCGATTTTAGCCAGTAACCCCTGGATTTTTCTATCACTAATTAAAGCTTCCGACCATGATGAAATCAAATCTACTTCTCCTGCTGTTGCTCAGCCTGTTTTCCACAACCTCCTACGGCAACCCCATCGAACAACCGCCCGGCGTCCTTTTCATCCTCGACGGCTCTGGTTCCATGTGGCAAAAGCTCGGCACTGACCACAAGATCGCCACCGCCAAATCGGTGCTGAAAAACCTCGTGAAAAAGCTGCCGGACGGCACCCGTGCGGGCCTCATCGCTTATGGCCACAACCGCAAGAGCGACTGCTCCGACATCGAAACGCTGGTAGAACTGAAGCCCCTTGACAGCGCCAGCTTCACCGCCCGCCTCGATGCCATCAATCCGCAGGGCATGACGCCCATTGCGCTTTCCATCAACCACGCACTGGCGCTGATTCGGCCAGAGACCGCCCCGCTCAATGTCATACTCGTCAGCGATGGCCTCGAAACCTGCGACGGTGATGCCTGCGACCTTGTGCGAAAGGCCAAGGAGCAGGGCGTAAAAATCACCCTGCACGTCATCGGGTTTGGCATTGAAGAGAAAGACCTCTCGGCACTGGAGTGTATCGCACAGGCAGGCGGTGGGCAGTATTTCCCCGCCAACAATGCCGAGGAACTCACCCTTGCACTTGACGAAGCAGTGGAGGAACCCGCCAAGGGTGGCGGCTATCTTTCGGTAAAGGTCACGTTGGATGGCCAGCCCCTCGACGGCTCGCTAAAGGTTTTCAAAAAGGGCGAGACCAAAGAGGCCGCCCTGGGCCGCACCTACACCGGGCCGCTCACCAATCCCCGTGTGCTGCAATTGCCCGCAGGGCAATACCAACTAGAGGTGATGGCCGTGAGCATGGACGGCGGGCCTACCCAACTGTTTTCCGACCTGACCATCAGCGCCGATGACACGTTGCACCAGTCCGTGGATTTTGCGCAAGGCACCCTCAAAGTGCTAGTCACCCGCAACGGCGAACTGTCCGATGCCACGGTGAACCTCTTCAAGGCTGACACCAAGGAACGGGTGACGGGCGGCCGCAGCTACAACCACGAGAAGTCCAACCCCATAGAGTTCCGGGTGCTGCCGGGTGCCTACGACGTGGAAATCGGGTCGGTGGAACTGGCCAACAAGACCAAGTTCCGCTGGGAAAACCAGGCCCTGAACGGTGGGGCGACCATCGAGCTTTCCCACAATTTCGAGAGCGGTATCCTAAAAGTCGGGGCAAAGACGGGCAGCACCTTGGTGGATGCCACCGTCACGGTCTATTCCAAGGCTACTGGGGAGTCCGTGGCGGCAGGCCGCACCTATATGAGCGACAGCTCCAACCCCAAATCGTTCACCCTCGAACCGGGGGAATACAAAATGGACATCAAGCCGCTGAAACCTGCGGGGCTAAGCGCCCGCTCCGTCAGCGTGACCGTGAAGGCGAAGGAGACGGTGGAGCGGCTGGAGGTGTGGTAGGTGACGATTTTATAAGTTTACTTTTGGTTTTTCAGGGTTAATAAGAGGCACCTGCGCTGAGAGGCGTGGGTGCTTTTTTTTGGGGAGTAGTATTATACTTGTATTTTTACTGCGTTAATGGATTAGGAACAAATGAATTCAGCATCTAAATACAGAACAATGATTGACCATACAACTTTCACAACTAAAGTTTCTAATGGGTGGCATATTCGAACTTCGTTTGGGAACCTAATCCAATATGATTTTCAAGAAAATAAAGAAGATTTCTATACAGAAAACCAGCTTGAATCCTTCCATTTTAGGTTGTTACAATATTATAAAGATTTCCAGGGCTTCCCCCTTATTGGGGACGAAATAGTTGATGATAATGGCTTGTTTAAAATTCATAGAAGAACTATTGATATAAAGGATAAGGTTATTGAGTTTCGGCTAATTGTGCTATTTGATGCGGCACCTGAATAATAAGATTAAAGCTAGTCATTAAAAATATATCCTTTATAGTACATTTTTACCTCCATAATCTCACAGTTTGAAATCCCACCCCAAACCCCTATTTTTGGAATCAAAAATCAGTAAAATGACCACATCATTGAATGAAGCGCAGCGTACCTTGTTGGAATTGCTAGCAGAACCGCTCACCGAGCAGGATTTGGAGCAATTGCGCACCATGCTCGTGCAGTTTCGTTACCGCCGCCTCCAAAATCTGTTGAATGCTCAATGGGATGAAAAAGGCTGGACACAGGAGACATTGGATAAATGGTATTCGGAACATAACCGTACTACTTCAAAAAGAGAATCCCATCCATAAGCCATGAAAGTCGTCCTTGACACCAATGTGCTGCTCATTATGTTGTCAGAGCGGTCAAAAGACCACGACCTTTTCTTGGCGCTGCTAAACAATGACTACGAGCTTTGCATCACCACAGATATCCTTAGTGAGTATGAAGAGATAATTGCGAGAAAGAACGGAGCCGATATTGCCCACGCAGTTCTTGAACTAATAACCAGCCTGCCAAACGTAACCAGATACCAGAAATATTTTCGTTGGAACCTAATCCATCTTGACCCAGACGACGACAAGTTTGTGGATTGTGCCATTGCAGCAGGTGCTGATTATCTGGTTAGTGACGACCGACATTTTGATAAACTTGTGAATTTAGAGTTTCCAAAAGTTACAGTCATTAGCAAGGAGCGTTTTAAAGAAGTATTGAGTAAAAAATTAGAGGGATAATCTTTGCGCTGGGTATTTCTATTGAAAACACCTACCCAATCTTTTTAACTTCGCCCCGCCTCACCAATCCAACAAATCAAAGCCAGCTTATCCATCTATGCTATCATCAGCCGTCACACAGCCAACCCTCAAGTTTCAGTTCAAGACCTTCGAAAAACTGCCCGTCAAAATCTGGGACGACAGCCGGGAGGCGTCCATCCATGTGGCACGGAGCATCGCCCTCGCCATCCGCCAGAAGCAGCAGGATGGGGAGAAAATCGTGCTGGGACTGGCCACGGGTTCCTCCCCGATTCAAGTCTATCGGGAACTGGTGCGGCTGCACCAAGAGGAGGCGCTGAGCTTCTACAACGTCGTCACCTTCAACCTCGACGAGTACTACCCGATGGAAAAGACGGCGGCGCAGAGCTACTGGTATTTCATGCACGAGCACCTCTTCGACCATGTGGACATTCCGAAGGAAAACATCCACATCCCCGACGGCACCGTGCCGATGGAAAAGGCACAGGAATACTGCACTTGGTACGAAAAGCAAATCAACCTGAACGGCGGCATCGACATCCAACTACTCGGCATCGGGCGCACGGGCCATGTCGGTTTCAACGAACCCGGCTCTTGGGAAAGCTCCCTCACCCGCATGGTGCGCCTCGACGGCCTCACCCGCCGGGACGCCATCAAGGATTTCGGGCAGGAGGAGGACGTACCGACGAGGGCCATCACCATGGGCGTGGCCAGTATCATGAAGGCCCGCACGGTGTTCCTCTTGGCTTGGGGGCAACACAAGGCGTTGGTACTGGCCAAGGCGTTGGAGGGGGAAATCACGACGGGCATTCCTGCTACTTTTTTGCAAAAACACCCCAACGTGAAGGTGATTTTGGACAAAGCGGCGGCGGAGCAACTGACCCGCAACCGGGCACCGTGGCTCTGCGGCGTCTGCAACTGGACGGAGGAACTGGCCTGCCAAGCCGTCACTTGGGTGAGCCAGCAGACGGGAAAACCCATCCTGAAACTCACCAGCGAGGACTACAACGAGCACGGCCTCAGCGAGTTGATGCTCCTCGAAAGCGGTGCCTACGAACTCAATATCAAGATTTTCAACCGCCTACAGCACACCATCACCGGATGGCCGGGCGGCAAACCCCACGCTGATGACTCCACACGCCCAGAGCGGGCAGCGCCTGCCAAGAAGCGGGTCATCATCTTCTCCCCCCACCCCGACGATGACGTGATTTCGATGGGCGGCACTTTCATGCGCCTCGTTGACCAAGGCCACGACGTGCATGTGGCCTACCAGACCAGCGGCAATATCGCCGTACACGACCACGACGCCCGGCGCTACGCCGAGTTTTTGCTGGAATTTGGCGAGGGCCAAGGGCTGATGGATTCGGACATCGAGAAGCGTTACAAGAAGATTCTCAAGTTCCTGAAAAACAAAAAACAGGGCGAGCCGGACATCCCCGAAGTGCGCTCCATCAAGGGCCTGATTCGTCGGGGAGAGGCACGGGCCGGCGCCCGCTACTCCGGCCTCACAGACGATAAAATCCACTTCCTCGACATGCCTTTTTATGAAACGGGCAAGGTGCGCAAGGGCGATATTACCCAAGCGGATATTGATGTGGTGGCCGATTTGATAGAGAAAGTGCAGCCCCACCAGGTCTATGCCGCTGGCGACCTCGCCGATCCGCATGGTACACACCGGGTCTGCCTGAACGCTATTTTCGCTGCCTTCGAAAAATTGAAGGACAAAAAATGGGCGAAGGACTGCTGGCTCTGGCTCTACCGGGGCGCTTGGCACGAGTTCCCCATCCATGAGATTGACATGGCCGTACCGATGTCGCCCGACCAAGTGGCCCGCAAGCAAAAGGCCATTTTCATGCACCAGTCACAGAAGGACAGCGCCCCCTTCCCTGGCGAGGACGAGCGGGAGTTCTGGCAACGTGCCAAGGAGCGGAACGCCGCCACGGCAGGGCTTTACCGGAGCTTGGGGCTTTCGGAATATGAGGCGATGGAGGCGTTTGCGAGGTGGAGATTTGAGTGGCAGTGAGGGGGTGATAGTATATGTGGCGCTTGAAATGGGTGTATTGAATGGGTACTTTTGAGTGTGAACTTTAGCAAACTTAGTGGTAGTTATATGGACAAACATAGTCATAGAATCTTAAGTAAACATTTTGCGTTTGTAAAACACAAACTAATCAGTTTTGCGAATCATTTTGACATTGCTAAACATGGCGACATTAAGGGATATGGGCGTGAAGCCTTAACTGGCGAATTTCTAAAAACACATTTACCTGATCAAATTGAGTTTTTAACTGGAGAGATAGTTGATACAGAAGATAATCGGTCAGGCCAAGTTGACATAATTCTACAATCAAAAAATAACCCAAAGATACCACTTTGGGGGAACATCCATTTGTCTTATGCTGACTCGGTAATTGCTGCGATTGAGGTAAAATCTAATTTGACTACTGACCATTTCAAAACAGCTCTAAAAGCAAGTCAAAACATTAAATCTTTAAAAAGGTATATTGAACTGAATGAGGGACTAAATAGAATTCCAATAAAACAGATTCCATATATTATATTTGCTTACACAGGATTAGAAACCGAAACGATATTAAAACATATTAATGACTTTTCGAGAGAAAATAATGTGCGACTTCCAGACTTTGCACCTGACATGATCGTCGTTTTAGACAAAGACTATTACATTTGTAGAAATGATGGATGGCAGTTTCCAATTGTCCCCGGTGGATTCTTTAGAGATTGGAAGGGTGTATCGGACGAAAACTTAGTGGGACTTTATAATTATTTAAACAATTTGATATTAAGCTATAACTCAAAAAAAAGAGTTATTGAAATTGGTAGATATTTTGAAAAATCAATTGGGAGGAAGTAATGATAGCACCTTTTTCTGTAATGAAGAGCGATATACAATCCTAGTTTTATTGCTTCTGCCCACATTAATATTTCAAAATCCTCTAGAACACAAAGTCGGAAAATCTTACCCATCAACCCACAACGCCCGCCCAATCCCCTCATACTCCCCCGGCAAAACCACCTTAAACCTCTCCCCAAAATCATAATAATAAACCACCGCCAGCGCCACTAAATCTATTTCTGGCAAGCCAATATATTGGATGGTTTTATCCTGCAGAAAGCCGCTAATTTCCACTAATGCAGGCCAATGCTCAACTCCGATATATGGGAAATCAACTTCTGGGTGGCAATTGCGGAATACCCGTGTGTATTCATATAAGCCGATATTTAAAAAACGTTGCGGCTGCATGAATCCCGGCATTAATTGCTCGGCAGAGAAAATAATGGCACCGTCTTCTTCATAATATTCGGAGGCATGTAATTCCTCGGGGTGCTGTGGTGAAGGGAATCGGTGCGGGTATATGATGATATGCTCGAATTTATTCAATAAATAATTCTCATAACCAAATGTTATCTGTACCACGGAAGCAGCCACTACGCCCCGAATATCCGGTGGGACCACCTCCATGCCCTGCCCCATGAACTCATTGGCCTCCATGTACATCGCCATGCGGTTGCGGAAGCGGGTTTTATCATCAGCGGACAGGTTTTGATAGAAAAGCGACTGGGTATTGATGAGGTGCCGAACGCCGGCAGGCAGTTCCGGCGGGTGCCGTTGGTGCCACCACCAATCTATTTGCGGGCTGAGAATGTACACCACCGCTATACACACAACAAATGGCACGATATAAATAAAATAATTGCTATCAATGGTAAATCCCACAATCAAGAAGGCTGCCACACCAATTACAAATGGAATATAGAAAAACCTTGAAAGCATATCTTATTATTGACTAAATATAAAGTTTAGCGAAGCCGAAATAGAATAGCAATTATCCTCACTGCATCAACCGATTCACGCCGGCATAATAAATCAGATTCCAATCGCCACCCACAATGGCAAAGCGGCGAATCATGCCGAACTGGCCAGACTGGTGCAGGATGCGTTCCATAACGATGGTTTCCGTCAAGGGAACAATCTCCCGTTTGTATTCACTCACCTGAAAATCAAATTGATGCTGCATCCGCCAGTCCTCTGGCATCCAATGGAAGTTTTTGGCAGCGACAACGGCACTGTCAGCATTATTGGGGAGCCCCTCCAGCGGCCATACGATATGCTCCATTTGGTAGAGGCTGTCGCTGTGGAATTTCTGGTAAAAATCGGCGAACCCAGCGGGTAGCTCGGGGTTCTCGGCGGCAGGATTTGAGCTGCGTGAGGTTTGGCTAGAGTTATTGTTGCAAGCAGAAATGGCAAGCAGAAAAAATATAGTCAGGTATTTCATTTTCATTAAAAATTGTTGGCGTAAAAGTAGCACTTCCGACTCATTCACCCCAAAAAGAAAGGGGCTTCCACCATGTGGCGGAAGCCCCTCATTTTTTTCAAAAATAAGAATTACTCAACCACCAATTTCTTGAACATGGCCTTCTCGCCAGATTTCACCTGCAGGATGTACACGCCAGCCGCCAATTGGCTGAATGAAAAATCCTTTGTCAGATGACCTGTGCGGAAGTCAACCTTCTCGTTGAGGAGGCGTTGGCCGAGCACATTCGTGAAGCTCAATTCAAATTCCGTTTGCGGAGCGCCATCCATTATCAATGTGAACCGACCGCTGTTCGGGTTCGGGAACACGTCGAAGCGGCTGATGCCAGGTATGTCCTCAGTGCCATTGGCCTGTACCGTTATTTCGATGGTAACCGTCTTAGAACCACAGTCATTGGTGGCAGTCAAAGTCACCGTGTACTGGCCACCATTGGCATACGTATGCGTTGGGTTTGCCTCTGTGCTGGTCGCTGAACCATCACCAAAATCCCATTCGTAGCTCGTGGCATTGGTGCTGGTGTTTGTGAAAGCTACTACGTTAAAGTTGGCGGCAGTGGTGAACGCAGGTGTTGGGACGCCACTTACAACGATATAGCCAATTTGCCCGTAAGTGTCAGAACCTAGTGAGTTGGTGGCCGTGAGCGACACCGCATAACTACCCGTAGCACCATAGGTCACGGTTGGGTTCATTTCGGTAGAAGTCGCTGGAAGCCCGCCAGGGAAGCTCCATGCAAAAGTCTCCGAATTGGCAGATGATTCATTGGTGAACGTGACCGTCAGCGGTGCACAACCTGTGGTTGGTTCTGCGGAGAAAAATGCTTGTGGAGCCGATGTAGCAATGACCACTGTATGCGTTACCACGGATTCGCCGCATTCGTTGGTAGCCGTGAGCGTCACGGTATAAACATCGTCAGCAGTATAGGTGTAACTTGGGCTTGCTTCCATGCTGTGTCCGCCGTCACCGAAGTCCCAAACATAGCTCGTCGCATTGCTGGTCGTATTGGTAAACGTGACATCAGCACCGTTTACAGCAGTGGTGAAGCTTGCAGCAGGCACAGTCGAAACCGTCACGTAGTTCGTCAATGTGTAGGAATCATTGCCAGCTGCATTGGTCACGGTGAGGGTCACATCGTAAGAACCGGCCGTGTTGTAAGTCACAACTGGATTCTGTTGCGTGGAAGTAGCTGGTGTGCCGCCAGGGAAGGTCCAGGCAAAGCCCGTTGCGTTAGCGGAAGATTCATTGTTGAAAGTTACTTGCAACGGAGCGCAACCGCTTGTTTGCGCAGCAGAGAAACTGGCTGTAGGTGGTGTCACGATAGTCAATTGACCATTGATTTCTGTGGAGCCGCATTCATTGGTAGCCGTCAAAGTTACTTCGTAAACCCCATCAGTCGTATAGGTATGTGATGGGTTTGTTTCTGTGTTGGCAGCACTTCCATCGCCAAAATCCCAAGAGTAGCCAGTAGCATTTGTGGTCATGTTGTCAAATGTCGCCGTGGTACCATTTATCGTGAAAGTAAAGCCAGCTGCTGGCACTGTGTTTACCACGATAAGGTCTGTCTGCGTAGATGTGTTTTGTCCAGCAGGATTGCTTACGGTCAGCATGACGGTATAAGTGCCTGCGGTATTGTAAACTACAGTGGGGTTTTCAGCAGTGGAGGTGGCTGGTGTGCCGCCTGGGAAGCTCCAACTGAAGGTTTCCGCATTGGCAGAAGATTGGTTGTTGAACTGCACCGTCAATGGAGAACAACCAGTGGTCAAGTTTACATCAAAATTCGCTGTCGGTTGAGTGTAAACAGCTACTGTCTGGGTAGAAGTCGTCATTCCGCAAGCATTTGTGGAGGTCAAAACGACCGTGTAGGTGCCATCTACAGCGTACGTGTGCGATGGGTTGGCTTGGCTGCTGTTTTGGCTGTCGCCAAAATCCCAAGAGTAGCTCGTGGCACCAGTGCTTGTATTGGTGAAAGTGGCGGTGAGGCCATTAGTAGTACTAGTGAACCCTGCAGTTGGTGCTTGCGCAACCGTGATGTAGTTAGTCTGCATCGCCGTATTCATGCCCAAGGAGTTCGTCGCAGTAAGTGATACGTTGTAACTGCCTGGTGTTGAGTAGGTTACACTTGGGTTTTGTGCCGTTGAACTGGAAGGTGTTCCACCGGGGAATGACCAAGCCCAAGCCGTTGTGTTTGAAGACGATTGATCTTGGAACTGCACGGTGAATGGGGCGCAACCGCTCGTTTCAGGTGCCGAGAACCCGGCTACAGGTAACGAACTGATGGTTACTTGCTGTGTAGCAGAACTAGTACCACATGGGCCAGTTGCTGTCAAAACCACTGTGTAAACGCCGTCGCCAGCGTAGGTGTGCGATGGGTTGGCGTTGGTGCTTGAGCCTCCATCACCAAAATCCCAGCTATAGCTAGTGCCGTTGGTAGTGGTATTGGTGAAATTGGCGACGAAAACATTGGTGGCAACCGTGAACCCGGTCGTTGGTGGGCCCTGTGCGTTGATGTAGTTCGTAAACATGGTCGTGTCACTTCCTGCACTGTTGGATACAATGAGTGTTACATCGTAAGTGCCAGGCGTTGCGTAGCTAACGCTTGGATTTTGTGCAGAAGAGGTAGATGGAGAACCACCAGGGAACGACCAGGCATAAGTCGTTGCATTAGCGGACGAAGTGTTGTTGAACTGTACGGTCAATGGTGCGCAACCTGACGTTGTATTTGCAGAGAAATTAGCCATTGGAGGCGTCACAATGGTCACGGTTTGCGTTGATGTCACCGTTCCGCAAGCATTTGTAGCGCTCAACACAACACTGTAGACGCCGTCAGTAGCGTAAATGTGGGTTGGGTTGGCGTTGGTGCTGGTTCCGCCGTCCCCAAAATCCCATGAATAGCTCGTTGCATTGCTGCTGGTGTTGGTAAACGTCGCAGTAGTGCCGTTCACACTGCTGTTAAAGCCAGCCACGGGCGTTGTATTGACGGTAATATAATCGGTCTGAGTGGAAGTGTTGCTTCCTGCCGTGTTGGAAGCCGTCAGTGTCACCGTATAGGTGCCGACGGCGGAGTAGGTCACGGTTGGGTTTTGTGCAGTGGAAGTGCTTGGTGAGCCTCCGGGGAAGGTCCATGCAAAAGTAGTGGCGTTCGCAGATGATAGGTTGTTAAACTGCACTGTAAATGGCGCACACCCTGTCGTATTATTTGCTGAAAAACCAGCTGTGGGTGGCGTCTCTATCGTCACGGTTTGTGTGAAAGAAACCGTACCACAGGCATTTGTCGCACTCAAAATCACCGTGTAAGTGCCGTCCGTTGCGTAGGTATGCGTCGGATTGGCATTGGTGCTGGTTCCACCGTCCCCAAAATCCCATGAATAGCTGGTAGCATTAGTGGTTGTGTTGGTAAATGTTGCCGTTGTGCCATTTACCGTATGTGTAAATCCTGCTACAGGCGTAGTGTTGACAGTGACAAAGTTGGTCTGGGTCAATGTGTCACTACCAGCAGGGTTAGTTACTATCAATGTAGCATTGTAAGTGCCAGCAGTATTATAAACTACCGTCGGGTTTTGCGCAGCTGATGTACCTGGCGTGCCACCGGGGAATGTCCAAGCATAGGAGTTTGCGCCACTAGATGTGCTAGTATAGCTCACTGTAAGCGGGGCGCATCCAGAAGTATTGGTGGCTGAAAAACCTGCTACGGGCGGCACGAGTATGGTTACTGCATTCGCTTTGATAGCACTACCACAGGAGTTGGTAACTGTTAACGTTACGCCATAGGATCCACCCGCGGCGTATGTGTGCGTCGGGTTGGCCAAGGTGCTGGTTCCACCGTCCCCAAAATCCCAAGAGTACATAATTGGCCCACTGCCAGCAGGATTGGTGACGCTGCTGGTGAAAGTCACAGTATTACCATTTACGGACGAAGTAAAGTCAACTGCGGTTGGGCTGCTACCTACTGTGATAAAACCGTTTTTGGTTTCGTTGTCACCACCAGCTGGGTTGGTGACGGTAAGTGAAACGGTATAGCTTCCTGGTGAATTGTAAGTGACAGTTGGAAACTGCTGAAGGGAACTGGTTGGGTTTCCTCCGGGGAAGTTCCAACTCCATGAAGTTGTGTTTGGTGAACTTAAATCAACAAAGCTGACGGTCAGCGGTGCACATCCTGATGATGGGGTTCCTGTAAAATCTGCCGTTGGTGCCACGAAAACTGGGATGGAAGTCAAGGTAGATACTGTTCCGCAAGCATTGGTAACACTCAATGTTACATCATAAAAGCCATCTACGGCATAGGTATGTGTGGGATTAGTTTGCGTACTGGTATTACCATCTCCAAAATCCCAGAGGTATGTGGTTCCATTGGAAGAAGTATTAGTGAAAATCAAGGTAAGGCCAGCTTGTGTCCATGTGAAGCTTGCAACTGGCGATGCCAATACAGTAATATAACCAGTTTTTGTAACACTATTGGAACCTACCAAATTGGTGGCAACCAATGTGACGTTGTACGTACCCGGGTTTGCGTAAATAACCGTAGGGTTTTGTTGAGTGGAAGATGATGGTGACCCTCCCGGGAATGTCCAAGACCAAGCTACAGGGCTGTTGGTAGTAAGGTCGGTAAAGTCCACAACTAATGGGTTGCAACCAGAGGTCGGTGTGCCTGAGAAGTCGGCCACAGGGGGTTGCGAGCTGGTGCAAGTTCCCAGGCAATTTCGGGTAGGGTAATAGCCATTGATGGCGCTAAGTGATGCACCAGACCAAGTGTTGGTACAAGTCACACTTGGCTGCATGATAAATCCGGAATTAGGGGCATCGTGTTGTGCGCTAAAATTATGGCCGATTTCGTGGGCAGTCATATCCCTAAGTAGGCAAGCTGAATTCGTGAATTGCGACACTACATGGTATCGGCTTGAAGTACAAACGGCTGCAACCCAGGCAATGCCTACTGTTCCACTGTTCAAGGTACGTTTGGTCCAAAGCTGACCTAAATCGTGATTGGAGGTGAAGCCACCTGGTCCCCAAGAGGTAAAACTGTTGAGCAAAGTTCCGGCATCATTGGAGTTGGTCCATGGGTCAGATGCAGGTGGTGCCACTACGAACTGTTCTACGATATTGAAATGCAGTTCATCATTAAATTCGTTATCATAATTGGTTTGCACGTCGTTCATAACACCAAATGTGAAAGCATTAACAGCAGATACAGACCCGTGAAAGTTGAACATGGAGAGGTCTGCAGCTATTGCGAGTTCAATTTCCACGCAAGCCATCATCTTTTCAGCATCCTCACCGTGTTGTTTAATTTGCTCTTCTGGATTTAATTCTTCCATTTTATCCTGCATCTCCAATGCACCGCATTTATGCTCACCATTGTCGGGCTTCACAGCCGAGCTGGGATAAAGGATAAACTGGTCTTTTGGTGCCTCAGCAATAAAATACCAAAGCGGTTCGATATAATAGGTCTCGCCACTTTCTTCGAAATAGCCGTAAATGAAATCTTCTCGCAGCGTGAGAGCTACTGACCAACCATCTGAGTTGGGCAATTGGCCACGGTAGGTCATGATACCATCGTTGGCTGGGTTTGATTTCACACCTTCGTCTGTCAGAACACTATTAACATAGTTGGAGCTGCGCAAGTCCCGTTTCTGAAGCATGATGTCCCAATCGTGACGGCCTAATTCTAGGTGAAAATTAGACTCATCGCCTGCGTTCATTGTAAAACTACTAAGTGCCTTAGCATCAATTTGGTAAATCTCCCAGTGGTAAAACTGGTCTGAAACCGCCTGCTGCTGAAGGGCATCTTTCAGCGGAGTCCCCTGAAAAACTGGTTTTTGAGCAAAAACAGCTGTCACGCAAAGCAACAGTGTCAGTGAAGTAAGAAACCGAATCATGGTTTGAATTTGAATTAATTGAGTGATGTAATTAAATTAAAATAGCCATTTAAGGGAATCAACCCAGAAGGTTCGACGAATTGATTGCCAATGGTTTGTTTCTTAAGTTGAGATCGTTTCTTGGATGGGTAAACACGGAGCAGGTTTGGAATTTTTTCACCAAAGAATTAGTGTTTTGTAAAATATCATGAACAGGTGCAGGTCAGTGGAGCAAATGCTTTTGCAAAAATATCAACTAATTTTAGGATTCAATAGCTCTTGTAAGTGCACGCTTGTCTAGGTGTTCACCTGTTTGATATGTTCATGGAAGAACTTTTGCCTAGCCAAAATCGTGCAAGTTTTCCAATGGTCAAGGGTTTCAAACGCATTTTCGAACAAAAGTAACAATTCGAATCTGCGGCATCTTTATAAAAGATGCCGACCGAGGTGCATCTATTCCCGAAAAGGTTGCGGCAAATGTCAAGATTTTTCATCAAAACATTATCTTTGCCAACCCTCCTTGATTGTTGCATTTTCCACTATAAACAAAAAACAAACGCCATGAACTCAAAATTTGGCTTAGCGATGCTCATCGCACTTGTCTTTCTGTGCCATTCCTGCCAACGCCCCCTCATTGTTGACGACGATACCTCCAGCACCGATGCCGCTTGGGAACTCGTTGATTATAAGGCAAATGCATATATTCAAGGTCTGTATGCAACCCCTTTTGAACTTTACGTTGTCACTGAAAACACTTTTGCTAGGCTTGATGCCGACCTTGAAATCATCGAAAAAAGAGAGTTCCCCATCTCAACCAGCCTTCCCGCTATCAGCGATAATACTTTTGTCCGATTGACGACGAATGCACAGAATCGGCAAGTTGTTGAGTTCAATCTTGCCCGAAACGGTTCTGAAATATTCAGAGTACTGGCCGATACGCTCCCAGCACCACCGGGAAATTCACTTGATATTGAAAACCTCGCAAATGTTTTTGGGGCATTCAGCTCGGACGGCACACTTTTCCTAATGGCCGCACGGGTGCTTCCTGCCCGGTACTATTCGCTGTACCTTTTTGACATCAAGCAAAATGTACAGCACAATTCCTTTGTTTCTGTCAACATGTTCAAAAGGATTGACCTGACTGATCTAAACGCAAATGTGGACGGGGTAATCAAAAGCATCACTTTCCAAAATGGCAATTTTTATGTCGCTTCGCAACAAGGCGCTTGGCGAATCACGCCAGCAGGCGAGGCTGTCAAGAAATTTGCCCAATGGAAAGAGGATTGTTTCGCTTGGCATGGCGACCTCTACATGACTGGCACTGTGGATTACGACCTTGACAAGAGCATTGACAACGGTCTTGCCTGGGAGCGAGTCAACCTTGGTTCGGAGCTGCGGCATGTGGCAATTGCCGACACTACTATTTTCACACAGGAGGTAACTGGCAAGTATTTTAGCGTAATGCCCAAAGATTTCAAAAAAGCAAAGCCCATTGTTTATCCATCAGGTATTTCCCTAAATACCTCCCTTTTTTATGGAGTTGTCTTTTTCAATGACCGATACTATTTTGGTATTGACAAGGGTATTTATGCAACTGATAAGATAAAAATAGACTAATATTGTCATAATGGCAGTATTTATTTGCTTTTTTTGCCAATATGGCAGGTGTTTTTATCTTTTTCCGCCAGTTTTGGTGTGAAAAACCGAGTGGAACGCAGTTTGAAAAGCGTGGAATTGTCAACAGGTTTTGAGGACTTGAAAACCTCGCTTCATTACCTCAAAACCTTAAAATCAAATTTTTAAAAACTAAAATTCCACGATTATGAATCTTATCAGCTTTGTTCCCAACAACGGCAGAAAAATTGCCACCGCTCCAGTTTTCGAGAGCATGTTCAACGAGTTCTTCAACTCCGATTTCCCCGTTTCCTTCCGCAATGGTTCCACGCAGAAAAGCCCAGCCGTCAACGTCGTTGAATCGGCCAATGGCTACCGCTTGGAAGTGGCCGCTCCCGGCCTTGCCAAGGAAGATTTCGAAGTGAAAGTGGACAAGGACCAGTTGACCATTTCCGCCAAGAAAACGGAAACTAAATCCGAAGACAACAGCGAAAAATACACTCGCAAAGAATTCAGCTTCTTCGAGTTCAAACGCAACTTCCACTTGCCTGAGACCGTGGACACCACCAACATCAAGGCAAACTACGAGAACGGTGTGTTGCATGTGACTTTGGAGAAAAAACCTGAAGCCAAACCACAACCTGCAAGGGTCATCGAGATTGGCTAAAATTTACCGAGCGAATATTGGATTCATGAAGGGGACGGCATTTTTTGCCGCCCCCTTTTGTTTTTCCTAAACGATGAAGAAAAGCCAATTCCCTGAGCTATCGGCCCTTCCCTTCAATGTTAATTTTTTCTAAAAAATTGCCGTAAAATTTGGAATAAAGCAGTTTTTCCCAAAAACCATCCTACGATTACTTAGTTTTAGCCCTTTAAAATTAATCACTCATTGTTTCTAAAGAATCCTGTTTTATGGCAATTTTCAACCTAACTATCAATGGAAAAAAGCAGCAGTTGGATGTAGACCCGACCACCCCCATGCTCTGGGTGCTGCGTGACCATGCCAACCTCGTCGGCACTAAGTACGGCTGTGGTATTGGCTCATGCGGTGCTTGCACCATCCACCTAGATGGCGTGGCCATGCGCTCCTGCCAATTGGCTGTTTCGCAGGTTGGCGAACAAAAAATCACGACTATCGAAGGTCTCTCCGAAAACGGCGACCACCCCGTTCAAAAAGCTTGGCTGGAACACGATGTAGCCCAGTGTGGCTACTGCCAAGCAGGCCAAATCATGAACGCCGCCGCCTTGCTCAACAACAACCCCCATCCCAGCGACGAGGAAATTTCTGGTGCCATGAACGGCAATATCTGTCGTTGTGCCACCTACGTCCGCATCCATGCGGCCATCAAATCAGTAGCGAATGTTTAACCTGTAAACTGGTTAAAGCTGTTGAATTTGTTGAATTGGGAGTGCCCAAGCAACTGATTCAACCAATTTCCCCAATTCAACCTAGTTTAACCAACTCAACAATTTTATCAATGACAATCATAAAAACATCATACGGAAGGCGTTCCTTTTTGAAAACATCTGCCCTCGCTGGCGGTGGCATGGTGCTCGGTATCAGTTGGCTGGCGGCTTGTAAATCAGGTACATCCGAAGCGGAAGTGCTTGCCATGCCGAAGGAGTGGTTCAACATCACTGGCTATCTGAAAATTGGAGAGAACGGCGTCGTCACCATCATGTCTCCCAACCCCGAAATCGGGCAAAACGTGAAAACTTCCATGCCCATGATTGTGGCAGAGGAACTCGACTGCGACTGGAAGAACGTCATCGTGGAGCAGGCGCCGCTTGACACCTCCATTTTTACCCGCCAATTGGCAGGTGGAAGCGAGTCTATCAAGGAATCGTGGAAGGCGCTGCGCACAGCAGGTGCTGCCGCCCGACAAATGCTGAAGGAAGCCGCCGCCCAAGCTTGGCAAGTGCCTGCCGATGAAATTACCACGGAAGCAGGCGTTTTGAAGCATAAAAGCGGAAAGTCGGCGGGCTACGGTGAAATGGCATCGGCTGCGGCAAAAATTGATGTTCCGAAGGAAGTAAAACTCAAGGACGCCAAGGATTTTAAAATCATCGGTACTCCACGTAAGAACGTGGATGGTCAGAAAATCGTGACAGGTCAGCCGCTTTATGGCCTTGACTACAAACGAGAAGGAATGCTCATCGCCATGATTGTCCATCCGCCTACTTTTGGCATGAAGCTGAAATCGGTGGACAGCACAGCGGCCAAATCAATGCCCGGCATCAAGGATGTTTTCACCATGAAAGTTTACGAAGATGGCTACGAAAAGCAGTGGTGCGACACCGAGGCTTTCAATGAAAAAGTTGTGGTGGTAGGCAACACGACTTGGGAAGTGATGCAGGCAAAAAAAGCCCTGAAACTGGAGTGGGAAGCCTTTCCATCCTACTCGGAGAACGTGCAAGGCTGGGGCGGCCCACAGAAAGTGACAGTGCCCGGTGGCTTGGAAAACACCGATTCGCACAAGTCCAAAATGGCTGACCTGACTTCTAGACCTGCCAAACTGCTTCGGAAGGATGGCGACCCGGAAGCTGCCTTCAAGTCGGCTTCGCAAGTTATTGAACGCACTTATTCCGCTCCGTTCCTTGCCCACAACACGATGGAGCCGATGAACTTCTTCGCCAACGTCACTGCTGACAAGGCTGAACTCGTGGGGCCGATACAAACACCGGAGTTCATGGAAAAAACCATCAGTGCCCGGCTCGGCCTACCACTCGAAAAGATTGACATTCAGATGACCCGCATGGGCGGTGGCTTTGGCCGTAGGCTTTATGGGCACTTCTTGGTGGAAGCGGCTGTCATTTCGAAGCAAATGAATGCGCCCGTCAAGCTGGTCTATACTCGTGAGGACGATATGACGACGGGTGTTTATCGCCCAGCCTACTATGTTACTTACCGTGCTGGTTTGGATGAAAACAAGAACCTCGTAGCCTTCCATATCCGTGGCGGCGGAACCAGCGACAGCCCGGTTCATGCCAACCGTTTCCCGGCAGGGGCAGTGGACAATTACCTCGCAGAAGATTGGACTTTGGACACCAACATCAGCACGGGGGCTTGGCGTGCGCCAGGCTCAAACTTTATCGCCGGGGCGGAGCAGTCCTTCCTCGACGAGGTGGCCGAAGCCGCTGGAAAAGACCCTATCGAATTCCGATTGGCGTTATTTGAAAAGGCCATAAGTAATCCTGTAGGCAAGGGCAACGATTATGATGCTGCTCGTTACGTTGGGGTGATTAAGGAGGTGAAGGAGAAATCAGGTTGGGGCAAAAACGACTCGGCAAATGTCCATCGGGGCGTTTCTGCTTATTTCTGTCATAACAGTTACGTGGCGCAGGTAGTGGATATGGTGATGGAAGACGGCAAACCCGTGGTTCAGAAAATCCATGCGGCCATTGATTGTGGTATACTCGTGAACCCGCTAGCTGCCACCAACCTCTGCGAGGGCGGCATGGTGGACGGCATGGGACATGCACTCTACAGCGCCATGACCTTCAAGGATGGCACACCGGAGCAAAACAATTTTGACAAATACCGGCTCATCCGCCACTCAGAGGCTCCCAAGGCGATTGATGTCCACTTCGTAAAAAGCGACAAAGACCCGACTGGCCTTGGCGAGCCCCTCAATCCGCCCATCATTGCTGCGGTGGCCAATGCACTCTACAAAGCCACTGGCAAACGGGTGTACGACCAGCCGTTCATGGGCAATATGCAGGTGCCGGGGTGAGGTTGAGAAATTAGAAATTATGGAAATTGGAAAATTGCTTGCAGCCGTGGTTGCAGGCAATTTTTCATTTAGGGAAATCATTGGCATAAAAAAGGCGGCAGCCCTAAAGCTCCCGCCCAAACTATTTGTGCTATAAATTTTTGTTCAAACTAGTGTTCCAATCCTGCTCACATGGCCATTTCCACTTTGCTTCCCCAGATTGGAATATAAAGTTGACCGTTCAGTACGTTCCTCGAAATCACGATGCGCTGCACCTCGGAAGTTCCTTCGTAAATCTGCGTAATCTTCGCATCCCGCATCAGTCGTTCCACGTGATACTCTTTCACATAACCGTAGCCACCGTGAATTTGCACGGCTTCAACCGTGTGTTTCATAGCGGTTTCTGAAGCAAACAGCTTGGCCATGGCACTGGCCGGGCCGAAGTCCATGTGCTGGTCTTTCAGCCAAGCTGCCCGATAAACCAGCAATTTCGCCGCTTCAATATCCGTCGCCATATCCGCCAATTTGAAGGCGATAGCTTGGTGTTGCGAAATGGGTTTGCCGAAAGCTGCCCGCTCTTTTGAGTAAGCGAGCGCAAGTTCGTAGGCACCGCCAGCGATGCCGAGCGCCTGCGCTGCGATGCCGATGCGGCCACCTTCCAGTGTTTTCATGGCGAACTTGAATCCGAATCCGTCCTCGCCGATGCGGTTGGCCTTCGGAACTTTTACGTCATTGTACATGATGGTGTGGGTGTCCGAAGCCCGAATGCCCAGTTTGTCCTCCTTCGCACCGATGACTACTCCTTCCCAATCCGTTTCCACAATAAGACAGTTGATGCCTTTGTGTGCTTTTTCAGGATGGGTCTGCGCCATCACGAGGTGCACTTTGGAAGTGCCACCATTGGTGATCCAGTTTTTGGTGCCGTTGAGGAGGTAGTAATCTCCCATGTCCACGGCAGTAGTTCGTTGGCTGGTGGCGTCGCTACCGGCTTCTGGTTCGGAGAGACAGAACGAGCCAATCCACTCGCCCGTAGCGAGTTTGGGCAGGTATTTCGCTTTTTGTTCCTCGGAGCCAAATTTCTGGATGCCCCAGCAGACCAAGGAGTTATTAACGGACATAATGACGGAACAGGAAGCGTCCACTTTGGAGATTTCTTCCATCGCCAGTACATAGCTCAGTGTATCCATGCCGCCACCGCCATATTCAGGGTCAACCATCATTCCGAGGAAGCCCATTTCACCCATTTGGCGAATCTCGTTCTTTGGGTATTTCATGTCCCTATCCCGCTCGATGACGCCAGGCTTAAGGATGTTTTGGGCAAAATCACGTGCGGCCTGCTGTACGGCCTGTTGTTCTTCTGTTAGTTCAAAAAACATGTTATAAAATTGGTTAGGCTGAAAAATTGAACTTGACTCTTAGGGGATGATTTTTGATAAAATCGGTTGCAAATTTAGGTATTTATTAGGTTATTGCACTTAATGAATATTCTAAAAACTGCTATTAATATTAAAGCGAACAAAGTATTTCTTCAAGACCTACAGACAGCGATTGCGAGTTATTTCCGTTATGGAAAAGTAAAAATTCTATCATCTTCTAATTCTGTTGTCGCCAACTGTCTTTATGCCTAGGTTCTCACAAAACTTCAGCATGTGCATTTTGAAGGCAACATTCAACAAACCATTTTAACTTATGAAACAATCTAAATTACCTTTTTTGACCCTGCTTTTCAGCGCAGTCTTGCTTTTCAATGCTTGCAAAAAAGATGAAAAATCCAAGACTGAACTACTGACTGCCAACTGTTGGGTTGCTACTGCAATTATTGTAGACCCACCAATTAGCATAAATGGAACAACCATATCTGACCTTTATGCGCAATCAGATGCATGTGATAAGGATGATATTTTTTGCTTTAAATCTAATGGGACGTTTACAAATGAGGAGGGAGCAACAAAATGCGATGATGCTGACCCACAGGTCATAGAGACAGGTACTTGGACGTTCAATCAGGGTGAAACTGTGGTGAGTGTAAGCTCCAATGGAGATATAAGTGAAGTTGAAATCGTTGAATTGAAGCAGAAATCCTTCAAATTTAAAGTGCTTTTTGAAGATTTTGGTGGCGTAAAGTATTATGCTACCTATACAACTGTGCCTAATTAAAAATAGCGAGTTCATTCAATTTTGCATAAAAATAAACAGCGTGCCATCAACTGATGCCACGCTGTTTTTGATTTAAGACTTGTTATTTTTTAAATAAACCGCTCCAAATGATGTGCTACCAACACTTTCATGGCTTGCAGTCCCAATGCCTTGGCTTCTTTTTCATTGAACCCTTCGTTCATGAAATAATCTTCAAACAATATCTCAGTCTGCAAGTAACTGATTTTCAGGGCGGTAGCAATTTCTGCTAGCATTGGGTCACGGCTCGCCCACCCATCGATGCCTTGCCAGAGCTTAGCGTTCCAGGCTTCGAGAGCCTTACGGTCGTCGTCCGAGACTGCTTGAGGGGTGAGATAGAGTTGTGCCAGTTGCGATTGGCTTTTTGCGCAAGCAGCTTCACTCATCTGGCCTGAGCCGCATAGGTCTTTGGTAATGGCATCGACTACTTTTACGTCTTCCCATTCCCAGAAGCCTCCACAGGCTTGCAGTTTTAGCTTACTATCCGACCCAACTGGGCCAAATGCTGCCAATGCTGCACTTGGGTGTTTGCGGAAAAGCCAGCAAGGTGCTGCCGGGCTATCTGCTGATACTTCGTGGATGTAGCGCAAGTGGGTCAGCATTTGATCAATGTCTTCGTATGCGTAACGAACAGTCGGGTCGAATTTCGGGAAGGCCGATTTTTTACCTGAAAAAGCCTCTTTGATGGCCTCATTCATCAGCCAGTTGACGTCCTTACTTGGTCCATCATTTACATACATGAAATAAGCACGATAAGCTTTTGCGATGGGAGTCTTTGCGGCAGCGAGGCCATCCATTGCAGTTTTCGGGTCGTCCCAAAGGTGGTTGATATAGTACTGAACTGTGCCTTTTGGAGCATCTTCAGTAGGGGTGGTCATGTGCTTCGCAAGGATGCGGTACTTTTTCAACTGGGTATTACTGGCCAATGCTTGGTCATAAGCACTACGGGTCCCCTTCCCATAAAAACCATCTAGCGAACCCTTATAGGAGCCTTCTGATTTCAAGATTTTCTGCAGTTCGTAAGCTGAGGTGCGCTTTACGTTTGGCCGGATGTCTGGTAGGTCTGCTTCAAAACTAACTGATGTCGCTGTAACGGTTTTGGCAGGTTCCGCTTTAGCAGGTTCACTCTTGGCAGGTGCTGTTTTGGTTGGCTCTTCAGCCTTAGGCTCTACACCTTTTGGTGTCAATGTTGTGGCATTTGTTTTAGGCGTCACAATGGCCACATCATCATAAGATTTTGGCACATCCTGCTTTTGGACTTCTGGCTCTATTGCCTTAGCTGTTTCAGGTGCTTTTTCCTCTGTCTTTTTTTCTTCAAAAACAAGTGGAATTAATGGCTTTTTCGGAGCACCTCCCATTTCAAAATCCGTCACTTCGTGTAGCAGCACGTTGTTGACGTTTTTTACAAAAGCATCTTTAAATCCGACTTTTTGAAGTTTAGCTAGGTGCGCTTTTGCAGACGTAATGTCTGGAAAAGTGCCAGCAAGAATTTTAAACTGGTTACCGCTGAGCAGGACGTAAAGCTTTCCGGCGGGAAGGTAATCCTCCCAATTCACTTTGTCACCCACTCGTTTTGTGGCCAATTGAATAATGGTGACAGGCTGTCCACCTTCGGAATTCAATTTGGTGACGGCAGCATTATCGTAGCCAAAAAGTTGGAGGGTAGCCAACATCTTCCCAGCTTCAGCTTCAGATTCGTAGCCACCAATGAATACATCTGTTCGGTTCGGGCGCTTGTTGGCGTACAAAAAACCATGACCTTGCAAATTGGCAAAATCGGTAGGTTTCGGGTTAGCATAGCTGCCTACTTGGACAGTAAAATCTGGAACTCCCTCCTGAGCTGCGGCCAAGGTGGCCATGAGGACTAGTGTTGCTAAAGAAAAAACACGGATTAAAAACTTCATGTGAATCTGCTTTGGTATTTGCGTAAAGTGATTAGGCTTATCTGACGACAAAACGCAACGGAAGTAGCATTTTGTTGTAGGGCCGGGCTAAAAACTGCCCTGCACCGATTTTATTTAGCCGCCATCATAACTTGCTGAATACCAAGCGGGGTGGGAGTCAAAAAGGAATAAATTAATTTTAGCTGACTCTATCCACTTCCCAAGACACATGTTTAAACGCAAATATGGAGCAATTTAATCTTTTCTAAACGAACAAAAAAATTATGGATATAAAACCCCTTTATTTACTAGTGTTCAATGATAATTTTAACTTGAATTGAATTTTTTTTCTATTTACCGTGAACAATCTTAATTTATTCCACCTTTTGTACGAGTTATTGCGTCTCAGACAAGCACTCCCCACAAAATTCAAAATTTAATAGGGTTTTAGGTGTTTATTCAGGGGGTCAAGGCTGTGCCTTGACCTTCTTTTTTTGTTCTTTATTCATAGAAAACACCCCAGTATTCTTATTCTTTACGTGCTTACCAATGATATTGCCAGTTTTGCAATAATTATGCCTCAGGCAGATAGTAACCTAGTAGGGCCCTAGCTAAACTTGAGACTTCATTTACCTGGCATCCTGCCTCCAGCTAGGAAATCTTGGTATTCCTTTAATTTTTCCATCTCCCCATTGGCAGCAAGCTGAGCTTGGTCAGGCCATGTACTTGGGTCATGAACTCTGTAACGTTCGCCAGCATTTAAAAGAATTTCTTTTAAATGCTCGACCGAAGCGTTAGAGAGGTCAGTAAGGGTGTGGATGCCAGCGCCCTGTAGCAAGGACTCTATTTTCGGACCAATTCCTTCTATGATTTTTAGGTCTTCCGCTTTGACAGCCTTGGCTTTTGAAGTCGTTTTTTTCTTTTGAGGCAGCGCCAAAATTGCAGCCTGACCTACCCAATCGTCTCGTTCAATCCTGCCGGGGAAAAATTCGATGGCAGTAGTCAATTTTTCAACCAGATTCGGTGTCAGCTTGCTTACTTGTTCAAATTTATAAATACCAAGTGCATTAAGTTTTTTCTCCAAAAAGGAACCGATACCCTTTATTTCTGTCAGGTCGTCTTTTTCGTCAGCAGTTGCGGTGGGTATCGTATTGCCAATGGCCGCAAGTACCTCATTCTTCGCGTCGGAAGGTGAAATAGCGCCACCAGTAATTGCTTCTTTATCAGCAGGGTTGATGGAAGCCATAATTGGCTGCTCAATGAATCGAGTGGAAACTTCTTCTGCTGATATAATATTGAAATTCGCAAGCTCTGAACGCAGAGCCTCGTTTTCGGCAATCAAGTTGCCAATTTTTTCTTCTAAGCTACCGAGGCGATGGGTGGAGTCGTTGTAAGATTGAAGGAGGTTCAATAGGTTCTCATCCTCTTTTTTGATACCTGAACGTAGCGTTTCGTTTTCGGTGGTCAGCTGCGCAATTTTTGTTTCGAGCAAGCTCAAGCGTTCTTGAGCCACATGATAGTCATTTTGAATTTCTAACAATTTTTCACTAGGCTTTGTGTCGCTAGATGAAGAAAGTGCAAGCTGTTCGTTATTGGACTTGAGGTGGGCTATCTGGCTGTTAAGTTCTTCAATGGTAGATTGATAAGAGTTGCTGGCAACTTGTAGTCGCACAGTCTCCTCCAGTGCCTGATCCAAGTCCTTTTGCCATTTCAATTTTTCATTTTGTGTAGTTGTGGCTTGATCCAATGCTATTTCAGCTTCCCTTTTTGACTTGGCAAGGTCGGCGGTACTTAGGTCCAGCTTTTCCCGAAGGGCAGTCATTTCTAGGTTGAGGGAGTCGTATTTTTGTTTCCAACTGGCCGCCTCCCGCTGATGCCGTTTCGCCGCTCCACGCCACATGAGCCAAGCAGCAATGAAGCCTATCAGAAAGCTGACGAGCATGGAGAGGAGGAAAAAAACACTGTCCTGATGGTTTAAGGATTCAAATAAGTTTTCCATGTTGTTGTTTTAAGCAGTTGGTCAAAAAGGGGTCTCACCATTTGATGACCAGCCAAATTATTGAGCAGTTTTTTCTTCAATTTTAAAATTTACCCGCCGGTTTTTTTGGCGGCCTTCTGGGTTATCCTTCCCGTCCAAAGTGTTCGGTGACACAGGCTGTTCTTCACCCTTCGTGGTCGAAATAATTTCAGATTTAACGCCCAATTCCCGGAAATAGGCAGCCGCATTTTTTGCCCTGCGTAAGCCGAGATTAAGGTTGCGGGTCTCAGTGCCGATGCTGTCCGTATGCCCCGTGATGGTTAGGGTCATGGTCGGATTGGCGCTCAGAAAGGTTTTCACGGAATCGGCGTAAAGGATGCACTGTTCGCCGGGCTTGAACTCATCGGAACCAAAGGCAAAATTGGCGTCAGAAAAGGTGTTGTCCTTGAAACTGTAAACCGGACGGTCGTAATCCTTGGGTTTGGGGACGAAGAGATTGAAGGAAATGGGCTCTTCCAACGTTGTGCCAATCACTTTTTGATAGTCAATGGAAAAGCGTTTTTCCGAAACACCCAATTTTACCAAAAGCTGCTCCACGGCCGCTGCCCGGGCTATCCCAATATTTTCGAAAATGCCACTTTTGGCAATACTTTCCGAAGGTAAAAAACGGCCTGTAAGGGTGATTTTTTTGTCGGGATTTGCCTTGAGGTACTGCGCCACTTTTTCCAAAAACACCTGATTATTGGCGGAAAGGTCAGGTTGGAAAGCGTTGGGGGCAAATCCAAACTGCTCGTAACCTTGTAAAACGGTCTTGTCGCCGTCGTGTAGGGCCAACGTCATCGGGCGGGTAGGCGCTACCACCGCAGGCTCGTCGCCGCAATGGTGCCGAAGCTGGCAGACAAAGTACCAACGTGCCGGAATGGCATAGGCCAGTAAAAACAGGAAGCCAATGATAAAACCTCTCATAGTCTAATTTTCTCAAATGTCGTTTGTATGCTTGCCCGTCTTGGCGACGGTTCATTTCCCTTCAAAGTAGCCCGCCAAATGTATGATATTCAGTTCATTATGCAAAAAATGTATTGTTTTTAGGTCAAAAACTTTCACGATTTGGCGTTTTCAGTTCCTAAAAATGCGACGAGACTTCAAAATGAAATTTAAATTCCGGTTTACCCCTAAACTCTGTCCCATTTTTTAAAATAAAAAACTTATCAGAGCAGCAATTTATCCGTCGAAACGCCTTATCTTTGCGCTCCTTTTAAAAAAGTTCTTTAAAAATGGACGCTTTAGAGCACTATACAATCCCGGTTTCGGGGTTGCACAATGGTCCCCACGAGTACGATTTCAGTATTGACAAGGACTTTTTCCAGTGCTTCCCAGAGTCGCCGATCAAGGACGGTGACGTGTCGGTGCATTTCATCTTCGATAAAAGCCCTGACATGTACACCATGACCTTCCAATTGGACGGCACAGTGAAAACCGCCTGTGACCGCTGCTTGGAGGAGTTTGACCTGCCCATCGAAGCTGACGAAATGTTGTTGGTGAAATTCGATGAGGAAGAGTCGGAGGATGCGGATATTATTTACATCCTGCGGGACACTCCGAGGCTGAACGTGGCTCGGTACATTTACGAGTTCATCAACCTTGCCGTACCGATGTCCAAGACCCACGACGACGCCGACGAGGAATGTGACCCAGAAATGTTGAAATTCCTGAAATTGGAGGAAAGCGATAACGAATCAAGTAATTCCTCTTCCATTTGGGATGCATTGAAGGGACTTCAAAATGATAATTGACAAAATAGACAGTAGATATTAGACGATAGACATTAGACTGCCCGTAACGGGAATCATCTAAAGTCTAAGTTCTAAAACCTAAGGTCTTTAAATACAAATAGCGATGCCAAATCCTAGAAATAAACATTCGAAGCAGCGTACCCGCACACGCCGGGCACACGACCGTGCCGCCATGCCAACTTTGGCTAAATGCCAAGCCACTGGCGAAACGCATATTTTCCACCACGCCTACACCGATAGTGAGGGGAATATGCGCTATAAAGGCAAGATTCTGGTAAAATCCAAGGAAGACCAGGAGTAAGCCCCGGCCAAGCAGCATCTAAAATCTAAGAAGCTCCTGTTCAACGCAAGTTGGATTAGGGGCTTTCTCTGTTTTTAATACCTTCGCCCATTCACTCATTCTATTATCCATTCATTCACTCATTGTTTTTTATGAAAAAAATTATCTCCACTCCTAATGCTCCCGGTGCAATAGGCCCTTACAACCAAGCGGTCATCTACAACGGAATCCTCTACGCTTCTGGCCAGATTGCCATCATACCCGCAACTGGTGAACTGCTGCAAGGCAGTCTGGAAGAAGAAACGCACCAAGTGCTGAAAAATGTGGGGGCGATTCTTGAAGCAGCAGGCTGCACCTATCAGGATGTGCTGAAAGCAAGCGTTTTCATCAAGGACATGCACCAGTTTGCCCGCATCAATGCAGTGTATGCCGAATACTTTGACCCATCTTGGGCACCAGCACGGGAGACCGTGGAAGTGGCCAATCTGCCCAAGTTCGTCAACGTCGAAATCTCCGTCATTGCTGCGGTGAAATGAGCCAAGCCACCTTGTTCAGTGCCCTCGGCGTCAGCTTGATTTTGCTGGCGTTCCTCGGTTCCTCTTTCAATAAAATCAGCCAGCCAAGCTTAACTTATTGGCTGTTGAATTTGGTAGGAGGTAGCTTGGCGACCGTCGGAGCGGCGCTGATGGAGTCGGTGCCGTTCGTAGTTTTGGAAGCGGTTTGGGTGGGGGCGAGCGTGGCGGGGTTGGTGAAATGGAAAAGAAGCAAAGCCTGAAACCATTAAAAAATGATTGACGTTCCTAAGAAAAAAATGACGATGAAAAAAACAGTCCTATCCCTCATCCAACCCACAGGTCACATGCACTACGGAAACTACTTCGGTGCGGTGAAAAACTGGGTGGATTTACAAGATAAATACACCTGCTTCTACGGCATTGCCGACTATCACGCCATGTCCATGCCGTACCAACCTGCTAAGCTGCGGGAAAACATCTGGGACCTCATCCTCAACCTGATGGCAGTAGGCGTGAAGGCAGAAAACCTTTTCATTCAATCGCTCATCCCAGAGCATGTGGAGCTGTGCTGGATTTTCAACTGCTTCGCCTCCTACGGGCAGGTGAGCCGCATGACTCAGTTCAAGGACAAAAGTGCCCAAAGCGAGGAGAAGGCGGAAGGATTCATTTCCGTCGGTCTGTTCGACTACCCAGTACTGCAAGCTGCTGATATTCTAATTTATCGGGCGGACTATGTGCCTGTGGGTAAAGACCAGGAGCAGCACTTGGAACTCAGCCGCAATATTGCGCAGCGCTTTAACAACCAAGTGGGGAAGGAATATTTCGTGCTGCCAGCGTCGCTGAACACGGAAACGCCGAGTGTGAAATCTACCGCCGACCCATCGAAGAAGATGAGCAAAAGCGCTGGGGATAAGCATTATATCAACGTCTTTGCGGAGGATGCCGTTTTGCGCAAGCAAATCAAAAGCGCCGTAACGGACACGGGCGATACCCCAGCCGGGGAAATGAGCGCTGGTGTTGCCAACCTTTTCAGTTTGCTGAAAGCCGCTGGCAATTTAGAGGCTCACACTTCCCTCATGGAGGACTATCAAGCTGGCAATCTGAAATACGCTCCCCTTAAGGAAGTCGTCGCCGATGCGCTGGCTAACCTGAGTGCTGGATTCCGTGAAAAACGGGCAGAACTGAACGCCGATAAAAAAGGTGTCAAGGAACAAATCAGGGAATCTTCCGTCACTATCCGCAAACGAGCTCAAGAAACAATTCGGGAAGTGAAGGAGTTGTCAGGACTTTTGAATGTTAAAATGTGATTGACTCATGGCTTCATTGTTTCATGGTTATCGCTAACTGTGAAAAAATGAAGCCATGAGTCCCTGAATCAATGCAACCATGAAAATCATCTGCATAGGCCGCAACTACGCCAACCACGCCAAGGAACTCAACAACCCAGTGCCCGTCGGTAAGCC
The DNA here is from genome assembly GCA_016124585.1 of Bacteroidota bacterium. Taxonomy (GTDB): domain Bacteria; phylum Bacteroidota; class Bacteroidia; order Chitinophagales; family Saprospiraceae; genus UBA6168. The sequence continues at coordinate 742 of WGNL01000042.1, read as the reverse complement.
CGTCGTGTTCATGAAGCCGCCTTCTGCACTGCTGGTGAACGAAAAGCCGTTTTACTACCCAGTTTTCACTAAAGACCTCCACTACGAATGCGAGGTGGTGCTAAAAATCTGCAAAAACGGGAAGGCCGTGCAGCCGGAATTTGCGGACAGCTACTACGAGGAAGTGGCACTCGGCATTGACTTCACAGCCCGTGATGTGCAAGAAGAATTGAAGAAAAAAGGCCATCCTTGGGAAATCGCCAAGGGCTTCGACAATTCTGCGGTATTGGGCAAATTCATCCCACTCCACCGTGTGAACAGCGGCGGGAACATTGAGTTTTTTCTGAAAAAAAATGGCGAGACGGTGCAGCACGGCAATACTCGTGACGTGCTTTTTTCCTTCGGCAATATCATCACCTACGTTTCACAGTATTTTAAATTATTGCAAGGCGACCTGATTTTCACCGGTACACCCGCTGGGGTAGGCCCCGTGAAAATCGGCGACCAATTGGAAGGTTTTGTGAAAACAGTGGACGGGAAGGAGGAGCAGTTGCTGGCTTGCGAAGTGAAGTGATTCAATCTAAATCGAGGTTCATTTAAGGAGGATAAGGCCATATTGTCAGGTACTGCTTCATAAACTGTGTAAAATGGGGAAAAGGCACAGCTAGAGGTCAAGTGACCGCTTAGCAGCAAGAAAAATAGTGGTAGATTGGCCGTGTCAAGGTTTGCGACCGCAGGGAGCAACCCGCAGGGTTCGACCTTG
>WGNL01000023.1 GCA_016124585.1 Bacteroidota bacterium | reverse complement strand
TGCTCAATCGTTGTTCCGCTTCCTACGCCACCAAGCGTGAGGGAGTTCAACTCGTTGTTCGGTTGGAATGGGATACCTGCAAATTCGATGCGGACGTAGCGCAGTACGCCTGAGTTGTCGTTAGGGTCAGTGCCACCGTAAACTGACAGGTCGCAACCACCTTCCATGGTCGCCTCGCCACCAGGAACGTTGATAGGTGCTTTGCCCAAAAGTGCCAAACCACCCCAGTCACCAGGTGCACGTTGGCCAGCTGGCTTGGCAGAGGTGAAAACGATAGGCTGCTCAGCCGTACCATCGGCAATGATTTTAGAACCACGGAGCACGATGAGTGCCGCAGCGTCACCTTTAATAATGGTGCCAGGCTCAATAGTCAGGGTAGCGTTGTTGGTAACATAGAGGCAGCCGTTTTGCAACAAATAAATATTGTTGCTTGTCCATGTGGTGTTCGTTGTGATGTCAGAATTGACAACCACCTGTGCTGTCAGTCCCATCACCGAAATGATGAGTGCAGTAATCAGTAGTAAAATCTTTTTCATAAATAGGAAAATTGATGATGAGTTTATAAGCAGTAGGAGTGGCAAGGCAAATTGTGCAACTATGGTGCAATGAAAAACCTCCCCTCAAAAAGATGCGCAAAGGTGAAATGATGGGTTTAAGTGGATGTTAAGCCAATTTGATGAAATTGTAATTACAGGTAACATGGAGTTAACTTGGTGTAAAATTGACAGACATGCAATTTGACCTTTACAAGGCCACTAAAGTGCATGGCGAAAACTTGATTCACCTTTTTAACTTTGCCCATTGCTAATAGCTTCACCGCTTGTTTATAAACCATTTTCAAAAAAGATTTTCATGAGAAACTTACTTTCAATCTCCATTTTACTGTTGTTCTTTGCTGCTTGTAAAAATGCTTCCACAAATGAGGCTTCGGAGGAAGCAGCCACCTCCACCACTCCTACCACAAGTTCAGAAACAGAAGGCAACGGCGAAAAAGACCTCTGCTACCTGTTGGTGGATGGCAAGGACACTACCTCCGTCAACCTAAAAATCAACGTTGATGGCTCGGTATCAGGCACCTACAACTGGACGCCTTGGGAAAAAGATGGCGCTTATGGCACACTCAAAGGCCGCCAGCAAGGCGACATGCTCACCCTGCTTTATGACTACACCATCGAAGGCTCTAACCAACAGGAGGAAAAAGTCATGAAATTGACGGGAGACCTCATGGCGGAGGCGTCGGGCGAACTAGAAGAAGGGGAAGGTGGCGTGCTCAGGATAAAGAAAGGGGCAAAACTGAGCTGGCAACCATTCAGCAAAGTAGATTGCAAGTGAGCCTCATTCAGCTCAATAAAATTTCTGAATCGGAAACAGCTCGTCATTCACTTAAATCAATCTAAAAATCAGCAATGGAAATCTACCAACAAGTATTCGAAAACAACAAAAAATGGGTGGCCTCCAAACTGGCACAAGACGCCAATTTTTTTGAAAAACTGGCCAAAGATCAACGGCCAGATTTCCTCTATATCGGCTGCGCTGACAGCCGCGTGCCTGCCAACGAAATCATGGGCCTGGAACCGGGCGAGGTATTCGTCCACCGCAATATCGCCAACCTCGTTGTGAACACCGACCTGAACGTGCAGTCTGTGCTGAACTATGCCGTAGTTCACCTCGGCGTGAAGCACATCATCGTCTGTGGGCATTACGGCTGTGGGGGCGTGAAGGCGGCCATGCAACCAAAAGACTTTGGCATCCTGAACCCTTGGCTGCGCAATATCCGCGATGTGTACCGTCTACATCAAACAGAACTGGACGATATTTCCGACATTGACCAACGCTACAATCGTCTGGTGGAACTCAACGTCCTGGAACAGTGCATCAATGTGGTGAAACTGGCGGCCGTCCAAAAACGCTATTATAAAGAAGGTGCACCGACTGTGCATGGCTGGGTGTACGACCTGCACAACGGACTGCTAAAAGACCTGAACTTGGACATGGATGCAGAGGTGAAAAGAATCAGTAAAATTTATGACCTGCACGAAGAATGAACCAGTCTTTTGAGGCAACCAAACAAGCACCAAATAGTCTATGAAGGTGAACTCAATATCATCTTCTAATCTTAAAACTTTTGGTGACATGAAAAAAACGATTTTCACTTGCCTGATAGCATTGCTTGCATGGCCGTTTTTGGCCTCCTCCCAAATTGCCGTACACGATGACATGACATTGGCCGTGCTCAACGACAAAATGGAAAAATTGGGACATGAGATGGAAAGCCTGGGTGAAGTCATGGAGGGCTACGGAAAGGAAATGGAGAAATACGGCGAAGAGCTGGAAAAAAACGAAGGCAACGCTCCTTCTGCCGAAAAGAAAATGAATGAACTGGGCGACAAGATGAACAAACTAGGTGACGAGATGGGAAAGCTCGGTGACGAGATGGGCCAGTATGGTGAAAAAATGGGAGAGCTGCACCAAGCGATGATGACCTGGTTTTTCAAAGAGCTAAAAAGTGATGGACTCATTTCTACCCTGAACGGCAAAGCCCGAATCATTTTTGATGAAAAAGGCTTGAACATTGATGGAGAAAATGCCTCTGAAACCCTTTTTAACAAGTACAAAACTGGCATCGAAAAATACTGGGGCAAGGCTTTGAAGTCAGATTTCACCTTCTTTTTCAAAGGAACCATCTCTGAGAAAAATGGTAAAATCGAAACAAACGGAAACATGAATACTGATTTTTAAGCTTGCTTGTTTTTTGAAAAAAGCCTTGTCTCGCCAATGGGACAAGGCTTTTTTTATGTCTTAAACCTCATTTTTTTTGAAAAAACACTAGCCCACTGACAGTCTGATGTCAGTGGGCTACCCGATATTTACCCCGATACCCGGTCAACCCGATGATATCTTATAAATCAAAAAAATGAACCGTACCGACAGACTCATGGGCATCATCGCCCATTTGCAAGCAAAAAAATACCAGACTGCCGAGCAGCTTGCCGAGCATTTCAACATGAGCGTGCGAACAGTGTACCGCGACTTGCGCGCCATGAACGAGATTGGTGTGCCAGTGGGCTTCGAAGCTGGTCAGGGCTACTACATCGTTGGAGGGTACTTTCTGCCACCCGTCTCCCTGACGGCGGAGGAGGCCAATGCGCTGGCAATCATTGAGCCACTGGTAATACGTTTCGCCGACAAGTCCATCCAGGCGCATTACGGAACAGCGATTTCAAAAATAAAACAAGTGCTGGGGCATGTGCAACGACGGAATTTGGAACAAATCCAGTCGCAGGTTGCCCACTACATCCCCAATGGTTTCGCGCATATGTTGCCATCAACCGATTACTTGACAACCATCCAAAAAGCCATCATCGAACAAAGAATATTGCGCATTGAATATCTCAACAACAAGGAGGAAGCCAGCACCCGTGAGGTGGAGCCCATTGGCCTCACTTTTTACTCCCTCAACTGGCACCTGATTGCCTGGTGCCACCTGCGACAAGAGTACCGTGATTTCCGCACGAGCCGTATCCAGTCACTGTCGCTGACCCTGCAACCGTTCCGGATCCAAAAACACATCTCACTAAATGATTATCTGAAAGATTTGGATGAATTGGTAGCCCAGTATCCGCGCCCAGCTTGATTTTCAAAATCTTACCAAATTATCGGAAAAGCGGTTTTCTTTGCCCAAAACTCTCCGAATGGAAAAGAACAGACTCGAAGCCTTCAGCGATGGCGTACTCGCTATCATCATTACCATCATGGTCTTGGAAATCAAGGTGCCGCATAGCACCGAGTGGGCGGAACTGCTCAAACTTTGGCCGGTATTTTTCAGCTATGTACTCAGCTTTATTTACGTGGGTATTTATTGGGGCAACCACCACCACCTGCTTCACACTGTCCATCGGGTAAACCCCGGCATCATTTGGGCGAACATGGCACTGCTGTTTTGCCTCTCGCTTGTGCCATTTGCCTCAGCTTGGATGGGTGAAAACCATTTCGAAACAAATGCCGTGGTGGTATATGCCATCGTGCTGGAACTCAATGCCCTGACTTTTTACTTTCTGCAATCCTGCATTTTGAAAAGCCAACAAAACGACTCAAAACTGAGGGACGCACTCGAAAAATCGAAGATGAAAGGTATTATCTCTCAGGTGGCCTATATTGCTGCCATTCCCATCGCCTTTTGGCAGCCAGTCATTTCTTTCTTTTTGTTTTTTGCTGTTGCAATCGCGTGGATTGTGCCGGAGCGGAACATCGAGCGTGCACTGAAAGCTTAAGCAGATTGCGCATTTTTTCATAAAATTCACTACCCCATCAAAATGCAAAACGAATTCAAAAATACCCTCCAAAACTGGCTAGGCATTCCCCCAGCAACAGTGGAGGAAATTGGTTCTTTCTTTCAGAAAAAGCAACTCAAAAAAGAGGGCTTCTTTTTGAAAACCGAACAGTTTGCCGACTCGATGGGCTTCCTCCAATCTGGTATCATCCGCGAATATTTCATTGATCACAAAGGGAGGGAAGTAACGAAATGGATTGCCACGCCGGGTTATTTCGTGGTAGATATTGCCAGTTTTTTATTCCAACAGCCTTCCCGTTGGAACCTTCAAGCACTCACGGACTGCGAGTTGCTCGTCATTACGAAAGACAACTATCAGCGCATCGGACAGGTCGTGCCAAAGTGGCTGGAACTGGAGAAACGCTTCATTGCCAAGTGTTTTGCCGTACTCGAAGACCGGGTTGCCGCCCACCTTTCACTATCCAGCGAGGAGCGCTACACCCTGTTTTTCTCTCAAAATCCTGAACTATTCAACCAAGTACCTCTACAGTACCTCGCCTCCATGCTCGGCATGACAGCCGAAACCTTCAGTAGAATCCGAAAAAAACAACAGCGGTTGATTTCTTGATTTATGTCAAGTGTATTGGAATGGGCAAGATGAAACTTTGCAACATCATTCTATTTCGAATGACATGTACCATCAAGTTCCATCCTTCATCACGGCATCTTGCCAGAAATTGGCAAAGCCACAAAATCAAATTTTATGAAAATCAATAAAGCTGCCCCTGTTGTCCAGTCCGCAAATATCATCATTCAAGCAAGTCCGGCGCTGGTATGGGCCGTACTCACAGACATCGACAATTGGCCAAATTGGCATCCGAAAATCTCGGCTGCAAAACTTGAAAGCCCTCTAACGGTGGGCAGTTGTTTCACATGGGCCATTAACGGCATGAAGATAAAATCGACGTTACAGACAGTCTCACCAAATGTTGCCTTTGGCTGGAGCGGTTCCGCTATTGGTGCTACTGCAATCCATAATTGGTACTTGACAGAACAGGCTGGCAGCACATTTATCAGTGTCGAAGAGAGCATGGAAGGGTGGTTGGTTCGACTTTTCAAAGGTAAAATGAACAGAGATTTGGCAAAAGACATGAAAGAATGGTTGGAGGCGATGAAGGCCGTTATTGAGAAAAAATAAATTTTAAACAAAATTTTTAAAATAGTAAAAACCACTGACATACAGTTGTCAGTCGCTGCTGCCATCTTTGTCTCATTATTCATCAAAACTTAAATCATCATGACTATTATTTCGTTGTTTATCAGAGAGTTAGAAGAAGAGACCATTGCAACCCGCAAAATGCTGGCGCTCGTTCCCACTGACAAAATGGATTGGGCACCTCACACCAAAAGCATGCTCATGCGCAACCTCGCTGTCCATATTGCTGAACTGCCAGGCTGGATAGTATCCGCCTTCACCAAGGATGGTTTGGACTTCGCTACTGTGCCTTACACTCCCACACCAGCCAACAATGCCGATGAGCTTTTGGCCATTTTCGAAAAAAATTTGGCAGAGGCCAAAACTTACTTGACTGAAGAAAATACCGACAAGCTCGGCGAGCGATGGACACTTCGCCATGGGGAAAATATCCTCTGGGATGCTGACCGCTGGGGCGTGGTGCGCATGGCCATCAGCCAGATCATCCACCACAGGGCGCAGTTGGGTGTGTACCTCCGTTTGTTGAATATCCCTATCCCCGGCAGCTACGGGCCAAGCGCCGACGAACAAAGTTTTTAAGGATTAGAATACCCGACTGTAAAATGGATTGGCGGCCACCGTGCCGCCGATTCTATTCTTTCAATGGGATTGAGGGCAGCTATAGTTTTTTACCCATTACCAATTCATGCAGTTCTTCCAACGATTTGTCTTTCAATTCAAACACCAGTGGCGTATGCTTTTGCTCGACGTTTTTGACCAATTGCGTGATCAGTTTCGCATCGTCATCGCTGATGTCGGCGAAAAGGAACTCTGCCGTCCTTTGCGCACGGCCGTAGCATTGGTACAACACTTCCTTGCCTTTCGATGTGATGCTGACAAGCTTCGCACGCTTGTCTTCGGGGTCGCTGCGCTCGGCAATGAGGCCGTTGGCAAGCAGGCGGTTCAGTACGTCAATACCAGTGCTCATTCCGAGTAAAAAACCGTTGATGACATCCGATTTTCGACATTCGCCACGGTTGAATATGGCATTCAGGAAGTAGAAATCTTCAGGTTGACGAATGTCTGGAATATCGCTGATAGCACTTTTCATATAGGTCTCGAACAAGCGCACGATGTAACCCAAGAGTTTGATGAGAAATGATTTTGGCGTGGGCGGAATGCCTTGCCCATGAAAAGTAGTGCCTGTATCGCGGCTGTCACGTTGCTTGGTGAGGTAGTACCGGCAAAAATCCTCGATGCTCGTATTGGGGTGGGTTTCCTCGAAATTTCCCCATTCGTTGACCAATTCTACAGTTTTATTCATGTCATTTAAAGTAATGCTGGGTGCTAAATCGTCATGCAGTTTAACTTCTCTAAACAAGTTATTACGGATTCGATGCAAAATTAAAATAATTACATCGAAAATTTGATTTTTATATCAAATCCGTCTTAGATTTGCACCACTTAATTCGATTTCGATGTTTTCAAAACAAACTTCCACCAACATTCACAAGCCTGAAGTGCTTGTTTTCAAAACGAATATCCACACCTCGCCTGAGGCAAGGGCACTTTGCACGGCATTGTCGTCTGTGCCAGGAGTACAGCGCTGCTCAGTTGATCTGGAGGATTGCGACAAAGTGCTTAGAGTATGCGGCGAGTGCCTCCAAAGCAAGTTTTTGGTGAAGATTGTGGAGGACTGGGGCTTAAACATCGTAGAATTGGAGGATTGAGTTTATACCAATTGATTTAAATTTTTTATCACCCGACAAGGCCGCGATCCTAGGCGGCTCTTTTTATACAAACTTTTTTATGAAAAAAACGCTGTTCACCTCACTGGTCAGCCTGCTGACCCTGATCCCGCTTTTTGCCCAAACGGGCAGCATAAGGGGCACAATTACGAACGCCATCACAAACGAGCCTGTCATCTACGTTAACGTTGTGGCAATGGGCACAGATGCTGGCACCACAACTGATGAAAACGGAAAATACGAAATCACGGGCCTTGCTCCAGGTCTTTACAATGTGCAAGTAAGCTGTGTTGGGTTCAAGGACTTGACTCAGTCTGAGATTCAAGTTACGAATGCCAAACCAGCCGTAGTAAATTTCAAACTGGAAGAACAAAGCGCTGATTTGCAGGAAGTGGTGGTGAAGGCATCGCCGTTCAAAAAACCTGAAGAAAGCCCCCTCAGCTTACGTACAATTGGCGTGGCGGAGATTCAGCGCAACCCTGGCGCCAACCGCGATATTTCAAAGGTGGTGCAAACTTTACCCGGTGTCACGAGCACTTCCAGCTTCCGCAACGACCTTATCATCCGTGGTGGCGCACCTAATGAAAACAGATTTTTCCTTGACGATGTGGAAGTTCCCAATATCAACCATTTTGCTACGCAAGGCAGTAGTGGTGGGCCAGTCGGTATGATTAACGTCAATTTCATCAGCGAAGTGGATTTTTACAGTGGTGCCTTCCCTGCCAACCGAGGCAATACACTCAGTTCTGCCTTTAATTTCCGTCAGCCAGACGGCCGCAGTGACAAAATTGGGGCATCTTTCTTGCTTGGAGCTACCGACGCTGGCATGACTCTCGAAGGGCCTATTGGTGATAAAACGACTTTCTTGTTTTCGGCCCGCCGCTCCTACTTGCAGTTGCTGACAAAAATGCTTAAGCTTCCGTTTTTACCTACCTACAATGATGCTCAGTTGAAAGTGAAGCATAAGTTTAATCAGAAAAATGAGCTCTATTTCGTGGGCCTTGGCGCTATTGACGATTTCACACTGAACCTTAAAGCCAATGACACGGAAGAAGACCAGTTCATACTTGACGGCGTTCCTTACAATTCACAATGGAACTATACAAATGGCTTGGTTTATAAGCATTACGCCGACCAAGGTTACTGGACTTTTGTGGTCAGTCGAAACAAGCTCAACAATGAATCTTATAAATATTTTAATAATGACAAAAGCAGTGAAGAAAACCTCATACTTCGATATAAATCGCAGGAAATTGAGAACAAACTACGCATCGAAAACACTAGCCGATATGGAGACTGGAAAATAAATTATGGCATTGGCTACGAATTTGTACAATACAATAACCGCACTTTCAATCGCATTTTCACCAGTGCTGGAGCACAAACTGTGGACTACAATGCAGCCTTTGACATGAGTAAATACAACGGGTTTGGGCAAGTGAGTCACGGTTTTTTTGGCGACCGCCTCATGCTTTCGCTGGGTGCACGCTTGGATGCCAATTCCTATTCCGACAAGATGAGCAATCCTCTCGATCAGTTTTCACCGAGGTTTTCTCTTTCCTATTCCATTACGAAGCAGTTTTCATTCAATGCTAATACGGGGCGTTATTATCAGTTGCCGCCTTACACGGTACTTGGGTACAAGGAAGATGGCGTATTGGTTAACAAACAAAATAAAATAAGCTACATACGTGCTGACCATGCTGTGGTCGGTTTTGCCTACACTACCAAAACTAACGGAAAAATATCCATAGAAGGCTATTATAAAAAATACGCCGATTACCCTTTCCTACTGCGAGATAGCATTTCATTGGCCAATCTTGGCGGAGATTATGGAATCATCGGCAACGAACCTGCTGTCTCGCGCAGTGCTGGTCGTTCCTATGGGATAGAGTTTTTGATTCAACAAAGGCTTTTTAAAGGTTTTTATGGCATTGCCAGCTACACATTGGGAAAGAGTGAGTTTGAGGATAAAAATTACAGATACGTGCCTTCATCGTGGGATGCGCGCCATATTTTGAACCTGGTTGTTGGAAAAAAATTTGGGAAAAACTGGGAAGTTGGCGTCAAATGGCGCTACCAAAGTGGGCTTCCGTCTACTCCCTTTGCCGATGCTTCGGCATTGGTATCAAATTGGGACGTGCGCTTATCCGGCCTCCCAGATTATTCCCGCCTGAACACCCTGCGCAATGAGTCAAGCAACACCATCGACTTGCGCATTGACAAAAAATGGTTCTTCGACCGCTGGAGTCTCAACCTCTATTTTGACATACAAAACTTAACAGGCAGTTCAGTTGCTATATCTGGTTTAATACTTGACAGGCCACTGGATGAAAACAACAAACCCATCGGCGGTGGCATAATTGAAAACCCTGATGCACCTGCTTCGGAGCAGCGGTACAAACTCAAACCCATTATTTTTGATGATGGAACTCCATTACCGAGTGTGGGGATGATGGTCGAGTTTTAAATCACACGACTCACCGAACTAAATCCAACTTTATTCGCTTTACAGAATCTGTCGCCCAAAAAGAAAGTGGGCGGCATTTTTTTATTAAAATCATCCAACGTGGCCAACCCAATTCAGCGTACCTTCTCACCGTACGAAAAATTCGTCATTTTCATCCTTGCTGTCACCCAGTTCACCATCGTGCTCGACTTCATGGTGATGAGCCCACTTAGCGCCATTCTCCTTGATGAAATGGACATCAGTACCCAGCAATTTGGCTGGGCTGTTTCAGCTTACGCATTCAGTGCAGGGGCATCGGGGCTACTGGCTTCCGGCTTCGCCGACCGATTCGATAGAAAGAAAATGCTCCTATTCTTTTACACCGGCTTCATCATCGGAACCCTGCTCTGCGGCATTGCACCGAGCTACCATTTCCTGCTTGGAGCCCGCATCGTAACGGGTATATTCGGTGGGGTCATTGGTTCTGTTGGGGCAGCCATCATCACCGATTTGTTCCCGTTCCAAGTCCGCGGCCGGGTGATGGGATTCGTACAGATGGCCTTTTCTGCCAGTCAGATACTTGGGCTACCCATTGGCCTTTTTTTGGCTGAAAAACTTGGCTGGCATTCACCATTCTTGTTGATAGTCGGCCTTGCCATTCTAATTTTGGTGGCAATTTCGGTGAACATGAAGCCCGTTGATGCGCATTTATCCTTGCAAAAGAAAACTTCAGCATTTAGCCACATGGTTAAAACGGTATCGGATAAACGTTATCTCCAAGTTTTCGTCGCCACTACCCTACTGGCTACTGGGGGTTTCATGCTTATGCCTTTTGGAGCGGCATTCGCCGTAGGGAACTTGGGCATTACGCTAAAACAATTACCTATCATTTACTTCGTCACGGGCCTGTTTTCTATGGCAGCCGGGCCACTGATTGGCAAGCTGGCGGACTTGACGGGTTCTTATAAGGTTTTTGCTGGTGGGTCACTGCTTACGATTATCATGGTATTGATTTACACCAATTTTGGCCCTACCCCACTTTGGTTGCTCATTGTGGTGAATGTGATTCTTTTTATCGGTGTAACGTCCCGTATTATTTCTGCCTCTGCCCTGACCACGGCAATTCCAGACCCAGCCGACCGTGGCGCTTTTATGGGTATCAATTCGTCTGTGGCACAGTTCGCTGGTGGCTTGGCTACGGCGTTGGCAGGTATGATTGTGGATAAAACAGATACTGGATTTATTGAGCACTACCCTACCCTCGGTGTTGTAGTCGCTGGCGCAATGGTTATTGTTGTGGTCCAATTTTACTTCGTAAACAAAGCAGTACAGCTTCGCAAGCAAAAAGCGGCAGCTGTTGCAGACCCAGGTTCGCTTGCCAGTTTTGAAACTGTAAAAGAATTAACGAAATAACGTTTTATATAATTCTTTATGCAAAGAATAAAGGCAGCAAATTTGCTGGTGAAACAATGAGATGCTGGAAATGGTATGCCTTTGCGCTACATTTAGCCTTTGTTTCATCAGTAAAACTGGCCTGTCCATGAAAACAACTTTATTCGCTGCTTTTTTATTCGTCACAACTTTAGCCTTTTCCCAAGACTTCAAAGTAGTTGGCTACCTGGCCTACTGGAATTTCGACACAGCACCTACCCAAATCGAATGGGATCGACTCACGCATGTCAATCTTGCTTTCGCCAATCCCGATATCAATGGAAATTTTAGTTTCGATGGTGCTGATTTTGCGCAGGTCATTGACGTGGCACACCAGCATGATGTTGAAGTTTTCGTATCGCTCGCAGGTGGTTACCTAACGCCCGAATGGCAAACCAATTGGGACTATTGGATGCAGCCAGCCCACCTAGATGAGTTTGTTGGGAAAATATTAGCATACGTGCAAGCGAATGGGTTTGATGGTGTGGACATTGACCTCGAATGGCAGCATGTGAACGATTTGTACAGCCCGTTCGTGTTGGCGCTGAGTGCTGCCCTAGATGCCGAAGGCTTGCCACTGACCGCTGCCTTGCCCGGCGGCTACCGCTACCCGCAAATCACTGCTCCAGCCCTTGCCGCCTTCGACTGGGTCAACCTCATGATCTACGACCTGACTGGGCCTTGGGATCCTAGCAACCCTGGCCAGCACTCCCCATATTCCTGGGCTGTGAGTTGTCTAACCTACTGGAACAACCAAGGGCTGCCAGGTGATAGGCAAACACTTGGTGTCCCATTTTATGGTTATGATTTTTCTACTACGCCCGTGGATGCCAAGTATTTTGGTGAAATCGTGTCCTTCAACCCCTTTAACGCCCAATTAGACCAAGTTGGCCAATTGTATTACAATGGCATTCCAACCATCAAAGCGAAGACGCAGTTAGCACAAGCTGAAACTGGTGGAGTGATGATTTGGGAACTGGGGCAGGATGCAAGTGGGCCATTTGCCAGCCTTTCGTTGTTGAAGGCGATTGATGAGGTTGTAAATCCGGTGAGCGCAGGCAATGAGGTAGCAGCAGTTAATGTGGCTCCCCTACTCTATCCTAATCCAGCTAGGGATTTTTTGAATATTGAAAAATTACCAAAGACAAGCTGTCAAGTACAGGTGATTGATTTTCAAGGAAGAATAAAGTGGTCAGGAGAAATAGAATCAGGCACTATAATAGATTTGGAGGGATGGTCAGCGGGGGTTTATGCTTTGAGACTTACTTCTAAATATATTGTATCAACCATTTCGTTCGTAAAGATTTAACGAAATCTTTTTTTCTTTAACAACTTTTCCAGGTTGCAATTTGGACCTTCTTATCATTATGATAAGTTCAAACGGATTATTTATCAGTCATCATTGTTTTCCCATCAAAAACCCATTGTTTCCCGTCAATGTTTTTCAAAATAAGATTTCCGTTTTTATCAGGTTGTATGGACGAATACTCAGGTTGCAAGACTTGTTCCATATACGTGTTGAGAAGGCCCTTACCTTCTTGATAGCTTATGACATAAAAAATAACATTATGTACTGGTTGAAAGTAAAGATTGCTATAAATTGCCTCTCTGACTTCTCCTGATTCGGGATTTAAAATACCCAAAAAGCCATTCTTACGATAAAAAACGAAGGTAGGTGATTCCGATTTTCTAATAGCATAAACGTCATGTAGTAGCCTCTCACCTGTATAGCGATTAAAGACATCAAACAGGTCTCCCTTCTTGGCCGCAAGCAAGCATGATGATTCACATCCAATTTCGCCTGGCTTTACGATTGCATCGTACGAACATGGGATTAGTTCTTTTCCAGCATAATCTACAAAGCCATATTTCCCATTTAGTTTTACTAAACCCTCCTCACCATTGTCGTATTTGAGTTCTTTTTCTATCCATCCGGGAGCCTTGAGCATGTAGCGCTTGCCATTTCTTGTGAAATAAAGATGGTTGATATTATAGTTTTCTCCGATGTACCCTATTTTTTCCGCATCAAATTGGTGGATTGATGTACCGCTCAAATCAACGACATGCCATTTGCCTAAGCTATCTTGGCCTACATAGTATCTACCCCAACCATCATTTGAAGAAAAATTCAATATAGAACGCAATTGAAGATTTGATAATTGATTGCCATTTCCATCAATAAACTGCCAATAGTCACCTTTCCTAGAAATAAAAGACCCTAAGCTTCTGATTATCAATTCATCGGTTCTAAGCATTTCTTTGCCAGCTTTGTTCAAATAGATATATTCACCATTAGCTAGCATAGCTTGGATGAAAAAGTTTCCTCGATGGTAGCTATCCACGTACTGAATGTCTGAAAATGCATGTGCTGTTAGCCTCTTTCCATTGGATGAATAGAATGCTAACTGGCTTTCCTCCCCGAAACTGAAACCCCCTTCATCGAAGAAATATGGAGGCTTTGAAAAGGTCTCATTGTTTAACAACCGTCCCCTACTGTCATAAAGGCCATAAAGACCTTCTGTTTTCTTAACAAGAAAAGGAGATTTTATCTTGTGAATTTTATCAAACATAAAACCCTTTGCTTGATGTAGGGGTACTGAATGAAACAATCCCTGTGCGCTATTTTTTTTAAGGTTCCAATTATCAGCTAGGGCGTTGGAATCCTTGTACTTAAACTCCAAAACCTGATTTCCTTTATAATCAATGAGTCCATACAGTTGTCTTTTTTTTGCGATGAAATTGCCATCACTTATTGAACGTAGTTCATCATACTGTGGCTCAAATCCATATTGGAGCGTGTGGTCAACCATGCCCCACAACCCTTTTTTACAGAGCAAGTAATAGTATGGAGCACCCTCACTTGACCAGGACATCCTAATATCATCAAAATCTTGAAGGATTTCACGTCCTCTAGCATCTAGAATGCTGAAAAGCCCTACCGTTGACTTAATGACTAAGTTAGGGTTGCTACTCGTTATAGATTCGACGTTGGATGGGAGTTTGGATAAGCCATAATCAGGAGACCAGAAGTACTTTTTACCAATGTCATCAACAAAATATTTGCTTTGAGGATTTTGTACTTTGAAGGGCAAAATGGTTACTGTTCTACCTAATGTATCCACTATCCATGTTGAATCTCCTAACATGGCGGCGAACAGAGGATAAGTAAAGCTATAAGTAACCCGGTCGTATTTACATGGAAGCAACCATTTGCCCGAATGAAAAACACCTTCCCTCCCATCTGTCTGTCGAGTGACATAAAACCGACTGCCTGCAAGGCGAGTAGTCGAAATGTCCCCGTAAATAGGTGGCAGAACTACATCTCCCCTACTTGAAATTAGCCCTTTTAAATTTTTTTCTTTAAAGGTTGCCAGACTTGCATTCGAGAAAGGATATTCGAGGGATGGGTGGTAATAGTCTGAGGGCATTGGACTCAATTCGTTGCCCATCTTATCAAATAGTTTCCATTCATCATTGCCAAAAGTGCCTGAAAACCCATCTCCAAAACATCCAACACCTTCAAAAACCGGGCTTTTCCAGCTTGGATTTTTTGGCAAAACAACTCGGTATCCGCCTGTTTCATCAAAAACAACCCAATAACTTCCACATTCGCTACATATCAATGAGCTAAACTGGGGTTTTAACAGCCAATTTCCTTGTTCATCTGTTAATCCATACAACTTACCGTCAGGTGAAGCCGACGTCAATCCGTTCTTTTGTTGCACTTGGCATTGGTACTTTATGAGAACAGGCGGGGTAATATCCTTTCCTTTTGAATTAAACTCACGACATTTTCCATTGTAATTGCACGCCCTAATGTGCTCATTTTCCAACAACTCTAATTGGCTGTACACTGCCGGCACAATCAATTTACCTTTTGAATTTAACAACCCAAACAGCTTGCCATCAAAAGAGACCCGGTAATACAATGGGTTTGCATCCGTCCAGTAAGGGTAAATATCGAGTCGCTTGTACTGAACTGGGACTATAACTCTGCCTCGATTATCAATTACTCCCCATCTTTCTTCTTTTAAGACCTTTGCATGCTTTTCATTTATAGGCTTCAATGATTCGTACTTAACCCAAATATCAGGAAGGACTTTCCGCCAAAAGAGCTTTAAACTTTTTTGAGCAAATACAGCACTAGGGCTGAGTACCAAAGTCAACAACGTGATAATTTTTAGAGTTTTCATAGCTACACTCTTGAACGATTAACGAAATAACGAATTATTAAATTCTACATCAGGAAAGTGGCATTTATTTTATTTCTACCACTTGACTAGCATTTGTACTGCTCATTTTGTGCTCATACTTTTAATCCAATCAAAAAATTATATAATAGAATACTTAACAGTGAGATTTTCAATGATGAAAAAAGGGCTCTAGTTTAGAGCCAATATTAGCTAGATTTTGTTGCAAAATAAGTATCATTTTAATCGCACGCAGATTGCGCTTCCCAATCACGTATGCAAGCCCTGTTTGATTTTCTTTTGATTGCTGAATTTGTGTTTTACAGTTTCTTAAGCGATGTCATGGTATAGAGATTTGGTTGGTCGCTGATAAAAAAAGGTGGGCATCAAAAGTTAGCCAAGAATACGAAATAACGAAATCGTTAATTAACGTAGGTGCTGATATCATTCAGCAGCTTGACTTCCAAGCATAAAATGTGGATTCTCTATTATACCCAGCACATTTCCAAACGGATCAATCACAGTAGCCACTTTAATGCCCCCGCCTACTTCCGTGACTGGCTCCCTCTCGGTAGCTCCTTTGGTAATGAGGCGTTCGAAGGAGGTTTCAGCGTTTTCAACGCCCCAATAAGCAAGCACGCCTCTCCCTCCTGGCTGATTCACACCTTCTGCCGGCATGATGCCCAACTCGTAACCGCCCACGTTAAAACCGACGTAAAACGGTTCATCGAAATAAGGCGGGAAGCCCAATATATCGGCATACCAATCACGGGCAGCTTGTAGATCGGAGTTCACGTAGATGACTGTGCGGAGACCGAGGAATTGGTTCGAATTTTTTATCATCATAAAATATTTAAAAAGATGACGAATTAACGAAATTAATTTAATTTTAAAGATACCAGAAAAGATAATTTGATAACGAAAGAAAGAAAAAAAGAAATCGTTAAATCTTTCTTCAGAAATTCTATTGATTTCTAAAAAAGATTTGACTGATTTTAAGCAAATATAAGCGCAGTATAGAACCAAAGCCCACTTCGGGCTAGGTTGCATTCATTCACGCCAGCATATCGCCGGAAAACGACTGGAAGGCAAACAGGCCACTTTGTGCTGTTTGAATTTTTTATCGTTTTAGCAGAAGTCTATCAAAATTCCTAAAGATTTAAAGAAAAACAGAAATCGTTCTTTCTTTAAATAACGATTTCGTTATCTTGAATTTTTATACTGCTCAAAACAGGTCATGAGTAAACTGACCATGCTCATATCCATTTCGTTGGCATAAGCCTTGAATTCACGCTTGAATGCTGCTGGCACTTTGAAATTAAGTGGTCGTAAATCTTGGTCGGAACTGCGGGTCAGGTTGGTAGGTGCTTCGAATTCTGGTGGTGGTGCCCCTTTTCGGTTGGTGGTTGGTTTGCTAATTTTTGCCATGATCGCTTTTCTAATTGATGATAATATTGGTGATTCTCTTGGGTAAACACTGCACAAAGTAACGAAATAACGCTTTAACGAATTCTAGCTTTTATTATCAAAATTCAATGATGGAAAGCCAAAAGATGGAAAATGATTTATGATTTGCTGGAATTTAATAACGAAATAATGATTTAACGAAAAATGTAACTTAATTAGTTATATCCTCGTGAATCATTTAACCAATTCCACTCGATTCACAATAGCTTGCAATAGCACATCCGCCTTCTCATTTATGGTCTTGAACCCAGTCTCAGTGGCGCATTTACCCTCATCACTGGCACGTCGAACTGCTGTTTTCTCAAAAAGCACGCCATCGAGTAGGTGATAACCACTAGCTCTCACATACTCCATACCCTCTGTCAATTCAGCTTCGCTATTTCCAATTCGAGATAGTGCGATTGATATTTTGCTGGCATTGATGCCATTCTTTTTCAGTTCGTGAGCAAGTTTAATTGTAGGTTCTAAGTCGTCAAGAGAAACACCCGTTGGCAATACCACGAGGTTACTAGCCTTAGCAATATCAAGTGTCTTGCTGGTAGAGTGGGGCGCCCCGTCAAAAACAATCAGATCGTAATGATCGCCATGCTTGATAGCGTCAGATACGTTGACAAACTGTTCAACAGCAACTTTTGGTGTTATTTCGTTTTGGAGCCGCCGCCGATTCCAATTTGTCGCTGTCCCTTGCGACAAGTCCATGTCAGCAATTTTTACTACCCATTCGTTAGCCGCGTAATTGCACGCAACAAGTCGCGCAACAGTCGATTTCCCTACTCCTCCCTTTTGCGAAACAACTCCAATTATCAGTGCCATGTTTTTAGTTTTAACATTCTATATTTAACGAAATAACGATTTAACGCAAAATTAGTGCCTTGGGTGCAAAGCTAAGGCTTAGGCAATAAACTGAAAAGCAAATAACGATAAAAATAAATAACGAATTCGTTATTTAACGAATGTAAGTTTGATTTTACAATAATATACTACCCTAGGGGCAATGCCCCTAGCATCAAATCTGATTCCAGTTTCTTTCGGGTAGAACCCCGAGGAATTAAACCACATCTGATTAAAGTCTTACTGAAAAATCCATCCACATCAGGTACACGTCAAGCTATTAGATTCAGAACTGTATCCCCTGAGTTTTAAAGACATAAAACAGCTAGATTTAAAAATAAAACACTAAATTTCTTACTTATTATAAATTTATAGTTTTTATTTGCTATTTAAGTTTTATTAGTTTGGTCTGCCCTAAGTTGTTGATTATCAGGCTATTGAAATATTTGACGTGTACTTGATGTGGAGAATGCGTGTCCATAATTGGGGCTGTATTGCTACGTGTTGTGGGTGATAAGTGTCAATTGAGTGGGTATCCCGCGTCCACAGGGTGGGGATAAAGTGCACTTAATGGGGGAGTATCGCGTAAGAAACGTGGGGAAAATGAGTACAATTAGTGGGTCGTGTACTTGATGTGGGCCATTCTAAGCCCATGTTGGTATCAAAGAAAAGCTTTTAGCACAAACCTGTTTTAAATCAAGCCGGCGTGTCCTTTTTGTGGGAAAAGTTCATTTCGAAACTAGTCCTAATCGCAATGATAAGTGCTTGTAAATCAATTTTTTGCGAAATTCATGGAATTAATGTGTACCCCAAGTGGGCAAGTGTGTACTTGAAGTGGGCGTTCTTTTACGATATTTTATTTTGAATGTTTCAGTTATGTGTACCTTGTTTGGGAAGCCCTGTATTTGCAGGTGTTTTGGTGTGTTCCTGCTGTGGATTGGTTTTCAGTCTCTTTTCTTAGCATATTCTCATAAAACTGCACATGAAATTTACTAAAGCGCACCTCCTGTGTACGCACTGTGGGTAGGTTTTTTGATGGGATGAGGTTTTTTTTTCGTTGCCGTGTACCCCATGTGGGAAATGTTGAAAAAAAGTGTACCCCAACACCTTGATGTGTACACGCGAGGAAATACTTTGCTGCCAAATCCATCCTTTGATGCAAATAGAAAAGACAAAAAAGGTAGCGGCAATTGCCAACCAGTTTATTCAGCATGCGAGATATAAACTGACACCCCGCGAACAGAAGCTCATCTTGTACATGGCTACTTTGCTGCGTCCAGAGGACAGCGATTTTGAGACCTATCTTGTACCTGTTTCCGAAATAGAGTACATTCTAAAATCGGATGAAACTAAGAAACATGGCTCTTTTTACGAGCGTCTCGACGATCTACTTGATAGTATTACAGATAAAAAAATCACCTTTCCCACAGATTTTACCGTGGATGGACACCGTCTTCGTGGCCATATTAATTGGGTGGCAGGTGCCGTTCCGAAGTACGATGAGCATGGTGTTCTTTGCGTTGAATTTGGATTTTCACCACAGATGAAACCATTTTTGCTGGGTCTTAAGGAACGCTTCACCAGATTTGAATTCCTAGAGGTGGCTAAGATGAAGAGTGGATTTAGCATCCGTATTTATCAGATGTGTAAGGCATATTACTTTGAGAATATCCGTCATGGGCGCAATGTTTTCGCAGCCAGCATCAAAGAGTTTAAATCGCGCCTCGGTATTTCAGATAAATACCCTGATTTCCGCAATTTCCGGCGGAAGGTATTGGATGTGGCGAGAGAGGAAATCAACGAAAAAACACATTTGCGCGTTGACTATGATTTCATCAAAAAAGGCCGGAATATCACGGACCTACGAATCATCATCAATGAAAAAACCGATTTTAACCCAGAATCTGCTTCAACAGATGAAGTACCGGTTGAGAATGTAAAAAAGAGGACGGCAAAGCCTACCAACGACCTACAATCGCGCATTGAGTCGCTCACAGAGGCACAACGTCGCGCCTTCAATACCTTGACTGAGTATGGTGTTAGCATGGTTTTCGCGCTGGATGAAGTGTTGCCAATTGTTAAAGGAAGCGAATTAGCTGGTTACGAGGACTTTTTCGTTTTGTACATGCTCGCTTTTTTTGAAAAAAAGACCGTTGTGAAAGGGGCAAAAGAAAAAGTAAAAGCCTATGCTACTTGGGTGACGAATCGCCGATTCGAAGAGCCCAATCTCTATGCCCAGTTGCTCGAGCAGGTGGTTTCAAGAAAAAAAAGCTTAAAAGACGACGAACGCGCCAATCGCGAACGTGCAAAAAACATCACCGCTGCCGATTTCCGAAAATTGCTGGAGGAGGAGAAATCCATTGGGAAAACGATGGAACCTGCATTTTCCATCCAGAAAAAAACTGCTAACCAAGCTAGCCGAATGAGTAGGGTAGGGGAGGAGGCTGATCTTTTTACACCAACTAATAAGCAAGCCGCACCACCTTTAAAAGAAAAGGCCGTTTTCAGTTTTGAAGTTTTCAAAAAAGCCCATCCTGAAGTCTATAAGCGAATCCGCAAGGAACGGCAGGATGCTTTTGAGAATTTCAAAACTGCCTCTAACTATAAGCAACTGCTCGAAAATAGCGTGCAAGCATACTGCGAACAGTGGTTCAGGGCGCAGTAATACGGAATGTTTTTTTGTGCTTCAATAATACTTATGCTACCAATCCTTTTCGAAGACAATTATTTCCTTGCTATCAACAAACCTTCTGGCTTACAGTCTGACAAAGACAAGTTTCGCAACCCAAGCGTGGAACGGGAAGTGGCTGAATATTTCAGAAAGACTTTTCCTTGGAAAAAACAACTCGTAGTTGGGCTGACGCATCGCCTTGACCGGGCGGTGAGCGGAGTGCTTCTGATTGCGAAAACTCCAGCCACTGTAAAGTCGTTGGCTGCGCAGTTTGAGGCAAGGACAGTCGGTAAATTTTATCTGGCTATTCTGGAAAAATGTCCATCGGCTGAAGAGGGTGAGCTGGTGCATTGGCTAAAAAAAGATGCCTTACAGAAGCGAGCTATCGTGGTCAACCCACATACCAAAGCTTCGCAAGAATGCCGACTCCGCTACAAGATTTTGCAAAAAAAAGGAGATAAATGCCTTGCGGAAATTGAGCTGCTCACTGGACGCTACCATCAAATCAGGGTGCAGCTGTCTGCCATTGGTTGCCCGGTGCTTGGCGATGATAAATACGGCGGGAAACCCATAAAATCTGATATTTCAATGATACATCTGCATTCCAATCGCCTTGTTTTTGACCACCCAAAAACGGGAGAACGATTGGAGGTATCGGCACCGTTACCTAATCTTGGTGAATGGCCCGCTTGGATATAAAAATTGTTGGAGTGGAATAAGCCACCCGCCGGTTTGGCAATCTTTTCGATCAATCTACCAATAACTTTTCCACCTGTACCCATCCGTTAGCCCGGCACTCCACAAAATAGACACCGCTTGGCAAATTGTCAGTTTCAATATGCTCCCGGACAGTTAGTACAGGGTCGTCTTTTTGATAAATGGTTTTTACAAAAATGCCGTTCACATCCAGCAGGCGAATGGTTAATGGACTCGGTTTCTCCATCAAAATGTCCACGAAACTATGTTCACTGGCCGGGTTCGGTGAAAGCTGAAGTTTGTTAAATGCCACTCGTTCTACATTTGGATTGATAACAGAGAACTCCAATCCGTACCAAAGTGTCTGGCTGTCGTGTTGGTCAAGTTTAAAGCTAAACTGGTGCGATGGTGAAAAATACCAGATAGTATCATCTTCAAGCTCGGCACCAGTTGGTGAGAGCTTGTAAACTTTTAGAAAATTAGCGGTTTCATGAGCCAACTCAAGCTTCAGTTCGATGGGAAGTACCTCCGTTGGCGGTTGCCCCCAGCCGTTATTCACGCTGTTTCCATTCCAAACCATGTTCATGTTTTGAACCCTGGACGAAACGGTAAGCACACTTTCGTCAGATTCCTCAAGTGGGGCATCTGTCAGCGACAGCCAAGTGACAACAGCAAAATCGTTGGCATCGAGCAACCGAAGCGGTCCGGCTTCATGTGGCAGATTTTCATTCAAAAACCCCGTCAATCCGATAAATTTTGGTGCAATGGTTGCCAAAACGCCTTTCTCTGCGTCAATACTTGTTTCCCCAGTGTTGGTAGTGGCTTGTAGGCCAGGCCCAGCTGGAAGTTGGCTGAAATCCGGTGCGTCCGTGCCATCGAAACCTGCCGTGCGGATGTCCGTGGTCAATGCCAATCGGCTGTTGTATGGCAAGTGCATACCCCAGCGGCCAGCATTGTCGGAAAGTGGGACTTGTTTCACTAGATAGTCTTCTGAGTATCCGATTTCCAGCGTTTGGTTGGCTGACGCAATGAGCCCGTGACGGTAGGCATAAGCATACATGGGGGAGAGCGCCATTTGTGTAGCGTTGCGGTGCATGTTGTAGAAGCCCTCCTGCATATCCTTTTCCCAAGTATCAAAATCATCATTGTACTGATAAAAAACGATGGCGTCCACATTGTGAAACGACCCATAAGCCGTCATCCAAGGCATCATTTCTACTTGGTAAATATTTGGATACGCTTGATAATATTGGCTAAGGGTATAAGGTTTCCCCTTCAATGCCAAGCCACTGAAGATTTGGTTGGGTGTCGTCCACCAATCGCTTTTAACCATGGGGGTGTTCATCACCTCCCAATTCCAGGTATTGCCGTCGTAACTCCACATGGGGTAATCCCAAAGACTATGGTTGTCCACGTAATCCATGTCTTGGTGAGTGAAAACATCGGAAGGGCCGCCCAACGAATTCGAGCCTGCGACATTTGCCTTAATGTATATTTCGTTTTTTAAGTAATTCTTTATTTCGTTAAAATAGTTTCGTTGAAGCTGAAGATAAAACGCAGTCATGTCGGCCACTCGTGCCTGAGTGTAATTGATTCGATCACTGTAATTGAGGCGCCGGATATTGCCACTAGCTAAGTTCTCTCCAGGCAAAATACCCGCTGCCCCAGCATCGGACAGACTCATTTTATCGAAATAAAAATTGCCGAGTTGGTTCTCAAAGCTGAAGGCAAAGCGAACGAAATCCGAGTTGTCTTCTGGTGCGACGAAAGTATAGCTGAATTCTTGCCACTGAGTCGTTAAGTTAGCCAAAGTGCTGCCGTACCAAGTCCAAGGATCCAGATTGCGCATGGTGTACGCATAGATTGCAGCAGGTTGGTCGGCCCTTGCTGCGAAATGCACGGTGTAAGTTTTTCCCGCCTGAACGCTCAAGTTTTCTTGTTTAAACTGGATGTGCCAGCCCGTTCCAGTTACATTCGTCACACTCACTCGGGCACAATCCTGTCCCTCGAAAGGGTTGGTCTGGACAACATCCAGGGTGGCCGCCGCGGCATCATGCAGTTCAAGCGTCCATTCACTGTTTGGGTTTCCGTTTTCAAAATTGCTGTCAAGCAATTGTTGATTAGCTCCAGGATTGCTCGCCGTCGCATTCCAAGCAGCAGTGAGGGCAGCTTGGTTGGCATATTTACTTTGCAAAAATTGGTTCCAGCGCAGGTCGAGGGTGTCGCAATGTCGCTGCATGAGTTGACCGGGGTCGTGGCTGAAATGTTGTAAACGGTCACCCCGCCAGTAGCTGTAGAGGCTGTTTTCGTTGGTGATTTCTACCATTGCCACCACAGGGTCATTGGCCATCGAAAGCCCAGTGTATGGATTGACAGGTGTGAGCAACTGCTCGGCGTACTGTTTTTGTAACGCAATTAATTGGCGGTCGAAAATGGTGACAGCTTTCCCAGCGTCCTGAATACTGTCGGCATCAAGCACTCCATCGCCAACGAGGAACTCCCTCGACACATGAAGGTTGATATTGGCATAAATTCCCTGCTGTTTCAATTGAGCCAGGAAATAATGCAGCTTGTCCAAGGTGAAAAAATTGAGTACCTGCGTAGTGGTTGGATTTTCGTAAAAAATGGAGGCATTGTCGCCGCCCCAACGGTTGTCCATCTCCGTAAAGCGGACGAGGTTGATACCCATTTTACGCATCCGGGCTGCTATCCACGGTGCTTTGCTTTTCTTCGGAAAACAGCCACCTCTCGACAAGTTTACCCCCCAAAACCTCAGATGTTCTCCACCTGCTTCGAAATGCCCGTCCGGATTGATGCCCACAAAATCGGTGATGGGGTGCTTCGCAAATTCGGGGAGGAATCGCTGCGCTGTACTATCGCCTGGCGGCATGAAAAAATGGAATCCGTTCCCGAAAGATTGGGCTTGGAGATGGAGGTTTGCGAACAAAAGTAATGGTAAAATGATGCGCATATCGGTGTGGATTTTAAATACTGGACTATCCGTTGGCCATGTTACGGGCAATTAATGCTGCGAAAACCCTGCCGGAGAAATTGTTCATTACCCGTTAACCAACGCTTCCAATTCTGCTCTTTTTTCATGGGCGGCCTTGTACCCAATTTCAAACATTTCATCAAAATGTGAGCGGTCAAATGTGTTGAATGCCGCCAATTCTTGTGGGGCAATCACCACGTTGCACAAATGATATTTCTGCACGGAATGGTGATGAATGCTCAGGTGAAACAGTCGCTCCATCACCGACAAGGTATTCTTGATGTCACTGAGTTGCATCTCTTTGAATGGGTGTACATTGGAGCCGATGATCAGCTCGCAATCGCCCGTCAGCGGCTCTACTGGGAAATTGTTTAACGCCCCACCATCGGTGTACAAATGACCTTCTATTTCTACAGGTGTGAACACTACCGGAAACGCTGCCGATGCCAGCACTGGGAGTATTAATGGTCCTTGTGAGAAAGTCCGTTGCCTGCCCCGTACCATGTCGGTTGCCGTCACGTAGAGCTTTTTTTGCAGCGCATCAAAATCGTCATCGGGGAGCAGTTCCTTTAAAATCGGGATGAACTTGTCCGAGTCGATGAAGCCAGGCTTTCGCCTGCTAAAATTGCTCATCTTGAAAATAGACGTGTGCTTAAAAAAATCCAAAATGGTTCCGATGGAATGGCCTGCCGCCCGCAACGAACCAACCAGCGCACCAGCACTGGTACCGGAAAATGCCACTGGCTCAATGCCGATTTCTTCTAAAACCTGCAACAAGCCGAGGTGGGAGACACCGCGTACGCCGCCGCCAGAAAGCACAATACCGATGGTTGGTGAGGTTGTTTTCATGGGGTAAATTTCATCAAAAAAGCTGGTTCAAGTGCAAAAAAAATACGGCGGTGCACCAACTGGCGCACCGCCGACTATCAGAATTTAAACAGTTGAATTTATTAGTAATTACTTTCAGTGGAACACAACAAAACGCTCTACCCTTTGGTTTTGTCCATCTTCCACAGTGAGGAAGTACAAGCCAACAGGAAGGTTCGCCACATCAAAATTGAGGTGATTATTGCCTTCAAGAACTTCCACTTGTTCCGTCTTCAATGTATGTCCCATTTGGTCGCTGATCGTGATTTTGCCACTTTGATTCTGCTCAGAGTAGAAGGTCAAACTCAATTCATCTGCAACAGGATTTGGACTTAGCTGGAGAGTTCCATTTTCAGAAACTTCTACCAAAGGATCTAGGACAATGCTCGCATCAGCAGTTTCACCATTGGTTAGGTTACCTGTTTGAACGATGGAGAAATTGTCCACAGCCATGTCACTACGGTCGTTGCCAGTTTTGCCATAAAAACGGAATCGGATACTGCTCGCACCATTGTTGGTAAAGTTCATCGTCAATGACTTCCAGCCGGTGCCTTGGTTTTTTTTCTTCGTCCAAATCGTACTCCAAGTTGAACCATTGTTCATGCTAAATTGAAAATACAAATTGCCCATCTGCGAGCCATACATATTGTAGTTGAAGACTACTTGAAAAGTATTAATCCCTGCGATATTGTAACATGGGCTGAGCAAAAAGGCGATTTTATTGGTATAACCTGTAGCCTCTGTGTAAACATAGTAAGTGCCGTTCGAAGCACCATTCGGCCCCGTATTGTTGGTGGGGGTAGTGCCTGAGCCAATCGTCCAGTCCATCTGGTCATTGGTGGCTTGAGACCAATTTCCGAGGTTACCCTCGAAACTCTCTGCATCTGGTAAGTTAACAGAGGTACACCCATTCGGGGCGTTGGTGCCGACCGTTGCACTTCCGGTTTTGGTACCTGTTGGGCATGTCACCGTGACGGTGTAGGTGCCAGCGGCAATGTTGACGAGGTCTTGTGTCGTAGCCCCGTTTGACCACAAATAACTGAACGGTGCCGTGCCACCGCTCACGGTCAGGTTGATGGCGCCGTCATTTTGACCACTGTTGGCATTGGTCACCGCAAAACTCAACGTGATGGGATTACTATTGGAAGTTCCCACCGTGGCGGATCGAGTTGCGGTACAGCCGTTGGCGTCCGTCACGGTGACGGTGTAGGTGCCAGCGGCAATGTTGGCGAGGTCTTGTGTCGTAGCCCCATTTGACCACAAATATGCGTAGCCAGGCGTGCCTCCGCTCACAGACAGGTTGATAGCGCCGTTGTTCTGGCCGTTCGTGGTGTTGGTGACGGAAGCACTGGTGCTGATGGCCGATGGTGCAGTTACTATGCGAGTGGCTGTGCCAGTACAGTTGCTGCCTGCCGACACAGTCACGGTGTAAGTTCCTGCCGCTAAATTGCTGATGGTCTGCGTATTGCCGCCATTCGACCAGGCATAGGTAAATGGCCCATTGCTCCCTGTTGCTGTGGCAGTTGCCGTGCCGTTGTTTCCGCTTGCGCAACTCAGGTTCGTACCGTTCGTGCTAACGGTGAGGCAGGCTGAAGCACAGGTGGTTAGACAATTGGCGGCGGTGATTTTACTCCGGATCTTGTCGCCGGGCTGTGGGCCGAATCCGAGGTTAAAATTGATGCCAACACCATTCACGAGATGACAGTAGCTCATCATGGTGCCGGCCGATGGAATTGGTCCTGAGCAGCCCTCGTTAGCGCCGACTGCTGGTCCGCAGCCATCGATGGCGGTGTTGTTGCCGTTCCAAGCGCAGGCGTGGGTATGCGGCGAGCCGAGGTTGTGCCCCATCTCGTGGGCTATCACGTTGACCGACCAAGAGTAAGTCGGAAATTGGTTGTAAGAGCTGTAAATATAGCAGTACGAATAGGCATAGGATGTGCATAGTGCGCCCACCCATGCGATCCCACCACCGGTGGGGGCACCCCTCGAAATGAGGGAAGCCACATCACCGTTGTAGGTCGTCCGGTAGCTCCGGAACGAAGTCAGGGCCGCAGAAGTGGAACTGGTAGCATAGGGATCTGCGGTGGTCCAAGTAAAAATTTGTGAAATGTTCACAGTGATGGCTTCGTTTTGATAAATGCCCGCCACAACGTTGAACAAACCAGTGACAAAATTGGCGGCAGCCGTTGCTCCTCCTTTTTCACTGACAAGGTCGTAGTCAGCTTCAAGGTAAGCCCGGACGCATTTCTCCACTTTTTCACCCCCTGTATTTTCAGCGCTTTCTTTGCCTTCGGCAACTGGTGTCTCCTCCGACCCACATTCGAAACTGTGGTCAAGGAGCAGGTCTTCATCCTTGTAAAAAATGTAATTGGCGGACTTAGCGGTTCCGTCCGTTCGGCCCAGCACCATATTGCCTGCTTTTTTCGTACTGACCACCCCAATGATTTCGTCTTCGAAAATACTAATGGCAGCCAAGGAGTTTTCATCACCCTTCACAATGCCACGATAGTACACGCCTGGCTGGTAATCAACTGGTTGACCGTTGGAAATGCTGGTTACCAGAGTGAAATCATCAGTGAGCAGTTTGGTTTTCACCAATTCCAAAATGATAGCCGCTTCGCCTCCATTGGGTAGTTCCATTTCCATCGTAGCTGGTGCCGATTGGTACACCGATTTTAGCTGTGTTAGGTCAAGTTTGAGCAGTTGGCCATTGGAAACGTAGTCGTCAAACTGGTTGGCTGCTTTGCTCTGCCCAGCAAACTGGAAGAGCGATGGTTTTTTAAAATCCGATTTTTGAGTCTTTTGCTCCCTGATTTTCAAAGCCAGTGCATTGGGCTGTTGCTGCGCAAAACCCATGATTGAAAAGAGCAGTAGCAAAACTGGAAGAATGTTTTTCATGTGCAATAGTTATTTAAAAAGTGAATGAGTCGTTGAAAATGGCAATGCATCCCCAGCACTGGACACGCTTTTGCCAAAGGCAAAAACTGCCAGATGATTGCTGTGGGGAACAGCGAAAAAGCGCATAACCAAGAGGGTAATAAGGATTTTTAAAGCAGGAATTTAGGCACTGACTGGAAGGGTTCCGGCTGCTTTAGGATTTGAACAAACTCGAAATGTGACTTGCGTTGAGTTTGTTCGTGCCCCAAAAGTTAAAATTTGAAATGGGTGGTAATTCTTGCCGTAGTTGTCAGCAGCTATTTTACCAGAAGAAGGAGATTTTCGCCAAGGCAATAAGTGTTCCATTTTGTTAGGCTGGCCGTTCCGCTGAATTTCATGTCTCTTGTTCCCATTTTTTTCAAAACATTTAAAGTAAAACACAAACTCATTCGTCTGCCTGCCCCAAAAGCTAGAACTTCGTGACCGAAATCACCACAATGGCTCAACGGCAAACCATCGTCCAGACCGTCCGGGAATACGGCAAGCGGCTCTTTGGCTTCATCAGGCCTCGGGTGGGCAGCGATGCTGATGCCGAGGACGTGCTGCAGGATGTTTGGTTTCAACTCAGCCAGCTTGTAGATTTGGAGTCCATCGAAAACATCGGCGCTTGGCTCTTCCGGGTGACCCGCAATAAACTGACCGACCGCTCCCGTAAGCGCCAGCCGGACCACCTTGAAGACCTTGCTTATGAAAACGAGGACGGCGAATTGAACTTCGGGGACTTACTGCTGGCAGATTTTGCTACGCCAGAGGACGAGTACCTGCGGCAGTTGTTTTGGGAGACCCTTTTCGCTGCCCTTGATGAACTGCCTGAAAACCAACGAAACGTCTTTGTCTGGAACGAACTGGAAGACCAGACTTTCCAGCAGATAGCCGACCGCACTGGCGAAAACATCAAGACCCTAATATCGCGAAAGCGCTATGCCGTTCAGCACCTGCGCAGCCGCCTCGAAACCTTTTACCAAGAATTCATAAATTATTGAGCCATGTTCAACAAGCATAGAAGTCGTAAAAAATTTTTCCTCATACCTTTTGGCATCGCTGCTTTTTTGCTGCTGATAGGGTGGGTCGTCATGCTGCTTTGGAACGCCATTTTGCCGAACGTCGTGGCTGGTGTGTCGGCGTTGACTTATTGGCAGGCGGTAGGGCTGTTGGTGCTTTCTAAAATCTTGTTCAGTGGTTTTCATGGAAAACCAGGACCTCGGCCCGGTGGTGGCATGCACTGGCGGGAGAAATGGATGAACATGAGCGAGGAGGAGCGAGCTCAATTCAAGGCTAAGTGGCGCGAGCGCTGCAAAAAGCGTGAGGAATGAAAAATGACCCCCAGCTCCACTTTTTTCAGATAAAAACTACGCCCAAGGGCGCACCACGCACGGTGCGCCTTTTGCTTCCCAAAGATTATCATCAATCGTCGCGCCGCTACCCCGTCATTTATGCCTTGGATGGTCAAAACCTTTTTGATCCAAAAACGGCTTTTGGTGGCCGACATTGGAAAATTCCTGAAACCATGATGAAGCTGCCAAAAAAACTTCAGGCCATCGTCGTGGGTATTGACAATGCAGGCGTGGGACGTATTAACGAGTACGCGCCTTTTAAGCGCGGGCGGCAGGGTGGGGGAGGTGCCGCGCACCTCCGCTTCATCATGCAGGAACTCAAACCAGAACTGGATGCTAATTATCGGACGCTACCGCAGCGCGAAGCAACTGCCATTGTGGGCAGTTCGATGGGCGGCCTGCTGGCACTGTATGCAGGGTTTCAGTTTGGCGAAGTATTCGGCAAGGTGGGAGCGATGTCTCCTTCCCTTTGGTTCAATCCGCAGCTTTTCAATTTGGCTGAAAAAGAAATTGACCCGAGGCTAAAAATATACGTGGCGGGCAGCAAAACAGAAAGTCGAGGCATGGAACCAGCTTTGCAGCGGCTGTATTGGTTACTTCGCAATGGCGGGGTTTCGGAAGGGCAACTGCGCGTAGTTATCCGCGGACGAGGTAAGCACAACGAGGTTTTTTGGAGAAGCGAATACGCGAAACTGCATCGCTGGTTATTGGAAAATTGATACAATAATTAACTGATAATCAAGTGCTTAAAATATTTTTTCAAAAAAAATAAATTCATTTAAAGTAAAAAATCAGTCTGTTCGTCTTCCTTTTTGTGCGGCATACAAATTAAAACAGCCGCAAGAATTTCACCCGATTTATTTCATTTCATAAAATTCCAAATCATGCGACGGTTCCCATTTTTCATTGCCCCGCTCGTGGGCATAGTGGCTTTGTTTTTCCTATTCAAACTGTTGGTAACGGCAGTGCTAGGCTTGGTTATCTTCGGTGGCGTCTTCATGGCCATTCGCCGATTGATAGGCCGGGGCTACCACCAAAATCCGATGCACGTAGCCTCCATGCGGCAGCGGCAGCCCATTCCAATTGACGCAAGGCGTAGTGAGCCTGCTTTCGACTGGATACAACAGACAAGGATAATCGAAGTCATCTAATTTTTTAAAAACAGGTGCTTGGCGACTTGAAAATCAGCGGCGCTTTTTTACAGAAAAACCTCCAATTTTCATCGCCTGGTTCCACTAAATCAAATCAAATCATGTGTTACAGTAATCATCATGGAATGCGCGGCGGCTACGGTCATGCCGGCAAAGGTTGGGGTGGTCATGGCCGTTGGGGCCAAGGTTTTGGTGGTCCACAGAGTGGCTGGGCTCGCGGTGGTTGGTTCCAACCTCCAGTGAATGTTCAGGAGTTGGAAGACCGCTACGAACTTCACCTCGCCGCTCCAGGCCGCTCAAAGCAAGATTTTCAAATCAGTGTGCAAGGTGATATCCTCACTATCTCTGCCCAAAAGCAGGAGGAAAGCGACCTCACAAAATCAGCCAACTGGACCCGTCGGGAGTTCAAGACGGTGGCTTTCGAGCGGCAATTTCAGCTCAACGAAAAAATTGATGCCAATGGCATCGCTGCCACCTACACCGATGGCGTGCTGGTAGTAAGCTTGCCAAAACTACCTAGGGCACAGACGCCAGCTAGGGATGTTTTCGTAGCCTAAAATTCGCTAACCATTTCGCAGAACTTGAAGGGGCTGCCCAATCGGGCTGCCCCTTCTTTTTAGTAGATATGCATTTCTGTTAAATGTCGTATTAAATACCTAAATTTCAACAAAACTGAATTACCTTCGCAAATCTTCCTGAAACATAGGAATTCTCCTCACTCATCCTCCCTTTCAAATATTAAGTCTGGATTCCCCCCGTACCGCTGGCAACTGCCACGCAAACACTATTTAAACAAACACTAAAATCCAAAAAGTATGAACCGAGCAACACCCGTTTCAACCCGTGGCAGTTATTGGCCACTTGTCCTTATTTTTTTAAGTATTTTGCTTTTCTTCGTAAAGGGCAATCTCCGCGCCCAGCCTACAGGCTTCTCTGACAACCTTTACCTTGGTGGTTTCAATCAAGTCGCCGGCTTCACTTGGGACAATAACGGACGTATGTACGTTTGGGAAACCGTCGGCAAAGTCTGGGTTGTTGTGAACGGGGTGAAACAACCTACTCCGCTCCTTGACATTTCCGAGGAAGTCGGTGCTTGGCGCGACTTTGGACTGCTCGGCTTCGCCCTCGATCCTAATTTCCTCAGCAACGGCTACATCTATCTCCAGTACGTTGTGGATCGACATTATTTGTTAAAATATGGCACTGGTCAGTACAGCTCTACGACCAATGAATACTACAATGCTACCATCGGGCGCATTACCCGCTACCAAGTGGACATCAGCACGTTCGCTAGCGTTGTGCCTGGCAGCCGCTTTGTTTTGCTAGGCAATTCGGTGAACGATGGCCCGCCCATCCTCCACGAAAGCCACGGCACGGGTTCCCTTGTCTTTGGGCAGGATGGCTCGCTGCTTGCCAGCATGGGTGACGGGGCCAGCTACAACACCGTTGACCAAGGCAGTCTCGCCGAGACCTACTACGCCCAGGCCCTCACCGATGGCATCATCACTTCCGCTCAAAATATCGGTGCTTATCGCTGCCAGACGCTGACTTCTTATTCTGGTAAAATTTTGCGGTTAAACCCCCAAACCGGGGAGGGCTACCCCAGCAATCCCTATTGGAATGCATCGCAACCAAAGTCTGTCGCCTCCCGCGTCTGGGCACGCGGCCTGCGAAATCCCTACCGTTTTACATATGTCCCAGAGACAGGGAGCCATAATCCTGCTGATGGTAACCCTGGTGTGTTCCTAGTGGGGGATGTGGGCTGGTCCACACGGGAAGAAATGGACGTAGTAAACGCCCCTGGCATGAACTTCGGTTGGCCGAAATACGAGGGCATGACCACCCAGCCTGGTTACAACAATTCGACCTATGCTCCGGCAGTGCATGACCGCCCAAAGGTGGATTGGCGTACAGGCAGTGCCCGTGGGCTCATCAACGGCACGATTTACAATGTCGGCTCGGCGCAGCTTCCCGGCACTTCCTTTACTGGAAATGCCAGTACGGGAGGCGTTTGGTATCATGGACATGAATTTCCGCCTGAGTGGCACGACACTTATTTCCATGCCGACTATGGCGCTGGTTGGATTCGAAACTTCAGATTTGATGCCAATTATAATCCCATCGAAGTGCGCACTTTCGTGAATGTGGCAGGAGCTTGCGTCTTCGTGAACACCCACCCGACACAGGGTGGTATCTGGTATGTTCGTTACCCTGACCAGATTCGGAGGGTCAGCTTTACAGGCACCACCAACCATGCGCCAGTGGCATTTGCTTCGGCTACGCCCAACGTGGGTACTTCCCCGCTCACCGTCCAATTTTCCAGTTTCAATACCTATGATCAAGATGGTGGCACGTTGGCCTACCTCTGGAATTTTGGTGACGGAACCACCAGCACCGAGGCCAATCCTGTTAAGACTTACAGCCCTGGCACTTCCCCCATCGGGTACACTACAACCCTGACGGTTACCGATAACACGAGCCTCACTGCCACAGCCACCGTCAATGTTTCACTGAACAACGCAGTACCGGACATTGTCTCTACAAGCGTTGATGCGCTCAACACTTTCAATCCAAGCACGACTACACCCGTTAACTTGAGTGCCACGGTCACTGATGCTAATCATTCGGCTTCTCAACTGAGCTATTTTTGGGAAGTGATTTTATACCACAACGCGCACTCACACCCCGTACAGACTTTCACCACGCCCACAGCAACTGTCAACCTCACACCCATCGAATGCTACGAAGCCAGTTATTGGTATCGTATAAAACTAAAAGTTAGTGATCCAACAGGGGCGGCTGATTTTTATGAAAAGGACATTTTTCCGGCCTGTACTGGAACGAACCAGACCATCAGCTTCTCCGCGATCTCGGATAAATTGGTGGGTGATGCACCGTTCAACTTGACCGCCACAACTACAAGTGGGCTACCTATTGCTTTCTACGTTACGGAAGGCCCGGCACAAGTTCTTGGGAATCAGGTCACATTACTTGGTGTACCCGGCAAAGTCACCATAGCCGCTACACAGCCCGGTAACGGTACGGTTGGCCCGGCAGTCAATGTATCGCAGAGTTTTTGGGTAAACGTTGCCCCACCAAGTACCTGTGGCGGCACAGGTACTATTTCATTTGAGAGGTGGACCGGCATTACAGGCACGGCAGTTTCACAAATCCCATTGACTGCCACACCTAACGCAACTGGTTCGCTGAACATTTTTGAAATCCCAGTGGATGCCTTCGACAACTACGGCGTTCGAGTACGCGGCTATATTTGTCCGCCGGTCACGGGGCAGTATCGTTTTTGGATAGCCAGTGACGACAACGGCGAACTCTGGCTATCGACCGACAGCAGTCCCGCCAACAAGTCGCTTATTGCCAATGTCACAAGTTGGACATCTTCGCAGGAGTGGACGAAATTCACTTCGCAACAATCGGCACTCCTCACCTTGACCGCAGGTCAGCAATACTACATCGAAGCCTTGATGAAGGAAGGCACGGGCGGTGACAACTTCGCCGTCGGCTGGCAATTGCCTGGGGGTACCCTTGAACGACCCATCCCCGGAATGCGGCTTTCACCATATTCGGCTGCTCCGCAATCACAGACCATCACTTTTCCGACCATCCCAAACAAACTCACTAACGACCCAGCTTTCACCTTGAGTGCCTCGGCCAGCAGTGGTTTGCCAGTGACTTACTCGATCATCAGCGGCCCGGCCACCGTGAGCGGCAGCACCGTTACCTTGACTGGACAAGCAGGAACGGTGACGATCCGTGCTTCGCAATCCGGTAACACAAGCTGGTCAGCGGCCACTCCTGTCGAGCGTAGTTTCACCGTCACCCAAGCGGGTGGGGGAGGCAATGTGGATTTGTCCCTCAGCGCCACGATCAGCCCAACGACGGCCAGCATTTACAATTCCATTTTTTACACCTTCACCGTCACCAACAGCGGCTCGGCGCAGGCCACGAATGTGCGGGTCTTTGCACCGCTACCCTCCAACACAGTCTATGTCGGAGGCAGTGAAGCAGTTGCTTCGCAAGGCACATTCGACTATTTTGGAACAAAAGTCTGGTATGTGGGGAATCTCGCTGCTGGTGGCTCCGCCACGCTGACGGTGGGTTGGTACCTGCTAGCTGCGCCACCGTTCACTGGCTGGGCGGAGGTAAGCGCCTGTGACCAGACAGACACCGACAGCACCCCCGGTAATGGCACCCCCGGCGTTGCCAACGAGGACGATGAGGTGGCAGAGGTAGCGCTAGGTGCTGGCCAAGGCCCTCAAAATCAGACGATTACCTTCCCAACCATTCCGAACAAAGTGACAACTGATGCACCGTTTGCCCTCAGTGCCACGGCGTCGAGCGGACTGTCTGTGACCTATTCCATCGTGAGTGGCCCGGCCACCGTGAGCGGCAACACGGTAACGCTGGGTGGAACGCCCGGAACGGTAGTGGTTCGTGCTTCGCAATTGGGCAACAGCAGTTGGAACGCTGCTACGCCCGTTGACCGGAGCTTCACCGTGGGGCAACCGGGGCTGCAAAGTCAGACCATTTTGTTCAACAATATTTCAAATAAACTCACGACCGATGTGCCGTTCACCATTTCAGCAACGGCGTCGAGTGGCTTGCCAGTCACCTTCACGCTGATCAGCGGGCCAGCCACGTTGAGCGGAACGACCGTAACCCTTACGGGGCAACCCGGTTCGGTAACGATTCGTGCTTCGCAAGCTGGCAACAGCAGCTACAATCCCGCCCCAAACGTTGACCGGACTTTCACGGTCAATCTGCCCGGTGGTGGCAGCGGCGTTGATTTGGAACTGACCATGACCTCCTCGGCGCAGAATGTGACCCAGTGGGGGAATATCGGTTTCACCGCTACCCTCACGAATGCAGGAACGGCGGCGGCCAGCGGGGTGACGGTGGCTTTCCCGAAACCTTCAAGTGTCGTTTATGTGGGTGGAAACGAGGTGGTGGTTTCAAAGGGCAGCTTTGGACTTTTCACCGATCAAATTTGGACGGTGGGTACGATGGACCCCGGAGAGACTGCCACGATTACTTGCAATTTCTTCATTTTGCAGAATGCACCATTGACCGCCTACGCCCAAGTGAGCGCTGCCACACCGACCGACAACGACAGCACTCCCGGCAACGGCACAGCGCCCACTCCGAACGAGGACGACGAAGCGGCCATTACCGCAGGTGCCCCCGGCTCAGGGCCTCAGAATCAGACGATTACGTTCAATGCCATTCCAAACAAGGTGACAACCGATGCGCCCTTCACCGTTACGGCGAGCACAACGAGCGGCCTCCCCGTCAGCCTCAGCATTGTGAGTGGGCCCGCCACGATTTCTGGAAATACCATCACCCTAGGCGGAACGACAGGTACAGTCACGGTGCGAGCTACCCAAGCGGGGAACACCAGTTGGAATGCTGCCACACCTGTTGAGCGGAGTTTCACAGTGAGTGCGCCTGGTTTGCAAAACCAGACGATTACGTTCAACTCGATTCCAAATAAATTGACGACGGATGTGCCGTTCACCATTTCAGCGACGGCTTCGAGCGGCTTGCCCGTGACTTTCAGTCTGGTGAGCGGCCCAGCGACGTTGTCAGGCAATACGGTGACATTGACGGGAGCTACGGGCACTGTGACCATCAAAGCCAGCCAAGCGGGCAATGCCAGCTACAACCCTGCCCCTGACGTGACCCGTAGTTTTGGCGTGACAGCGCCCGGTGGCAGTGCACCCGACCTTGAAGTAACCTTGACGGCCAGCAGCCCTAACCTGCTGATTTGGAACGATGTAACCTTCACCATCACCGTGACAAATAACGGCACGGCGGCGGCCAGTGGGGTGAAATTGGCGGTGCCAATCCCGCAAGGCTTAGCCCACACTGCGAACACACCACCGAGCGGAACGAGCTACGACCTCGTGACGGGCGAGTGGACGGTGGGCAGTTTGGCCGCCGGAACGAGCAAAACCATGACCCTCGTGCTGTTTTGTCTGCAAAATACAACCCCTTTGCCCTATTTCGTGCAGGTGAAAACGGCCAGTCCCGCCGACGTGGACAGCACCCCCGGAAACAACACAACGGGTACACCTGTCGAGGACGATGAGGCACTTTGGACGCTGAATCCGCCGCCAAGCCCTGTGATTGGTGCGCCCGGCGAGGTGTTTTCTTTGTTTGTAAAACAGGACGGTGCCACTGCAAAACTCCGCTGGAGCACGAACAGTGGCGAACATGCTGTCAATTACGGCATTGAGCGCTCGGCGGATGGTTTTGTCTGGACTTCCATTGCGGAGCAACCAAACGATGAGCAATCCGATAATTTCACGACTTATCACTTCACAGACCAACGACCGCTTCCAGGTTGGAATTTTTACCGTATTGTTCAACTGCGGGACAACGGTTCCGTTGCCTTCTCCAACGTGCAGATGCTGGAATTTTGGGATGACTTAGATGATTTCAAGCTCTTCCCGAACCCCGCCAACGGGTATGTGGATGTAAATCTGCGGGCAGTGGAAGGTCGCATCGTCCGGCTGCTGCTGGTGGACCGGATGGGTCGGTTAGTGAAGGAAATGGAAGTGGATTCGGCGCCTCTGGAACCTGTGCGCATTGACTTGGCAGACGTACCTGAAGGCTGGTATGTGGTGTGGATTCAGGCGGCTGGGCGCAGAGCCAAAGCGCTGAAGTTGATGGTTGGGAAGCTGTAAATTTACAAGCCCCGTGGGAAATGTTTTCCACGGGGCTTGTTGCTTATTTCCGCTTCCAGCACCCCACCAAATGGTCATCTACCATACCAGTAGCCTGCATGAAGGCATAACAAATCGTGCTTCCCACAAACTTGAATCCCTGCTTTTTCAAATCCTTCGACATGGCGTCGCTCTCCGAGGTGGTTGGGGCAATCTGGCCAAGCCGCTCCCAGTGGTTTACGATGGGCTGATGCCCCACGAACTGCCAGATATACTTATCGAAACTGCCAAATTCTTCCTTGACCTTTAGGTAGGCTTTTGCGTTTTCGATAAAGGCGTTCACCTTTAAGCGGTTGCGCACGATACCTGGATTGTTCATCAATGTTTCCCGCCTGGCTTCATCGTACTGGGCTATTTTCTCCGCATCAAAACCGTCGAAGGCAAGGCGGTACGAATCCCTTTTTTTCAAAACCGTAATCCAACTGAGGCCAGCCTGAGCGCCTTCGAGGCAGAGCATTTCGAATAGTTGTTGGTCGTCATGGCAGGGTATGCCCCATTCGTTGTCGTGGTAGTCCATGTAAATGTCGTGGCTGAGGCACCATGGGCAGCGGGTAAGGTCTTGCATGATTTTGATGGTATTGATGAAGCACAAAGCTAGGATGTTGCCAGATTTTGTACAGATGGTACTTTCATTTCGTGTCCCAACATTTTTTTTCCGTTGCTAGAATGTCAGTAAAAACAGCTCATATTAAAAATATTGGCATGAATTTTTGTATGATAAATAAAAATTACCCGTGGTGTACTCCTTTTTGGATAGATACCACAGAATTGCCTTCTTCCTACACAAAAAGCAGCTGATGCCGCACTTGCGGAACAACATGAGAAAACTGCATCTGCCTCGCTGCTGAAATCAGACAGGGCTTTCCCTCCTGAAGTTTTTGCCAAGGATATTAAGCTATACAACGCAAAGGCCACGAACGTGCCTACTGGCGAATAGGATTACTATGTTTTCACTTAACCGAGTTCAATATGAAACACATGTTTGATTATCTCATGGAGAAAAAAGCCTTGGCGAGAAAGCTGCTCGCAATGGCTGTTGTGGTTTTGTCGGCCACGGCACTTTGGGCAGAAGGGTCCAAAGATTTTGTCGGCTACGGCGGCTACCGTCTGTTTCTTGACAACCGCAACGAACAACAGTTGAAAGTGTATGCCAATGTGGGTGAAACCATCAATGTTGGGGCAAGTCACGTCGGCATTGCCGGCGGCTACATCAAAGTGTACAGCCCCGATGGCGTGCTGGTCGCAACGTTTGACGGGACTGGTGGTGGCAACACGGCTATTATCCATAACAATGTGGAGGAATTGGCAGGTCCAACGGGTGGTGCAGGTTACACACCTGGCATTGTCAACGTGCCTACCGGTCAGGATGGCATCTGGACGGTGCGCATGGCTTTTCCGGTGTACCAAGCGGCCAGTTTTCAAAACCTACTGAACAGTGATCCGTGGAATCGGGCGACAAACCAGCCCACGACCCCAACCGTCATCACGGCTTGGGATATCACCGTTTCTACAGGTGGCGCAGCCAATGCTGGCGGTTCGATGCTTTCCGGGCGAGTTTATTCCAACGAGTATGTATCGGTTATTAGCCAGAATGGGTATATGACTTCGCCCATTTTTTATGTGCTGACAAAAGGTGGGTTCCTCTATGAACTTAAGTTTATGGACACAGATCCGTACCGATTTTCGGTCACCTCCAGTTCAAGAGGAATCGTGAATGGCAATGCAGATCCCACCTACAATTCCTTTTACAGGATGGATGTTTCCCGCTCGTCTAACCCCTTGAACTGGGTGGACGGGTCAAATTATTACTATGAGCCTCAGGCGGAAGATTACCAAGCAGGCAACATCGTCAACAACAAAGTTTTCTTCAACGTACCAGATCCTACCATGCCTGCAACGGCTAAGGTGACTGATATTTTTAGAAACAATACGCATACGACTTGGCTGTTTAATATGCCATCTTCCGTTGAACCGGAACTTTCAGGTTTTGGGCTAAACCCTACCGACACTTCTGGACAGGCTTGCTTGCCTGGTGCGATGGAGGTTGGACAAGGCGCATGGATTACGTTTGAATCCACCCAAAGCGGCGTTATTTATCTTTCCTTGGACCTCAACAACGACGGCGATTTTAAGGATTCGGTGGATTTAACCCTCACAAAGCCGATCAGTATTGGCATAGATTCCATCTTTTGGGATGGCAGCGATGGCCTCGGTCAAGTCATTCCAGTCACCTCAAATTTCACCTTAAATTATAAGGTGGAACTGCGCGACGGCGAAACGCATGTTTTCCTTTTCGATGTGGAGAACAATCCAAATGGTGTCAGTTTGAAATTGATCAGCGATGTCAAGGCATCGTCATTTGATCAGTTTTTCTACAACCACACCAACGTGGGTGGCCCCGTAAGTGGGAGCAACCCGAACGGTCAACCTGGCCCAACCAATGTTCCCTTTGTTTATCAAAACAATTTTGGTGATAATAAAATCTTCGACAACTGGGCCTTCGTCATTTACAACGGCGCTGCATTTGGAAACTTTACCGTGGATATCACCGACAATTGCCTCGTGATGGCCATTCCAGATTCGGATGGCGACGGCATTCGCGATAACCAAGATATTGACGACGACAACGATGGGATACCTGATGCAAAAGAATTTTGTAACCCAACAGGTGGCTTTGCCTGCTTGCCCGGTGGTCGTGACCCGAGCGCTGATGAGGACGGGGATGGCATCCAAAACTATCGGGATGCCAATGACCCTGCTGTGCCGAACAACTGTGTGGATGCCGATAACGATGGTGTCTGCGATAAAATCAACGCTGAATATGACATTGATGGTGACGGGATTCCCGACCACCTCGACCTTGACTCCGACAACGATGGCATTACCGACCTCGTGGAAGCTGGCCACAACCAGCCCGATGCCAATGGCGATGGCAGGATTGATGGTGCGCCTGCTATTTTCGGGATGAACGGACTTTACAATCCAATCGCTTCTGACCCTGACGATCTGGCTGCGGTGGAAACATACAGTCGTAGCGAATGGGATGGAGATGGTGTGCCTGACCACGACGACCTTGACTCCGACAACGACGGCATCAACGACGTTGCCGAGGCTGGACTAGGCGCATTTGATACCAATAACGATGGCCGAATTGGAGGAGGTGCACTCAGCCCTGCCGTGGTGGGCACCACTGGCCTTTCAACTTTAATAGATCCTGTGGTAACTGGCCACCCCATCGTGCTGCCGCCCGATCGCGACAACGACGGGGTTCGTAACTGGCATGACCTTGATTCTGACAACGATGGCATCCACGATGTGGAGGAGGCTGGAAAACCTGACCCAGACAACGATGCCATCATTGGCATGGGTGCCCCCGTTGTGGACACAAATGGGAAAGCGACTGCTGGCGCAAACGGCCAAGCCCTTGCTACTACCTCTTCGCCGTTGAACACAGATGGCGACTTTCGCCCAGATTATCTTGATCTCGACACGGACAACGACGGCATCAACGACGTTGCGGAAGCAAGCAACCTCGACCCCGATAATAACGGGATGGTCGGTGCTGGAAATCCCGTCGTCAACAGCAAAGGCGTTCCGATGGTATTGAACTCAACACCAACCTCAGCGCCAACCGATACCGATGGTGACGGTGTGCGCGATTACCGTGACCTTGATTCCGACAATGACGGCATCAACGATGTAGCAGAAGCTACGCAGCCTGACCCGGACAATGACGGTATCATCGGTTCTGGAAACCCTACCGTTGACCTGACTGGCCGTGCAACGACTGACCTCAACGGTCTGGCTTTGTCAACAACTTCCGAACCTTTGAACACCGATAATGATGTTCTGCCCGACTACCGTGACCTCGATACCGATGGCGACGGAATTTGGGATGTGACGGAAGCTAGTATTCCTGACCCCGACCATGATGGCATTGTTGGGAGCGGCACACCAGCGGTAAATGCCCAAGGGCAGGCTAGCGCACCGAATTTGACACCGACATCTAACCCAACTAATACCGATGGGGTGGATGAACCTGACTTCCGGGACAAAGACTCCGATAATGACGGTATTGTTGACGTGGACGAATGCCCATTCGACGGCCCTTGCACTGATGGGGATAACGATGGTATTCCCGATTTCAGAGACATTGACCGGGACAACGATGGCCTTGAAGATGCCTACGAATGTGGTACTTCCAACCCATGCCCTGACACCGATGGCGATGGGATACCAGATGTTGACGATTTGGATTCGGATGACGATGGCCTAACGGACATGGAAGAGTGTCCTGCCGGAACGCCTTGTCCAGACAGCAATTCCAATGGTACACCGAACTGGCAGGAATATACTTGCCATGCTGGTACCACTGTAGCGATTATTACCAATTTGAGTAGTGCAACGACAGTTTGCGAAGGTGAAACAGTCAATCTTTCCGCCGAGAACAATGTTCAACTTTCTGGCACTGTGAGCTATAATTGGACAGGCCCGAATGGCTTCAGTTTCAATGGTACGGCTTCGCCGCAAGGCCCGTTCCCAGTTGCACTGAACAACTTGACGGTTGCTGATTCCGGCGATTACAAATTGATAGTTTACACGGAGCACGACTGTCCATCGCAGCCTGCTACGGCAAACATTGCGGTGACAACCACACCAGCTACCCCAACTTTGAACGTCAGTGATACCCAACCTTGCAACGGCAACGATGTCATGTTGACCACTGCCGCTCAAGCTGGTTCAAACGTTGAGTACCAATGGTTTTTCGGAAACTCCCTGCTGACCACCACCAGCACTCCGAGCTTCCTGCTCTCGAACGTGAACACAACGAACACGGGCAGCTATTCCGTCAAAGTGGTGAAGGGGGACTGCGAGTCTGATCCATCAACTGTTGTCAACGTACAGGTGAGCGACGTGGCCAACTTTGCCCCAGGACTTATCGTCTCACAGGATGCGCTTTGCGAAGGCGAAATTTTAGGTCTTTCAGCAACGGGCATTCCGATGAATGCGACCTACACTTGGTTTTACAATAATGGTGTAACTGCCTACCCAATCGGTACCAGCACGGTTCCATCATACACCATCATGAGCGTTACCCCTAGCAATACGGG
The DNA here is from genome assembly GCA_016124585.1 of Bacteroidota bacterium. Lineage (GTDB taxonomy): Bacteria > Bacteroidota > Bacteroidia > Chitinophagales > Saprospiraceae > UBA6168. Next base: position 228,024 of record WGNL01000023.1, on the reverse strand, counting down.
CAACTATACGGTGGTGGCTTCGGTAGGAGGCTGTACCTCGCCGCCTTCCAATGCAGAACCCGTGGTCGTCGGTGGCCAACTTAGCCAAGCACCTGTGCTGGCTGCCAGTGCAGATACTCCATGCCAAGGCGAGCAACTGCAACTCAATGCGACCGCCTACCCCGGCTTGGACGTGACCTACCAATGGATGTTCAACGATGGAACTGGCGCAGTGACCTTGGCAACTACCCTGACACCAAGTTTTGAATTGAACAATGTCAATGGTTCAAATACTGGAACTTACCTAGTGGTGGCTGGCACGACTGGTTGTCCACCTCAAAGCTCCAACATGGAAGACGTAGTGGTCAACACGGCTGCTTCGCAAACGCCCGATTTGATAGTGGCCAATGCAGTGCTTTGCCAGACACAGTCCATCGAACTCAGTACGGCGTCGGTAGGTAGTGGTGGAAAATACTACTGGTACTTCAACGCCAATCCGATTGAAATTACGAATACCCCAAGCCTCAGTATTGCGAATGCAACCACTGCCAACTCAGGCGATTACAGCGTATCTGTGCTGGTAGGCGGCTGTACTTCTCCGCCATCGGCGACTGAAACAGTAACAGTAGGCACGGTGCTGGCGCAAACACCAGTGATCAGCGCCAATGCTGGCAATCTTTGTGAAGGTGAGACCCTGCAATTGTCAAGCACGGATATCAGCGGCGCCACTTACGAGTGGTTTTACAATGGCGGCAATGGCCCAGTTTCCCTTGGCACCTCGCTGACACCAAGTTTCTCGATTGCCAATACTTCCGTTGCCAACAGCGGCCTATACACGGTTCAAGCCAGTTTGTCGGGTTGTGTTTCACAACCCTCGAACAGCCAGAACGTAGTGGTCTTCGACCAAATGGGTTCGGCACCTACCCTCAGCGTATCTGCTAACGTGCTTTGTGAGGGTGAAAGCCTGACACTCAGTACCACGGTTCTGCCCGGCAGTAACGTGCAGTACGAGTGGTTTTTTAGCCCAACAGGTTCGGGTAGCGGCAGTCAAGTTTCTTTGGGAACAACGACTGCACCTAACTTGCAACTGAACAACCTCAGTGGCAACAGTTCAGGCATCTACACAGTGGTGGCTGGCAATGGTAACTGCATCACACCCGCCTCCAACGGCCAGAGCGTTAGCGTGACGAACAATATTGGCCCAGCACTGTCACTGACTGTCGTGGACGATGTGCTTTGCGAAGGTGAAACCTTGGAACTGAACAGTTCCATTTTCCCAAGTAACAATGTTTCGTACAACTGGTATTTCGATAACGGCACCACCACGACGCTGCTCGGTACGACGAACCTTCCTACTTTCTTTGTGCAAAACATGACTGTTTCGAACATAGGCATCTACACCGTGACTGCCAGCGTTGGCAACTGTGCCACACAGCCGTCCAACGCCCAAGACGTGAATGTGACCAACAGCTTGAGCGGCGTACCGACGCTGACTGTTTCTGCTCCGCAAATTTGCGAAGGCGAAACCTTAACGCTGAATAGCTCAGTTTATCCCGGGACGAATATCTTGTACCAATGGTATTTTGATAATGGAACGACAACTTCGCTGTTAGCTACGACAAACTTGCCGACGTTTTTTGTTCCAAACCTGACAGCTAGCAACGAAGGAGCTTACACGGTAGTGGTTGCCTCCGGCAATTGCACAACGCAGCCTTCCAATGCCCAATCAGTTGATGTGACCAACGCACTGAACGGTACACCAACGCTGGCGGTTTCTTCCACACAGCTTTGCGAGGGACAGACGCTGACGCTGAACAGTTCTACGTTCGCTGGTTCCAACGCCAGCTATCTTTGGTACTTCGATGGTGGAACTGGCCCAGTACTTTTGGCGACAACGAACGTGCCGACCTACTTCGTAAATAATGCGACCTCGGCCAACGCAGGTGAATACACGGTAGTGGTCGCCTCCGGCAATTGCTCGACGCAACCTTCCAACGTGGCGCAGGTGACGGTGAGCAACCTCACAGGCACGGCGCTCCAACTCGGTGTTTCCGATGAAGCACTTTGCGAAGGCCAAACGCTGACGCTGAACAGTAGCAGTGCGCCGTTCACCAACATGCAGTACCAATGGTTTTTGGATTTTGGAACAGGACCGATGTTGCTAGCTACGACCAACGTGCCGACTTTTTTCATCAACAACATGTCCAATGCTTATGTCGGCACCTACTCCGTGGTGGCGAACAACGGCAATTGCTCTACACCACTTTCCAACTTGGAGGTAGTGTCATTGGTGCAGGCTCCGACACTTCTCACAGAATCCTCTACAGATGCATCGAGCCCAGCTTGTCGGGGCGACCTCGTTCAACTGAACGTGACGTCTGTTGCTGGGGCAATTTACGAGTGGACTGGCCCGCAAGGCTTCACGGCCAATTCGGCGAACCCGGTTTTGCCTTCAGCAACGACCGGGCAGGCTGGTGAATACACGGCTACCGTAACCATCGATGGTTGTAGCTTCCAAGCACCAGTTGCTGCGGTTCATGTGTTCACAGGCATTGCGGCAGCAGACGATATTTTCGATGTGAGTTTCAATGAAACCCTAACGCAAGGTGTGCTCGTGTTCAACGACCAGACTGGCAACGTGCAGAATTGGGATATCCACATCGTGGAGAAACCAACGAACGGTACAGCCAAAATTGTGAACGGCCAGTTGGAGTACACTCCTCGGGAGAATTTCTTTGGACAGGATGCCCTTGTTTACGAAATATGCAACACAGACTGCCCTGACGATTGTGACCGTGCCACGGTACGCTTTAATGTACTGGGCACGAACGCGAACCAACCTTGTTTTGCTCCTAACATCATCACGCCGAATGGGGATGGGCGCAACGATCATTTCACCGTGCCATGCTTGGAGACGACCTACACCAACAACAACGTGCGGATATTCAACCGATGGGGTGACAAGGTCTTCGAGCAGGATGGCTACAAAAACGACTGGGACAGCAGCTACAAAGGCAGCTTGCTACCGCCAGGCACCTACTTCTACCTCATCCAACTCGACAAGTCAAGCAGCGAGGTGATGCAAGGGTATTTCACGATAACCAGGTAGGATTGCTGTATTGTTATATTGTTGAATTGTTATTTGTGACACTTAACAATATAACAATTCAACAATAAAGCAATATAACAATCCAACAATCAAAAAAAATACAATGAGAAAGCTAATCCATTTTTTCATTTTCAGTGTGCTGGCAGTGGGAGCGGCGGCACAGAGTGACGTGCAGTACACGCATTTCACCTTCAGCAAATTGTCCTACAACCCCGGCTATACGGGTGCCAAAGGTGCTTTCGATGCACTGGCACTTTACCGGAACCAATGGTCAGGCATTGAGGGGGCGCCCCGCACCATTTACGTGAATGCCCACACCCCGTTTGCTGGCAAACGCAACGGCCTGGGCATCGGCATCACATCCGATGAAATCGGCAAGGTGAACACCAATGCCGTTGACCTGAGCTATGCCTACCGTATCAAATTGGGTGATCACAACACCTTGAGCCTTGGAGTATCGGGCAGGTTGGAACAGTTGCGGATCAGGTGGTCGGATTCACAGGCCATCGACCCGGACGACCCAGAAATCCCGCAGGGCGACGAAATGGATTTCGGAACAAACTTCGGAACGGGCGCTTATTTTTTAGGCAAAAAATACTACTTCGGCGTGTCAGTGCCGCGGTTGTTAAAAAACAATTTATACCAAGACCGCAGTGGTAAGAAGGACTATAACCGCACTGCCTACGTGATGGGAGGTTTCAGTGCTACTATTTCCCGGAATGTGGAACTGGTTCCATCCATCCTCGTGAGCTACAATCCCGCCGCACCGCTTGATGTGGACTTGAACGCCAATTTAGTATTGATGAAAACTTTCTGGATTGGTGGTACCTACCGCCTGGCCGATTCCTTCGATGCACTAGCAGGAATGGAGTTCAGCAACGGCATGCGCCTCGGCGTTGGGCTGGATTTCACCCAATCCGAACTGAACAAAGTGACCAACGGGAGCTGGGAGGTGATGCTGGGCTACACTTTTAAGTGCAAGTCTTGCGACGTGAGTCACTTGCGGTTTTTCTGACTAGAATTGCTTGATTGTTATATTGTTTAATTGTTATTCATGACGATATAACATGAACACAATATAACAATTCAGCAATCCAACAATTCAACAATCCATACAATGAGAATATCAGCTAAAATCCTTTTTTCGCTCTTGCTTCCTGCCTGTGGGGTGGGGGCACAGCAGGCAATGAATGTCAGTTTTCAAGCACCGCCAAGTGGCAGCTACATGGTGACCAATGCCGAAGACCTCAATACGCCCTACCTTGATTACTGCGCCGTACCTTACAAGGCAGGCGTGATGTTCACTTCGGCGAGGGGCGGCAAAGGCATCTTCGTTTGCGACCAAGACCTCGTGTCGGGTAGCTATTCTGATCTATATTTTGCGAAAGAAGATGTCGAAAGCCGCTTCTTCTATCCGGACATGGTGAGGGGAGACATCAATGGTAAATACCACGATGGGGCACCGACTTTCACGCCGGACGGCCAAACGATGCTTTTTTCCAAAAACAACAAAAAAGGGAAGACGGCCAATGGCCTGATTGACATGAAAATCTACTCGGCCACTTCTTCAAAAGGCGCTTGGGTGGATGTGAAGGAATTGTCCTTCAATGACGACAACTACTCCAGTTGCCACCCGGCACTGTCTGCTGACGGCAGCCTGCTGTTTTTCAGCTCCAACCGCCCCGGCGGCTATGGCGGCATGGATATTTATGTTTCAAAAAAAGACGGTGAAAACTGGGGCCAGCCCATCAATCTCGGCCCAAATGTCAACTCGATGGGCGATGAGATTTTCCCCTTCGTAACGGCCACGAACTACCTCTATTTTTCTTCTGATGGTAGGCCGGGCATGGGCGGTCTGGATATTTTTTCCGTGCTGATGACGGGCATGGAAGCCAGCCAGCCGCTGCGTTTGCCGGAGCCGATCAATTCCAGCAGCGATGATTTTGCTTTTACTTCGGATAAAAACGAGTTCAAGGGCTACCTTACCTCGAACCGCCCCGGCGGCAAGGGACAGGACGATATTTACCGCTGGGATTTCAACGGCGTTCGGCCTCAGATTGCGAGCATTTGTGTGGTGGACAAAGCCACGGGTGCTCGGATTTCAGATGCAGATTTGAAAATCCGGCAAGCGGATGGGGCGACTTGGGGCGCTGTTGACAACAACTACCAGTCGGCGCAAAACTACGTTGTGCTGTACACCGAGCGTTTCACGATGAAGGAACCTACGCCAAACGTGAGTTGCGAGGTGAAAGTGCCCGTGGTGCGTGGTGAAAACTACTACGTGGAAGTGAGCAAGCCGGGCTACCAGTCGGTGCGGTTGTTGGTGACGTCCACGGAGATGCTGGCCGGGCCGGAATATCTCGTGCCGATTGATGCACCGAAATCCACGAATTTCACGGGCGTGGTGCGCAACCGGATGACCGACGCAGCGCTTCCCGGCTCGACGGTGAAGGTGTTGAACAAATGCACGAACCAAGTGCAGGAGTTCAATACGGACGCCAATGGCAAGTTCAATTTCCAGTTGGATTGCCGCTGTGATTACGAGGTGCTGGCGCAAAAATCCGGTTTTGCGAAGCACGAAAACCTGTGGAAAATGGGCGAGATAAATTGCAGTGATGGGGAGACGACCCAGAACTTGTACCTCGCTCCAGAACCCGCTCCGTTGGAGACGCCGGAACTGGAAGTCGGGACGGTCATCAAATTGGAGAATATCCACTACGATTACGACAAGTTCAATATCCGCCCAGATGCCGCCGTGGACCTCGACCATGTGGTAGAATTGATGAAAAAATACCCAAGCCTCGAAATAGAGCTGGGGTCGCACACCGACGCCCGTGGCTCGGACAGCTACAACGAGCGGCTGTCGCAAGAGCGGGCCGATGCCGCCGTGAAATACATTGTATCAAAAGGTATCAGCCGCAAACGCCTGACAGCGAAGGGCTACGGTGAAACAAAACTCCTGAACGAGTGCGGAAACGGCGTGGAATGCGACGATGCCACGCACGAGGAAAATCGTCGGACAGAAATCAAGATAACGCGTTTGGAAGAGAAAGGCGTGAGGTATTGAGGGTAAATGGCTGCGAGTTTTGAGCGGAGCGCATCGAGTTGTTCGCAGCTATAAATCCAACCCAAATCGAGTATTCAAACGTGTGGTGCCTGGCAGTGATAACTGCTGGGCATTTTTTTCATAGGGCGTTGCCCTATATTGGGTTATGTCGCCCTTTCAGGGCTTTGCTTAGACAAATAGCCCTGAAAGGGCGGAATTTCTCAACATAGGGCGAAGCCCTATGGTATAAATCCTACCTTCGCCCGAAAAATCCATGTCCAAACCCGCCACCGTCGTCTTCGACCTGCGCCGCTACCTGCCCGGCGGCTGGTACCTCCCCGGGGCGAATATCGTCGGCACGGACGCTGACGGCACGCTGAATTTCCTGCTACAGACGGCTTCCCCCATCACCATCGGCAGCTACGGGATTGAACTGACGCCACTACTGTCGCAACTCTTCGACCTCATCGAAAGCCTGACGGAACGGGCGCTGGAAGCTAAGTTCAACCCACCGAAAGGAAAGTCGAAGCCTCTCGACGAGCTGTTGCAAAACGCTGACATCAAACCCTTGGCGGAGCGCTTCGTCCACCGTCAAATGGATATTTTTCTTCGTAAAATGGTGGAGCACCGACTGCCGCTCACCTTCATGGCGGCCAAGAAAGTGATGATGAAGGACGTGCTTGTGCGTTACCCCGATGCTGAAATCATCCCGCACCTGATTTTCCGGAAAACGAAGGACAAAATCATTTACCGCCTCAATTTCACAACCGGGGAAGAGCGCTGGCTCATCCGCTGGAAGCAGCCCATCGTGCTCACGAACCACCCCGGCTGGATACTCGTCGGGGATATGCTCTACCTCCTGCCCGGCCTGAACGGGAACATGCTCAAGCCCTTTTTTCAAAAAGATGAACAGCCTGTGCCGAACCACATGGTGAAGGAGTATTTCCAAAAATTCATCCTGAAAGCGGCGGAACGGGCGGAGATAGAAGCAGAGGGTTTTGAAATCACCAGCACCCGAAAAATAGAGGGTTGCGACCTGAGTTTGACGAAGCACCTATTCAAGGAAGAGTGGTTGCTAGCCGTGCAGTTCCGCTACCTCGGCACCCAATTTTCCCAAAACGACCCAAGGCAAATGCGTACGGCGCTGCACTTTGACGAAGCAGGCGAAATCCGGGTGATGCAGGTGAAAAGGCAGCCGGATGCGGAGCAGGCTTACCTCGACAAGCTCGCCAAATTTGATTTGGAACTAACGGAGGGCAGTCTTTGGCAAAGAAGAAATAACGAAAGCACGAATCATTTTACCGAAATGATTGAATGGTTGCGAGGTAATAGCGCTGCTTTAAATGAAGCTGGTTTCACGCTGGATGCACCTGTTTTCGAAGATAAAAAAATCAGCCTTGCCCCGGCGGAATGGACACAGGAAGTGGTGCAGGAAAACGACTGGTTCGATCTGCGCATCACGGTGAGGGTGGGGGAGTACGAGTTCCCGTTTGCGAGGCTAATAAACCACATTCGCACCGAGAATCCGTGGTTTGAGCTGCCAGATGGCTCGTTTTTTATCATCCCGCAAGAGTGGATGACGAGGTTTCACGGACTGGCCCACCTCGGCCAATTGGATGGCGATAAACTGCGTTTGGCGAAATCGCAACGTCCGCTCTTGGAGGGGATGGGAAATTGGGAAATTGAAAAATTGGAAATTGAAGAGCAGCCTGCTTTTGAAGTGCCAAGTCTGCTCAAAGCCGATCTCCGTCCTTACCAGTTGGAAGGTGCAACTTGGCTCGCCAATCACTACCAAGAAAATCTAGGTGCCTGCCTCGCCGATGACATGGGACTGGGGAAAACGCTTCAAACGCTGGCTGTTTTGCTCCATGCGAAGGAACACCGAAAACCATCCATTGCGAAGCCAACCACAACGACGCTTTTCGATGAAGCAGAAGAATTTGTACCACTACAATGCCTAATCGTGTTGCCCTCTTCTCTCGTCTTCAACTGGGAGCGGGAGGTGAAAAAGTTTGCCCCAGGCATCAGCATTTGTAAGCATATCGGGTCGGGGCGCACGAAAGATGCCCGCATCCTCGCCCGCTACGACCTCGTGCTGACGACCTACCAGACCGCCCGACTGGACATGGATTTGCTCCGCAAAATCGAATGGGAGTACGTCGTTTTGGATGAAAGCCAGTACATCAAGAACCCCGAAAGCGCCGTGTTTAAGGCAGTGGGCGAACTCGTTGCGAAGCACAAAATCAGCCTCAGCGGCACGCCCATCGAGAACTCGCTAAGTGACCTTTGGGCGCAGATGCAGTTCCTGAACCCGAGCATGTTGGGCAGCTTTGGCTATTTCAAAAAGCATTTCATCGCCCCCATCGAAAAACGGCAGGACGAGGTGAAAAAGGCCGAACTGCGGCGGCTCGTACAGCCGTACTTGTTGCGAAGAACCAAAGAGGAAGTCGCCCCAGACCTGCCGCCGCTGACTGAACTGGTTTTTTATACCGAAATGACTGATGAGCAGCGCAAACTCTATGAAAAGGAGAAGAGCGCCGTGCGAAACCAAATCCTGAAGCTCGACCCCGCCGAGCCGCAAAACCGGATTGCCGTGCTGGCTGCGCTGATGCGGCTTCGGCAATTGGCAAATCATCCCGCTTTAGTTGGCAGTTCGACAGTTGGCAGTGTGCAGTCTGGGGCTGCTTCCATGGCCTCAACTGTCGAACTGTCGAACTCTGATTCCGGCAAATTCAACGACATCCTCGAATACTATGACACCATCCGGCGGGCGGGGCATAAAGTGCTGTTTTTCAGTTCGTTCGAAAAATACTTGCGGCTGTTTCGGGAGCATTTTGAAAAGGAAGGCTACCCGTACGCATGGCTCACAGGGGAGAGTCCGCAGACTTTCAGAAAGCAAGCGGTTGACCGCTTCACGACCGACCCCACCGTGCAGGCCTTTCTCATCACCACCAAGGCGGGTGGGGTGGGGCTGAACCTCACGGCTGCGGACTATGTCTTCGTCCTTGACCCGTGGTGGAACCCCTTCGTGGAAGACCAGGCCATTGCTAGGGCGCACCGCATTGGACAGACGGAGAAGGTGGTGGCGGTGAAGTTTATTGCGAAGGATACCATCGAGGAGAAGATTTTGAAAATGCAGGAGAAGAAGGCTGCGCTGGCGGGGGAGATACTGGCCAGCGGGGACGGGATGGCGTTTTCTAGGGAGGAGTTGACGGAGTTGTTGGGGTAGGGGATTGTTTAGGAATTAAGCGATATTTGCCTTTTCGTTTGTTTTGCAGAAATTCAAAAGAAGTCCATTATGAGGATTCAAAAATTGCAGCTAAAAAATTTCAAACGGTTTACTGATTTGACGTTGGATGGTATTCCCGTCTCTGCCAAGCTGGTGTTGTTGATTGGGGCGAATGGGAGTGGGAAGACGAGTGTGTTTGATGCTTTTGACTATATCAATAAGCAATACGGACATAATAGAACAACGGAGCCTAATAATTATTATTCTAAGAATAAAAATGCTCGGGTTGAATTTGAAATACTTTGTGATGAAGGTAGATTCGCAAGGCGTTTTAATAATGATGGAGGAACATTCGATATGGGACATAGCGCCTTTATAGGAAGGAGTAGCCTGCGTATTGTTCCAAAAATTCAAGAAATCAGTTATAATGAATCTACTATTAAGGAAGATATTGATGCTCCAAAATCCTATATTGACTACGATACCCGTTTCAACGCTGATGTAATTAAATACACCTTCGACATAAACAAAGCCCTCCGTGAACCAGCATTTAAAGGGCAAAGTGCCGATACCGTAAAGATATTCCAAGAGCATATCGTACCATTTAACACTGCATTGAAAAATATCTTCCCTCAATCGGAAGAAACCGCCCTGCAATTGGTGCAATTCGAGGATGCCCTGCCCGGCCAACCCATCAAGCTCATTTTCAAAAAAGGCGGTTCACATATTAATTATGACCTGCTCAGTCACGGCGAGAAACAGGTCGTCATCATCTTATTAAATTTCCTCGTTAGAAAGGAGCAAATCAAGGATAGTATCTATTTCATTGACGAAATGGATGCCCATCTGAACACTGCTTTGCAGTTTAACCTGCTCAAAGAAATAACTGAAAACTGGGTGCCCGACGATGCACAGCTTTGGACGGCCTCACATTCCCTTGGTTTTATTGACTATGCACGCCAGTCAGACTATGCCGTTATCCTTGATTTTGATGACCTGAATTTTGATATACCACAAGTCATCGTTCCAGAACCAAAAGACCGGATGGAAGTGTATGAAATCGCCGTAGGCAAGGATATGCTGGCCCGTTTGTTTCAGGGCATGAATATCATTTTTGTGGAGAACAAAGACGATCAATATTACAATAACGTTGCATTGTCAAACACCATATTTGTACCAGAAAACAATAAGGCGGCTGTTTATCATAAAGCCAGGGCCTCCGAATTTAAAGGCATTGTGGATAGAGATTTTCTAACTGATGAAGAGGTGGTGGATATTGAAACGACCTATCCTAATTTAAAAATATTGCGCTATTATAGTATTGAAAATTACCTATATCATCCTGATAATTTAGCTGAATATTATTCCCAAAAAGATTTGCCTTTTGACCTTAAGCATTATAAAGCGCAATTAACAGTGGAGAAGAATGCTGTAGTTGGCAATATGGTAACAGGGCTTGCTCCCAATAGAATGTCATACCCATTTTATGGTGAGCAAGAAAAGGCAAAAGATGTGCGGCAGCGCTGGTTTAAAAATACTGGCGATAACCAACAACACGCTACAGTAATATGGGAGTACCTTCGCAGTGATGACTTTGAAACATTTTATAAGGTTTTTCCAATGAAAAACAATGCCACTCAGCTACCACAAAGGCAAAACATACCCCCGTCGGATTTGACTAAAACTACATGGTTCAAAGAGCAAATTCAAAGATTGGTTGATGGTTCAAACTAATATCAAACCTTTCACTTCTAGCCAGCCTCTTTCAAGTTCAGCTCCCAATCCAACAATAGCAAGGAGATACTCGCCAGCGGCGAAGGGATGGCGTTTTCGAAGGAAGAACTGTCAGAATTGCTGGCTTAGCCTTTGTGTTGTTATTTTAAAAGTAGGTTGTAAATATTGGTGATTAGCAATAGCTTTAAGTCAGAATTTATCCTTCTTATCTCCACCTTCTAAAATCTTCTGCCATGAGACAATTTGCTTGCCTAGTTGTTACATTCGCTATTGTTGCTGTATTCTCCAGTTGTGCCAAAGACGATTCCCCTTGTGGGCCCAAAGACACCTACGACCTCTACCTGTTGGGGTCTAGCATCGTTGATTCCACTGCTGGTGTCTACAATACCTACATGGACGGAAACGACCGTGTATTTCAATGGAGCGAGCTCATTGAAGAGGCCTGTTCAGAAGAGCATGTCAATTTGGATGCCCGAGTGGCTTTGCTGGACGAGACCACCACAGGCATCAATGCCAGGGCCAGGGTTGATTGGTCATTCCTCTTCGAGGAAAAAATTCCTATGACCAAGAGTGGAGCCGATTTAAAGGGCAATGGTTCCGCAGGCTTGAAACAAGCCTTTGGGGAAGGGAACCCAGCTTGGTTCGTCCCCGTTGTGGAGGTGTACTTTCCCACCAAAGGCACTTACGGTGCCGATACAGCCTTCCTCAAACAAAATGTCATTTCCGTGGAGCTGATGGCGAAGTATCGCAAACATTGAGAATTGAAACAAGACAGGAGGTAATATCATATTGCCTCCTGTCTAATAGCTAGAGATGTTGCCAGTTGTTGAATAAAATGTCACCCTAAGGAACGATGGAAAATAACTTCCTGATATCGTAGGCCGGAACGTCGGCGAGGTTTCAAACCTCGCCGACGTTATGCCGACGTTATTTCTTGAACGATACTAAGTAGTCATCATTCTTCAACCAAAACTTGAAGATACTGGCCAGCGGGGATGGGGTGGCGTTTTCGAGGGAGGAGTTGGTGGGGTAGGTGATGGCTGGTCAGCGATAGGAATCAATTCGGTTAGATTTTTCATTCCACAAAAGCAAAAGCTTTGCGGTTTTTAATCAAAATCCTGGCCGTCCAATTATCTGTCGCATCCGATTTGCCTTTCAGCAAAAACTCAAGCTCGCCGTTTTCATCTTTATTGATATTGAAAGTAAGTATATCCTGGCCAATTTCAAAAGGAAAAGGTTGCTCCACCGTTGCAGTGCCTTGAATGTTCTCAATGCTGGTGAGGGTGCCTTTTGCGGCAATATTTTGCACGGTCAAACTGCGGTCAGAATAGGATTTGATGCGCAAAGAAGGCCCGTTTATCCGCTCAATTCTATTCAATTCCAGCACCCGAAAGGAGGAATCTGGGGAGCTGACCGTAAAGGAATCCTTGGCGATGGCCCGGAGCAAGTCCAAGCCAAGAAATGTGACCGTGTCGTATTGGGCTTCCTTGTTTGAAAACAACTTGATGATTTCAGTTGGCGATAAATAACTCTGAGAAGTTTGATGCGCTAAAACCAGGGATACCAATGGCCAGCCATCATCGCTCAATACCCTGCCCCACGGATAATCACAGCTTGGATATTGGCCTTCCTGCGCAATAGGACAAAACTTGAACTGGTAATAATCGTACCGCTTGGGGTTTTTGGCCAATTTTATCATTGCGTCCAGCTTTATTTCTTGGTCCTTGTTTACTTCTTCAGCTCTTGTTTTACCTTGGTGTTTAAACCATATCATACTGATCAAAACTACGACACCTGCCACAATTACCTTATAAAATAGCAGTTTTGTCCGCCTGTTTGTTTGTTCTTCCTGTGCCATTTGTGCTTGATAAGATGATGGTTTAAAGGGGGCAAAGATAAGTACTCAAATATCTTTAGCCGATACATTGAACTTCAAGTTACCGCCTAACTTGGCCAGCTTGACGAACCATTTTGACCCACTACCATCATTCATTTAAAAAAATAAGGCGCAGCCAACGCCACCCCCTGTAATTTCTCTATATTCTTAACACAAACAAAACTTTCTTAAACCACTGCACCTTTCGCCGCCCCGTTCGAGGAAGGGGACTGATTCAATAGGTCCACGGCAGTGACCAAGTCCTCCTTGGTGTTCTCCGGTACAGCGGCAGGGGCTTGCGGCGTTTCGGCAACGATGGCTTCCTCCACAGGAGCGGCGACAGCCTCCGGCGCTATTTCCACAGGCACCAGCACCACATTCTGGCGGCTGGTGACGCCCGCCGTCAGCGTGCGGGAAAAGGACTGTGGTTCCATGCCTTCCATTGAGTAAAGGAATGTGGCTTCGCCAGCAGCGAGGTTGATTTTGTAATAGCCTTTCTTGTCGGTAATGGCGAACTTGTCGGTTTGGCCTATTGCGGCTACAAGTACGCCCTCGACGCCCCGTCCTTGCTCGTTGAAGACGTAGCCCGCCAGCCCCGCCGGATGTGTGCCACGCACTTCCCGCACCAAATCCTTGATGGTGAATTTCTTGCGGTTGGTGGCGTCGAATTCGTATATCAATTTCCCGTCGTTGAGCATCGGGTTGAGTTCGGCCAATATATCGATGAGGCCGTTTTTGGTCACCTTGGTGCCATCCACCACCTTCTTTTCTTTGAAGATAAAATCCGCCCAAGCCGCTGAAAAACCAGTGGTCACATCCGTGAACTTGGTCTGAAGGTTTGCCGTGGCAGCCTTGGCGTCCACCAGCACCGTCATTTTGGTCGTAAGGTAATTATTGGCCTTGGTGAGGAATTTGTCCACCTGTGCCCAAGGCTCGGCGCTCGGTGTGCCAAATTCGTTGAGGCCTGCTAACTGGCGCTCAGCGTCAGCCGTATCGGGGTTCTTGAAGGCGTAGCCAATGGCATTGTCCAGCCGCTTGGAGAGACTACCCACTTGCTGCCGCCATGCCGCCAGCCCTTCGTTGGCCTCGGTAGCTGCTGCCTGTAGCACACTGAGGTCAGGCAGATTCTTCACGGTGTTGATGAAATCCACTTGGCCTTGGATAAATGCCTCCGTGTAGCGCTCGCTCACCTCCATGAACAGCAGGCGGTCAGCAAGGCAATAGCCCCAAGCATTGAGCGCCATCTTGTAGAAATACTCTCTGGCGCAGGGTAGTTTCAAGCCTTCTTCTGAGGTGGATTGAAGCTTGGGAAGAGGTGTGGTGATCGCAGTGAAAGCGGCTTCAGCTACTGCAGGGGTGGCTTCTTTGTTGGCTTTGGTGGCCATAGTTTGGATAGATTAAGCAGGGGGCTTGACAAGCGTTGGCGGCTTCTTCAGAAAAGCGTCATCGCATTGTTGGACTCACTGGTTGATTAGAAAATATGAACGCCCTAATCTCATTTTTATATTAAAATAATTCACCATGAATTGTGCCAGATTTTCTCCAACTGCCGCTTTTTTCTGAAATGGCCAATATTTTTTCAAAAAGGGTCAGAATTTTCTGAAATGGGTCAGATTCTTTGAAATTTAGCGAAAGGGGAGCCAGTCGAAGCCTTCGCCGTGCCCCGCCCAGCGCACGGCAAGCCAATCAGAGCCGACGCCGTTTGAATCTTTGCCGACGGGGCGCTGGTCGGAGCGCACGCCGTGCCAATCTTAGCGTTCGGAACGCCAAGATTGGCAAATTCCTCGCTGGTCGGAGCCGACGCCGTTCCAATCTTAGCTCACGCCTTTCCAATATTGGCGCACGCCGTCCCAATATTGGTGCACGGCACTTGAATATTGAGCGAAGGGGAGCCAGTCGGAGGGGCAGGGGAGTGAATCTTGGCAAGTTTTGTGGTTTTTGGGGGGAATTTTCTGAATCATGGATTTGGCGGATTTGGGGATTGCACGGATGGGGGGTGGCACGTTCGGCGGAATCTTGTAATCTGTTTCATCCGTGATTTAGACGAGTTAGCTCACCCCGCTGTGCGCCGCTTTTGTCATGGTCGCAGACCACCAGCGGCGACATGTGCGGCGTCCCGTTGTGGCGTATTGCATGACGTTGCAGGTCGCCTACGGCGATGACAAAAGCGGTAAAGGAGCGGCTCAAAGCGGGGCATTTACCCCTGACCTCTAAAGGGGGATGACTTTAACTTAAGAGAGATTTAAAAAGCCTGCCCTGACCAACATCCCCCTAACCCCCTTTGAAGGGGGCTAGGGGGATGTCCTTGGCGGAAGCATTATCTAAAGTTAATAACATTGCCCTAAAGGGGAACCTAAATTGGGAAATGCTGGGTTTGCTTTGAAAAAAATGGGACACTAAGACGAGTGCGGCTGTAAGGCAGCGCCCTTCAGCGTAATCCTTGAATCCGCTTCATCCGTGATTCAGACCACTCACAGCCCCGCCAAAGCCCGCTGCACTATCTCCAAATTTCGCTTGAACTCCACATATCCCGGTGCATCCCGCACCAGTTCCTCCCATAAAGCTGCTGCCTGCTGAAAATAGGCCTTGGCTTTGGCCTTATCCTTCAGATGGTCACGGCTGTATTCGCCCAATTTTGCATACGAGACAGCAAGGCCGTTTTTGAACCCGACATTGTTCGGGAAGGCATCGTGGAGTTCCTTTTCCAATCGGTTGTAGTCTTCATAAAAACCGAGTGCCTTGTCTAAGTTGCCTAGGGCGGTGTGGGTGTTGCCGAGATTGAAGTAAGAGACGGCGAGGCCGTTTTTGAATTCGACATTGTTCGGGAAGGCATCGTGGAGTTCCTTTTCCAATCGGTTGAGTTCTTCATAAAAACCGAGTGCCTTGTCCAAGTTGCCAAGGGCGGTGTGGGTGTTGCCGAGATTGGAGTAAGAGACGGCTAGGCCGTTTTTGAACCCGACATTGTTTGGGAAGGCATCGTGGAGTTCCTTTGACAATTCGGCGTCCTTTTCATAAAAACCGAGAGCCTTGTCCAAGTTGCCGAGTGCGGTGTGGGTTTCGCCGAGTTTGGAGTAAGAGACGGCGAGGCCGTTTTTGAAATCAGCATTATCCGGTTCGGCAGCCAGCAGGGCGGTCTGCAAGTCCACCATTCGCTGATATGCCTGCATCATCGAATTGATATTGCCCGTGTCTTTATGATAGTTGCCAATGTTTTGGCATAAATTGGCCACATCAAAATCGGGCGTGGGCATGGCCTGCACCACTGCCTCGCCCAAGCGGGCCAGCACGGTGGCTTGGCGGTAATTGTCGGTGTGGCGGTTTTCGTTGTCAAGCCCATTTATCAGCACGTTTATCAAAATCCGGCAGTCGGACAGCAGCCGCTCGGCGTTCTTGGCCTTGGTCACTTCCTGTATCACAGGGCTTATCTTGAAGCTGTTGTCGGTACGGTGGTGTTCGAGCCAGCCTTTGTTCACCAGTTGGCTGAGGGCTTGCTTGAAGGCTTTTTCGTCTTCGGGTTTTAATAATTGCTTGAACAAATCGTGGGGTATTTTCTCGGCGGGCAGCACGGCAAAATTGCTGAGCAATCGTATTTCAAGTTCGGCCAGCTTGGATAAGTCGTACATGGCCGAGATGATGTCGTTGGGGGTGGCTTCCAGCAGGGTATGGCTCTGATATACAACGCCGACTTTCTCGCTTTCAATGGCCAGCAGGCCTTTTGACCTTAAATCGGCCAAGAGTTTTTCCAAAGTGTAAGCCGTGTCAAATTCGTTAAGGACGGCCAGGTTTTTGGCTAAAATTTCAGCAACGAGTGTATTGTAATCTACGGCCTTCAGTATCTCATGGAGCAAGGGCAGTTCGGCGTCTTGTAGTTTTTCATAATAATTTTTGAAAAGGGTGGCCACTTCATCTGGGCTTAGCGGCTTCACTTCTATGACAGGGACGGTATCCAGTTTCTTGACCCTAGAGGTGAGGATGATATGGCATTTGCCCAAGGCATGCAGGTGGCCGAAATGCGATTTCAAGTCCACATCCTCATTGGCATTGTCCAAGATGAGCAAACAGGGCATGGCAAGGTTGGTGAGGGCATGGCAGGTCTTGTTTAATTGGGTTGCTTGGTCGTCCATGGCGTCGAATCTCACACCCAATTCCGGTGCAAGGCTTATCAGGGCATTGGCAATGCTGGTGTCTATATACAGCCAGGCAAAATGCGTGTAGCGGACTTCGTAGGCATACCAATACTTGGCGGCAAGGGTGGTCTTGCCTATGCCGCCGTCGCCATTTACCAGCACCAGCAGCCGCTGCTCTTCTTGGTATTTCCTTTCAATGGCTTGCATATCAGCTTCCCTGCCGATGAAGTAGTCGGATTTGAACGGGAGCTTTGTCAAATAGCGTGGAATCTTGCGGCCATCCGGGTAATTGATGAAAGTGGCGTTGCCTATTGTTTCAATTTTGTACAACTTATCAGCATGCTGGTTCATAAACTAGGAGAAATTGGCATTATCTATATGGTTGATATTGTAAACCTTGTTGGCGGCAGCAGCGAGGTTTGGCGGCAGCTTGTCAATTATGGCAATCAATGCTTGGTTAATCCTGTTCAAATCTATGCTAAGTGAGCTGCTGCTGACAGTACCGTTATTGAGTTTCCTTTGATAGGCAGCATAGCGGGATGATAACAGAATGACTTCGTTGTTTAAATACTTGTCCAATGCTGTGAGGGCCAGCAACTGCTCGATGACTTGGCCCGTCCTACCTTGTGCTAATAGGGTATGAAAGGACGGCTTTTCTTCGGGCTTTGTTAAAGGCGTTTCTTTAGGTTTATCTGCTTCTGGTTGGGGGGCGTTTTGTGTAATCTGAACCTGCTGCAAGGCAAAGACGACGAAACTAGCGGCATTGTGGGCGGCTATTTCCTGGTGCTCGTCTTTATGAGGATTGTCTTTTTCACCATCTGCCCAGTCGCAAATGGCTTTTACGAGAATCCAGTCTTTTTTGTAATCATGGCAGGCGACATAAAGCCCGGCACCTTCCATTTCCCCGCCAATGGCTTCTTTTTCCAGACTAACCAGTTGGTCACGGTAGTCCACATTGTCCACCAGTTTTTCGCCAGTGAGTATCACGCCGGGTTTTACCCTACCGTTGCTTTCATCCCAATACAGTGCGATGCTTTGGAGCAGGTTGTAAAGCCAAGCCGATGCCGGGGGTTTGTCGCCCCGAAGAATGATTTCGTCTTTCCCATAGCGCTGGAGTTCATAAGGCCGCAGTTGGTGGGACACCAGAATATCACCGATTCTTTGTTTGGTCGGATTGACGCCAAAGGCAATGCCGACCATGATAACCGCAGCGGGGTTCAGGGCTTCAATGCCTTTTCGGACGGTTTCCTGCGAGCCGCCCACGCCACCAGCGCCCATTTGTGAAATAGCCATGTAAATACTTGCGCCGTTGATGCTGCCGAGGTTGTGGTAGGTGCGGTCTTTGATGTGCTCCATCTTCGGGGCATTGCCCGTAGCCTCCTTAAAAGCTTTGATGACTGACCTGCTTTCGATGGGTGTGACGGTAACTATAAGGACGTCTGCTTTCGGGTTCATCGTGTTGTTTATATTGTATTGACGAATGGGATATGAAATGATATCCGATTATTTTGACGCTAATTTATTGCTTTCACTTTATTTTTTCATGTTATTCTTCTTCCGTGAAAACATTGCATAGTATTTTTTAAGGTTGAGTCGGACAAAGTTTTCATTTAACCTTCACAGGTGAAACTTTTCCCCAACAAAAAAAGGGCCTCCTCACGGAAGCCCTTCCATCATATTGTTCCAATGTTTATCAGTTTTCACTAAACATATAATCCGTGGCGGCTTTGTGGCCGCCCAATTTATTGGGCAGGCCTATTGTTTTATAATGCTGGGTCTGCCCAATAAATTGGGCGACCACTATATCAGTTTTCACTAAACCCATAATCCGTATAGCCCACCGCATCGGGGGTGTAGAACGTATTCTGGTCGGGTGTGACCAGTTCCAGGTTGTGTTCGAAGCGGTAGGGCAGGTCGGGGTTCGAAATGAATTTCGAGCCGAAGGACACCATGTCCGCTTTTTCCACGTCGAGGGCATGGGCGGCACGCTCCTTGTCGTAGCCCGCATTCACGATGAGGATGCCGTGGTATGTCTCCCGTATTTTGGCGAGCAGTTCCAGCCCTTCCTTCCCAGCGGCACGGGCAGCGCCGTCCAGCAGGTGGACGTAAAGGATGCCGAGCTTGTTCATCTCCTGGGCGAGGTAGTCGTAGGTCTCAAAAGTCTCGTCAAACTGTCCCATCGCATTGAAGGGGTTGTAGGGCGAAAAGCGGATGCCCGTTTTTTCCTTGCCGATGGCATCCACAATACCCTGAGCGATTTCCAGCACAAAGCGGCTGCGGTTCTCGGTGCTGCCGCCGTATTCGTCAGTGCGGGTATTAGAGTTGGGGTTCAGGAACTGGTTGGGCAGGTAGCCGTTGGCAGCGTGGATTTCCACCCCGTCGAAGCCCGCCTCGATGGCGTTCTTGGCGGCTTGGATGTATTCCTGTACGGTTGCCTTTACCTCGTCGGTGGTCATGGCTTCGGGCATTTCGGTCTTCTGCATCCCCTGCGAGTCCGTCCACATATTGCCGTCGGCGGAGATGGCGGATGGGGCCACGATTTTCGAGCCTTCGGGCATATTGGCGGAGTGGGACACCCGGCCTGTGTGCATGATTTGCAAGAAGATTTTGCCGCCCGTGGCATGTACGGCCTCGGTCGTTTTCTTCCAGCCTTCCACCTGTGCTTGGTTGAAAATACCGGGGATGCGGGCATAGCCCAAGCCATTCGGGGAGGGTGAGGTGCCTTCGGTGATGATAAGCCCGGCGGTGGCACGTTGGGCGTAGTAGGTGGCCATGAGGTCGTTCGGCACGTTGCCAATGGCCCGGCAGCGGGTCATCGGTGCCATCACGATGCGGTTGCTAAATTCCGCTCCGTTCTTGTGAAGGGGTGTAAACAATGTCTGACTCATTTCTCAATCTTTTTTAGTAGTTTTTAAAATAACAGCCGCTCCTGATTGTCGGTAGGTACACCGATTTTTCGGAAGCGTTGGATTAACATGATGAGGTGGGAAAGAGTTTTAAGGGGGGATGCAACGTCGCTGCATTTTTCCCCCACCTTCAAAAAGGTAAAATCAGAAATCAATCAATATGAAACCAGCCGTCACGCTTTTATTAATTAGCGCTATCGCAATCCAAGGCATCGCTCAAACCTCAAAGGCACAGCAAATGCAGGTGTTTGCCGATTCCATTGATTTTGTGAGCTTGTCCCAATTCATGTATAGCAGCAGAACACCCTATTATATCACCAAACCTAGTATGCCTACTCCAATGGAGCGCTTCACCAGTTTTTCCAAGACGCTGACCATGACGGAGATTGAGGTTTTTTTAAAGAATAAAAGCCCCAAAGTGAGGGGGCTTGCACTACTGGCCATGTATCAATTGGAAGACCAAAAGGCACTGCTTCGCTATGCGGATTTTCTCGGTGACTCGGCTGTTTTTTTGAAGTCAAGGCCATATAAAGTGCCTGATTTAAGTATTATATCGGGAATTTCTGGTGATGCCTATAATTTATCTAAAAGAGATATGCTGATAGCTGATATAGCTAGGAAAGTGCTTGAAGATTATATGGTCAAGACCGGGTATCTCTATTTTGAAGATGAGTTACCACAATTTCTAAGGGAGCGACAAAACCTTGACTATACCTTGGGCTTTTTTATGTTGATGAGCATAAAAGCATTGGGTCATGCCAATAATTCCAATGATTGGCAAAGCGATAGCATGGTCATGGCACTCAAAGCCCGTATCAATAATTTGCCCAATAAAATAGACGCTGCTATCTATAAGTTGTATATTCCCGTTCATGATAAATACCTTTTCAATGAAACAGAGCGGTTGGAGGCACTTCGGTTCTTGGGCAAACAGCACGTAAAGGAAATTCTGGAGGGTACGCCGCCTACCAAAGACCCCGACCTATACATGATAAGAGAAAGCGAGCATTCCCCTTATGGATATTACAGCATGTGCCAATGGATTCTAAAGCATGCGCCCGTCGTGTTTGACAAGAATGATATTGGTTATTTATTGGAGCGGGCGGATTTTTCTACAAGTGGGAGGGATACTTCCCACATGGCGCTGGATTTTATTTATTGGCATATTGCCTGTGCAAGGCTGGATACCGCCAATGCATCACAATACTTAAAGGATTGCCTTCAACTGCAAAAGGAAGATTATAAGGACAATAGGGCTGCACTATACGCCGAGTTATGGCACCGTTGCGGGCAACGAGAAGTGGATACTATATTGGATTGGTTCTACGGCAGTTATAGTCTCAATAAAGTGGAATCAGAGAATACCAGCAATTTTATATATGCCTTGGAAGATGCCAAAGACACCGTGCTTATCAAGCGTATCATTGCAGATAGCCGTTTTCAGGATTCCATCCGTATATGGGACATAGTTTTGCTTGCTTGGAGGTACAATGCGTTGGTTAATGAAAGGGTTATCCCCGACGAATTGACCCAGTCAATCAGCCATCCTTACGGATTGGAACGTTTGGAAGTCATGATGGACCGTGTTCTGAAAGAATATCCAATCGAGACTAAAAAGACTCTTGAAAAAATGGAAATTTTGAAAAAGGAGCTACGGAAATTGCTATAACGGTTTTCTATTCTTGAAAGGGTCGGCTTGGTTCAGTTCCAAACCGACACTTAGATGTTTTCACGGACTGGCAGTCCGTGTTACTTTCTCGTTCCCGTCATATCCTGCCCCCCTTGGTGCAGCACCAGTTCCTTCACCACGCCATCCACGGCAGGCAGGAAATCCACCTGCGCATCCACCACTTTCAGGAAAAAACGTCTCTCCGACTCGGCGAACAGCTCAAACTCCGGCTGCTCGGTGGCTTGGGCGTACAATTTGCCGTCTCGGGTCCGAATGGTCAGGTCAAAATTAGGGAAGAGGTTATAGGTACCTGCGTAGCTGTCCAGCAGGGATTGTGGCACGCTGACGGTGGCCTTCTCGGTAGGTTTGTCCTTGTCGGTGCGGGAATAAACATCGTCGGTGCCGAAGGGCATGGGCTGCATGGCAATCAAGGAGGTCACTTTCCCCGCCTTGTTTCGCTGGAACTGCAAGCGGGTAGGGTAGTCTTTGAAATAAAAGCGGTCTTTGCCATAAGGAAAAACCTCGAAGCGTTGACTGCCTGCCCGCTGCGAGTAGAGTTGGTTGCCTTCGAGGGTGATGTGCCGCCAATGGTCGGGCGAGTCGAGTTCATAGACGCCCACATAGTCGGCCAGTTGCTTGGCAGCCATTTCGATGGGCTTCAACTCTTCGTTGGTGATACTCAGTACGGTCTGGGCGATTTTGTAGGTCAGCTCGGAGGGGCCATTGGCATTGTTGTTCGAGAGGGCAATGACGTAGAGGTGGGCATCGGGCACCCGGATTCCGTTGGTCAAGAAACCGTGAATACCACCACTGTGATAGATGAATTCATGGCCGTCCACTTGGTCGATTGCCCAGCCGTAGCCATAGTGCGTCATGGCTCCGTTGTTGAGTTTGTTGGGTGTCCAGGCAAGTTTCAGCAGGTCTTTTTTGACCAGTTTTTCGGTGTAAAGCGCTTCGTCCCATTTGCCGAGGTCGGCCACAGTGCTCATGAGCGAGCCGGCGGCATAAGGCAGGGTCATGCTCAAGTAGGGCGCATTGGAGAAGGTACCTTCCTTATCGCCCCGACCGTAGCCATGTATGCGGCGGGGAATCACCCGGTCGGCCACATCGTAGTAACTGTCCGTCATGCCCAACGGCTCAAAGATTCTTTTTTCGATGAAATCGGCGTAGCTCATGCCCGACGCCTGCACGATGACGGCCCCGGCGAGGATATAGGCGGAGTTGTTGTACTCCCATTTTTCGCCCGGCTCGAAGTCGAAAGGCTCGTTCTTGAAGTGGTCAATGAGTTCGGTAAGGGTCATGTCATTGCGCCAGATTTTGGGAAAATCTTCCATGTCCGTATAGCTCTTGATGCCGGAGGTGTGGTCGAGGAGCTGCGCAATGGAGATTTTGCGCCCCCCAGTGGGATAGTCGGGCAGGTACTTGGTGAGGTCATCAGTTAGTTTGACTTTGCCCTCCTGCACCAACATGAGCATGGCCACGGCGGTGAACTGCTTGGTGATACTGCCGAGCCGCAGGATATGGTCGGGCTGCATCTTCACGCCCAATTCTAGGTCGGCCATGCCATAGGCTTTTTCGAAAAGGACTTTGCCGTTCTGTTGTACCAATACTGCCACGCCGGGTTCGTTGGGCCTGTATTGCTCCGCAATGAGGGCGTCAATTTTATCGGTCAGGGACTGCGCTTGAGCAGCGTTGTTCGGTGCTATTGCGAAGCAGAATAACAACAGAAACAGGTTGTTCATCTTGGGTAAAAGTGATTGGATTTTCATTCAATTGTTTGTTTTGATGTGAAATAACAGGAATAATGAACCCTAAGATATTGGATGGTTGTAATCCGAACTGTAATTAATTCGATGAAGGAATAGGGATTGCCTACTGAGACTTCCATGCTAAGGCTTTTCGTGATGTATTAACAGATTTACACTCATTACGATTACCAATAACTATCTTATTAATCTGTTTTATCAATTACATCTGCGTACTATCATGTCATATTGTGCCATGTGTTCAAAAAATTACATTCCACGGATCGCACAAATTGCCTTTTCCCAACATCCGTTATTGAACGGACACCCACCCTGTTGCACTATTGCCCATTTTCAAATACTGGTATCATGAAATCAACTTGCTACAAAGTCCTGTTCCTTTGCATTTCCCCTATTCTTTTAGCTGCGCAAACTTGGACCAGCTCCGGTATCGGCGGGGGTGGGGCGCTTTTCATGCCTTCCATCAGCCCGCACGACGGTAACGAATTCTATATTTCGTGTGACATGACGGAGTCTTTTCACTCCACCAACGCAGGTACTACTTGGAGTGCTCTGGACTTCAACCAGCTTCGTGCTTTTGCGGAAACGCAGGTGCAGTTTACCAGCGACCCGAACATCCTCTACGCTTCCAACAGCAATTTCGCTGTGGATACCCGCACCCTGAAAAAGAGCACGGACGGTGGCCAAACCTGGTCTGACGTTGCTGGCGACCCCACGGGCGAGGATGTCTGGTACGTGCTAGCCGACCCAAACAGCACGACCCGTCTGCTAGTGTCCAGCTACAGCGACCTCTATTTTTCGAGCAATGGCGGCACGAGTTTTTCGCTCGTCTATTCCAGCAGCGACCTCTACATCGGCGGCGCTTTTTGGGATGGGGCAAATATCTTCGTGGGTACCCGTGATGGGCTGCTCGTTTCCACCAACAATGGCGCTTCCTTTTCATTAGACAACACTGGACTGCCAGCTAACAATGGGTTTCTTTCCTTCACGGGGGCAAAAGAAAGCGGGACGACCCGGCTTTTCGGTGTGGTCAGAAATGAGGCCGACATCTATCCCGGCATTCAGGGCAGCGATTATGATTATGACCAGGATATTTATCGGCGGGATTGGGGCGTGGGAAATTGGGCGGTGGCCAGCACAGGCATTCCAGCTGCAGATTTCCCCTTTTTTATCAGCATGAGCAAGGATGATATTGATGTGGTATATGCGGCAGGTGCGACCGAATATCCGAGCTATCCTTCTGTCTATAAATCCACGAACGGCGGCACAAGTTGGACGCCCGTTTTTAATACCATCAACAACCAAAATATCCAGACTGGCTGGATGGGCTACGGCGGTGACCGCAACTGGGGCTGGGCGGAGTGTGCGCTCGGCTTCACGGTGTCTGCCACCAATCCGGACATTGCCATCATCAGCGATTTTGGTTTTGCGCACCTCACACAGGACGGTGGCGTCACTTGGAAGCAATTGTATTCCACGATTTCCAATCCAGCCGGAAGCCCAACGCCGACGGGCGTTGCGTCTCCCAGCAACGGTCTCAACGTCACGGCCTCCTGGTGGATGGAATGGGCCAGCGCCACGGATATTTGGACGGCCTACACCGACATCACGGGTGTCCGCTCGACGAATGGCGGCGATTCTTGGCAGTTCAGCAACAGTGGCAATAGCTTCAACTCGACCTTCCAATACGTAAAGCACCCTGCCAATTCGACGCTGTACGCCTGTGTTTCCTCCGTGCATGATATGTACCAGAGCACTTATCTGACCGACGCCCGCATTGATGGCGGCACAGGCAGGCTACTTTTTTCCACCAACAATGGCAGCAGTTGGAGCACCTTGCATGATTTTACGCATCCGGTCATCTGGCTGGCCATTGACCCAACGAACAATGACATCGCCTACGCCAGCGTCATCCACAGCACGCAGGGGGGGATTTTCAAAACGACTAACTTCTCGGCAGGCGCTTCCTCCACTTGGGTGAAAATGGCCAACCCGCCTCGCACAGAGGGCCATCCGTTGAATATCAAAGTGTTGAATGATGGCTCGGTGGTCTGCACGTATTCAGGTCGTCGCAATGGGAGTGGCACTTTCACGCAAAGTTCCGGTGTGTTTTACAGCACCGACGGCGGCAATACCTGGAGCGACCGCTCGCATACAGGCATGTATTATTGGACAAAGGATATCACCATCGACCCCAATGATGCGTCGCAAGACACCTGGTACGTGGGCGTTTTCAGTGGTTGGGGTGGCCCACCAAACGGGCTGGGCGGCGTTTATAAATCCACCAACCGGGGCGTCAACTGGACAAAAATCAATGATTTAGACAGGGTAGAGCAAATAGCCGTGCATCCCACCAATCCTGATATGCTATATGTCACCACCGAATATGATGGTCTATATAAAAGCATAAATGGAACGGCTGGAACCCCTGATTTTACTTATGTCTCCGAATATGGCTTCCAGCATCCGACACGGGTATTTTTTAATCCATATAATGCGGATGAAGTATGGATAACGAGCTTTGGCAATAGTTTAAGCTCCAACCAGTCATCGGTACTGCCTGTAGAATTGGTGACTTGGGAAGCTGTGCCTGCCGTTCACCATGTTGAGTTGGAATGGCGGGTTGCTTCGGAAAAGGATTTTGAAAAATATGACGTGGAGAAGAGCAAGAACGGCCATGCTTTCACCAAAATCGCCACCATCCCCTCCGCCCAAAAAGGGGTTTACAACTACGATGACTACGATGTTTTACCTGGGCAAGATTATTATTATCGCTTGAAAATGAGCGACTTAGATGGCGGTTTCAATTATTCGGATACCCGCCATGTCCGCTTGAACGATGAGGGGGCAACCTTCGATGTTTACCCAAATCCGACTAAGCGTTCTACCAATATTTCACTCCAGCTTTCACAGCCCTTGGAGTCCGTCATCACCATTTATGATAAAAATGGGGTCAGTGTTTACCAAAAAACAATCTCGCTTTCACCCGGTCATCATGAGGTGGTACTGGATTTGAATGGTTTGCCGCCAAGCGTTTATGCCTTACAAATGAAAAATGGGGAGAAAATTTTGACGAAGCAGTTGGTAGTGGGAAAATAAGCCGGAAGATGATGGGTAGTTGGAATTCGTACCTGAATCAGTGTGATGGTGCATAAGTATAGGCGTTATGCATTACCCGTAGATACTTCGCTTTCGAATGGCACTTACATCCTGCGCTTCCGTTCTGGCAAATATCACAGGCTGCAGAAAGTAGTTTTGGTCAGGTGAAATCAAGAATTGGGATTTTCGCACTATTTCACCACCACCTTTCCCATCTGTGCCACCGCCCCCTCTTGCCACAGGCGATAAAAATGCTGCCCTGCGGGTAAATGCGAAACCGTGTTTACCCCTTCCTTTATAGTTTGTTCATGTATTCTTTGCCCCAATAGATTGAAAACTTCCAAGCGGTAGGGCTGCTGGCTGCCATTGCTTTTCAATTCAAAATAGACCATGTCGTCAGCGGGCTGGGGGTATAGTTTGATTAAATCGGGCTTATATGGATTGGGGCTTACTGCACTTATAAAATCCACATTACTGGAATCAAGCTTTACCAAATAATTTTGATAGGCATCCCCGTTTTCTCCCTCCGCCACACCCAGCGCCAGCAATCCTTTGTTGGGGAGTAAGGTGGCATCACTAAAGCCAAGAAAGTCTTCATTGTCGCTATGCCAAGTCCATAGGAGGTTGCCAAGGCTATCGGTTTTAAAGATATAGGGTTTGGGATTGTTGCCCAAAGTAGCGTAGGATTCTGCCACAATAATAAAACTCCCATCGCTATCCCTTAATAGTTGACCTTCTTGCACCCATTGAAAGGCTTCGTAATGCTTTTCCCAAATCACGTTGCCATCTGCGCCCAATCGGAGCAAAAAGAATAGCGCCTTATTCCCTTCGAATATTTCGCCCGATATATACAGGGAATTATCCTCGCCATATAGGATGCCTTTGCGCCTCACAATGCCGACATGGTCATTGAATAGCTTGCTCCATGCTTCCTGTCCGTCACTGTTCACTTTGGCAACATAAGAGAATTTGCCGGTCCAATCGTCATGCCCCCAAATGAAGTAAGCATCATTTTCAGGAAAAGGGATGGTAAGGGCGCTTGACTTTAAGTTCGGGGGCAAGGTATATCGCCATAAATAATTGCCTTGCGCATCAAATTTTGCGAAGAAAGATGGGGCGTTCGCAAAGAAGTGTTTGGCAATCATTATTATTTCACCTTCGGGTGTTTCGTACATATCCCAGATGTGAAAAAGATTGAATTGGCTGTCAATGTTTTCCGTCTTCCAGAGAAGGGTTCCGTCTGGTGAAATCTTATGAAGAACGAACCCATCGCCCATCGGGTTATTCCCTAAGACCAGTAATGCGCCGTCGGACAGGAACATCAGTCTTTCATAATAAAACCCGATAGAGTCAAAATAAGAGACTTGATTTACAAACTCGCCCTCATTATTGTACTTCCTTATTTTGATGGATTGGTCGGCATAGTAGGATACAGCACGGCGAAAACCATCTGCGGTGACTTCCAGTGCCGTTCGGCTGGTCGTAGCTTCTGTGGAGTCATATTTTTCCCAAATTATGTTGCCGTCAGTGTCGAGTTTGGTGACACCAACTCCCCAATCGCTGCTAACAGCTACTCCCATTTGCGCAAAAACCAAATAGGCATCTTCGCCGGGTACTTCCACTGCTTTTACGCCATAGTCCCGTATTTCGCTTCCAAAAATTTTTTCAAACCCCTGCCCCTTCACCAACAACGGCATCAACAGCAGGCAATAGATAAAGTAGCGTTTTTTCATAAAAGCTTATCAAAGTGATGGAATAAGTAAAACACAAACCTAAGCCATTAATGCCATAAAACAAAAAGAAGACGCAGCCTCCGCCACGCCTCCCTTGATTTGTAGATTTTTATCAATTCAAAACCATCACCTTCCCTGTCTCCACCACTGCACCATCTTGCCACAAGCGATAAAAGTGCTGCCCTACGGGCAAATGGGGAACCGTATTTACCCCTTCCTTTATGGTTTGCTCATGTATTCTTTGCCCCAATAGATTGAAAACTTCCAAGCGGTAAGACTGAGGATTGCCATTATTCTTCAATTCAAAATAAACCATATCACTGGCAGGTTGCGGATATACTTTAAGCAAATCGAATAGGGGTGTTGAAGGTTTCACTGAAGAGATTGGCGATTCAATTTCCAGTTCCAAATTATTGGTGATGACGGCATCATTGAAGTCGAAATAAATGGCGGCCTTGTTCGGAATCACATCACCGGGCACGAGGCCGGGCTTGTGACGGATGCGGAACTTCACGAAGCCGTGAGAGGCAGGTTCGTTCACATTGCTGTCGGGCAGCATGATGTCGTTGAAGACGAATTTAAGGATATTGTTCCGCTCCAGCTCCATGTGATACGGATGGCTGGATGCCCCGGCGATGATGCTCTCAATATCGAGCAGGGAGGACAGGGTGTCCGTGACGACGATATTGAAAGCCGTATCCGTTCCCGTGTTCTGGAAGCAGATTTGGTACTCGATGATGGAGTCGGCAGGGATGAAGCGTTCTACGAATTTACCTTCGGAGAAGGCCCGCTTGTCGTTGGGGTCGAAGGAACTGATATTGGGCTGGCATTCCGTGGTAGAGGATAAGGCGCTTTCTGGAATGGATTGGTTGCATTCATTGGCAGCAGTTGCAGAGAACTCCACACAATGGATTTGACCTATATCAGCGTCACAGGATATATCAAAGTAAACAAAGAAACTTATGCTTTCATTGATATCAAGGTTCCCAATATTAAATGTCAATGTATTTCCATTCTGGAATGCCAGTGGAATACTGGCATTCTGATAATTGAAAAATGAATCCAGTGTGACTGTAAGCTGGACATTTTCGGCAGGTATTGTTCCGGTATTTTTACAATAAAAATAATAGTAATTATTAAGACAGCGGCGGAGAAGGAAGGTAGATGCATCGACTTCCAACAGCGGACAATCTATTTGGGATTGAGCGAATAACTCCACATTTATACTGTCAAGGTTGTTGTCAAATACAGCAATGACAGGGTCAGAGCAGCTAGCCCAGTAAGGGTTTGGTGGGATAATTGACAATTCCACAGAATCACCGTTGGTCGGCAACCAAAAACTTCCATCGGGGAAGGTGGTGGTATAAGTCGTTTGATTTCCAATACTTTTTATTTTCCAATCGGCTAAAGACGGTTCCCCATTGTCATAGCTACAGGATTCATTTTCATCATACCATAATTGCCCATTAATGAAATTGGTATAAACAATGCCATTAGCGTCTATTTTTACCATATAGTTTTTATAGCCGCCGTTGGATGTTGATTCAGAAGAGCCAAGTGCCAAGTACCCACCATCAGTAGTAAGTATTGCATCCGAATGATTAAAATAGCCTTCATGCAAGGAGTGCCAACTCCATACAAACTCCCCATTGGCATCCGTTTTCAAAATATGCGGGCTAGGTGCAAAGCCTGGTGCCGAAGCTTCGAAATTAATAATAAAGCCGCCATCACTGGTTCTCAGCAGTTGTGAAGTATTGGATGGGTTAAAGTCATTGTACCACTTTTCCCAAATCACATTCCCATCTTCTCCAATTTGCATCAAGCTAAGTTTGTTGAAATTGTTGCCGTCATAGACTGAGCCTGTCAAGTAAAATGTATTCCCCTCTCCAGCGATCACCCCTTTCGGCTCAATATATTTGACGTGGGACGTAAAATCTTGACTCCAAAGCAATTGTCCATCAATACCAATTTTTGCAAGATGGGTGCTGTATGTTGGGGGCCCAGTATCTTGTACATAAATAAAATATGCATCGCCAGCGGGATATGGAATTATACTCCCTTGTTGGCTGAAATCAATCGGCACTTCGGTCTGCCATAATATATTGCCATTTTCATCAAACTTTGTGGCTTCATTAGTATCATCCGTCCCATGTTTTAAGCCCAAGGAAATTATTTTCCCATCAGGTGTGCTTTCCAAGGTCTTGTTATCATAGGCAAAGAAGACCGTTTCCGAATATGTTTTTGTCCATACCAAGCTACCATCCTGCGCTATTTTTGACAACACTGAATTATCGTTATTGGCGAAGTCGGTAGCAATAAATACGGCGCTATTGTCGGGCATCAGCGTCATCCGACTGGTGGCAGTGGCATTCGGTAGCCCATAGGACGACTCATTCACCAATTCTCCTTCAAAGTCAAATTCTTTGAATACAATTTCTTCGCCGCTCCCACCTCCCTTGACATAAACCAAAAGAAATCCATTGGGCAAGAGTGCATATTTCATCTCATATATATATACTTGGGGTGGTGTTGCAGGATATTGTTTTTCCCATAGGATATTCCCTGAATTGTCCACTTTTGTTATCATGATATTTATCTGCCCGCCAATACCTTCCGACCTGGAATCAACTGCCAAATAGGCATCCTCATTGAGGATTTGTATGGTCTTTAAAGCCTTGTTTGAGATGTTTAACGTATTGTCACCAAAGAACAGTTCGAACCCCTGCCCCTTCCCCAACAATGGCATCAACAGCAGGCAATAGACAAAGTAGCGTTTTTTCATAAAAGCGTATTTAAGTGATAAAAAACGTAAATCACAAACCTACGTCATTATTCATCATAAAACAAAAAGAGGGCCGCAGCCTGCGCCACGTCCCCCTTGTTTTGAAGATACTTATCAATTCATCTTGCTACACCGCCGCACCATTGGTGGAGGGTGTGTGTACGGTTAAATCCGATAGGGCATTCGAGAGTTCTTGGGTGGTGGAAGGGGGCGCTGCCACTGTTTCCGGCATAGCTGGTTCCGCTTCCACTGGCATTGGCAACAGCACCACGTTCTGGCGGCTGGTGACGCCCGGTGTCAGGTTTCGGGTGACGGACTGCGGCACCATGCCCTCCATCGTGTAGTTGAAAGTGGCATAGCCGCCAGCGAGGTTGATTT
This sequence comes from Bacteroidota bacterium, assembly GCA_016124585.1. Classification (GTDB taxonomy): domain Bacteria; phylum Bacteroidota; class Bacteroidia; order Chitinophagales; family Saprospiraceae; genus UBA6168. The sequence continues at coordinate 196,591 of WGNL01000023.1, read as the reverse complement.
TGTACTTGCCCTTCCCGTCGGTGATGGCAAACTTATCGGCCTGGTTCTGCACCGCTACCAGCACGCCCGGCATGGCATATCCTTCATCGTTGTGGACGTAGCCCGCCAGCCCCGCCGGATGTGTGCCACGCACTTCCCGCACCAAATCCTTGATGGTGAATTTCTTGCGGTTGGTGGCGTCGAACTCGTATATCAGCTTCCCGTCGTCCAGCATCGGGTTCAGTTCGGCCAGTATAGCGATGAGGCCGTCTTTGGTCGCTTTGGTGCCATCGGTGACGTTCTTCTCCTTTAGGATGAAATCCGCCCAAGCCGCCGAAAAGCCAGTGGTCACGTCCGTGAACTTCGTCTGAAGGCTCGCCGTGGTAGCCATGGCGTCCACCAGCACTGAAATCTTTGCCGTCAGGTAGTTATTGGCTTTGGTGAGGAAGCTATCCACCTGTGCCCAAGGCTCGCCGCTCGGTATTCCGAAATCGGTGAGGCCCGCCAGTTGGCGTTCGGAGTCAGCCGTGGCAGGGTTCTTAAAGGCATAGCTAATGGCATTGTCCAATCGCTTGGACAGGCTGCCCACTTGCTGCCGCCATGCTGCCAGCCCTTCGTTGGCCTCGGTGGCTGCGGCCTGCAGCACGCTGAGGTCGGGCAGGTTTTTCACGGATGTGATAAATGCCACTTGGTCGTCGATGAACTCCTCGGTGTAACGGTCGCTCTCCTCGACGAACAGCAGGCGGTCAGCCCGGCAATAGGCCCATGCCATGAGCGCCATCTGGTAGAAATACTCCCGTGCGCAGGGCAGGTTGACGGATTCCTCTAAAGTGGTCTGAAGTTCAGGAGCTGTGGTAGTGGTCGAAACCGCTGCTGCAACTGCAGGGGCGGCTTCCTTAGTGGCTTTGGTGGCCATAGTTTGGATAGGTTTAGCAGAGGGCTTGGCAAGCGTTGGCGGCTTCTGGGAAAAGCGTCACCGCATTGTTGGACTCACTGGTTGATTAGAAAATGCGAAGGCCCTAATCTCATTGTTGTATTAAAATAATTTCCCATGAATCATGCCAGATTTTCTTCAACTGTCGCTTTTTTTCTCCTACCACCAATATTTTTCCGAAATGCCCATTTTTTTTCTGAAAAGGGCAAAATTTCTCCCTTCCGACCCGTCACCAGCTCCAATCTTGGTGCAACCGACATGCGGCTTTGCGTCACCGACTTGAATCCTTGCATCACCGACGCCAATCGTTGTGGCACTAGCTTGAATCGTTGCGACACCGACTTGAGTCCTTGCGCCACGACTGCCAATCTTTGCGCCATTGGCTTGGGACTGAGCGCCACGGAGGCCAATCGTTGCGACACCGACTTGAGTCCTTGCGCCACGACTGCCAATCTTTGCGTCACTAGTTTGAGTCTCTGCATCACTGAAGCCAATCGTTGCGACATCAGCTTGAGTCCTTGCGCCACGACAGTGAATCTTGGCGATTTTGTGGTGTTGGGGTAATTTTTTTCTTGGGCTAGGATTAAAGATTTCAGAAGTCTTTAAGACTTCTGAAATCTGGCAGCACCCTTCTGCAAAAATCCATTTTGTCTGAATCACGGATTTGGCGGATTGCACGGATGGGGGTGGCACGTTTAGCAGATGTCATTCCGACAAATTAGCTCACGCACGCTGTTCGCTGCATAAAACACGATGGAGCAAAAACAGCATAACCCTTGTGTACATTTGCTTTTTCCCTAAATTTGTCTGAAAGCTACTTGGGCGTTCAGCCCTAACAGGTTTTCAAAACCTGTTAGGGCTTAGGCGATTGCTTTGTAGCTGAACAAAAACTATAACCCGTTCAACCCTATGCAGCCCGTAAAAATCTTCCTTGCCTCATCTGGTGAACTCAGCGATGAACGTAACGATGTTTTTAGAATCGTTGCAGATATAAACAAGCAACATTCACACTTACATCTTGAAATCGTAGAATGGGAAATAGACTTACCTTCTGGCAATTATGGCGGCAAACGGATACAAGATGCCATCAACCCATTGCTTCGTGAATGCCAAATAGCCTATGTGCTGTTTTATTCAAAAGCAGGGGAGTTCACGATAGAAGAGCTTGACTTGGCACAAGCTACTTGCCCCAAGGTATTTGTCTATTTCAAAACAGGCTTTAGCACGACCGACCACGCCAAGTACAAAGCCTATGGTGCCGTGCTTGAAATCAGGGCGCAATTAGAAAAGGCAAATCAGATGCTTTTCAAGGATTACGACGGTATGAAAGCCTTTGAACTGCATTTCAAGGGCGACCTGAACAAGCATCTTCTTCATCAATTTCCAAAACCAGCAAGTGACCGGGTGACTCAAAGTCACCCGGTCACTGAACCCCCAGCATCCGACGACCACCCCCACGCCCTCACTCCCGCCCCCTTCCGCTCCGAGGTCTTCCTCGGTAGGGAGGCCGACCTGCAAGGTATTCACGATGACCTGACCGCCCCGCAGGGCGTTGTAGAGACCTTGCATGCAAGGTCTCTACTGCTGGTAAATGGCGTAGGCGGCGTGGGCAAGACCACCCTCGCCAGCCACTACTACTTCCAGCGGGAGAAAGAGTACGCCCATGTGGCCTGGCTGTTCTGTGAGCCGGACATTGCACAGGCGCTGCTGCTATTGGCGAAGCCGCTTAAGCTGGAATTCGAGCCAGAGGCCACCACCAACCAGCGCCTCGACCTGCTGCTGGCCGCCCTCGCCGACCTGCAAGGCCCCTGCCTGCTCATCTTGGACAATGCCAACGACCTCGATGACCTCGACGCCAACTACCAGCGACTGCGCCAACTGCCCAATTTCCACCTGCTGCTCACCACCCGCATCACCAATTACCGCAAGGCGCATACCCGCTCTGTGAGCGGCCTGCCGCCCGACGAGGCGCTTGAACTTTTTGAAACGCATCTTTCCTCTAAAACCCTTAAACGAACCCTCAACGAGGCAGAGCGAGCGATATTCCACGATATACGGAAGGCCGTGGATGGCAATACCCTCGTGCTGGAACTGCTGGCCAAGAACCTGTACGTGCAGAACCGCCTAGGCGAGCGCTACACCCTGCCCCAACTACTGGAAGACCTGCAAAGCCGTGGCCTGCTGCAGCTCAGCCATAGCAAGGCTGTGGACACCGACTACGGCCCCCTGCGCCATGCCCGCCCGGAGGAAATCATCGCTGCCATGTACGACCTGCGCCCCCTGCCGGAGGCCGAGGCCGTGCTGCTGTCCCAGTTCAGCGTGCTGCCCGCCGAGCGCATCCCCTTCCCGCTGCTGCAAAGCCTGCTGCCCGATACCCCCGACCTCGAAGACCTGCTTATCTCCCTCACCCAAAAAGGCTGGCTGGAACACACCGACACCGATGCCAGCTTCAAGTGCAGCCCCGTGGTGCAGGGCGTGGTGCGCCACCAGAGGCCGGGGTGGTGGGAGGAATGTAAGGGTTTGGTGGATGTGCTGTTTGAAAAATTGGACTACGAAACTGGCACTGGCCACCTTCTTAATGCCAGCTACGAAGCGGCAGATACCTATGCCCGCCTTGGAGCGGCGGTGCTGGAGGCTTATAGGGAGCGACCGTATCGGGGTGTGTCTGTGCTAAGTGAATATATTGGCAACTACCATATTACCACGGGCGATACCGAGCGGGGCTTGTTCTTTTTTGAGAAAAAAATTGAATTCATCCAAAACTTACTCAAGAATGACCCTGAAAATGCCGATACAAAGAGCGGCTTGGCCATTTCGTATTCAAAACTGGGCACTACGCACACCATCCTTGGGGACTTGGACAAGGCATTGGGGTTTTATGAAAAATACAACCAGTTGATGCAATCCCTCCACGCCGACCACCCGCAGCACGTGGAGTTCAAAAACAATTTGGCCATTTCGTATTCAAAATTTGGCGAGACGCACACCGACCTTGGGGACTTAGACAAGGCATTGGGGTTTTATGAAAAGTACAACCAGTTGATGGAATCCCTCCACGCCGACCACCCGCAGAATGTGGAATTCAAGAATAACTGGGCCATTTCCTATGAAAAGCTGGGCGAGGCTCACACCGACCTTGGGGACTTGGACAAGGCATTGGTTTTTTTTGAAAAGTACAACCAGTTGAGGGAAACCCTCCACACCGACCACCCGCAGAACGTGGGGTTCAAGAACGGCTTGGCCGTTTCGTATGAAAAACTGGGTAACACGCACACTGCCCTTGGGGACTTGGAAAAGGCATTGGGGTTTTATGAAAAGGAAGTCCAGTTGTTTGAATCCCTCCACACCGACCACCCGCAGAACGTTGGGTTCAAGAACGGCTTGGCCATATCGTATTGGAAACTGGGTGCCTTCCACCGAGACCAACTACACGACCCGGCCAAGGCAAGGGTCTATTTCGAGCAGGCGGAGGCGCTGTGGGCAGTGCTGGTGGAAGTGGCACCGGGGTTTGTGCAGTTTCGGCGGAATTTGGAGGCGGTGCGGAGGCATTTGGCGGGGTTGTAGAGACGTTGCATACAAGGTCTTTAAGGCAAAATATAATAGGTCAATGACGAATATTAAACCTAATACTCCTGCTTTCCTCTGTGAGCATATCTTCGAGGATACCAAGCCTGTCTTATATGTCTGTAGGGCCGAAGGTGAATGGCAGTTCCTATGCGGCGGCGACCATCCGGCTGGTTCATTGCCCAGCGTGGTTGGTATCGGGCATATCTTGGACAGGGATGCTACTTTATGGGAAATAATGGACTTGGAAGATGACCATGAAGCGGAAAGACAGGAAGTGGGTGGAGCTTGGGGGATAAGGAGGTGCCATTCCGCAGAAACCTAAAATCTGCACCATCTAGATTCCGGTAGCAAAATCACCCAACCCTTTTTTGTCATCACCCTTACCAGTTCAAAAAAATGTGGGCAGGTTTCCCAGAACGCCTTTACTTTGCCAGCAGCGTTTAAAGCAACGACGCTTTCGCTTCCTGTAGGTATAGCCCATACAAATCTTTTTACCACGATGACAACACACAGATTCTTTCTCTTATTGCTGCTGCTGTCCGGCTTCGGATGGCGGGCTTTTGCGCAGAATACGTTTTCAAAGATTTATTATTCGGATGAAAACTTGTTGGCCCTTAAAATAGTAGAACTGCCCAATGGCGGGTGGGTTAGTAATTATTGGCCTTTGAATAATAACTATGGAGGGGTGGTTTGCTGGGATGAAGATGGCATACCTAAATGGGGAGTTCGATATGAAGGATTTCAAGATGTAGACTTTACTTCAGCAATCACAGTCAATCAACAGAATGAAATAATAACGGTTTCACAAATTAATTCTTGGCATAACTACCTTGCACTATTGAAATTGAATGAAGCAGGTCAGAAAATCTGGGATATAAGATTGGGTGATGTGATTTTTTCGGGTACCCTTAGCTTATTCAGAACCTCTCTGATAAATACAATCGATGATGGCTATCTGGTAGGTTACGTCGTGGCCGATACATTAGTGCCGCTTTCGCTATTACCTGGTAGGGTAGAACTTAGTAAAATCAATGATAATGGCGGAGTGGAGTGGGCAAAAAAATATGATATAGGTAGCATCGAATATTTCAAGGATGCTATTCAACTTAATAATGGAAACTTTTTGTACGCTGCTCAAAAGGATACGAGTAGCTATTCAAACCTAGTAGTAATTGACCCTTTCGGTATACCGCTTTGGTCGGTAAGCCTTTCAGGATTTGTAGTTGAACAACTGAATAAATTCCCCAATGGGGATATACTCCTCATAGGCGGGCTGAACAATTATCCTGTCATAGCAAGAATCGATAATAATGGTAATCTTATATGGGCCAAAAAATATAATACCCAGTATAGTGGTTATTTTAGTATCGCCTCTACTTATTTTCTTGGAAATACTACTATCACTCAAGATGGGAAAATAAGGGGCGCCTTTGGCAGTGTTAATTATTTAATGGATGGAGACGGTAATTTAGAATCTGCCAAAAGCAGTATCGGAATACCTTTTAAGACCAATGATGGAGGGTATTTATTTTTAGATTTTGAATTAGCTCCTCCCCTTGCACTTTCACCTATCCTAAAAAAAACCGGCCCCGATGCCGAAGTCCCCGGCTGCGAGTCCCACCGTGCCTGTCTTGAACTGGAGGATGTGCCGCTGGAAATTCTGCCCGGCCCCACTTACACTTATACGGAAATAACTTTCGACACGACGGCGGAAGGTACACTTGTCCCCTTCGACTTCTACGAAGAAGACTACTGCGAACCAGACCCCGAACCTTTGGCCAGCTTTGTCGCCCCCGCCACCGTCTGCGTAGGCGATTGCTTCGAACTGGACAGCCTCCAGCAGCAGAATGCGGAATACTGGCAGTGGGATTTTTCAGGGCTTTCTTCCGATGCCGATTCCGTGCAGAACCCCGGTGAAATCTGCGCTCCGCAGCCCGGCACTTACGAACTGCAACAAATTATCGGCTACAATGGCTGTTTGGATTCCTTCTCGCTCACCGTGGAGGTGCAGCCCGGCCTCATGCCTGACCTCGGCCCCAATATTTATGAGTGCGAGACTGGCCCCGTCCTACTCGATGCCACGACGCCCGGTGCCACTTCCTACCTCTGGGACGACCTGAGCACCGACCCCATCCGGGAAGTTGGTGCCGAAGGCCAATACACTGTCACGGTCATGTCGGATGTTTGCGAGGGCAGCGATGCTGTTAAAGTGAGCTTCTTTGATTCGCAGTACCCAGATGGCAGCTTGGAGCTAGGGCCGGGTATTTCAGGCTGTGAGGGTGAGCCGGTCACCATTTCGCCTACCGTGCCACAGGGCTTGGAATATGCTTGGAGTGATGGTGTTTTGGGGCGCATTCGTGAGTTTTACACCTCCGGCACCTATACCCTGACGGGCAGCCTCAACGGTTGTTCCCTCTCTGAAACCATCGTGGTCAGCTTGGAGGACTGTGACAGTCATGTTTACATGCCCACGGCTTTCAGCCCGAACGATGATGGCCTCAATGACGTATTTCAAGCCTACGGTGTCCATTTTCAGGTGGAAACGCTGAAGGTGTTCGACCGTTGGGGTGGCCTCGTGTACGATGGCAAGGGCTCAGATGCGCATTGGGACGGCTACAGGAAGGATAAGGTGGCAAATCCGGGCGTATATGTTTATATCCTCGAATACGCCAATGAAATTTCAGGAGCGATAAAAATGGTTTCGGGGGAGGTGACCTTGGTTAGGTAGAGACGTTGCATGCAACGTCTCTACCGGGTATTGTCAGGTTAATTCTCGGAAAACGGATAATCCGTATAGCCTACCGCATCGGCGGTGTAGAAAGTATTCTGGTCAGGTGCTGCCAGTTCCAAATCATTTTTGAAGCGGTAAGGTAGGTCGGGGTTCGAGATGAACTTCGTGCCGAACGCAATCATATCAGCCTCCTCGGTACTCAGCGCATGGGTAGCCCGCTCCTTGTCGTAGCCCGCATTCAGGATATAGATGCCATCGAAATTCTCCCGGATTTTTGCAATCAATTCAAGACCTTCTTCGATGACACGGGCGGAAGCATCCAGTAAATGGATATACGCAATGCCCATTTTGTTCAGCTCTTTGGAGAGGTAGTCGTAGGTCTCAAAAGTTTCGTCAAACTGCTGCATGGCGTTGAACGGGTTGTAGGGCGAGAAGCGGATGCCCGTTTTTTCCGACCCAATGGCATCGGCAGTTTGTTGAGCGATTTCCAAAACGAAACGGCAGCGGTTCTCGGTGCTGCCGCCGTACTCGTCCGTGCGGACGTTGGAGCCAGGATTCAAGAACTGGTTGGGCAGATAGCCATTGGCCGAATGGATTTCTACCCCGTCAAAACCCGCAGCGATGGCGTTTTTTGCAGCCTGTACATACTCCTGTATGGTGGATTTCACCTCGGCAGTAGTCATGGCCTCCGGCATTTCGGTCTTCTGCATACCCTGGCTGTCCGTCCACATATTGCCATCGGCAGAGATGGCGGATGGGGCCACGATTTTTGAGCCAGCGGGCATATTGGCGGAGTGCGATACCCGGCCTGTGTGCATGATTTGCAGGAAGATTTTGCCCCCTTTTTCATGCACGGCTTTGGTCGTTTTCTTCCAACCTTCAATTTGGGCATCGTTGTAAATGCCGGGGATTCGGGCGTAGCCGAGGCCATTTGGCGAGGGCGAGGTTCCTTCGGTAACGATCAGCCCTGCCGTGGCACGTTGGGCGTAGTAAGTGGCTATCAAATCGTTGGGCACGTTGCCCAATGCCCGGCAGCGGGTCATGGGTGCCATGACGATGCGGTTGTTGAGCGAGCTGCCGTTTAGCTGGAGCGGCGAAAATAATGTCTGACTCATGATGTTCTTTTTTAAGAATTTAATGGTTACTAAAAGTTAGTAGCGTACTTTTGTGTGGGCAAAACTAAATTCAGTGAGTAGGATAAGCAAGAGGGAGCCTAGAGGTGTTTAGCTTACCTACAAGTAACTATAATTGATAATCAAGCAGTTATGTTTAAAAATAATTCAGAGAAATGCACGCACGAGGATTGTCCGGTTCGGAACGTGCTGTCGAGGTTTGGTGACAAATGGTCGCTGCTCATCATCAAACTATTGGGCAAGAACGAGGTCATGCGCTTCAACGAGATGCACAAGACCATTGACGACATCTCCCAAAAAATGCTGACGGTCACCCTGCGCACCCTCGAAACCGATGGCTTGGTGAGCCGCACAGTTTACCCGGAAGTGCCTCCGAGGGTCGAATACGCCATTACCCCACTGGGGAAGAGCCTCATCCCCCACATCGAAGGCCTGGTGAAATGGGCGCACGACAATATGGTAGAAATCATGCGCCGACGGGGTGGGGTGGAAGTACTGCAAAAAGCAAGCGAGGAGTTGGTGGAGGCTTAACTTTTGTTGCTGGTTTTATTGGCAAAATGGTGGGAGCACATAGCCAGATGTTAGTCAGTTTTTGAAAGGCTAAAACGAGCTGGCAGCTCCTGTCAGTTCAACCGCAATACCCCTTTTCCCCGAATGGTTGTCGCTCTTCCAGAAAGAGCTTTTCCAGCATTTTCACTTCCCGGCCCGCATCGAAGGGGCTGTTATCTTCCGGCTGCGCTATTTCCGATAGGATTTCAAAGACAAAACTGTGCTCGCCGAACTCGTTCCAATCCTGTTGGAGGGCCTTGTTTCGGTGGTTGCCAAAACGGAGTTCCGTGGAGTGGCGGTTCCAGATTTTATCGAGGTTTGTACTGCCCTCAATGAGAACTTTGCCGTTGGTGGTATTTCTAATTTGAAACACCCCGATGCGGGGCTTAAGGTTCTTGTATTCTGCGATAAGTTCTTTTCGAGTCATGGACTGTGTTGGATAAAAAGGTGAAGCTCGGCAAACAGGATTGCTAGGGATTTGGTTCGGCAGAGCAGGGTGCTTGCTCCAAATTTTTACCTAAATTGCCCTTCTAATGCGGTCAAAATTACCACAATTAAGCTGCTTGCTATTTGTTCTTGCCCTGCTCCAAGCGGTGCCCAGCAGCCTTTATGCCCAGCATTTCCTCAACGGCAGCTTCGAGCAGAACGATTATGGGTGCGCCTACAACCTGGCCAACTCAGATTTTGACCAGCATGTGCCGTATGTGACAGCCCTTGGCACGAAAAGCGAAATGGACGTGATAACCGATACTTGCGGTTTTGGCCCAGCCTTCGAGGGTAAGGATTTCGTGGCACTGTACGGCGGTTTTTACTTGGATGCCATCGCCTTGGAATTGGATGAAGCCTTGCTGCCGGGCAAGGAATACGTGCTGCTTTTTGCCAGCAAAGATGGCTTGGGCGTTGGTTTGCCAGTGGGCAAGCTGCGTATCGGTTTTTCGGTGGAAAAAAGCTTGGGCGAATTGAAATACAAATCGGAACCAGCAGGCGCTGACTGGACGGAACAAAAGCTTGTCTTCACCGCCGATGCGCCTTACCGCTACGTGGGCATCGTGCCGGATGGTGATGGCTGGGTCTTCGTGGATGATTTCCGATTCGGCTGCCCGGATATCGAATTGGGCAACGACACAGTGCTGTGCAAAGTGGCCGGAACGGTCTTGTCCATCAGCAACGCCTTCGACAGCCAGCGCTGGAACACAGGCGCTACCACCACCAGCATCGTAGCGGACGGGCCAGGGTTATACAGCGTGGAAGGCTACTATGACGGCTGTGTGGTCAAGGATTCCATCCTGCTTTCCGAGCTGGAAAACCAATGTGAATGCCCGGTCTATTTCCCCAATGCCTTCTCGCCCACAGGCGACGGCATCAACGATGATTTTAGGGCATTTACTCCCTGCCAGTTCTTGGTGTTTGAGTTGCTCATTTTCGACCGCTGGGGGCAATTGGTGTACCGAACAAACGACAGTTCAGCGGGGTGGGAAGGGCTGATTGGCCACAAGCAAGCGCTGCCTGGGGTTTATACTTTCCTGTCCAGGTACCGTTTTTCTTATTCCAATTTTTGGGAAATGAGCAGGGGAGAGCTCATGTTGTTGCGGTGATTTTAAAAGGCTTTATTGCCATTCAATAGCGTTGAAATATATTCTAGCTGCTTTCAATTAAATTACCCATACCCAATAATGTTATGCTTCGCCTGAACCATGGCTTTGACCCCGCCGTTAGGGCGCAGGGTTCGGTATTTCGGTATGGATGGCATCTATCTCCATTAGGATTTCGGGAGACAAAACCAGTTCCGCCGATTTAATATCAGCTTTCAACTGCGCCATATTCGTTGCACCGATGATGTTTGAGGTGGTGAAATGCTGTTGTGTCACAAAGGCCAAGGCCATTTCCACCAAGTTCAAGCCGTGGTTTTCGGCCAAGGCCAGGTATTTTTCAGTAGCGGCCCAAGCCAGGGGGTTGTTGTACCGGGCCAAGTTTTTGAACTGGTTGAGACGGTCGCTGGGGGTATCCGATTTTCGGTGGTATTTGCCGGAAAGCAGTCCAAATGCCAGCGGCGAATAGGCCATCATCCCGCAGTTTTCCCGAACGACGCATTCGGCCAAGCCAATTTCAAAGGTCCGGTTGAGGAGGTTGTACGGGTTTTGGATGCTGACCGGGGCCGACAAGCCGTGTTTTTCGGCTAGTTGGAGGCAGTGCATCAGCCCCCACGGCGTTTCGTTGGAGAGGCCAAAATGCCGCAGTTTCCCAGCCTTCACTAAACCACTCATCGTTTCCAAAACCTCCAAGAAATCGTCTTCCCAAGCGTCGGTGGGCTCGTGCCGGAAGCCCAGTTTGCCGAAGGTGTTGGTCTTGCGTTGCGGCCAATGCAGTTGGTAAATGTCCACGTAGTCCGTTTGCAATCGTCGCAGGCTACCTTCCAGCGCCAAATTGATCTGTTTTTTGGAAAAATCAAGTTCGTGGTTGCGGATAAAATGAAGGTCGGCCCGTGGCCCCGTGATTTTGGTGGCAAGTATGACCTGCTCCCGTTTGCCTGTTTTCTTGAACCATGAACCAACATAAGTCTCTATCAGGCCGTTGTTTTCCTGCGTGGAAGGTATGGCGTACAGCTCTGCGGTATCGAAAAAATTAATGCCTTGTTCCAGCGCAAAGTCCATCTGTTCGTGGGCCTCAGCTTCGCTGTTTTGCTGCCCCCAGGTCATGGTGCCGAGGCATATTTTGCTCACCTCTAAATCGGTCTTGCCTAGTTTTCTATATTCCATAGGTTTATTTCAAATGAATTTTTTGATTGAATTGTCGATTGACACTGTACAGGAGTAACTGGTAGTTTAAGATTAAGTTTGGCGGCAAGATATAAATTTGCGGGTTAGGTCGAGCCAAAGCTACTTGGCTGTGTAGGCACTGAGATGTGGGTGGTGGTGGGGATTAAGCTAAATTTGTCACTGCATATTTTGAACAGTAAATTGCTGAATTAAATAATAATTATGGAATCGGAACCACTTTTTATTTGGTGGAAAGAGGAATATGTTGGCGAGTTGGTAAATTCAATTGTTGATATGGGCTATGTCGAAGGTAAATGGATTCCTGCCGAAACGCAGCATGGTGCCAATTTTTGCAAAAAAGCCATTCAGCTTAATGCCAATGATGTAATCCGAAATTCTTCCCTTGGTTTTAGAATAAAAATAGGTATAGATTCACGGGGAGCGCCGAGCATGCACGGGTATGTACTTTCTCTCAGTGACGACCAACTATTTTATAGAATGGTTTCAACAAAGGAAGGAATCGAAATGCTATTGAGTAAAGTGCCTGAGTAAGCTACTTGGCTGCCCAGCAGATGGTGATGCCGGAGCCATTGCCGATGGCTTCATAGTTTGTTTGGATGGTGATGGTTTATGGGGAAAGTTAGGGTACTTCATCGATTCAAACATTGGCGAGGCTCAAAACCTCTCCGACGTTCATTCGACCAAATACAACCAATCTCCACAACCATTTCCTTTCCCTTTGGCCCTTCTTTTTGGACTTGGACATACGAAGCGGATTTGAAAATCGTTTAGCCTTTCTCATCAAAAATTGAGCATGAAAAAACGAATGAAAAACTTGACTTACCTACTATTGGTTGTGTTGATTGGCATTGGAGCGCATGTATTTTACTTGACGACCTTATCTGCGACAGAGACTTATCCATCGGACACTTATTTGCAAAATGAGGCCAATAAAACAGCTTTGATAATTGTGGCCCACGATGATGATATGGTGGGAAGTTGTGGCACCATGACCAAACTTTGCCAAGAGGATTGGAAAATTCGGGAAATGTGTTTTTACCAGGAAGGCGGAAAGTACAGTGAAGAAATCAGAGACAGGAACTCCATACGCAAAACCGATTTGCAACGGGTGGCCATAATACAAGGTTTTGCCGGTGTTGACCCGATTGATTTTAATTTCAGGAACGATATGCAAACGGAAAAACCGTATATGCCCATGCCGTACAGTGATTTCCCAGTAAATTATAAACTGGACTCGTTGGCGAAATATATTGGCGACTATATCGAACAGTATAAACCGTCAGTCCTTTTCACCCTTGACAGTCAGGTGGGTGGATATGGCCATCCTGACCATGTTGTGGTGAGCCAATCGGTTTTAAATTATTGCCGGGCGCACAAAAACGACGATGGCTTCAGCGTAAAAAGGATTTACCAGGCGGTGTTTGCTCCGTCACTTGCTGAGCGGGTAATTGGAAAAATGCCAGCATACGTAGCTGCCAAAAAAGTGTATGAATGCGACGGGATGCCATTGCCGGATGTGCAGTTTGACATTTCACCTTATGCTGAACAGAAAAAGAAGGCTATGCTGGCATATACTACCGAGCAGAATTCCTTGAAGAAAATATGGCCTTATTACAATTGGTACCCTGCATGGCTGTATTTCAGGATATTTGACAGGGATTTTTTCAAAATTGTTGACGTTGAAAAATTGTAGGAAGCTGTTTCTCCTAAATATTCCCCTTCTTTCAGTAAGCGTTCAGTACAGCGACTCTAAAGTCCCCTTCGAGAGTTCCCTCGTTTATGCAACCTTGTTGCACGCCAAGGGCAAGCATTTTTGCCGCCTTGCAACTGCAAGGTTCAATGCTGCGCTGCTGTTAATTTTAACTGTTCTTCAAAAAATCTTTACATAGAATTTGCGTAGCCAAATAACTACACATACATTTGTAGTCAAATAGCTACACAATGAACCTGAGACGTGACGTTTTTCAAGCCATCGCCGACCCGACCCGACGGGCCATCCTGCTTTTGGTCGCTACGCAATCCCTGACCGCCGGGGCAATTGCCTCCAATTTTGATACAGCGAGGCCGACCGTTTCCAAGCATCTACAAATCCTAACTGAATGCGAACTGCTGCAACAGGAGCAGAACGGGCGGGAGATTTTCTACCATATCAATGCTAAAAAAATGAAGGAAGTCGCTGATTTCATTGAGCCGTTCCGACAGAGGTGGGACGATAGGTTTAATAAATTGGAAGCCGTCATGAAAAAATTCAAATAAGGAAACATGCAGCAAAAAACAAACGTCCATGCCGAAGACGGCAAGCAGGAACTGGTGATTACGAGGGAGTTCGAACTGCCCTTGAACCTGCTTTTCAGGGCTTACATTGAACCGGAAATCGTGGAGCAATGGATGGGTACGAAAGTGCTGAAATTGGAAAACCAACGGCACGGCAGCTACCAATTCGAGACCACCGACCCGATGGGCAACAAGCATTTGTTCAACGGTACCATCCATGAGTTTGAGCCGGAGCAGAAAATCACCCGGACTTTTGAAATGGAGGGTACGCCATTTCCGGTGCAATTGGAGTTTTTGAGCTTTGAATCAATGACCACTGACACGAGCAAGCTCACCATGCATATCATCTATAAATCAGTGGCCGACCGTGACCAAATGCTGCAAATGCCATTCCGGCAGGGCATCAATATGGCGCATAATCGTTTGCAGGATTATTTCAACCATATAAAATAACAAAACATGAATAAACGGGATAAAATCATTTATTGGATTGCCACACTATGGCTGGCTTTAGGCATGACTTCCACAGGTATTGTGCAAATAATAAAAATGGACAAAGAGGTGGAATTGATGCAGCGGCTTGGGTATCCGCTTTATTTTCTCATGATTATTGGGATATGGAAACTATTGGGCGTGGTGGCGGTGCTTGTGCCCAAGCTCCCGTTGCTAAAAGAATGGGCTTATGCGGGCTTTTTCTTTACCATGACTGGTGCCATTATTTCCCATTTTGCCGTAGCCGATGCTGCCAAGGAGTATTTTGGGCCGACATTATTGCTGGTTTTAACCGTGGTATCATGGTATTTTAGACCATCAGACCGGACACTCATTTCAACAACCATTAATTAAAAAATAAAAGAAAATGAACAAGGATAAAACACTGACCGCTGCCCAAAGCGAAGAACTGCTCAAAACCCTCAAAATACGTTTTGAAAAAAACATGAGCCGCCATTCAGGGATGAAATGGGCGGATGTGCTGGCAAAATTGGAAGCAAATCCAACAAAATGCTGGTCGCTTTCCATCATGGAAGAAACGGGCGGTGAGCCGGATGTCGTTGGCCAGGATAAAAAAACGGGTGAGTACATTTTCTATGATTGCGCAGCGGAAAGCCCAAAAGGCCGCCGTAGCCTTTGCTACGACCGTGCGGCTTGGGAGTCGAGGAAAGAACATAAACCAGCGGATAATGCGTTGGAAGTGGCGGCTTCGATGGGTGCCGAGCTATTGTCGGAAGAAGAATACCGGTCGCTTCAAGAACTGGGAAAATTCGACTTAAAAACGTCGAGCTGGGTGAAAACGCCCGAAAACATTAGGAAACTTGGCGGTGCCGTCTTTTGCGACCGCCGCTATGATACGGTTTTCCTGTACCACAATGGGGCGGAGTCATACTATGCCGCACGGGGTTTTCGGGGCTCGCTTCGGGTCTGAACTTCGATATCGGCAGTCTTTTTAACTTTGGCGTTTAATTCAACCTAAATTGAACGCATGAAAAAAGGCATCCTACTTTATTTGCTATTATTGCTGAGCTGCGCCATGCAAGCGCAGGGATTCCCTGATAGCCAGACCGACGGAAAATATTACACGGTAAACGGCCACAAAATCTGGACGGTCAGCTTCGGAAAAGGGGATCCCTTGTTCTTCATCGCTGGGGGGCCGGGCGGTACACATTACGGGTTGCGTAGCTTTGATTCCCTAAGCGTTAATTCAACGTTGGTCTATTTTGATGGATATGGCCGGGGAAAATCCGATGTGGCAAAAAGCCCAACTGAATACTCGCTGGACAACGATATTGAGGATTTGGAAGGCTTGCGCAAAGCAATGGGATTTGCGCAGATCAATATCCTTGGGCACTCGTACGGTGGGGTAGTAGCGCAGGGTTATGCCATCAAATACCCTCAACACGTTAAGCATTTAATACTGGCCAATACTTTTCACAGCTACCTCATGTGGCAGGCCAATGATGATAATTGCAACCATGAAATAATGACCAATTATCCGGAAGTATGGGACACATTGATGACCGTGCGGGAACAAGGTAATATTTCAAGCGACTCAATTCATCAGGAAATCTATGGTCGGGTTCCTTATGGCTTTCTATATGCCTATAATCCCGATAAATTCCGGGCAAGAGGACGCAAGCCATATCCCAATTCTTTTAACGCTGAATTATATTATCAAATGGTGGGGAAGGACGGTGATTTCATCGTTGGCAGCGACATCGGCACCTTTGATTATCGGAAGGATTTGAAGAGCCTGAAGATGCCCATCCTCATTGTGGCTGGGCGTTACGACCGGGTGGCTGTTCCTAGGATGATGGTCAAATACAAGGAATATTGCCCACAGGCAACCTTTGTGATGTTTGAGCACAGCGGCCACAACCCGCAAGTGGAAGAACCCTCGGTTGAACTGCCAATGATCCGGGATTTTTTGGGAAAATAAGTGCTGCTTGCTACTTGGATAGGGTGTTCGATCCGCCAAATTGGATGAAATGGAAAAAGCGCTTGGAAAGGTTTTGCATTTTAGTGGGTTAAATGGATTAAGGGCAATCGCCGCAATTGCTGTTTTATTTTCACATACTACACAGCGGCTAACGGATTTTGGGCTTGACTCCTATATTTTCGGTACTCGCACTGATGGCAAACCTGCTTCGACATTATTGGCGCAGTTTGGCGTTACAATTTTTTTCGTTTTGAGCGGGTTCCTCATCACCTATCTTCTTTTGCAGGAAAAACAGTATGGTGAAATCAATATCAGGCATTTTTATGTCAGAAGAATTTTAAGGATATGGCCACTCTATTATCTTTATCTTGTTTTAAGCTTGTTGACCTGTCTCATTTTTAATGTCACTTTTGGAATTGATATTCTTCTTTTCTATGTTTTCTTGATGGCAAATATTCCCTTTATTTTGGGCACCACATTCCCTTTTTTAGGGCATTATTGGTCATTGGGTGTGGAGGAACAGTTTTATTCCTTTTGGCCTTGGGTTGTCAAAAAAAGGCAAGACTTGCTGCGAACTACGGTGTTGCTGGCTGTTTTTATATTTTCGCTCAAATGCTGCTTTAAGTTCTATGATTTATACTTGTGCAACGGTGAGGTTCATTTGCCATATTTAGCAGTACATGTAACAAGGTTTCATTGTATGTTGATGGGTGCAGTGGCGGCTATTCTCTTTTTTCAAAGGAATGAACTTTTTTTAAGGTTAACCAACAGCTTACCCATGCAGATGCTGGCTTTGGGTATAATCTTTCTTGCTGCAATTAATAAGTTTCATGTGGCATCTTTTATAGACAATGAGCTTATTTCTTTGGTCGCTGTTGTCCTCATTATTGGCCAAGTTCAGAAAGTAAACAGAGTAGTTAATCTGGAAAATCACCTGTTTGATCAAATAGGTAAAGTGTCGTATGGGATTTACGTTTTTCATCCACTGATAATATACTATTTATCAAAAATAATTTCCTTTAATAACGCTTCAAGCCCCAGCAACTATTTTATGGTTTATCTTTCGGTACTGATATCAACACTTATTGTGGCATTCATCTCCTATCATTTTTTTGAAATAAAGTTCCTCCGTTTGAAGGGGAAATATTCGGCCATAAAAAGTTCGGGAACGGTGGGTTAAATGTGGAACGCTGAATCAACGACGGACTGCTTCCTATTCTGGTTTTTGTTATCTGATTTACGCTATTTCCTTGCTACCTTCGCCAACAAAAGCCGTTGTGCTGAACCATTTTTAATCAAAAATTTTTTCAATGAAAAAAACATTTTTACTCGCTTTACTTCTTTCTTTCACTAGCATTTTTGCAAGTGCCCAGTGTACCTACATCAACGGAGACTTCGAGGATTGGCAAACTTTCCCTTTAGAGTTTAACAACGTTGAACGGAACATAGAGACCCCCACCGAACATATTTCTACGGTGAGGTTTTTCATAACTTTCTTTTTGATTGAATTCATTGGTGACCCTTATACATTTGACATGTTTCAAAATGATCCTGTGACTTTTTGGGGCATGGAAAAATCAACGGATGCCAGTTCTGGGCAGTATGCGGTCAAACTGAAGAATGACCCTGAAATCAACGTCTGCGATATTTACACCAACCATGCCTGCTCAGAAATCGCTGACATTGCCAAGATTGACATCAAGCACGTTGGCACAAGTGCCGATACCCTGTATATCTTCGGTGCCTATGATGAAAATTTGCCACCCCTCCAAACCGACCAAGCAGCTTTGGATACATTGGCGGGCTATTTCTTGGATTCTATCATCATGGATGGAAACGTTGATTACACAACTTTTACCTACCCGATTCATGTCAATGATCCCAATTTCCCGGTTGACACTTTTTCCTTGCTGATTTTCACGACAACCAATAACGACAACTATTTTCTAGTGGATAATATCCGCTTTGAATCGGTCACCGATGATGACGGGGATGGCTTTGCTTCTGACGTGGATTGCGATGACACCAACGCTTCCGTTAATCCTGGTGCCACGGAAATTTGCAACGGTATCGACGACAACTGCGATGGGCAGGTAGATGAGGGTTTGCTAACCACCTACTATTTGGATAGCGATGGTGATGGCTTTGGAGACTTGACGATGTCACAATTGGCCTGTTCACCACCAGCCGACTATGTCCTGATAGGTGGGGATTGCGACGATAACAACCCCGATGTCAACGCTGACGCCACGGAGGTTTGCAATGGCATCGACGATAATTGCAATACCCAAATTGACGAAGGCCTGCTATCCACCTACTTTTTCGATGCGGATGGTGATGGTTTCGGAAGCCCGCTGACTTCAATTCAGGCTTGCTCGGCGCCCGTTGACTACGTGGACAATGCGGATGATTGCAACGACAACAACGAAAACGAATTCCCTGGCCAAATTTGGTACGCAGATGCTGACGGAGATGGCTACGGGGACGGCACCTCACTGGCGGCTTGTCTGCGGCCCGCTGACTATTACTTGGAGGATGAATTGACGGCCACGACCGGCGATTGCGATGAGACAAACGAGGCGATTTATCCTGATGCCGTCGAAACCTGCGATGGCGTGGACAACGATTGCAACGGAACCATTGATGACAATATCACTTATCAGGACTATTTTTTGGACGCCGATGGTGATGGTTTTGGAACGGGCACTGCCCTCAATGACTGCCAATCGCCTGGTACGGACTACGTGCTGCTTGATGGGGATTGTGATGATACCAATGCTGACATAAATCCAGCAGCAATTGAGCTGTGCAACGGACTTGATGAAAACTGCGACGGCCAATCGGACGAGGGTTTGGTAACTACTTTTTACTTCGATGGTGATGGCGATGGCTTTGGTAACTCAGCGATGACGGTGCAGGCATGTGATGCGCCAACCGATTATGTTGCCTTCGGCAATGACTGTGATGACACCAATGCTGACATTGGCCCCGGTGCTACAGAGGTTTGCAACGGTATTGACGACAACTGCGACGGCCTGACGGACGAAGGCTTGCTCATCACGTTCTACCTTGACGCAGACGGAGATGGTTTTGGGGCGGCAGCTATGTCGCAACTCGCTTGTTCGGCACCGACCGGATATGTTCCGAACAGCGACGACTGTGACGATACCAATGCCGACATAAACCCTGGCGGCACTGAAATTTGCAACGGCCTTGACGATAACTGTGATGGTGCTACAGATGAAGGTGTTTTGAATACTTTTTACCTCGATTCGGACGGTGACGGATTTGGTGGCTCCGCAATGACGGCTTCGGCCTGCGATGCTCCGACTGGCTATGTGGCCAACAGCGATGACTGCGATGACAATGCGGCCTCCGTTTACCCCGGTGCAGCTGAAATCTGCAACAGTCTCGACGATAACTGCGATGGTCAAGTCGATGAAGGTGTGCTGAACACTTTCTACCTCGACTCGGATGGTGACGGCTTTGGCTCGGCATCTGCCACCCAGCAGGCCTGTGATGCCCCAACGGATTACGTGGCAAATGCTGACGACTGTGACGACAGCAGCGCTACCATCTACCCAGGCGCCACAGAAATTGCCAATAATGGTATTGACGAAGACTGCGATGGCCAAGACCTGATGACAGGTACCGATGAATTGGCAGAGCTGAATATCCAAGTTTACCCGAACCCGTTCTCAGACAGAATCCGCTTGGAGAACCTTCCTGCTACTGGTTATGAAGTAAAACTGGTAAATGTGTTTGGCCAAACCATAGCGAATGCCGTTGCCACAGACAATTCCCAGATTGCATGCGCTGCGTTGCCTGCTGGCACCTATTTCGTGCAAATTACGGAAGTAAGCACTGCCCGCCGTAAAGTGGTGGTCGTGATGAAAAATTGATGTAAATTATGGTGCGAGTGACTTTACACTCGCACCATATTTCACTATACCAAGGTTTTGAGAATGCCCAACTAGAAATTATTGATATGCAAGCCATACTCGACTTTTTTAATATTAATGGACTATCTTCCGATATGAAGAATAGGCTGGTTTTGTCTTCATTTTGCTTATTGATTTTCTTTATCCTTATTTATTTTTGGGCAATCTCAAGAAGTAAGATCAAGGCAAACAATAAAGATGGAAATGGGCTAGTATATTTGTCCATCGCTAATTTGCTATATTTTTTAATTGGGGTCATTTCTGTCTATTTTTCCAACCAGCAGACCTATCTTATTATTTCTGGTTTAATCAGCATGTGTTATTTATGGTCATTATCCTATTTTTCCTTAGGCACAAGTGTGGTCGATAAAATTGTTACGAATGTTTATTGGAAAAATGGTGTCATGTACGCTGGTTTGGCTTGGATCATTGCGATTTCAGTAGCCAATGGCCTCCAGTTGGTATATTACTTGGACATTGCTTTCAGTGTATTGGCGCTTTTATTTTTAGGTACCTTGATTATACGTTACTTTATTCGTCGAGGGCTTAATTTTATTGCGCTTATAACTGTGGGATATTTTAGCATATTTATCTTGCTGCAAATACACCAACCTGATGGCCTCATCGAAGGTAAATTTGTACACATGAACAGTATAATCATTGGGCCAGCATTGCCGCTTTCCGTGATTGTACTGGCTTATACCTTTAATTGGATTAATGAATTAAATTTTTACGAACTGTCGAATATATGGATAAGTGATGGTCAAACGGTCGAGGAGAAAAAAGATGCGTATGCTAAGTTGACCACCTCGGCAAACCGCACAACTTGGCTGGAGAAAATCGCTGATGATGACCTTGAGAAAGTTATTGAAGAAATGATAATCCTAAAAAAACACCGGAACGAAAACATCGAAACGCTCCTCAGCATCGCTTCGCAAAACACCCGAAACAACAACAATCAGTTGAAGGGCATTATTTCCTATGAGGAATACCAATTGAACAGGAACAAGGTTTCCAATTCTCTGATAAGTTTGACCAAAAATAGTGAACACTAAAAGCTATGATTCATACCAATAATTTCAGCTTACCCAACCACTTCCACCTGCTCCGCTGTCTTCAAAATTGAAGAAAAGAGGCGCCCTCGTTTCTTGTTGAAGCCAAATTTTCAACCAAATCAAATGCTAAAAATCATGAAGAATTTTTCACTGCTACTGCTGCTTTCCTTGTCAGCATTGACCTTTCAGAGCTGTATCAAGGACAAATGCCAGCGAACCGTTACCTATACCCGCATTGACCCCGTTTACAAGACCTTGGATGAAGTTCATAGCGGCACCGCCGTGCGGGAAGCACCGAGGGAACTTAAAAGCCCAGGCCAGATCAATTACTACAACAACCGGATGTTCGTTGTGGAAAAGGCAGAGGGTATCCATGTGATTGACAACAGCAACCCCGCCAACCCATTGAACACAGACTTTATCAAAGTGCCAGGCATCACTGATCTTGCTATCAAGGACGGCTATCTTTTTGCCAATAGTTACGTGGATTTGCTGGTCATAAACCTCAACAACTTTGTGGTGGAGGGCCGTGCCGAAAACGTGTTGCAGCCGCTTTGGATGGACATTGCCAATAACCAGATCATTGTGGAGTACAAAGAAACCCAGGTGACGGAGGAAATGAGTTGCGACGACCAGTCCAGTCTGTATGAGTTCAATGGCGGTTGGGTTAAACGTGGCGGCGGCTTTGCCAACGATGTTGCTTTTGACGCAGCATTAAGCTCTTCTGCCGAAAGCAACAGCAGTTCAAATGTCGGTACCGGCGGCTCACTGTCACATTTCACCATCATCGGCGATTATCTTTACACCATCCAGCACGATGGTTATGACCTGAGCATCTACGATGTGAAACAACCCACCAGTCCGACACCCGCAACCACAGTACCCATTGGCGTTCATCTCGAAACCCTTTTCCCTTACGGCGACAAGCTCTTCGTCGGTTCGAACGTGGGCATGTACATCTACGACAACAGCGACCCGTTGAACCCAGTCCAACTCAGTGTTTTTGAGCATGCCCGTGCCTGCGACCCCGTTTTTGTCCATGGCAACCATGCCTACGTAACGCTCTGGGACGGAAGTGCCTGTGGCGCAGGCCCCAACCAACTTGATGTTATTGACATTACTGACCTAACAAACCCCATTCTGAAGAAATCGTTTTCGATGAAAAACCCACATGGTCTTTCCGTCAAAGGCAACAGCCTGCTACTTTGCGAAGGCAGATACGGTTTAGAGATTTATGACAATACTGACCCTGAAACCGTAGGTAACCACCTGTTGGACAAGGCCGATAATTTCTTTGCGCAGGACGTAATTTCGCTGCCTGGCAACAATAATGTAGCCATGGTCATCGGCGAAGACGGGTTCTACCAATACGATTTCAACGACAGGTCGAACTTGAAGCTGTTGAGCAAAATTTCGATAGAGAAATAAGGTTATCGAACCGTGTAAAAAAGCCCCGGCAGTTTTGTTGTAAACTGCCGGGGCTTTTTTATTAAGTGGATCGCCTATTTCAGACTGGCCGTGCTTTGCTTGGTGCTATGTCCTTCTGATTCGTTGAGGAACCATAGCAAATCCTTGCAGCGGATATTATCGGGGATAAAACTTCCTTCTGATTCATGGATGACCAATTGGGCTGACTCGTCAATCGTTAAGTTGGCGTTTGAATCCAAGTACAAGGTGTTCACTTCCGCACGCCCCTGTCTGATCAAAGGTGTAGCCTGCGTAGTGGTGGAAACATCGGGGATAATGACATTGGAAAAAGCATCCGGTACTTTGTAATTGCTCCAGTTCTTGGCACAGTTCCAGTCGTTTTCCATGCCAGGTGTGCCTCCCTTCCAAGTGGTGGTTACCTGCGAAAAAGCATTGGTGCAAATCAGGAAAAACAGGGCGGTCAAAGCCCAAGTAGCGGTGGAATGAATGAAATTTTTCATGTCGATTTCTTTTTGAAAAGTTGTCAGGACAAAACTCCATTCCGGAACTTTTTTGTAGGTTTTAGGTGCCGTTCGGAACGGCATTTTAGCCTGAAAGCTTAGGTTAAATGGCCAAGGGGTTTATAAGTTGAACCGTTGCATTTGGTGGATGTTCACCGACATGACTCATTTCCCTGATACTGGCATTGAGCCAATAGTTTTCAAAAACACCTCCTTGTAAACCCGCCCGATAGGTATTTCAAATTCCCCAATTTCCACATCGTGTGCAGTGTAGGCGCTGATTTTGTTTTTGGCTACGATAAAAGATTTGTGCACTTGCACGAAGCGGTCTTCTGGTAGTTCCTTAAGGAAGTTTCCAATGGAAATTTTAGTAGTGATTTTTTGCGTTGGCAATACGATTTTGACGTAATCTTTCACGCCTTCCACGTAAAGTATTTCCTCTAAAACCACTTTGACGACCTTGCGGTCTGCCTTCACGAAAAGGCAGTTTGGCTCATTGGGAACGAGGGTAGGGGTTTGTGCTGGATGGCAGCGATGAGTTCCAGAATAAGCCAGCGGGTGCTACAAAAGCCTTCTGTCTTACATCAGCCTTTCCATTACCACCTCACGGTAGCTAGCCCCAATCGGCAGTTTTTCCTTTCCGATCACCACTTGATTTCCTTCAATGGCGCTGATTCTATCCACCGCTACAATATACGATTTGTGTATCCGCAAAAACTGGTCTGAGGGCAGTTCTTCTTCTAAACTTTTGAGGGAGTTCAGTGATAAAATGCGGCCTTGTGGGGTGTGGTAGGCCACATATTCCCGCATACCCTCGACGTAGGAAATATCTTCGTAGCGCAGGCGATGGACTTTGTGTTCCGATTTCACCAAAATAAAACCCTTGGGTACGGGTGCTCCCACTGCCGGTTCCAGCGCCACTGGCCCAGCAGCGGCAGCTTTACGGAGCGCTAATATGTCAGTTGCCTTATTCACTGCCTGCACAAAACGCTCAAAAGAAAATGGCTTCAGCAGGTAGTCCGTGGCATCTACATTGTAGCTTTCCAGGGCAAACTCGGAATAGGCCGTAGTAAATACCACTAGCGGCTTGTTTTTTAGCGTCCGAAGGAACTCCATGCCCGTCATACCTGGCATCTGGATGTCGAGGAAAAGCAAATCTACAGCCTGTGAACTTAGGGCGTCAAGTGCCTCAAAGGGGTCACGGCATTTGCCCAACAGTGCCAAATGCGGCAACCTGACGATATAGTTTTCGAGCAGGTCACGGGCCAGCTCTTCGTCATCCACAACAAGGCAGTTAAATTTCGTCATTTGTCAGTTAGCTAGTGACAATTTTAGGTGTACTGAAAAAACGCCGTCTTCCTTCAAAATCGTTAATTCATGTCTGTCAGGATACAGCAATTCCAACTGGCGCCGCACATTCTCTAACCCGATGCCCCCAACTTCGTTTTTGGTAAAATTCTCCTTCGGCAAACTGTTTTTCACCTCCAAAACAACAGTGTTTTCTGCCGTTTCTAGTTGAATGTCAATCCAGCCTTTTGCCAAATCCTCGACTTTGCTGTGCTTGAACGCATTCTCTACGAAGGGCAGGAAGAGCATCGGTGCGATGCGCAGGTTCGGGCGGCTTTCGTCCAAATGAGCCTTCACGTTCATTCCACGGCTGTCCTTGAGCAGGTTCAGGTCTATGAAATGCCGCAGGTACTCAATTTCCTTGCCCAGCGGCACTGTTGCCTCCTTGCAGTCGTATAAAACGTAGCGCAGCATGGCGGAGAGCTTGAGCAGGTTTTCCGGTGCAGCATCCGATTTCAGGACAGACAGGGTGTAGATATTGTTCAAGGCATTGAACAAGAAATGCGGGTTGACCTGGGATTTCAGGAATTTTAATTCCGATTCCAGTTTTTCGCTTCGCAAAACGGCCATTTCCTTTTCTTTCCGCCGGGCGTATGCAGCTGTTTCGAAGAGCGAACTGCCAATCCATGCCGTGAAATAGGGCATGGCTTCGCTGAGTATCCGCATCCATTGCCGAGCAGATAGGCCGTCCCGGTCGTTGAATTTTCCCTTGATTGGAGGATGGTGAAAATAGTCTGCCCAAGGTGCCATGTCCCAGTCAACCAGCCACACGACGGCCAGCAACAGGCCAGTGCCTGCGAGCACGTAGGCTAGTTGTTTGTTTTGAAAAAAAAGTCGGGGGAGCAGCAATTCCAGGTTTGCCCAGACAATTAAGCTAATGCCGACCAGTACCACGAGGTTGCGAACAATGAAGCGGTCTGCCCTTCCCCAGTCACCGGAAAGTAGTACCGGGACGAGTACCCAGAAACTTCCCCAGAAGAGGATTTGCAGTACCGTGTTCTTTTGCAACTGTAGGTTCATGCGGCAAATGTGGACAAATGCTGCGTTTGCGCCAAAGTTTTATCCATGAACGAAGCCAATTTATCAACGAAAACTATTTTGCTCAGGAATACCTACTTAGGTGCTTTGTTCATGGATAAATATTTGGTGTTCATTGAATAAATTGGTGGCGCAGGACGTTTCCTCGCAGCTTTGTTCCATCATTTTTAAATCAAACAATCAAAATCTATAATTATGAAAATGCTTAAGAAATCAGTCCTGCTAGCCATCTTGCTAGCGTTCGCATTCACTGCTGTCCAAGCTCAGAAAAAAGGTGGCCACGAATTTGACCCGGTCAAGCGTGCCGAAAAACAGACTGCCATGATGACCGAAAAACTTGGTCTCAGCAACGACCAAGTAGTTAAAGTCAAGGCCATCAACTTAAAGTACGCTGAAAAGGCGAAGGCCGACTTTGCCAATAAAGATGCTGGCGACAAGGCTAAAATGAAGGAAGCACACAAGGCTATGCGGACGGAACAGCAGGCCGAATTGAGCAAGGTTTTCACAAAGGAACAAGCTGCCAAGTGGGAGCAAATTAAAGCAGAACGCCAGGGTCAGGGCAGGGGCAAAATGGGCGGTCGACCATCCGACCCTACCCAACGTGCTGAGCGGGAAACGGCCATGATGACTGAAAAATTGGGACTCAACGCCGATCAAGCTGCCAAAATCAAAGCCATCAATCTGAAGTATGCGGAAAAGGCAAGAGCCAACCATGATGCGGCCAATCCTTCGGACGACAAAAGCAAGAAGAAAGCTGCTAACCGAGATCTTCGAAAAGCCCATAACGCTGAAATCAGCAAAGTGCTCACGAAAGATCAAGCTGCCAAATGGGAGCAAATGAAAGCAGAACAAAAAGCTAAACGTGGCGAACATGGCAAACAGAAGGGCAAGCCAGACAAGGAAGGCTTGAAAAAAGGATAAAATTCAGTCGGTTTTAAATTGTAATCCTGCCCGGGGCATAGGCCGGGCAGGATTTTTTGTATCACAAATTATTAAGCCGAATCTTAGTATTATTTTAATGAGAGGGTAGATGTTTACAGCCGCCTTCTTTCCTCATCTGCTCCACCAGACCGTTGCCTAGCTTCCCGCAGTTTCCGGTTTCCAAACTGCCCGCTCCAAGTCAACATAAAAACCCGTTCAGCTTGTAGGTAGCCGGATTTCACGTAGAGGTTTTGGTCGTCTTGCCGAGTAGTGCCACGGTAATTGTTGGTCTGGAAGATGTCATTGCAATTGAGCGTAATTTTGCCCCATTTATCGCCAAAGTCTTTTGAAATACCAGCATTTAGCGTCCCGTTTGGCTGGTATTTGGTTGCACCGTAGCGGTTGGCGGTAATGAAAAATGCGGAGAGGTCAATGGAGAATTTACTTGGCAATTTGAAGCTATGATTTGAATTTACCCCCAGAAAATAAGAATTATAATCATAGTTTTTACCTTCCAATTCTACATCAAATCCTTGCCAAACCAAGAACATATTGTTCTGTGTTTCCCACCATTTTGTGGGTTGAAAAGCTCCATTAATCATGGCGTATAATGTCTGTGTGGATCCATTATTTTCAGGATAGGTGATGTGTGAATTATGCTCCACGTCCACATGTGGTAAGTCTCGCATTGACTCAGTCTCTTTGTTGTACTCTACCGTTAACCCGATAACCTTATAACGATAATCGCTGCGGATGGCATGGACAAACGCAGGTTGCAAGGAAGGGTTTCCACCAGAAACAGTGCTCGGGTCGTAAAAAATAAGATAGGGTGCAAGTTGCGTAAATCCTGGGCGGAATATGCGGCGGCTATAGGATAGATTGATGCTTTGGTCATCATTGATTTTCCGCATTAAATATACGCTCGGAAACCAAGAACCATATTTTCTGTCCACCACATTCGGCTGTTCTTCGGAGCCAAGGTTGGTGTTCGTATATTCATATCTTAATCCCAGCTTCATATCTGTTTTGTCATTTAATTTAAAAGATATGGAGCTATATGCGGCAGCTATATCTTCTGTTAATTTAAAGCGGGAAGTCAACATAGAGTCGGCCATCCAGCCAGTGGATTCAAGGTTTTCCACCCGCACATCATTGTCAAAATTCGATTGTGCGAATTTTAATCCCGCCTCCAATTGCGTCTCATTCTTGAATGACTGTGTATAATCTGCCTTTGCAACGGCAATGTTGATGGGGGTGTCCTTTGTCAGACGCAATTGATGTTCATCTCCTGTTTCCCCATCATTGAATTCTGTAAAATATCGGTATTCACTGGGGTTTTTGATATAATAATCAATATAATCAGCGTCAAAACTGAGGGTTTGATTTTCATTGAATTTATGCTGTATATTAAAATTCCCGGCCAGTGAATGCCAGCGATTAAGTTCATGAGTGTACATGCGGGTCACGCTATCTTGGATGCCATTGGTACGGTGAAAAATCTTGTTTTCTGCGTCCATATCCCAGTAACGGTCAAAATAACTTCCCAGAACGCCCACTGTCGTTTTTTCGGTCAGTTGGTAATCAGCCCCAAAGCGCCCGTTCTGCGTCCAAAGGTCTGGTGAGCGCCGACTGCTACCATCTGTTTCGATGAAATTTCCATCCCGCCGAATGCCACGGTAATTGGTGAAATTCTGCGGATTGTGGTCAAACTGCATGGAATAATTGCCAAAGAGGTTAAGTTTTCCCTTCCGGAAGTTTAGGTTCAAGCCTGTGCCATACTTCTCTCGTCTGCCATATCCGCCGTTGATGGAAAAGCTGCCATTCATTCCCGCATCCGCCGTTTTTTTCAGCACAATATTGATGACACCAGCGCTGCCCTGTGCATCGAAACTGGCAGGCGGTGTATGGATAAGTTCAATGCGTTCAATATTATCCGCCAAAGTGCCTTCCAACAGCGAAATAATGGCGTCGGGCGGCAACTGGCTGATTTTGCCATTAATCATGATAATGACACCGTTTTTGCCACTCATCGAAATGCTGTTCGACTGCTTGTTGACCAGCACACCCGGCGAACGTTGTAGCACCTGCAAGGCATTGCCCCCGGCATTCACGCTGCTTGCTGCCACGTTGATGTTCATCCGGTCAATCTTCTGTTCGAAAAACGGCTTTTTGGCCACTACCTGCACCTCTTTTAGTTGTGCAGCTTCTTCGTTCAACACAATGGTTTCCAATGACTTACGCCCAGTATTTTCTACTGTAAAAACACTTGATAGGTACTCTGCAAACCCTACCATAGTGATCCTAAGCAGGTAGTCTCCCCCAGCAATTTCATCCAGTCGAAACGTTCCATCATCATTGGAAATATTGCCTTTGGTTAGGCTAGAATCCGCTGCATTCAAGAGCAAAACGGAAGCGCCAGGAAGTGGCAGGTTCTTCGCATCGGTGATTTTTCCGCTCACTTGTGCTTGCGCAAAGGTATTGGAAAGGCAAAGGAAATTTAGGCCGAGCAGTAGTGCTGCAGCAATTCTGTAACAGTTCATAACAATCTTGTTTAGGTGATTTTATACTTTGGTTTGGTGGGCTTGGTTTTGGTTTGATTGGTTTGAATTGTTTGAGTTGTAAGCCCCGCTGTGTGCCGCTTTGTCATTGCCGCAGGCAACCTCTGTGTCAGAGGTGGTTTCATGTATGACGCAGAGATTGCCTGCGGCAATGACAAAAGCGACTTGTTCTGAGATATTGCGGTTCCCATCTGGATGACAAAAGCGGCGTGAACGCTCACGCTCTCACTTTCTCACCCTCTAATTCTCCACCCCTTGCAGTCTTTCCCGCCACTCCACCGGCGTCATCCCGAACTCCTGCTTGAAAACCCGACCGAAATAGCCGGGGTCGTTGAAACCAGAATCGAAAGCGACGGCAGTAATGGTCAAGTTAGGGTCTTCGAGCAACTCCTTGGCCTTGCTGAGCCGGATCTGTCGGATAAATTTGCTCGCCGAGCAGCCCGTCACAGCGGAGAGCTTGCGGTGCAAATGCGAATGGCTCATGCCGATTTCCTTGCACAGACTTTCCACGTTGAACTCTGCGTCGTCCAAATGCGCCTCCACGGCACGGCGGAGTTTTTTCACAAAATAATCCTCTGACTCCTTCATTTCGGGGGCTGCGGTTTTGGTGAATTTAATGGGAAAATGCTCGTTGCCAATGCCCGCCACGCTGCGGTAATGGCGCTGTAGCCGCCGTCTCGTGGCCAGCAGGTTCCTGATTTGCACCAGCAGTTCATCCCGATGGAACGGCTTCGCTAAATAGGCATCCGCTCCCAGTTCCAGGCCCTCCAGTCGGCTCTCTAACCCTGCCTTCGCCGTGAGCATGATAACCGGGACATGGCTGGTGCGTTCATCGTTTTTCAAAAAATTACAAACTTGGTAGCCGTCCATCACGGGCATCATCACGTCAGTGACCACAAGGTCGGGCACATGCTGGGTGGCTAATTCAACTCCTTCCTGGCCGTTGGAGGCGGTGAGCAGGCGGTAATTACCTGATAGGCAGGTTTTTACATAAGTCATCACATCGGGGTTGTCTTCGATGAGCAAAAGGAGCGGTAACTCGGCCTCCCCCCGGCCCCCTCCCAAGGAGGGGGAGTCAGGTAATTGGGATACTCCGCCAAGATTTTCCCCCATTGAAAAAGTTGATAAAACAGAAAGGGAAGCTGTTAATTCGTCTTCGATTTCCTGTGAAATTTCAGGTTCAACGACGGCCTCAGTTGGTGCATTTTCAATGCCCAACGACAGAACCTTCTCTGCCTTACGAGTGATTGGCAGGGTAACGATGAACTCCGTTCCTTCCTCTTTCCAGCTTCTGGCGCTAATGTCGCCGCCCATCAATTTCACTAATTCCTTCGTCAATGCGAGGCCAATGCCCGTGCCCTGTTTCGCACCTTCTGATGCTTGGAAGAAGCGGTCGAAAATATGCGGCAGCTTGTCTTGCGGAATGCCGACGCCAGTGTCCCGAACCTTGAGCAGTAGGGTAGTGGGGCCATTTTCCAGAATGAATTGACCAGCCACGCTGACATACACATTCCCTCCCGCAGGCGTGAATTTCATGGCATTGGATAGCAGGTTGGACAGCACTTTCTGAAGCTGTTCCGCATCGAAATCCATCAATTGTCCATCCAAGTCAGAGAGGAAATGCAGGCCGATTTTCTTGTCGGCAGCCAAGGACTGGAAGTTGTTGGTAACATATTTCAGATAAGCCACCACATCGCCCTGCTGGAGGTTCAGGCTGACCGAACCGTTTTCCATTTTCGACAGTTCCAGCATCTGGTTCACAAGGCCGAGGAGGTTGGTTCCATTGCGTTCTATCATTTCCAAACCTTGCTCCGCATCTGCCATTTTGCCCGACTTCAGTTGCTCCGCAACACCCAAAATAATCGTCAGTGGCGTCCGGAACTCATGCGTGATATTGGCAAACAAGCGGTTTTTCACCGAATCCAGTTCCTTCAAACGGATGGTTTCCGCCTTCTCCATTTTGCGGTTCAGTAGGAAGCGGTAGGCCATGAAGATGGCGCAAGCGACCAAAACCAAGTACAGCGCCCAAGCCCACCAAGTGCTCCACCACGGCGAAGCGATATGCACGACCACCATCATTTCCTTGCCCCAAACGCCGAAGCTGTTCGCTCCACGCACCCGGAAGGTATAGGTGCCCGGCGGCACTTTCACATAGGTAGCCTTGAGGTCTTGGCCTGCCACCCGCCAGTCATCGTCCATACCTTCGAGGCGGAATTCGAGGCGATTGGCCGCAGGGTCGTTGAAATCCAAAGTGGAAAAACTAAAGGTGAACACGTTTTCCTCGTGGCTGAGGTTGATGGGATGTCCTTCGAGCACACTGGCATCGAAGCGGTTTTCAGGGCCGTCCTTGTCCAACAGGTCAAAACCCGTGATGCGCACATCGGGCGGAGTCATGTTCATGCTGTCGAGCTGGCTGGGGTCGAAAAAATGGAAGCCGTAACGCCCACCGACGAAGATTTCGCCTTTTTCATTTTTGTAAATGGCGTCCTGCTCGAAGGGCATGGTCTGCAAGCCGCTGCCGATTCCGTAAGAAAAAACAGTCTCCTTCACGGGGTCGAAGGCCAACAGTTTATCCGAAAGAATCCAAAGCCTACCTTCGTTGTCCATCGTCATGCCCTTGAGGTGGGCGCCTTTCTTGCCGAGGCGGTTCTGGTCGTAGAAGCCGCACTGCCCCGTCTCCGGGTTCAGTTTCAGGATGCCCGCATCGAGGCAGACCCAGATGAAGCCGTTCTTGTCCTGTGCGGGCGGGCTTTGCCAGAAATTGCTGCCCTCCGGCACGTCGTTGATTTTGTAACGGGTAAAGGTATGGGTTGCTGGCGCAAAACGGGTGATAAAAAACGGCATTTTGGAGGCGTCCTTGCCGCCGCCCGTAATCCAAAGTGAGCCTTCGGCGTCCATAAACAGCTTGCCCGTGTAGTCATGCGGGAGGCTGTTTTCATCATTTTTCTTGCTGCGCAACGCCGTGAACTGTTCTGTTTTTCCATCGAAAAAAACCAAGCCAGCACCGTAGGTAGCCAGCCAGAGGTTACCTTTTTTATCGGGCAAAAGGTCACGGAGTGGGGCAGGGGGCAAGCTCTGCGGATTGTCTTTTTCGTGGGTGAACTGCTTGGCCGTGTTCGTTTCAGGGTCGAAGCGGGTGAGGCTGCCAGAAGACTTCATGCCCCACATATTGCCGTCGGCATCTTTCACGATTTTATCGCTGCCCGCCAAAGCTTCGTCCTGCTTAATGTATTCCGGGCCACGGCATTCATTGGCGGGCTGTGCATACAGTTTCCCTACCAGGTTTTCCTTGGTGTAAAACAACAAGTTATCATCATCATCTTCGACAAAACTGACCACGGCATCGGTCTTGGAGGGCAACCCAACGCTGTTGAACATGCCCCGTTTGCCGGCCGTGCGATAGACCCTTGCGCCACCGCTCGCCGTGCTGAACCAGAGCACACCATCTTTCGATTGAAAGCCCGTCCAGGCGTTGTTCTCCAACAAATGGCTGCCTTTACTACCGCTCTCATTGAAAAGCCGGGCATCGTCGCTGAGCGGGTCGTAGCATTTGATGCCACCGTTCCAATTGCCTAGCCAGAAGCGGTGCTCGGCGTCCTCCATCATGAAGGTGAGCTGCGAATTGCTGCGGCTGTAGCCCTTGGGCATACTGAATGCTTTGTCGCCATCGCCATGTTCCTGAAAGCGCTCGAAAGTTCCTGCTTTGCGGTTCATCAGGTGGAGGCCATCGCCATTCGTTCCCACCCAGAAATTGCCGTGTGTGTCTTCGAAAAGGGTGCGGATTTCGTTGCCGTTCAAGCTTTCTTCGTCCTTTGGCTTTGCCATGTAGCGCTCGAAATCATCGGATTCGGGGTTGTAGCGGTTCAAGCCGCCAGCGCTGGAGCCGTCGAAGAAAAAACCCGTGCCGACCCAGAGCGTTCCCTCCGAATCCACGAGCAGGGCACGTACTTGGTTGCAGCTTAGGCTGTGCTTGTCGGCGGGGATGTTTCGGTAGTGAAAAATATCGCCCGTTTTCGGGTTCAGGCGGTCAAGCCCGTTCAAGGTGCCAATCCAGATATTCCCTTCCCGGTCTTCCGTTACGACGTTGACAAAACCATCGCTGAGTCCGTTTCGGCGGTCGGGGTAGTAGCGAGTGAATTTCCCTGTTTTTTGGTCAAAATGATTGAGGCCAGCGCCCCAGGTGCCAATCCACAGCGTGCCATCTTTGGCCACATAGATGCTTTCCACGTAGTCGCTTGTCAGCGAATTGGAATTGCCCGGGTCGTTCAAGTAGGTCTTGAATTGGCTACCGTCCCAGCGGTGCAGACCGTACTGTGAGCCGAACCACATAAAGCCGTATTTATCCTGCACGATGGCCTGTACGTGGTTGCCCGCTTCACCGTTCGGCAGTTCGAACAGTTGCAGGTCGAGGCCATCCAAGCGGCCCTTCGCTGGGTCTTTGCCTTGCTGCGCAAAACTGCCGTTGATGGGCAGTAGGAACAGCAGGAGTAGGTGGGTGATTAATCTTTTCATAAGTCGGGTTGCTTGAGGCTGCTCAAGATTTCATGAGTCTTGAACAGCGTATCGAAAAAGCAAGACGGGCCTCGTACCCGCCTTGCCCAAGATTGTATAAAACTATAAGTATCTTCCACAGCAGGGCTTAGGATTGATAGTTTTAGATATTGGATGGTTATTTTTCGACAGCCACCCTATTCAAGCCATAAATCCTAATTTCACTTGCTAACTTGTTCATTGCCAATTACGGTTGGCATTTCCACTTGTTTTTGCTTGGACAGTTCCAAGTTGCCTTTCGAAAGACGCAAGACTTGTATCACCGTTGCATCCCGATGTTTGACCGACAGGGTGTACACACCGTCGGGCATTCCCTGGAGGTTCAGCCTTTTGGCGTAACCCGCCTTATGCCAGACGTACTGCGAGAACCATTGGTTACCGCTGAGGTCTTGCAGCAGGATGGTCGTGCCCTGTTTTTCCAAGTTTGCCAGCCGGAGATCGAGGCAGGCTTGGGCGTCCGTGGATTTTTCAATGTTCACCAACAAGCGGCTTGGGCTGTTGGGAAGCTGGTTTGCGAAGGTGGTGGCTGCGCCTAGCAGCAGCATTGCGACGATTAATTTGATTTGTTTTTTCATGTCGGATGATTTTGGATGGTCTCAGGTTTTTGGGTTTCTGGTTTCATGGGAGGCGCTAGCAGATCCGCCCTGAAACTTGAAACCATTGAAACCTAAAACCATTTTTGAGTACGTCGCAAAGATGTGGTCACCCCTTCCGTCCGCTTTCGGACTTATGGGCCAAGGTATGGGAGGAATTGCCCCAAGGGCTGGGACATATCTTGATTGTGTGGGAATAGTATTGTCTTTCCGTGGAGTAGGCGGGTAATCAGTTATTATGAGTTGCCGGAAGAGAGGCAGGGTAGGAGATAGGTGGCACCTTTTTTAAAAGGTGTCACCTATTGCATTCGTCTATTATGAGAAGGGAACATTATTATGGCTTGTGTAATCTACGCTTGTTCTTTTCCTTGATGAACAGCACCAAAAATCAAGGCTGTATTTCTTTTAGCAGTTGAGCTGTCCAATACCCTAAACTAACCCAAACTCGCTTCGCTCACACAGGGTTTAGTTTTTAACGGGTATTGGACAGCTCAACTGCTAAAAGAAATAAGGTCGGAGAAGGTGTCTGCATTATTTAAAAGTGGGTGAGAGATTACAGGACATAAAAAAGCCGGACTGAAAACAATCCGGCATCTAAACTCAAAATGTAAACTAAGAAAACAATCTTTGCAGAACCCTTAAGGGTCAGTTATATCCTTCAATGCACGCCGTTCATGGTGGGCTGGTCAACGAACGGTGTCAGTGCATCCTGTAAATCTTTATTGCTGGGCATATCGGCGACTTCTTTAGGTTGTAGGCCCTCACCATCATCGGGAGTGTTATCGGGGCCAGGGCCGTCGTGCAGTTTGCGGGCCAAGAAATAAGCTGACACGAAATCGGGGAAGGCGATTTTGCGGGTGCGGACGGCAAGGTCAAAGGTTTCGTTCAGGAAATCATCCATTTGACCAAACGCCTTTTCCTGCACATCACGCTTCACCATCCTATCGTCAACGGCGCTGCGGGGGCCGTCAATCAAGCTTTCCAAGACGGCGATGTCATCTTCCAAAGCCGTCAGGTCGGCGGCCGTGATGCCATAGGGCACGAGTTCGGCAGGCGTGATAGCCTTGGCGGCATTCACGATAGACTTAAACCGCTGAACCTGTGTCATTTGGTCTCCTTCCATCAAATTGGTAATCACCACTGGCACCTTTCCCGACAGGACCATATTCCCTGTATCCCTGGCATAGAGCTTCAGCCCATTGCAGATTGGGAGCATATTTTCACCAAACTCCTCGAACTTATTGTTTTTGTAGTTGGTGCCGGGAATGGTAGCATCCACCTCTGGCACCTCCATGCCTTGCACCAGGTCAAGGTTGGTTTGGAATGTCCCAGCAGCTGTTTGCAGGATGGGAATACTGCTTACCGCCGTCGGATAATCGGCCAAGACCTTCTTGATGCGGAGGTAGGATTTTGATTTTTTGCTTAATGTCTCTTTCATTGGATAAAATTTTAGCGTTAAACAAATTATTAAAATATTATATTCAATTTATATGCCAATTCAGTTAATGCTATTCTGGTTCGAATCCCTGCATTTTGCCTTCAAAGCCCACATCTTCCATGAACATGACTGGATGGCAGGTGAACAAGCCTAAATCTTCTGTGAACATGACTAGGTGGCAGGTGGACAAGGGCAAATCCTTGTGCTCAAAGCTCAAAATCGTAGCTTCAAAGTGCAAAATTTAGTGTTTGACGGGTCGTGAAATATTTAGAAATAATGATGATTTTGTGCTGTTTCCCTATCTTGCACCGTACTAGAATCCTGAAAAATGAAACCCGTTCACCTTCCAAGCATTTCGGCACTAGCTCAAGACTTCCGAAGTCTTGCTAGCACCTCCCTTCAAATATGACCCTCTCCCAATACCTCGACAACATCGCCCAGCGCTACGCCCTTGGCAACGCCACCGAACATACCTTCCGGGGCGTCTGGTACATGCCCGCCCCCGTGGTCAGCTTCATCGTGCGGGCCGTGGACGAGGTGCTGAAAACCGAGTTCGGGCTGCCCAGCGGCCTCGCCGACATCAGCAAGGTGAAGAAAAGTGCCCACCCGCGACAAGCGCTCAACTTCTGGCTACAAAGACCACGTGGTGGAGACGCCTTGGGAGCAAAGATTTGGATTTCAATATTCAGAATTAATATAAAATAATGCTCGACCAATGAAAAAGGCAATTGAAAATTTTTCTGAAAAATACTCATTTATCAAACAATGTATGCTTCAGATGGAGACTCCAAATGAAGACATCCTTATATACACTGGCATATTTACTTTAAAATGTAATAAATCGGAATTTGAAATAATGGGAAAAATATGCTTTGAATGGTTTCCTAACTCAAGGCCAAAATTTTCTGGTGAGGTTGTTAATATTACATTTGAGTCTTTTATGAAATTGGGAGTGGATGAAAAGTTATGTTTATTTATCAATAACCTTTTTTTTGGTAATTGTTTCATAACGAGTAAAAGCTCAGATGGTAAGATTGAAGGTGTATTGAGCTCAGATGTTGTTAAGGGGGATAGGACAATCGTTGTCGACAAAATCTGCTTTTCCATTCCAAATTTTAGGGAATTTCTGGGGGAGTTGATTGAAATAAAAGAAGGAACTATAGGAAGAAATAGGATTGGTTTTGAAGATAAAAGCTTCCAAATAGTGTTGGATAAAAGGCATAAATTTAGTGATTATAATAATCAGCTTATGTCAAAAGGCGGATATATGGTATTGTATTGTGGAGAAATCACAAAAAAAAGCGGTGGGATTAGTTATGAAGAATCAAAAGAAATCCTTTATGCATTTTCTACCTTTTTAAGTTTCCTAAATGGAAGAAGGTGTTCAGCCATTTTCAGGCATGGGATGTTTGAAACAGAATTAGTTTGGTGCGATTATTCAGGCTATTTCATAGATGAATATAAGTCTGTAAGCAGTTGGCCGCCAAAATTTTCAATTGAAGGACTAAATGAGATGTGGGCTGTCTTTAAAGAACTTTGGGATAATGAAAATGATAGAGATTTTTTGACAACATCAATTCATTGGTACGTTGAGGCAAATGGTAATTCTGGTTTTATTGAAGGTTCAATTCTCATGACGCAAATTGCGTTAGAATTGATTTATAATTGGTTTATTGTTGAACAGAAAAAATTGATATTAGGCAAGGATTCTGAGAATATTCAAGCTGCCAATAAAATTAGATTATTGCTTTCGCAATTAGAAATGTCAAATGAAGTACCAATTGGTCTAAATCGTTTAAAAAAATACCTTATTGACAACAAATTGAAAATAGATGCACCTGAAATCTTTGTTCAAATAAGAAATGCAATTGTACACTCTCAATCTGAACAAAGGAAAAAGATTTCTAAAATTCCTGATATGGTAAAATATGAATCTCTGCAATTGGGAATAATGTACGTGGAGTTAGCTTTGCTTAAAATTCTTCGCTATGAAGGGAAATTCCACGACAGATGTTCTGGAGTTTTCCATAGTGGAGGTGAGGTGTTTGTACCTTGGTCTAAAAATTCAATCGTCGATAAAATAGCTTGACGAGATGACCGAATTCAATGATTCTAATTACTTCGCCGAGCAGCAGCGCCGCCCGAACCTAAACATGGACATCGTGCAGCAAATAGCGAAGGGGCTGGGGCTTCACTTCGAGCCAGAAGCCGCCGCTACTGACCGGGTGACTCTGAGTCACCCGGTCAGTTCCTACTCTCCCCCCACTCCCCCCGAAACCTTCACCCCGTTCGACCTCCTTGACTATATCTACGCCGTGCTGCATTCGCCCGGCTACCGGGAGCGGTACAAGGAGTTTT
Source organism: Bacteroidota bacterium (assembly GCA_016124585.1). Taxonomy (GTDB): domain Bacteria; phylum Bacteroidota; class Bacteroidia; order Chitinophagales; family Saprospiraceae; genus UBA6168. The sequence goes on along the minus strand of WGNL01000023.1, from coordinate 158,485 downwards.
TGAAGATAGACTTTCCGAGGGTTCCGTATCCCAGCGATGCAGGGAAGTTCTGGCAATTGGTGCGCTTGGGCGGCGAGCTACGACAGCTCCACCTGCTGGAAAGCCCCGTGGTGGAGCAGTACCTCACCCAATACCCCGTGGATGGAGATAACCGGGTGGCGAAGCCCCGCTACGAGGATGGAAAGGTTTACATCAACGACACCCAGTATTTCGCCAATGTGCCGGAACTGGCCTGGAACTTCTACATCGGCGGCTACCAGCCTGCGCAGAAGTGGCTAAAGGACAGGAAGGAGCGGGTGCTGGGGTTTGAGGAGATATTGCATTATCAGAAAATCATCGTGGCGCTGGTGGAGACGGGGAGGGTGATGGGGGAGGTGGATGGGGTGGGATTATAGACTTTGGCCGATAATAGTTTATTGAAGATAAGCATTAATAAAATGATATTGGACAATGGAAAATTTTATTATTTTCGTGAGTGTAGTCAACACTATATTTTGCACACTTGTAATTTTTTTAGAGAAAGGAGACAAACTCAAAGCAATTGCAATAGTTCTTGTCGCCTCATTGGTTGCGTCGGGTTTTTACTTTGGAGTATTGGGAATTATTAATCATCATTTGACGTCAAAAGTGGTAGGCACTTGGGAAGACAATTTGAAAGTAGATGGAATTACTTTCACAGAGGATGGCTTATTGCGAGATATAGATGGTGCCCACCAAATTGAGCTTTTTGGTAAAAGGTATTTTCGGTTTGAGGTAGAGTCAGGTAAGGGTAAATATGATAACCTAATATTGTACTCTTACCCAGAAAATAAACCAGATCCCTACCTCATTATTTTAGTTGGCAATTATCTGCAAATTGGAGAATATATCTACTTTAAAAAACAAAACTGATGAAATCTTTAACATCTACTCTATTACTAATACTGGTTTTATCCATTCGGAGTCTGGCCAACACATATCCCTGTGACTGTTGCCAAGATGAAAAAACAGCAATTCAGTCTATCGTATGCAGTATGAGCAAAGATATGGCAAAAGGAGTTGAGCAATTCACTGGAAGGTCAGGCTATAAGAAGAAATTCCCAGTATTGAACCTAATTTGCACCTATCACAGAGACTCAAAAAATCCAAGTGCCTCTTCTTGGTTGGGCTATGCAAAAAAGATAATTGATGGCTATGATGATATGGGAAATGGGTTTGACAAGCAAATAGCGGAGTTACATAAGGTTCCAGCAGGAGATGGTAAACATTTCCTTACAGGAACTTCAACCGAATTTAGCCTTTTTAATACGAACAGATGCTGCTTGAAAAGCTTAGTGGAAATGGTTGAGACGAGTTCGGATGTTGACAATGATAGAGTACCTGATGTGGATGATAACTGCAAAGATATCTCAAATCCTGACCAAGCAGACAAAGACGGCGATGGGAAGGGCGATGTTTGTGACAATTGCCCTAATGAGCCAAACCCAGACCAAGCGGACAAGGATAATGACGGAAAAGGCGATGTTTGTGATAACTGTCCCAATATGCCAAATCCCGATCAGGCAGACAAAGACGGCGATGGGAAGGGTGATGTTTGTGAAACACCTCAAGGTGATTTGGATGATGATAATGACTTGGTAAAGAATTCCAAAGACAATTGTCCCCACAAACCAAACCCTGACCAAATCGACAGCGATGGCGATGGGAAGGGTGATGTTTGTGATAACTGCCCGACAGTGAGTAATCCAGGTCAGGAGAACACTTATGGCGATGCTAGAGGTGATGCCTGTGAAACACAAACAGGTAATGATTATCATCCGCCAATTGGAGCTTATTTTTCAGACGAGATTTTTTTTGCTACAGGTAAACACAATATTTCCGATGATGGCAAGATTAAGCTCAACAATTTGGTATCTAAGTACAAGGAATGCGGAAAATGCATGGTTACGATTAGCGGATTTGCAGATAAAACTGGGTCTGCGGCGGTGAATGAGCGATTGAGTTGGGATAGGGCAAATACCGTTGAATTATATCTTTCAGACAAAGGCATTCCAACCTATAAGCAACATACAACAGCATATGGAAAAAAAGGTGTAGGTTCCTATAATCAACGCAAGGTTATAATTGCTATCTATGCAAATTGATTTCTACAATGTGCGTCAAGTCTTGCGTGGCTCCCAAAAGCGCATAATTTCTTAAAATAATATAACAAATTCAAGCCAGTGCTTAGCACAGTGACTCTGGCGAGTTCATGGCAGAATGCCATAAGAGCCGCTGCGCTGAACTTCTGCTAGAAGTGTGGGCGCTCTATAACAGGATGGGTAGCCTTGGAGCAGGGGGCAATTTCTTTACAAAAGGACATTTCAATTTTTCACACAGAAGACACACCCAAAAGAATTTCAAATCCCCCCGCTTAGTATTTGTTTTTTCCAAATCCATTGCCTAATTTTACGGCTCACCTTCCCTAGGATTTGAATCGGTTGTTCTACCGAGTTTGTTTTTTCTGAATACGCAGTATCCCTTTCGTTAAATTCGTCAGCCTGTGCAGCTTTTGAGAAAAGCTTCTTCAGGCAAATCCATGTACATCAAACCACTGGCTGGGTGTTTGGCCATTGGAGGGTATATATCACAATTTATTTCACTAAACTCATTCACTTATGGTTCGTCAAACTACTTTTACCCCCGCATTGCTATTGCTGCTATGCCTGGGCTTCTTTCAGGTATCCGCTCAAAACGTAGCGCCCATCGCTACAAAGATTCTTAGCAAAACCGACGGATTTCATTCTCTTAAACCCACACAACTACTGGAAAAACTGCCCACCCAAGACCTCAAATCAAAAGGGGTGGACACGGAAGTAACGAAAGCCACCCTCTTCAAAATGCAGTCTGCTGAAATCCAGCAATTGCTCCAAAACCCAAGCGAACTGCTGACCCTGGAGCTTCCCGTGAACGGCATGGCTCCCATCGAACTTCAATTATTCAAGGCGGAAGTGACGACCCCTGAGTTCCGGGTGATGGTTTCTTCCACAAATGGAGTTTACAAATACCAATTGGGTGCCTACTACTGGGGTATCGTGAAGGGGAACACCAATTCCTTGGCGGCCATTTCTGTTACGGGCGATGAGGTTATGGGCTTCGTGAGCATCGGGAATGACAATTACGTCATCGGCAAGGTCAAGGGAAACAGCGAAGGCGTTCATGTTTTCTACAAAGAAGGCGATTTGATTATGCCGCCTAGTTTCGACTGCGGCGCCAACGATGTGCTGCACGACATGGGCAAAGGCGAAGTGATTGGTCATGAAAAAAGTGCCGACAACTGCGTGAAAATGTACGTCGAAATTGACAACGACCTGGTAGTGGCCAAAGGTGGCGTCACACAGGCCGTGGATTACATGCTAGGTGCTTTCAGCCAAGTAGCGATTCTTTACGCCAACGAAGCGGTGAATTTTACCGTGAATGAAATCTATGCATGGAACACCACAGACCCCTACACTGGCCCTACGACCAGTGATTACCTCAACCAGTTCCGTTCAGCGAAAAACGGCAATTTCAATGGCGACCTTGCCCATTTGGTGGGCACGCAGGGCAACGGTGGTATTGCCTATATCAATGTGCTTTGCAACAAGCCTTACGGGGTGGGGTACAGCGATGTCAATTTGAGCTATTCCAATGTGCCGACTTATAGTTGGACAATTGAAGTTTTGACGCACGAAATCGGCCACAACCTCGGCTCCAACCATACTCATGCCTGTGTTTGGAACGGCAACAACACCCCTATCGATTGCTGCGGCTACAATGCGGGCTATGGTGAATCTTCTTGCGGTTCTAACTACAACTGTACCGTGCCAAACCCATCCGTCGGCACCATCATGAGCTATTGCCACTTGACGGGAGTTGGCATTTCATTTTCGGTAGGAAATGGCGGTGGATTTGGGCCACAGCCTCGTGCCGTTATCCAGAACAATGTTTACAACAAGCCTTGCATGACGAGCTGCGCTCCTCCCGCTGTGAATGATGCAGGTATCACGGCCATTTTGGCACCGAGCGGCAGTACTTGTGTGCTCACCGCAACACCGCAGGTGACACTTAAAAATTTCGGCAGTGCGGCCTTGACATCCGTAACCATTAGGTACAGGGTGGATGCTGGCACATTGCAGAACTACAGTTGGACAGGCAATCTGGCCAGCAATGCTTCCGTGAATGTCATTTTGCCAAATATCACTTATACCTCAGGTGCGCATACTTTCACGGCCAGCACACTGAACCCAAATGGTGCTTCTGATGAAAACACTTCCAATGATTCCGCTTCTTCCAATTTCAATTTTGCAGATGATGACGGTGACGGTGTTTGCAACGCCAACGACCAGTGCCCCGGTTTTGATGACAATGAGGATTTGAACGGTAACAATGTCCCCGATTGCTTGGAGTGCGTATCCTCGACCAAGGCTTTTGCGACAAACCCATTGACACACACGGGTGCAGGTTTCAGTGCAAGTTCCGTCTCTTTTGCGACAGATGATAAAAACGTGGCATTTACCATCTCAGGCTTAAACTCTAAGCTGAATGGAAATCCTTCAAGTAGATATGATGAAAAAGTGACGGTCACCTACGTTAACGCCAATAACGCCACCGTGACCTACGGCATTTTCCTTGGTAGTCAGGTGAACACGGTGAACGTGAATATTTTCGGGATTGTGAAATCAGTCACTGTGCGTCTTGAAGATGGCTACGATGGTAATTACAGCGGAACGCTCTCTGTGAACCTTTCAACCATCACTTACTGCCTCGGCTGCACGGACAGCGATGGCGATGGGGTTTGTGATGGCGACGATGTTTGTGATAATTTCGATGACAACCTTTTGGGAACCACTTGTGACGACAATGATGACTGCACAACAGGCGATGTTTGGGTTTGTGGTGCGAATGGAGGCGTCTGCCAAGGCACTCCATCTGGCGACAGCGACGGCGATGGCGTTTGTGATGCTATTGACAACTGCCCTGACACTTTCAATCCGAACCAGGCTGACACAGATGGCGACGGAATTGGTGACGCATGCGATAATACCAATTGCATCGAGAACACCACTTCGTTAAATCCAAATCCGTTGACTCACACGGGTGCAGGTTCATCTTCAGCGACTGTGGGCTTTCCGGCAGGCAGCACTGACGTAGCTTTTACCATCAGCAACTTGAACAAGCAAAACGGTAACAACAGCAAAAGGTACACAGAAGAAGTGACCGTGACCTATGTAAACGGCAATGGAAACACTGTGACGGAAGGTGTCTATTCCGCTGACCAATACTCTACTGTTTCCATCAATATTCCGGGGGCAGTACAGTCGGTGTCAGTCAGCTTGAGAGATGGTGACGGTACTCCATCTAGCTTGACTATGAGCGTTAACTTCTCAACCGTTACTTACTGTGGTGCAGCGCCGCTACCGGGTGGCAGCGTGATTGGTGAGGATGAAACACAGGCGCAGGCGAACAGCTTTGGCATGTTCCCGAACCCAGCGAAACACCAAGTGTCACTCCAGTTTGAAACCACGCCAGAGACAGCAGAGATTACGTTGACGAATATGCTTGGCGTGCAAATCGGCCGCTTCGAAATCGCTGGTCAAAACAGCTATAGCATCGATCTGGACGAATTGAACAGTGCTGCACAGTTCCTTTTCGTTACGGTCAAAATACCTGGCAACAAGCCAATGACTAAGCGTTTAATGTTGATGAATTGATAGAAACTGAAAGGATTATTTCCTTTCTTGAAGTATGTGTATTGAAAAAAATGGGTTTCCGCCGAAGAGGTGGAAGCCCATTTTTTTTGCTCCGCATTATGATTTTTACAATGCGTAATCCAAAACTGAATATTTAGTTTCGGTGTAAATGCACGTCCATCTGCGGGAACGGTATATTGATGCCAGCAGCATTGAAAGCGTTGTAAACCTTTTCGTTGATATCGAAAAAGACGGCCCAGTAGTCTTCCATTCTCACCCAAACCCGTACGGTCAGGTTCACGGAACTGTCGCCCAGTTCAGCCACTTGGATGAAGGGTTCTTCCTCTGTCAAAATCATTTCATTGGTCGCCAAAACCTCCCTTAAAACCTGTCTAGCCTGCTCCACGCTGTCGCCGTAGCCGATGCCGAAAGTCCAGACGATCCGCCTTCTTTCTTGGCTGGAAAAGTTTTCCAAAGTGCCGGTGGAGAGGCCGCCGTTAGGGATGATGACCTCGTGATTGTCAAGTGTGACCAATATGGTATTAAAGATTTGGATTTCCTTCACAGTACCTTGAAAACCTTGTGCCTTGATAACATCACCAACCTTGTAGGGTTTGAATAAAAGCACAATGACCCCACCTGCAAAATTCTGCAAAGTGCCGCTCAGTGCTAAACCAATGGCCAAACCTGCCGAACCGAGAATGGCAACGAAAGAGGTCATTTCAACACCCATCGTGCCCAAGGCAGCCAGAATGACCAGTATCCGCAGAATCACACGAATCAGGGTGAAGAGGAATGGGCGTAGATTCGGATCTACATTGGAGCGGTCCATTGTTTTTTGAATGCCCTTGAGAATAAGGCTAATAGCAAAACCACCCGCCACGAATATGAGGATGGCCAATAATAATTTGGGGCCGTAAACGGCAATGATATTCGAAAGGTCAATCATGAAAAGCTGTTAATTTTAGGATGAACAAGTTAAATTATCTAGAAAACAGAGGGGTTTGGCCAAGGCCACTATCTTGTTAAATGGTAAAATCGACATAAAGTTCACCGGTAAAGCAAGGCTTTTACAGCTTGCAAGTCGCTGATAATGTCTTGTTGATTTTGAAATCAAGTAAAATATTTACCCAGAATTCGCTCACCTAATTACCTTGTCAACAAAAAAAAGCTCAGCATGAATTTCACCGCCGAAACCACCCTGCTCGAACATTTTTACCACTGGGAAAGAACCACGCCCCACAAGGTCTTCCTAAAACAACCCTTTGGTGACCAATGGAAAGATTACACTTGGATGGAAACTGGGGAGCAAGCCCGAAGGCTGGCTGCTTACTTGCTTTCCCTTGACTTGCCGCCGCATAGCCACATCGGCCTCGTCTCGAAGAACTGCGCCGAGTGGTTTATCGCCGACCTCGCCATCATGATGTCGGGGCATGTCTCCGTGCCATTTTTCCCGACGCTGACAGGTGACCAGCTAAATTTTGTGATGAGACACAGCGGCTGCCAAGTGCTGCTGGTCGGTAAGCTTGACGACTGGGCTGGCATGAAATCCGGTGTGCCACAAGGTCTGAAGTGCATCTCCTTCCCTACCTACAATCCCGACCCCGGGCATGTACAGTGGCAGGAAATCATGGACAGCCAGCCCCCGCTATCCACCTCGCCGCTTCCGAAGCCCAGCGACCTGATGACGGTCATTTATACCTCCGGCACCACAGGTAATCCCAAGGGCGTGATGATTACTTTCAGCAACATGTCCAATATGCTCTACAACTCAAGGGAATATTTGTGCTTGGACGTGGAGGACCCCCGTTTGATTTCCTATCTGCCGCTTTGTCACATCGCCGAGCGGGGGGTGCTGGTGAACGTGGTCTATGCTCTCGGTGCCACCGTTTTTTTTGCGGAGCGGCTGGATACTTTTGCCAAAAACCTAGTGGCAACCCGTCCTACGCATTTCGGAGGCGTACCGAGGATTTACATGAAATTCCAGCAGGGGATTTTATCCAAAATGCCGCAAAGCCGCTTGGATTTTTTGCTGAAAATACCCGTCATCAACAACGTGATCCGTCGCAAAATCATCAGCACCCTGGGCCTCGATGCCGTGCAGGTGTTCCTCGTGGCGGCAGCGCCTATGCCTGTCAGCCTGTTGAAGTGGTACAAAAAATTGGGCATTGTGATACAGGAAGCCTATGGCATGTCAGAAAATACGGCCATCGTGACCGTAACTCCCCGCAACGACGTGCGCCCCGGCAAGGTGGGTAAGGCAACACCCGGCGTGCAAATCAAAATACTGCCAGAGACCGGAGAAATCTGCACCAAGTCTGCCGCAAATACCAGTGGCTACTACAACGAACCGGAAATGACCGCAGCTACCATCGATGCTGACGGCTGGCTGCACTCTGGCGATGTGGGTGAACTCGACGCCGACGGCTTCCTCCAAATCACCGGCCGGGTGAAGGAAATGTACAAGACCAGTAAAGGCGAATACGTGGCACCAGCGCAAATTGAGATGGGCTTTGCCACGGATGTTTTTATCGAACAGATCTGCGTAGTGGGAGAGGGGCTGCCGCAGCCTGTCGGGCTGGTGGTGCTGTCGGAACTAGCGGCCAAGGAAAGCCAAGAGGCCATCAAGGCGCACCTGACCCAAACCTTGGACACCCTAAACCCCAAGCTGAAACCCTACGAGCGGGTGCAGAAACTGGTGGTGATGAAATCGCCGTGGACGGTGGAAAATAACCTGATGACGCCTTCGCTGAAAATCAAGCGGAACCAAGTTGAGAAGGCGTTTGCGAAGCAGGTGCATGGGTGGTTTGAACTGGCAGGGAAGGTGGTTTGGGAGTAATTGAGAATGGATAATTGACGATTGACATATGGCTTGGGGGAATTTGGGCTCAGGTTGTCTTCGGTTTTGGGGGAGAGAACTTGGATTAAGCCATATTTTATGCTGGTTGGGCATTAAGGAGCTTCTGTTGAATCAAGGGGGCCTTCTGCCAAGCCATATCCCTTGTGGTCTGACTGCTATTCCCCTACTTTATATAACTCAAACCGCCTTTGGTTAAAGCAGGTTTGACTTGGAAAAAATTAATGGGGTTAGTACAACTATCATGAGGCCTTAAACTAGGCGTGACCTAATCTAACGGTTTTAGTGTTGAAATCCGTGAGTTGCAGATTCTGCCAAAACCATTAGATTAGGTCACGCCTAGTTTATATTGCTTCAAAGCCTTTTCTTTTTGAATTCAAACCTATGCCATGATATTGGTTCTTTGATCACTTCGTCTTCGAAAAGAAAAACCTGTACAGCATAAGTACCATCTGCAAATTCAATTGCCTTTCCGTTTGCGTCGTGGTCGCTTCCGTATTCAATTTTTACCAATTCTTTCTGGTCGAGGTTTACATCAATGATCCTTTCAATGTCATACCTTTCACCTGGTGGCTTAGGGATTGAGAAAATGAGCCTTAACCTTACATGACCTGCACCTTTATATCTAGTATTGGTAGATTTTGGCAGAAATGTAAACGTAAAAGCTTTGAAATCCTTTGTAAAGACCTTTTGCTTACTTCGCTTAGAGCCTTCCGGTTCTAAAACACCTCCTATGATGCTCAGGCTGATGGTGTTGTCAATGGCATCTGCCAATGCCACATTAGCATTCGCCAAACTATCAAGTTTGTTCTTCATGTTGTCAAGTACTGCTACGATAGCAATAGAATCGGCTGTATTGCCTTCTCCGTATTCTGCCAATTTCCTCTTAAGTCCTTCGTAATCACTTTTAAGTTGCTCATAGCGGGCTAAAGTGGCTTTTTTGTCATTTTCAAGCTGCCTGATTTTGGAGGAAAGTTTTTCAACTTCCGACCTTAAGGCGTCCTCAGTAGCTGGATTTGAAACTGGCCTCTTGCGCAGTGTTTCAATTTCATTATTCTGAAGCTGCCTCAACCTTTCTGCTGCCAACAGCCCGTAATCTATATTGACATCAGGGTTGGTGTCTGGTGACAGAAAATGATTCACTTTGTTCAGAAGCGCTTCTTTATCTGCGGCTGGTAAATCTTTGAATTGCTTAAATTTTGCGGACAGCTCCTCACCTTCGGAAATATCCAAGCGCCTTTGGTACAACATAGTGGCAATGCTGTCTTTCAGCTTCCTATTCAAATTGTTGCTTTCATCCAAAAGCTTTTTAAGTGCGGCCTCGTCGTTCCGCATGGATTCTACTTTCTGGTCAAGTTGCACTTCGACGCCAGGAAGTGTTATCTTGCCAGACCTATTCCATATCAGAAACAGTAAGACTACTCCAAGCCCTAACCCACTTTTCCAATTGAAAAAAGGCTTGGGCTGTTTCTGAGGTTTTTGATGAAAATCTTGATATGAATTTCCCATGACTGTATTGTTGTTTAGTTAAAGAATGAATGAAAAAGGAACTAGGGCAAATGACCAAGAATGCCCTAGCTCCAAGATTTTTTCAAAAAAGGCAACCATCAACACCCACCACCGTAAACCCTGTTATTCCAGTTTTGAGGAGGCGACTGGAGTGCAACCCGTTCAATATGGAAAACAAACATTTCAGATTGATGTGCAGCCTCGTAGGCGTTGCTGGCCTTATATTCGCGTCAAAGCTCTTCAACAGCACTTCCGAATTTGACACACGCTGGGCTACATGGTTTCTCATCATTTCTCTCCCACTGATCATCACGCCATTGTTCTTTTACGCAAGGCGATGACGCAGTGTGATGTATTTGCCATCAGTCCCACTTCTTTTCCCAGGGCTTCTTAAGCTCTTCTGGCGGCGCTTGCTGCCGCATTTCCTTCTTGCTGGCTTTGGAATCCTCCGCTTTGTATGGCAAACCTCCCAAAACAAAATAGGCAGCGGCACTAAGGGCCATTATCACCATGAGCATCACAAGCCAAATAGGCATGTAATAGCTGCGGGTGATTTCTGTGATTTTAGTGTCACCTCTCCAGTATTCCTTAATCTTTACACCTGGGCCAATGTCACCTGGCAGGTAACGGTCATTGTTTGATTCCCGAATTTTGTTGCTCATCACTTCTGTAGTTTTGTTCATGAAAATGTTGTGTGTAAGCATCCTTTACAAGCATGAGAATGCCCCTGCAATGTTCATGCATTGTCGCTGAAAGGTGGAATTGCCCCTTCAAGGCTTGCCACCAGCAAGCCTTGACTACAGCTTTACTTCAATTGTTTATACCATAGGCAAGCACAAGAATTTAACCCCAAGTGATGGGTGCAGCTAGGGGTAGCACAGCGCTGTTGCAATAGGAGTCTAAACTGGGAAAAAAAAGGTGAGAAAATCGAAATTGTCAGTTAGCGACATCCGCCTTTTTTCATTTACAGCGACTCTTTTCAAGCAACGAGCAATGCCCGTCAATAAAAAAGGCCCTTTCTCAAATCGAGGGGGCCTGCACAAATAGTTCAGAAACTATTTGATTGTACTCCTCGATGCTTTTGTAAATTGGGATTTACGCCATCGGAATGTAATGCAAAGTTTTTCCCGACGTTATAGCTAACTATATTCTTTGTTAATATCATTTCGTTACGGCTCATTCAGGTTGCTTTACTGCTTTTTTGCATAAAAAAACTAACATGACAAAGGTACGTAAAAGTCTGTAGCTAGGCAGTAGCAAATACTCATGAAATTCTAATGTGGATAATATTTTTTTGGCAATGATCGCTACTTTTTGAAAAAATCCTATCTTTGCCCCCGCTTTTTTAGGAAGCAGGCTATAGTCCCTTTTACGCGGAAAATCAAAAAACCAAAGAGGTCAGTTAGCGTCATTCGACCACTTTTGCAGCGGCTCGATTGAGCTACGAGTATGCCCCCTTGTGGGGCTACTTTTTTATTTGTAAGGAATTAGGTATGCGCTAAAGCGCAAAGTTAGCGGGCGCAATTTTTTTTTCCATCCTATATTTGTCGCATATTTGAATTTTATTCGGCCAAAATATAATATTACGATAACCAACTACACCTACTAGACCCACATGGCAAGCACTGAAACTTTTTCGCAAGAGGAAAAGCTTAAAAATGAACTTGTTTTAAAAGCTTTCAAATTCGCTGGTATTAATGTTCAGCAACCCGACCACCTTTTAAGGTCAGATTTTCTGGCACTTTCCGCTAAACTTCTAAAATTCGATTCAGTTTTCGAGGTTTCAGCCGATTCAGTTAAGAGGCTCTGGGAGGCAACTACGCCTGGTAAGTGGAAAAGGAACAAGGCAAAAGATATTCTAGCATTATACGTATTGCACCACGAGGGCAAACTTCAGCAGATTCCTACCAAAAATGAGGTCAAAAAGAAACTTCACGACCATTACTTTGATGAATATGTGCTATTTTTCAACGAAAACCCATTGCTTAGGGTCTTCCAACAGCTTGATAAGCACTACCACGACACCTGGTGGCATCTCTACATTTTGGACATCAAAGGTAAAATCTACAAGCACGTACTTTTTTTTTCAAACGAGACCGAAGTTAAGCTAAACAAAGTGCGACTTTTCAATGCTTACCCCAACTATCACGATTATACCGGATGGGCAGGTTTGGATGAAAGCAAATCTTTCATCATCATCAACCTCTTCACAGAAGAATCTAAGCATAAAGACCTTCACTTCAAGATAAAAATACAGGTAGATGCCAAGCCGGACTGCCTAGTAGGCCAAGCAAATTTTATTGCCTCACACGAAAGTTTGATTATTTCCGACCATTTTGTTTTGATGAAGGCTCCTAACCCCACGGAAAAATATGTACAAGGCCGATGCCCTTTGGCCCTTGAATCTTATGACCCCGCAAATGGGGATTTCGAAAAGCTACATCCCTCAATCAGGTCCTTTTTTTATGATGGTGGCGGTGGCAAGCTTATTTCCCCCAATAGGCACATCACATCTGCCCAAGACCTTTTGGACTGGGTGATTGAGGACCGTTCTGAAAGATTTCGAACAAAATCAATTGAACCCTATTGTGGCGAGTACATGATTTACCATCTGATGAAACTCAACAATGGGACGGTTGAGGTGGATGAGCTTGAATTTAATATATGGCTAGACGAGCATGCGCATCGGGTACAAACTTCTTTGAAGCTTACGGAAGGTCAAAGCTGTCAGGGGTTATACCTTGAGAAACACGAACGGTTTATTACTTGTCTTTTCGAAGGATGGAATGATGGTAAACGAAAGAATATTTTTCTCGAATTTGATGCGGGTACCAGCTTTTATGAAGCACATGAATGGTTTGCTGGTTTGTTGGCAGGCGTTCACCGTTCAGGGCATCATGGTATGAGCGTGTTATGTATTGTAGTCAAAAAAGGGGTGCCAGGTTTTCTTGGCAAAGACGACCCTAGGGTTATGGATTATCTAAGTTCAAGGGATTGGCAGATTCAAATGGAATCGTCTCCCGACCACAAATTGGCAAGCTTGGTAAAAGATGTCAGACCTATTGTCAAGGGTTAACTTTGCTTATTGAGGGTTATTGTTCGACGTGGCAGCCCTGATGATATTTTACTTTCCGGTTATGTTTTTGTAGCTATCTTCTTTGGCCATGCACCATAATCAGGCAGCAAATGAAGCAAAACCGTAAGCTTTACAAGTATATGAAACAAAAGCTCCTACTATTCCTCGCCATACTATCAGTGATTGCCCCAAGCTGCCGGGATGACGATGAAGCGCCCAGATCAACCATTGACAAGGAATTTCAACCGTATTTTGATGCATTCGTAGAGGAGATGAATGCAAGGGCGCCCGATACGAGCATTGACTTTTCACAATTCATTGTCCGCTTTGCGAATCCGGGTGAATTGGATACAGGGATTTATGGTAATTGCTCTAAGTTAGGCGGCTATGAAATTAAGGTTTCACGACCCATTTGGGATGGGCCGGATAGCATCTATCGGGAAGTCCTAATTTTCCATGAGCTGGGCCACTGTGCGCTCAGAAGGGGGCATGATGAACAAATGTTGAGGTTTTACAACTGCAAAAGCTTGATGACTGCGATAGTAGGTGGGTCACAGTGTGGAACAGATGTATCCTCTCCCATGTGGCGGGAATATTATTTGCAGGAGCTATTTGGGCCGGCCGTAGAACCCGATTGGATAAACATGGATACGGCGTATTTCTTACAAACACCCTTGGTTGATTTTTTTGAATCCGAGGGCCAGTCTGCCAGTATTGACAGCATTGGGAATGAGGATTTTCAGGTGGAACTGTTTTTTGACAGTTTGGCCAATATCAGTTTCCAACTTGGGGACTACAACATGGATTTTAAATACATCGGCTGGCTCCAACCGAACGGCGAACGAATATATATTACAAGGGCAGGCGCTTTATCCATTATCCCTTCCTGAACGGCATCGATTGGCACGAAGGCACGCCCGTGAAGTTCACCATGCGCTTCATGCACGGTATGATGTTCTTCTATATCAATTACCGGCTTATTCACAATCGGGAAGCAGCACCAGTTGAATCCATGGACGTCCTGGTGCTGGAGGGGGGGCAGGTGTTTGATAGGGTGGTGGCTTCGAAGCTTGAATAGATGGTTGCGTTATGTAGCGAATACTGTTTGAACCCTGATTCATACACCTATTGTTCCAAGTCATCTGCACCCTTTTAAGAATGCCATAAAGTAGGAGGTAACTTGAAAATACCTCCTAACAACACAACACTTAAACACCAACCATGTCAAAATTCATTTCAAACTTCATCTTACCAATCCTGCTGGGTGCATTGGCGGTTTCCGTACAGGCGCAGAGCATTCTTGGGTTCAAGGGCGGTGCAAACCTAGCATATGTGTCACACTCCAAGGATGATGGGGGTGGTGTCACCAACAGGAAAATCTGGGGCGTTTCTGCGGGTTTCTATGTTGATATTGACCGGTCGAAGCGTACGGCAATTCGACCCGAGCTCAATTTTATCCAGAAAGGTTTTATCCGGCAAACGCCCCTTGGTGGCCGCATCTATCGGTTGAATTATTATGATTTGGCAGTGCTCTTCAAGTACAGTTTTGTCAATATCGATGATAACCGGAAAAAAAAGATGCAGTTTCATGCTTGCCTATTGGTGGGGCCATTTGTGGGCTATTCTGGTGCTGGCAAGATAACAATCATGGAAAATGGCAAGACAAGTCCCTACAAGTTCAATGGTGGGGTTTCGCTCAGGCATGCGGATGCAGGGATGGTTTTTGCTGGAGGGGTGGAGTTGCCCTTGGGTCCTGGGTATTTGGTGACGGATCTGCGCTACAACCTCGGCCTGCTTCCCCTGAGCGGTTCCAGTTCTCCAAATGGTGTCATCAGGAATCACGGCATTATTTTGAGTGCTGGATATGGATTTCTGTTGGGCAGGTGAAATATGCCACTTCTGCTAACGCATGGTGCGGGCAGTGCTTGAAGGAAACAACAGCTACCATCAGAGCGGCACCACTACAATGCATTTTGGACTAGGAAGAAGCTATGGGGGAGAGTTGTACAGGTTTGATGAAACATGATTTATTTTTACCTTGCGGCGAGTAATATACCCGGAGCCCAATAGTCGGTTATGCAACAATTGGAAATTTTAGAAATGATTGCTAATGATAGGCTGGACAGCGCATTGAAGGCATTGCAGGAGCAGGCAATTGTTCAAGACCCTGAAGTCGCAAGCCAGCTCATTCTTTTAAGGGGCCAATATGTTCGATACAAGAAAAGCAAAATTGAAAATGACAAGTCGAATGAAACTATGAACATAGAAATAAACAGCATTACCAATCGACTGCTCGAAGTGGTTCGGATGAACGAATCTTTATTTTTAAATGGTAATCCAGAAGAAATCAGGCGCTGGAAGTCGGAGCTTCCGAACGTGGTCGAAACAGCAGAACGCAAGATACTTTCGATTTCCAAGTCTTTGGAAAAAGATAAGGATTATGGGGAAAAGCAATATTTGTTGGAATGGTGGAAAGCAAACATGCTTTCAATTACTGATGAGGTTAGTGCCCGGACTTTTGATATTCTGGAAGCTGAAAATAAGGATGAGTTTGAATTTAGTTCCAATTTAAAGTTTGCCCTTCGATTTGCGATCAAATCCTATTTGAACGACAGTTTAGAATGGTTAAAAGAACCCGGGTTTATATTTAACTTCAAGGAGTTTACAAAAGCGGAGGCTAGGTTGGGGATAGCGCTATTGAGCCAACGGGTAGGAATAAGCAAGGAAATCCAGGATGACGACAAGGCAGGCATCTTGGAATGCTTTTTAAAACTTGACCAAGGAATTAAGGATAATTGACCGATTATAACCCTCCCAGATGTAAGCGATTAATGGTATTCTGCAAGTATATAATGGCTTCATCGATATCATTCTTTACTTCCTTGTCATCAACCCTTTCCTTCAAGTTTTTCAAAACCAATCTTAAGTTGCTCAAAGTATGTATCAGCTCATCCATAATTAGGATTTTTTCATATATCCCCAATAGATATGCCAAATGTGTAATTTATGAAAAAAAAGCATGCATGATGGCAGTATTGTGATAGGATCCTGAAAAAATCCTGTTTCTAACAATTATTGCTCGTCGAAAAAACTTGCCCTACCTTTAATATTTTCTGGCTCAACAATTTACTCTTATCCGGTTAAACCAAACGCTCTGATAACGCTAGATTCACCATTTCAAACAATTTAATCATGAAAACAAAAAATATGGCCAGCCCTACGGCTGCAAGATCCGCTCAACCCATGAGTGTGGCTGCTTTGCTGACACAGGCAAGGAAATCCGCCTCCTACCCGGGCACGCAACAAAACCTTTATTCTTATTCGAACCTAGCTTGGGACAATTATCTGGTGAAGCTGCCGGATTTTACGGCTTATAGCGCCATGTACACCCAAACTATGGCCGACGATGCAAAGGCAGCCATCACGTCGGCGTCGGGGTTGCCCAGCTATGAGGCAGTGCGCATGTGGAGGCTTGTAATTTGTGATCGACATCTTAGGGGAATACGGCCCTCAAAATGTCATGGTAAAAGAAAGTGGCCAGGCCCATGCAACGGAGCTGCTTTCAAAAACGTTATTTGGTGAAAACCTAAAACTTTAAGAACCGTGAAAAAAATTTGCATACTGTTAGCCGTATCCCTGCTGCCCATGCTGGCACAGTCCCAAAAACTAGAAGGAATGAAAGATGCCCTGCGCACTGGCTCGTCCGGGGGCGGTGGCCGTGGTGAGGGCCGTGGCGGCGGCGGCAACGACAACAGTTTTCTTGCCGAACTGATTTTTGATTTGGCTTGGCAGCCCATGTGGTGGCTGTTCTACGGAGGCCCCAACGAGATTCGCCCAAACTATGTGGGCTACAACGACTATCCCTATGCCGATGACGAAAACGGGCTTTACCTTCCTGCCGAATACGAACCTGTGAAGAAAATGTCACTCCAATTGACAGGTCACCTCCAAACCGATGAGGATGCTGTGTACGGTGGTTATCTGCAGGCGAGGTTTTCCCCAAACCGAGCCATCAGCCTTGACGTGAACCGTCTTCAACTCCTCGAAACCTTGGACGATGACCAAGGCGGCACCAGTACTGACCATTTTTCTATCACCAATTTCAATTTCGCTTATAACCGGATACACCACGAAAAATTCCAGCTTTGGTGGGGTGCTGGCCTTATGCTCCTCAATGGTGGTGGCAACGAGATTCTATACGGCAGTCCTTCCTTCAATGGCGGTTTCACTTGGTATTTCAAAAAACCGCTCAGCCTTTATGCTGATACGCAATTGGGCGCCCCGAACGGCGTCTTGGCCCGCCAAAACCAGCTTCGGGTGCAGGTTCACCTCAAACAGTTCATGGTGTACGCTGGCTTCCAAGGCACTAAAGTGGGCGATGTGCGCTTGCCTAGCGTGGCAGTGGGGACGGGGGTTTGGTTTTGAGTAAATTAGGCTGGTATTCACATTGAAACTATATTTGAGGCCAATTACCGCTCGCAACTTTGGGTTTGCGCTTAGTCAGTTGTTAATGACATAATCACCAGTCTTTACCAGTCACGCAAACACCTAGGGTTTAGCAGCATATCAACACCAATGCTCATGAACTACCACAATACTTTTCTAAAAATAGGGCTGTTTGTCTTCTCTATGGTTATGCTCAGTGTGAGCGGGATATCTCAATGGCAACCAATTAATGTTCCCAATTATGACAACTTGAGGGATTTGGAGTTTTACAACGGAAAGCTTTATGCTTTGTCCATGAATGCTGTCTATCGCTCAAATAACTACGGGGCGAATTGGGAGGTGGTCTTCCAAAACCCTGGTACTACTTGGGATTCTAAATTGTTTGTAGAGGATGGTGAATTGTTCGTTGTTTGGGAAGGTCAAGGGGTTTATAAACTGCAAGAAAATGGAACTGACATCACTGCCCTTCCTTGGTTTGGTACAGTTGAGGTAGATTATATCTACCATAACGGCAGCCATTTTTACATGGACTACCAAAGCTATGTTTTTCGGGACGGCCAACCTGTATTAATAATTCCGCAGGGAGGTTATGGTTTTTTCAAGTCATATGAAGATGAATTATGGATTGGCAGTGAGCATGGTATTTTTCGGACTAGTGATATGGGCTCAACCTGGGACACGTTCCAGCCTAATTGGGACGTCACTGCACTGGATGTATATGGTGACACTATCTTCGTCGGTATGAGTGACAATAAATGCCGCCGATCTTATGATGGTGGGCAGACATGGTCTAATATGTCACAGATGAACAATATTAGCCAACCTATTGGCTTCAAAATAATAGATGGCAAGCTTTATGGCCTTTCTGCTTTATTGTATGTCTCCCAAAATATGGGCAATAGTTGGGCCTCGATATGTCAAGAATATACTTTGGGCGATTTGTTCAAAGTGGGGAGTCTCTTAGTGACCCCAACCTCAAGCGGGTGCCTTAGGTCAATTAATAATGGATCTTTTTGGTACTATTCCAATGCGGGCTTACTGAGTGACGGTTCTTCAGGTACATATTTCAAACTGTCCAAGCAGGGTAACTCATTAGGAGCAACTTCAACTTATACAACGGGAGGCTCCGCTGACCCAGCCTACTTCTCAACTTCTAAAGGCGTCACTTGGAAAAGGCCGGTTCTGAACCCTGATTGGGAACTGGACGATTTAACCTTTCATCAAGGAAACTACTACGCCTACGACATTTTTGAGGACTTATTTTTCAAGTCGCAGTTTGATGTTGGCGGCCCTTGGTCGGTGGTGAACACGGTTGGGTTTCCACCCTTTGCGCTTGGCTTCCTCTCAACTAATGACGGCTTATACGCATGGGACAATAATAAACTTTATGTGTCCATCAATAGCGGCCAAAACTGGACGCCCAGCTTTAACTTGCCGGGCAATATCACTTCTGATTATATCTGTTATCACAACGACCAAATGTTTACCTCCCTGTCAGGCTCTATCTTACGATCTGCGGATTATGGTGCAAACTGGACTCCGCTTCTTCAGGATGGATTGCCCGCTGGCGATTCCTATACACTGGAAAACATGGAGTCAAGGGCAGGCACTCTTTACGTTCATACCAACGGTGGGGTTTTCTTGAAAAGTATTGACGAAGGTGACCACTGGGAAGTCATAGATAATGGGCTTCAGGGTCTATTGGCAGGCAGCTACATTTATGATGCCATCGTATCAGAGGCAGGAATTCTAATTGATAACACTACCGACTTGTTTTTCTCGCCCGATTTTGGCCAAACTTGGATGTTGTTTACTGACAATATGCCAGATATTTACACGGTTGGAGGTGTAGCTACTGCCGATGCATTTTACATAGCAGGATATGATGGCTCATTGTGGCGGCGTGATTTTTCAACAGCTTACCTCTCAAATGCCGCTGGTAAAGTTTATTATGATGCGAATGCCTCCGGTAATTACGACAATGGTGAGCAGGGCCTTCCCGATGCTTTGCTTTTCACCCATGACGAAAACAGTTATGTTGCCTCCGATTCAGTCGGTGATTATACCGTTTATGCTCAATCATTCAATGCCGATACGGTTTTCTTGCACCTCCCATCTCCGTATTTGACGGTTGACCCTTCGTTTCACCAACTAAACGACGGGGCTACTGACCTTGATTTCGGCATCAATTTCATCCCTGGCATCAAAGACCTTTCAGTGACTTTAACCGCTGCTGGGTCTATACGTCCAGGTTTTTTTACACAATTTATCCTGACTTTAGCGAACAATGGAACAGCCACACAAAATGGCCAGTTGACGCTTGAAATGAATGACCAATTAGAAGTCGTGAGTACCACGCCCGATTCGATTTCCTTCTTAAACAGTGTGCTTACTTGGGATTTTGATAACCTCTTGCCTTTTGCCCGCTTGAACTATCTCGTAGAAATCTACACTCCAATAGATGTTCAATTAGGCGAGAATATGGCATTTTTGGCAACAGCAGGGCCTGTGCAGGATGATGCTACACCTGAAGACAATTTATATTTTTTGAATTTGGAGGTCGTTGGTTCTTATGACCCAAACTATAAAGAGGTGAGACCTGCTGGTCTTACGCCAACTATGATTCAAGATAGTACAGCGTTGGAATACACGGTGCATTTCCAAAATGTCGGAAGCTACCCTGCCTCTTTTGTTGAAATACAGGACACCATTTCCAGCAATCTTGACCTGAGTACCCTTCAGATATTATCTGCCAGCCACGATTATACTTGGGAATTGCGTCAGGGTCGAGTACTGAACCTGCATTTCGACAACATTAATCTGCCAGATTCTATTTCTAACGAGGCTGCCAGTCATGGTTTTGTGAAATATGCAATTCGGCCATTACGCTCCCTTGTGTTAGGTGACCAGATTGACAATACGGCCTATATTTATTTTGATTTCAATTCGCCAGTTATTACTAATACTTCCACGATAAAGGTCAGCCAGACCTTGGCCACGGAAGATGAAACGGCATTGTCATTTCAACTTTCGGTATCACCGAACCCGTCTACGAGGAGGCTTGTGCTTTCAGTTCCAAACCACGGTGCCCTTGGTTCGCACGGGAAGGTCACTATTTACTCCGCTCAGGGGGTGGCGGTATATGTTGGCCATTATAAAGGTAATGAACCATTGGATATAACGGCCTTCGCACCCGGTGTTTATTTTTTGGGGCTTAATATTGACGGACAATTGTACAATGGGCAGTTTGTAAAGATTTAGGCTGGTTTATTACACGGTTGTAGTCATGTGTGAATGGTAACTATAATGCCAGAATTAGGTGTTGATGATTCAGGTGTTTAATCTAAAATATATCATTATGATTGGGATTTAAATGGTCTTTAAAAATCAATAACTCGTATCATCCATCTTCACTTTCCCCCAAAAGGTTTTGTAAACAAACACCGTGTACGCCAGCACCAGTGGCGCACCAATGGCGGCAATCAGTAGCATAAAGCCCAGCGATTTTTCTGAAGCGGCAGCATTGTAGATGTCGAGGTGATTGGCGGGGTCGAGCGACGAATATATGATGACTGGATACAGTTCAATGGCCACTAAAATTAGCAACAACCCAACAGTCAAGGAAGAAAAGATAAAAGCCTGGATGAAGCGCTGTTTGCTGGCTAGACGTGGAACATTGGCTATGCTCAAAAACGCTAATAAAGGTACGATGAATAAGGAAGGCTGCGCCTTCAATCCATCTGACAATTGAGGGATATACAGCAGGCTGTACAATGTTGTTATTGCGAAGCTAATAATGAAGAAAATGATAGCCCTCCGTAGTAGTATGGTAACTTTGGTGAAAAGCCTACCTTGGGTTTTCATCGCCAAGAAAATAGCTCCATGCATCATGAAAAGTGCCAATGTAGTAATGCCAGTCAGCAGGGAAAATGGATTGATGAACTGTAGCCAATGACCTTGGAATTCGTGGTTCTTGTCAAGCGGAATGCCTTGCAGCACATTGCCCAGCACCACGCCCAGCAGCATAGCCATCATCCCACTGGAAATGCAAAAAGTCACGTCCCAAGCCTGCCGCCATAGCTTTCCAGGCTCTTTGCTCCTAAACTCAATCGAAATGGCCCGTAGAATCAGGAACATCAAGAAGAGCATGAACGGGATGTACATCGCCGAAAATAGGTTGGCATACACGATGGGGAAGCCTGCAAACAGCGCCCCGCCGCCAATCACCAGCCAGACTTCGTTGCCGTCCCAGACTGGCCCAATGGCGTTGAGCGCCACCCGGCGGCTTTCTTCCTTTTTGAAAAACAGTTGCCATGCACCAGCCCCCATGTCGAAGCCATCGAGTATGGCATAACCGGAAAACACGCCGCCGATTACGAGAAACCACCATGTAGGATAATCCAAGCCAAGAAAAGTTGCCATATTTCAGCAGGGTTTTGGTTGTTGGTTCAAGTTTCTGCGGGTCATGGCAGGATACCTTAACCGCAAAAAACTGGAACCGAAAATTATTTTTCAAAAAGACTTGCCATGTCTTCCTGTTGCGGACGGATTTCGTCCTCCCGCCCATCGTAGGGGCCGTGTTTTATTTTTTTGTTCAACAAGTAAATGAACAACGTGAAAAGCAGCAAATACAGCAGTGTGAACATGACCAGCGAGAACAGAACCTGGTTCGCCTTCACCGTTGAGGAGAGGGCATCTGAGGTGCGCAGCAGTCCATAAACTACCCACGGTTGCCGACCCATTTCGGCAGTGAACCAGCCTACTTGATTGGCGATTTGTGGGAGCAGTACGGCTAATGCGAATAGCCTGAGCAGCCATTTTTTCTCAAATAGCTTTCCTCGCCACCAATAAAAAACACCGAGCAGTGAAAGCCCTATCAATGCCATGCCGATGACAATCATCAGGTGATAAAATTGGAAGATGGCGTTCAGGGCCGAAGGGCGGTCTTTGGGGTCGAAATGATTGAGGCCGACGACTTTTGACTTGAAATCGCCGTGCGTGAGGAAGCTCAGACCGCCGGGGATTTTCAGTCCGTGTGCCTGTTGGGTCTCCTTGTCCACCCAGCCGAAGAGGTACATATCTGCCACGGCGAGGCTGTCGAAATGCCCTTCCATCGCCGCTAGCTTAACGGGCTGATGCTCAGCGACCACATCGGCGGAGCGGCTGCCGGCGAACAATTGCGCAAGCGAAAAAAAAGCAGCCACGGCCAGTGCTATTTTGAAGGCTTTCTGTGAAAGCTCCACATACCTTCCCTTCAGTAGATAGTAAGCATGTACGCTCAAAATCAGGAACGCTCCAGCCAAGAATGCCCCAATCCAGACGTGCAGCACCCGGTCCACGCTGCTGGGGTTGAAAACCATCGCCCAGAAGTCGGTGATTTCGGCACGGGCCTGCATCCCTTCGCCCACGATGTGGTAGCCCGCTGGGGTCTGCTGCCAACTGTTTGCGACGACAATCCAGATGGCGGAAAACATGGAGCCAAGAAAAACGCCGATGGTGGAAATGAAATGCACTCGGGAACTGACCCGGTTCCATCCAAAAATCAGCACTCCAAGAAAACCGCTTTCCAGCGCAAAAGCGAAGATGCCTTCCGCCGCCAGCGCCGAGCCGAACACGTCGCCGACGTAGCGGGAATAGGTGGCCCAGTTGGTGCCAAATTCAAATTCCATGACAATGCCCGTGGCCACTCCGATGCCGAAAGTCAGGGCGAAAATCTTCGTCCAAAACTTGGTCATCTGCTCGTACACCTTGTCGCCCGTGCGGAGGTACATGCCCTCCATGATGACCATGACCAGCCCCAGCCCGATGCTCAGCGGCGGATAGATGTAGTGAAAAGCGATGGTGAAGGCGAACTGAATTCGGGAAAGTATTTCTACGTCCATGACGGTTAGTTTGGGCAAATGTAATCAGCAATCGTCAACTTGGTTTGTGATAAACAATACTAATGTTGAGGGTAAAAGAAAGCATGCGGAACGAAGGCTTTTGGTTAAAACTTCCAGGTGGCCGTCAAATCTTGCAGCATATTTCGTCATTTCCAGTTTTCATGTTTATTTAGGGTCAAAATCTAGAATCTACTTTGGTTTTCATAAATATCGCACTATGAAAAAAATGCCCTTCCTTATCCTTTCGCTTCTGCTTTTCTTAGCAAGTTGCAACAGCAGTGACCCTTCGGAAACCACCACAAAGCCCACCCGCCCGAACATCATTTTCATCATGACCGACGACCACACCAGTCGGGCCATGAGCTGCTATGGCAGTGACCTTTTGCAGACCCCGAATATCGACCGCATCGCACGGGAAGGGGTGTTGTTCCGAAACAGCTTTGTCACTAATTCGCTTTGCGGCCCATCCCGTGCCGTGCTGCTGACGGGCAAATACAGCCATTTGAACGGCTTCCGGCAAAACGGCGATGTGTTCGACGGTAGCCAGACCACTTTTCCAAAATTATTGCAACAAGTTGGCTATCAAACTTTTGTGATGGGAAAATGGCATCTTGGCTCGCTCCCCACCGGCTTCGACAAGTACAGCGTGCTAGTGGACCAAGGCCCGTACTACAATCCCGACCTCATCGTGGACGGCGACACGACCCGCTTTATGGGTTACACCACGGATATCATCACCGACCAAGCCCTCCAGACGCTCAACGACCGAGATACAGACAAGCCGTTCTGCCTGCTTTTTCACCACAAAGCACCGCACCGCAACTGGATGCCCAACACCAAGCACCTCGGTTTTTTCAAGGGCAAGAAGTTCCCGTTGCCTGAAACGTTCAACGATGACTACGCCACCCGCTCCGATGCTGCCCGCCTGCAGGACATGCGCATTGAGAATATGTTCCTTTCCTACGACCTGAAAATGATGCCCGATGATTACGAGAAAGATGACAATACAGGCGGCATGAAACAGTCCAATCCCGAGCAGTGGTGGGCCAATGACCTTGCTCGGCTCACACCTGAACAGCGCAGCGCTTGGGATGCCTACTATGCCCCCATTCGACAAGATTTCAGGGAAAACAAGCGGGGGGCTAAGGACTTGCTGGAGTGGAAATACCAGCGGTACATGGAAGACTACTTGAGCTGCGTGGTCTCGGTGGATGAGAACATCGGTCGGCTGTTGGCTTACCTCGATTCGACAGGGTTAGCGCAAAATACCATCGTCGTTTACACCTCCGACCAAGGTTTTTACACGGGCGAACACGGCTGGTATGACAAGCGCTTCATGTACGAACAATCTCTGCGGATGCCCTTGGTAGCCCGGTATCCGGCTGGCGTGAAGCCCGGCCAGACCTGCGATGCCATGACGCTCAACCTCGATTTTGCACCCACTTTCCTTGATTATGCTGGGGTGCCCATTCCTGCCGAGATGCAGGGCCGTTCGCTGCGCCCGCTGCTGGAAGGTCCACCACCTGCCGATTGGCGGAAAGACTTATTTTACCAATATTTTGAATATCCGGGCGCCCATCAAGTACGAAAGCATTATGGTATCCGAACGGAACGGTACAAGCTTATCCATTACTTCCCGGAACTGGATGCTTGGGAACTGTATGATCTACAAAACGACCCCAACGAACTGAAGAACCTAATCAACGATCCTGCACAGCAGGCAAATATTGAAGAATTAAAAACTAGGCTGATAGCATTAAGGCAACAATACAAGGTGCCCGAAAGCTGAGAATTGCATGAAATTAGGCATGTCAGGCAAAAGAATCATCACGCTTGCTTTCTTTTGTACTACATTTTCCAAACCTTCGCCAACCATCCCTCAAATGCTAGAATCCTCATTATCATGAAAGCCATCGTCCGAAATATCAGCCCTCGCATGGGCGACTGCGAATTGACCCACCTCGACCGCCAAACCATTAACATAGCTCTGGCGGAAAAACAGCACGAGGAGTATGTGGATGCTCTGCGGCGCCTTGGCTGCGAAATCGTGCTGGCTGACGAACTGCCTTTTTATCCTGATTCTGTCTTCGTGGAGGACTGTGTCGTAGTAGTTCCGGAATTGGCCATCATCACTCGCCCCGGTGCCGAGAGCCGTCGTGACGAGGTGTTCAGCATCGCCGATGCTCTAGTGCCTTACCGGGAAAACATTTACTACATCGAAGCACCTGGCACTTTAGACGGTGGCGATGTGCTGCGAATCGGTCAGCAAATCTGGGTGGGGGTGGGTGGCCGCACCAATGCCGACGCCGTGCTGCAAATGCAGGCCATTCTAAAACCCTACGGTTACTCCGTGGATGCTGTTCGCCTGCGGGGTGGCTGCCTGCACCTCAAGTCGGCTGTGACGCAAGTGGCCGACGACCTGCTCCTCCTTAACCCAGACTGGGTGGATGACGCCTATTTTCCTGATTTCGACATCCTAGAAACTGACACAGAAGAACCTGATGCCGCCAATGCATTGATGATAGGCGATACGGTCATTTACCCATCTGATTTTCCGTACACGGCGCTATTATTGGCGGAAGAGGGTATTGAACTGTTGCTGGTGGACAATTCGGAGGTGATAAAGGCGGAGGGTGGGGTGACGTGTTGTAGTGTGCTATTGGATGAATAGTTTTTGAAAATTAACTCAAGTTGCGGATAATTCATGCTCTGTAGGCTAGTTGAAAAATTTTAAGAGATCCAATGCTGCCAAATATCAACCAGAGGATTAAATTGTATTTTATGTGCAGTAATTTAAGCAATATCATAAAGTGCTTTAAGATTATTTTGATTGTATCAATATCGCTTTGCAATGCGCTTTTGGCACAAACCTCATTGAGGCTTGATTTTCACTTGTCGGATAAATATTTTGATATTGATTTTCCGAAGGAATGGCAATATGAGTCATATGGTGGAGCAATATTAAACCTGAAACTGCCCAATACCTCTCCCAACCTTAATCCTTATATTTTGGTGCGGTGCAGCAGTGAATACGGTGCAGAGATTCCCATCTTTATGAAGGCGATGAAAGAGTATATGTTTTACTTGGAGTATCCAGGCAGTGAGGAACTGATAAAAAAACTTGGCGTACGGAAAGATTCACTGGGTGGGCTGAAAGGCTATTTATTGGATTCGGACGACCTGTCAAATGTGCAACGTGACTATTATCTGCGCTACGATGAGACTACGATGTTTTATATAACCGTCCGTTGTAAAAAGGAATTATACCAAGAATATGTTGCCACGATTGAAGGCATATTAAGCTCCCTGCGTTTCCACCCCATTAATCTCCCTAAAAACAAATGGATTCCCATTGAAACAACAGAAGAGGAAATAGACCAGTGGATAAAAACGCCAGCTGATTTGCAGAGAATGCCCAAGAACAAACTGGATAGTTTGCTGCATGAAATGGAAAACGGAAATGTCTATTTCAAATTGAAGGATTCAGGTTTGGAAATAAAGAATTGGGCGACTTTTTTCCAATGGAAAGCAAGCTCAAGCTTGAGAGACTACTCCCTTTTTGCCTACTCCAATTGGGCAAAATGGCATATTGATGTCTTTGCAAGGTACTTGCACTTGGGTGATTATGATTCCCTTTTCATCGCTTCAACAGGTGGAAATAAACTGAATTTGAAATTCATCAAAAACGGCGTTGTCATGGTGCAGTGGGATGCTATCTTCCAAGGCTCCCACAACCTACCTTTAAATCAGCAAATACCTTTGAATCGATTTTTGGTGTACAATTCTGAAAGTTATTCATCGCCATTGGGTGGAGAAGGGGTGGTGACACATTGGTTGCTGAACGATGCAGTTTACCACCTCAAAATAGATGCGATAGATGTACGGTAAAAAAACTTTGCTCCTTTTTCCAACCATCCAACCCGTGCTGCGTCCTTACCACGAAATCACCCGACATTAAGCTTATTAGGAGGAAAAACTGACTTGACAGCCATCGAAACTATATCGGAAATAGAACTGGTGCAGCTTTGCCGCAACGGTGATGAGCAGGCACAACGCCAGCTTTACAGCCGATACGTAGGGGCGATGTTTCACACCGTTTTGCGCCTGACAGCCAATCGGGAAGATGCTGAAGACCTTACACAGGAGGTTTTCATCAAAGTATTTGAAAAACTGGACTCATTCCGGGGCGAGAGCACCGTGGGAGCTTGGATAAAACGGGTGGCGGTGAACACCACGCTCAATTTCCTCCGACAGGCCAACCGCCTAAAAATGGTGGCCGTGGAAAGCCAAAACCTTCCGCCCGAAGCCGAGCCGGAAGTGGATGAAACAGCTTGGGCGAACGACATTCGCCGCATTCACGAAGCGATGGGCGAGCTGCCCGATGGCTGCCGATTGGTCTTCAACCTGCACCTGCTGGAAGGCTATCGGCACCAGGATGTTGCGCAAATGCTGGGCATCACGGAGTCCACTTCGAAGACCCAGTACATGCGTGCGAAGCGGATATTGCGCGAGAAATTAATGGTTGGAAATTAGGACTTGAGTTAACGTTTTATGTGATAATAAAACATTGAAAATGAACGACCTAGAAAAATATATCCTCAAAAATCGGGACGAGTTGGACCACTTGGAGCCCGTGCCGGAGGAAGCGATGTGGAAAAAAATACGTGCTAATTCAATACCGCAAAAGCCACCTACCCGAACTGGGTTCAATTGGAAGTTGCTGGCCATTGCCACCTTGGTGCTATCGGTGGCAGGGTGGGGGCTTTTGTTTTTCAAAAAACAAGCAACTGTGCCACCGGTTGTGACGCCACCGAAGCAGGAGGTGCCCATTGCGGAGCAACCGCTAGAAGAAAATGAGATGCCCGCAGTGGAGCAAACTGTTCCGATTGCTGCGCGGCAACCAGACAAGCCAACGCAGGAGCAAATTGCAGCGGCTGAACGTAAAGTCCCCCCGTCCATTGCGAAGCAGCCCAAGAGGAAGGCGAAACGAGTGACCGAGGAAGAAGCAGCAGCGCAAACAACCATCTTCGCTGAAGAGCAGGAACTGCAACAATTGGTGGTGCAAAAACAACAGGAAATCGGCCTAGATACCCTTGACCGGGCGACCTACGCCGACCTTTTGAAGGAATTGGATGAACTGGAAATCAGCGTGGCGGAGGCCCGCCGTGACCTAGGTGGCATACCGCAACAGGAGCGGCTGATGGAAACGCTGATCCGTTATTACGAACTGAAAATCAGGATTTTAGAACAAATTAATTATGAAATCAATAAACAGAAATACCATGAAGCTTTGGAAAAAAGGATTTAGTCTGCTGCTGTTTTTGGCAGTGGCCTGGGCAGCTATGCAATCATTTGCGCTTGGTAAAATAGAACGGAACAAAGTCATCAAAAAGGATTTTGCAGGCAAAGCCGAAATAGTGGCGCTGCACCAATATGGGCCATTGGCAGTAAAAAAATCACCGGATGGAAAGGTACACCTGACAGCGGAGATGTTGCTGACAGGCTCTAACGAAGCGGAAATGGAAGAGGTCTTGAACCGTTTCGATATTGCCGTTCAGGAGTCGGCAAACGAGCTTCGGCTGACTACCGACCTTGGCATACAAAGCTGCAATACCATCAACAACCGGATGACCATCAAGTACAAGGACGGCCAAAAAGTAAAGGGAGTCAATAATTTCAAAGTTAACATGACGCTCGAAGTGCCGAACCCGGAAAAGCTCACACTGGAAAACAAATTTGACCGCATCGAACTGACAGACGACTACGCTGGGGCGCTGCGGGTGGAGCTTTACAGCGGGGACCTACTGGCTGCCAACCTTGGCAACCTCGACCTCAACTTGAAATATGGCAAAGTGAAGGCAAAGAACATAGGCAAGGCCAAATTGGTGATTTATAATTCTGAAATGCGTGTGGGCGACGTAGCATCGGCTGAGGTTTCCAGCAAATATTCGAAATATGAACTTGGGAACGTGGCGGGTGACCTGCACCTCGAAACCTACGATGATAAATGGCAGGTAGGCGACGTAAACGGCAAACTATCGCTGAACGACAAGTATTCTGAATTCAAGTTTGAAAATATTGGAGAGGTGGAGATGTCCACGATTTTCGATGCGGAATTCTTGGCTGAAAAAGTGGGTGACATGTCGATCAGGGACACAAAATACTCGGAATACAAACTGACGGCTGTAGGCCGAGTGAAACTCGACAATGTTTTTGACGATGATTATAGGATCGCTGAAATTGGGAGTTTGGAAGCGAGCAATTCGAAATACACGGAGTACCGGGTGCAGCAGCTGGGCAGCAATTTCAACTTGGGCCAATCCTTCGATGATACGGTCGAATTGGAACAGGTGTCGGCTGGGTTCAGTTATATTGGATTTGATGGGAAATACACGGAGATGACCGTCAGCATAGCGGACGGCGCCCAATTCCAATTGGATGTGGACATGAAATATGGCAAAGTAAAGTACCCAGAAAAACGGGTAGAAATGATGAAATACCTGGAAAAAGACAACCAAACAGTCGTGCAGGCAAATGTTGGATCACCACAGACGAGTGGGAAAATAAACAGCCTGAAAATGAGGGGATTCGACAATACACTAGAATGGCGCAATTGAAGATTTTCAAAATTCAATCTTCACGTCTTCCTTCATTCGCATCATCATTTCTGGCCGGTTCACGGGCACTTTGATGGTGAAAAGCACGTCATAATTTCGAAAAAAACCAGCTTTTTGGTGGTACCAATGGTCGCCGTAAAGGAAATTTACTTCGTAATAATCGTCGCCATTGGTGATGGAAAGGATATTGACCGAGCCGCCAGTGGCTGTCATATCCCGAAGGCGCTGCTCAAATGCGAGATGGGAGTCTAGTTTCTTGTCTGACAAAGTGGAAATCACGGTCAACAGGCCTAACGTATCTCCAATTCTAAACACCACGCTGTCCTCATCTGGCGAGAAATAGGAATTGGGGAACATGGAGGCGGGATAGTCCAGACAGTACCCGAAACGTTTGCTGCAAAAGGATTGCGCAAAGGACTGTCTAGGAGCTTTCATTCCGAGGAAGGTTAAGCCCAGCATAGCCAAAATGGAGAATATGTACAAGGTATGTTTCATTGGTTGCTTGGGATAGCTGCAAAGGGAATGCCATGAACGAGGGAAAGCGAAATGAAGGCTAGAGATATGGTTGTTCAATTGCTTATATAATGAGCAATAATATCAAACGGAACTAGAGCTGGATGGATATTCATCAACTTATGGGCGATGAATCGAGTGGGCTATAATTTTCAAGAAAATATATTTAGTCAAGGCAAGACCACCTATTAAGAAATGGATAGTCTTGCACTGACTAAATAAACCGGGCACAGCCTAAGGCACCACTAATTGGTACCTAATCAGCCTGCTTTCTAGATAATCTGGTTGGCCAATATAAGCAGCTCTATGGCGAATCAACCCTATTTCTGGCGCATAAATATATGGGAACACCCTTACTCCATAAGGCGACATGAACTCCAATCCATAGAAACTTTTCTGCCCGACTAGGCAGTTCTCATAACTTCCTGTAGGCACTTCGTCGTTGATTGTTTCTGGCAACATTTTGTACTCTAAATAAAAGTATGGAGAATTTCCTTGCCAAGTAGTGTCCCTAAATAATACCTCAGTATCATTATTCACTGAAAATATAACTTTGCCTTTTTCATCCACCAAATATCCACTGGAATCACGGTAAAAATATTTAATAGTCCCATTAAATTCAGTTCCTTCGATGATGCTATATTCAGTTCCATTAATTGTTGTATCACCTGATATATAAACAGAATCTTGGGTATTTAATAGCGTCTCATTTCCAAGGGTGTCTATCTTATACCATTGGTAAATCCAATAATCGCCTTGGGTCAATGGGAAATAATTGGCAACTGTTAGGGGAGGAGTATTGTTTATGGGGTCATCGTCCTTTTTTTTACAGGAAAAAACAAGGAGAATGGAAAAGAGAAGCACGGCTGTCAAATTTTTCATTTTGTTCAGATTTAAGCGTTTATAGAAATCAAAACAAGGAAACGGAAAATCATTTGACAAGATGGACAGGGCTCAAATTTTAACACCTTGCACATTCGGCTTCACTCTTGGTCATCCAAATTCAATCGGTGCAGCAAACGGTGAAGCACTGGCGCTACCACTACCGAAACTGCTGCAAGAAACGCGATCCCACTATAAAGTGCGTACAAAGAAGCGAAGACCTTCACAGCAGGCGTGGTTTGCTCAGGGCTGGTGGCAGGACCCATGCCCGTCAGTATCATGGCAGCGTTGTAGAATCCGTCCAGTACGGAGAGTTTGCCAATGATACAATAGCCCCCTGTGCCAAGTGCCATTGAAAAGATGATGAGAATAGAGCCTCCCAGAAAATGCTGTAACAAGCGCCGCCGAAATACTGCTGGGGAGGCAAGTGGTTGTTTTTTATGCTCAAAAGCCATTGCAAAGCGTTTTGTTTGCACAAAAATAAGCCGCATTTTTAAATTCAATCGGCTGAAAACCAATTGGTTGCAAACTTATTCTTTTCGCTTTTTCAGCTTCGGCTGCATGTACTTCTTTCGAATAAAAACATACACCATGTAGAGTGCTATCCCCGCCAGAAATAAGCTTTTTACTATTCGTACTGTCATTGGACATGTTTTTTATAAACTAAAAAAACCGCCGGGCGAGTGGTAGCCACGGCGGGTTGGAAAGCATCGGAGGAATGAGCCTTCCTAAGTCAGCAAATCAATTTTTACCGGACTTGGCATTTTTTGTTGCAGCCTTGTCGGTATTCCCAGTAGAAGACTGAGTGGAAGTTTGAGATTTGGCCTTGTTGTGAAGCCGGTGAGTCTTTTTCGGTTTCCCAGTGTTGGCAGCCTTCGTTTTCTCTGTTGTAGAACTCGTTGACTTAGTGGTGGCCGTAGCAGGGGGCTTTGTGTTCGTCGCGGCAGGTTTGGCATTGTTTGCAGCAATTGCTGGTTTCTGGGTAGCGGTGTTGGCCTGTTTTGTGGCGGGTGCTTTTTGAGCAGACGCTGTCGGTGTAGCCGTTTTTAGCTGCGGCTTGGCGGGTGTGCTAGTGCTTTGGGCATTAGCGGAATAAGTGCCGAACATAAGTACGGCTACGACTGCAACAAAGAACTTTTTCATGTTTTTAAAAAGTTTGATTGTGATAAAAGTGCGATTGTTTGTTTCCCATCTGGCTATCTACATTTTTCGAGATTCAAGGAAAAGTGCGGATGCCCGGAAGCTTTGGCTCATTTTCAAACAAAACCCAATAAAATAGACACCTCCGGGCATTTTCTCCGCCTTAAAATAGACTACTTTACACCTTCTTAAAAAAAGCTGGATTCACCTCGTAACTCTTTTCTTATTTCGCTATTCTTTCTTCTTGAAACGCTTATCCGCCTTTGTGCTGCGCAACGAAAGTTGCCCATTGCCCTGGCGTGGAGGGCTGTTTTGACAAATAATGCATCCGGGAGCGGTTGGTGGGTATTCGGTAGCGGTTTTCGATTTTTGCGAAAAAAGCTTCCTGAGCCAACTGTTGTTGCATCATTTCACCGACTGATCGGTAAAGCTCCCTTGCCTCAAGTAACCTGTCAAGCCTATCGTCCGAGTCGACGAGCAGGGTGCTGTCCAAGCTGTCCTGCCAGAATTCAAAGAACGCCACTTCGTCCGCTGGGATGCCAAAAGCCGCCCAATCTCGATTCGTTGTTGGCAGGGACAGCCTATTTTCATCTCCCTTCAAGGTCATTTCCACCAGCAGCGCTTCCTCTGCTAGTTGCCGCCAAGATGCCGGGGCTGCCATTTGCGTTTTATCAAAAGTGGTCGCTTTCAATTCTTTTTGACGCCCCGCACCCGACGGGTTACCTGAATTCATCAAATTCACATCTGTGTATCGTATGGTTTCCAAGATGACGCCAAAAGAAATCATCAACATCACCCATTCAAACCATTGTATTTTGTTGCCGCTCCAGAATGTATCTTTCATGGCTAAATAATTTTGGTCAATAATTGAGTCCTTGGCCATTGAGAGTTATATTCATTACTAGTCTCCCAAATGACCGAGGACTATTGACGGATTATAGCCCCAAGCCTAAGTACGTCATACGGTTATCACCTTTGTACTTACCTTCAATGAGGAGGCCATTGCCGTCGTTCTCATCCAGTATCCGCTCAATGTCGTCTGCGCTGCTCACAGGCTGGTTATTCAAGCGGGTGATAACGAAACCCTCTTTCACGCCAGCTTTTTTCAACTTGCCTTCTCGCAACTTATCCACCTGCACACCGTGCGAAAGGTTCATCCGGTCTAGGTCATTATTGCTCAATGCCTTGAAATCGGCACCGAGAGAAGCCAAGCCAATGGAGGCCGTTTCTTCTGTCACCTCATCGGTGTTGCCATTGGCGTTTTTCAGCGTAGCCTCAGTGCTGCGTTCTTTACCATTGCGCAGGTAGGTCAGCGTCACTTTGTCGCCAGGGCGGTGGCGTCCAATCTGCTCGATAAGTGCTGAGGATTCCTTCACTTCCACGCCATTGATGGCGGTGATTACGTCGCCTTTTTCCAAGCCAGCCGATTCAGCTGCCGAGTTGTCATTCACCTCGTCCACCCACACGCCTTGAGTTACATCAAGTTTGTTTTCTTGCGCAAAACTGCCGTCCACTGTACGGATTCTGGCGCCGAGGAATGCCCGCTGTGCCACACCGTATTTGCGAAGGTCAGCCACTACTTTGTCCACGAGGTTGGAGGGCACGGCGAACGAGTAGCCAGCAAAACTGCCCGTTGGGGAGGCGATGGCAGAGTTGATGCCTACCAGTTCACCGTTCATATTGACGAGTGCGCCGCCGCTGTTACCGGGGTTCACAGCTGCGTCGGTTTGGATGAATGCTTCGATTGGGGCCTTATCGGCGTTGATGTTGATATTGCGGCCTTTTGCGCTCACGATACCTGCTGTCACAGTGCTTTCAAGGTTGAAAGGGTTGCCGACAGCCACCACCCACTGACCAACTCTCAGTTCATCGGAGTTGGCCAGTTGGATGAATGGTAGGTCCTTGGCTTCGATTTTTATCAGAGCCAAGTCGGTGGAGGGGTCTTTGCCAATTAACTTGGCTTTAAAGGTTCTTTTATCGTAGAGTGATACCTCGATTTCATCCGCATCGCCTGCCACGTGGTTGTTCGTCACGATATAGCCATCTGGACTGATGATGACACCACTGCCACTGCCTTCTTCCCGTAGGTCTTCAGGTGCCTTGCCACCTTGGCGGTTGCCGAAAGGCTGAAAAAATTGCTGAAATCCGTCTGGCAATTGCCCACCGAACGGGTTGAACGCCTGGTTTTTGACCTTCTGCGAAATCTTGATATGGACTACTTTCGGCAGCGTCTGTTCGGCGGGGTAAGTGAAATCGGTGGGCAGGGTTGTGCCAGTGTTGCTAGACAGACTGGTAAGGCGGGTTCTCTCTACCCCGCCACCAGTCTGGTGGATTTGGACTGGGTCCGCCTCCAAAAATTTGTAACCAACTAACGTAAGAAAACTGCCTAATAAGGCAGCGAAGACGATATACAATTTTAAGTTTTTCATGGCAAATCTATTTTTAGGTGTTCATTGGAGCCATCGGTCATTTGTCATTAAGCTTTGTCGAATGATCAATGACCTTCAATGATGATTTGTTGACACTTTTTCAGCCATCGGCGGTGCGGCACTTGATTTGGATTTACTTAAAGTTATGCATTGCACCGCACCGCCTGGAGGCCAAAAAATCTAACTTTCGGACACCACAAAGATGGGGGCATGTCAGCCGAACTTGAGCAGGCAGATAGCCCGTTTCAAGCCCAGTTTTGCCCGTTTCACGGAGTGCCGGAAAATACTGGCGTTGTTTTTCGCATTTTTGCGAGGCAAAACGACCTTTCGGTTGCACCTTGTGAAGCAAAAAATCGAAAGCTGAACAAGAACGGTGAGCCAACCAATTACGAATCACCCATCACCACATGGACTTTTTCAAGAACAGAAACAAGATTGCCTTTTGGTC
The DNA here is from genome assembly GCA_016124585.1 of Bacteroidota bacterium. GTDB lineage: Bacteria > Bacteroidota > Bacteroidia > Chitinophagales > Saprospiraceae > UBA6168. The sequence continues at coordinate 122,996 of WGNL01000023.1, read as the reverse complement.
AGCATTGGTGCTGGCTCTGGTGGAGATTGCCCGGCAGTTTGCGCTTGGCGACTACCCGGAAACGGGCAGTGCGGTGGCAGATTTCATTGCGGTTTTTACCTGCAACTGGCTCGTCTGGCAGTTCAATTTCTTCGTGGACGATTACCAGTCAAGGGTGCATGGCTCTGTCAGCCACCGCAGCACGGCATTTCGGTTCCTGCTCACCTTCCTCACCGGGGCGGCCATCGTAGCAGCGGTGGAGAGCATGGTGCACCATTTTTTCAGACAGGAGGGCAGCAATATCTTGTTCTACTTCCTACGTGGCGTGTTCCACAACATGGTGATCCTGGTAATTTATTTTGCAATGCAAAATCAACGGAGGCTGCAACAAGTGGAAGTGGAAAACGCTGGGCTGAAGGAGGAAAACGTGCTAGCGCAACTTGATCTTTTGCGCCAGCAAGTACAGCCACATTTTCTCTTCAATGCCCTCAACACCCTGAAAAGCATGGTAAAATCGAACGACCCTGAGGCCGCCAATTTTGTCGTTCACCTTTCCAGTGTGTACCGTTACCTATTGCAGAGCAGCATGAAACAACAAGCCACGGTGCGCGAGGAATTGGACATGCTGCAATCCTACGCCTTCTTGCTCAAGACGCGCTTTGCCGATAATTTCGATCTAAAAATTGACTTGCCGGAACCGGCCTTGGCCAGCTTGGTGCCGCCCCTCACTTTTCAGTTGCTGTTGGAAAATGCAGTGAAGCACAATGTGGTGAGCATGGACAAACCCTTGCGCATTGAGGTGGCTTGCCCGACTGGAAAATACCTCGCTGTGCGAAACAACCTGCAACCAAAAAAATCAGTGGAGGATAGCAATGGCGCAGGCTTGGAGAACATCGATCGGCGCTATCAACTGCTAACTGGGAAGGGTATTGAGGTGGTGAAGACGGAGGAGAACTTTGAAGTACAGTTGCCGTTGATCAGGACGGCGATTGTTCCCGCAAAAACGTAAAATCTGTCCGCCCATTTGTGGAACGCAAAACAAGACATCATGCACCAGGAAAAACATTTTCAATCCTCCGATTTGGTTCGGGACATCATCATCGGCATGGCGGATGGCCTGACCGTGCCATTTGCCCTTGCTGCGGGTTTGAGCGGTGCTGCCATCGGAAGCAGCCTCGTGACAACGGCTGGTCTGGCGGAAATTGCAGCAGGCAGTATTGCCATGGGCCTTGGTGGCTATCTGGCCGGCGTGACGGACGTACAACATTATGCGTCCGAACGCCAACGGGAATACGATGAGGTTGAACAGTTTCCGGAAAAGGAAAAACATGAAGTGATGGAAATTCTAACGGAATATGGACTGAGTGAGGAGTCCAGCCAGCTAGTGGTGGACAATCTTTCGAAAGACAAAGACCGTTGGGTTAATTTCATGATGCGGTTCGAGCTGGGGATGGAAGAGCCAGACAAAAGCCGGGCTAGTAAAAGTGCCTTGGCCATCGGATTGTCGTATATCGTGGGTGGCTTGATTCCGTTGGCGCCCTATTTTTTTACCGAAAACTCTGAGCAGGGCTTGATGATTTCTGCAGCGGTGACGGTGGTGGCGCTGTTTGTGTTTGGAGCGTTGAAAAGCCGCGTGATGCAGCAGCCTGTACTAGCCGGAGCCATAAAAGTGGTGATGATTGGCGTTGTGGCAGCGGCGGCAGCGTTCGGAATTGCAAAATGGGTGGGGTGATTTTCAACTGTAAGCTAAAAGCGTCAAAAATTGTGGCGAACCCGCCAACAAACCCTTGTCAATTTGATATTTAAACATGAAAAAAAACAATTCCTTCCAGCATCGTTACCTCGAAAAAATTCTCAACACGGAGGATGAGCACCTGAAAAAGCTGCACCAGATTGTAGCCGATTCGATGAACGAGGAGAATCTTATCTCCGAAAATCTACTTAATTCTCCCAATGAAACCTTTAACCGAGGGCAACTGGTAGCAGACAAAGTAGCGAGTTTTGGCGGTAGCTGGACCTTCATCATCTCATTTTTGGTCGTGCTTTTTTGTTGGATCACGATGAATGTCATCTTGGCCACCAAAGCTTTCGACCCGTATCCGTTCATTTTGTTAAACCTCGTGTTGTCGTGCATTGCCGCTATCCAAGCGCCAGTCATCATGATGTCACAGAACCGCAAGGAAGAGAAGGACCGCAAACGGGCAGAGAACGACTACCTCGTGAACCTGAAGGCGGAAATTGAGATCAGGAACTTGCACCAAAAAATCAATTTGCTGATGGAAGAGCAGTTCCAGTCGCTGATGGAAATACAGCGCTATCAAACGGAAATGCTGGAGCAAATGGTGAAAGAGAAAAAATAAATTGGTTCATCAAACAGCGTATCCATGTTCTATAGAAAGGCGCTCTGGCGATTGATGATGGTCATCATTTTCGGAATTTTAATCTTCGTAATTGACGACCGGGAAGTGGCAAGCCGTTTTTGGAAACTGCTCCTGTTGTTGACTTTGGCAGTTGTCAAAGCTGGGTATTTTGTTTGGTTGAACATCTACATCCTGAGGGCCACGGCAGGGCGGCATTTCGATTTTCTGAAGTATCTGCTTTTTTTTGGGGTCAGTGCTTCCTTGATAGTGCTCTCGTTCGGCATTGATTATTTCTGTCTGTACCGCATCGAGGCCAATTCCTTTGCCAATATCCCATCGGACACAAATCTGCTCGGACAGGCAGTTGCCTTTCTCTATTTTAGCCTCGCCACCTTCTCCACAGCAGGCTTTGGAGATATTTACCCCCAAGTATCCGCTGGCAGGGTGCTGGTGGGTCTGGAGCTCGTTCTTTTCCTGATCACTATGGTTCTGATTTTATCGAATATACACCCTCTCCGAGAATCGCTCAGTATCCGCAAAGCCACCGTGGAACCGGTGGTCAAAAAGAAAACGAAGCATTTATGAAAATCTTGATTGCAGAAGATGAACCCCGCACCGCCATTGATTTGGCGAACACCATCAAAGAAGTAGAACCCGCCGCAGAAATTGTCAAAATCACCGATAGCGTGGAGGGAACCGTGGCGTATTTGGAGAAAAAACTTCCCCTCGACCTCGCTTTTTTCGATATACAACTGGCAGATGGTCTCAGCTTTGACATCTTCAAAGAGGCGACAGTGCCTTGTCCCGTGGTGTTTTGCACCGCTTTCGACGATTATGCACTGCAAGCCTTCCAAACCAATGGCGTGGCCTATATCCTGAAGCCATTTGATGAAAAAACCGTGCAGCAAGCATTGGACAAATTGAAAACGCTTGACCAGTTTTTTTCCTCGGAAAAGATGGGGCAGGTGGCCGAACAAATACACCATGGCAAGAAGTCTAGTTTCTTGGTCTCGTTTCAGGGGAAATTTCTTCCCATTTCCGTGAAGGAAGTGGCATTTTTTACGGTACTGGGCGAGAACACTTGGCTGTATAATTTTAAAGGGGAGAGCTTTCATGTGCCACATTCATTGGAGGAACTGGAGGGAATGCTGGATGGGCAGCAGTTCTACCGGGCCAATCGGCAATACCTCGTCAATTTCAGTGCTGTGCACCATGTCGAGAACGACTTTGCCCGAAAGTTGGCCGTGAAACTATCTGTGAAATCCCCCGACCCCATCGTGGTGAGCAAGGCAAAGGCCAGCGATTTTCTACGTTGGATGAACGAGCGTTGAAAGGTTGCCGGTTTCGGTTTTTTGGTTTCAAGGGAGAATGTAGCTTTGTGTAAAGATGAACTGTAATGGACATTCCTTTTTTTGCCAAAACCAAAAACCACCGCCACCATGGAAATCACTGAAGTATTCTACCCCCATACCCGCCAAGACTGGCGTAATTGGCTCGCTGAACACCACCAATCCAAGTCGGAAATCTGGCTGCGAAAATTCTTGAAAGCTACTGGCAAGCCGTCATTACCATACGACGACATGGTGGAAGAATGCCTTTGCTTTGGCTGGATAGACGGCACCCATAAGAAATACGATGGCCAAAGCTCGGTACAGCGCATCACGCCTCGCCGAAAAAAGAGTTTCCTCAGCGAGCTGAACCGTCAACGCATCTGGAAATTGCAAGCGCAAGGGCTGATGACCCCGGCGGGCATTGCCCCCATCGAATCGCAGATAGGCTCACCAGACGACCCGCTGCACATTCCCGATTGGATTTTGGATGCACTGCAACAGGACGAACAAGTGTGGCAGCAGTTCGAAGCATTCCCACATTTTTACAAGCGGTTAAAACTAGGTTGGATAAACGAAGTGCAAGGTGCAAGCCGCCAAGCTGAAGCACAAAAACGCTTGAATTATTTGCTGAAAATGACGGCACAGGGGAAACGGTACGGTACGGAGCCGATGGCAGATTAGACCGTTTTTCAAAATGCGGGGATTGCTTTGTACATTCACCCTAAAACTAGCTTCAGTATGAAAAAATCATTCACTATTCTAATTCTTTTCTTTGCGGTTTTTATTCAGTTTCATTGCAAAAACGAAGTAAAAACACCTGTCACTGCTGAACCTGTCGCTGATAGCACCCCAATGTCCGAAGCAGGTGTACGCATGATTCCCATCGAAACTCCGGCAGGTACCTACAACGTCTGGACCCGCAAATTCGGCGACAATCCCCGTATCAAAGTGTTGCTCCTGCACGGCGGACCGGCCTTGGGCTGCGAGTACATGGAATGCTTCCGTGATTTCTTTCCGAAGGAAGGTTTTGAATTCTACGAATATGACCAACTTGGATGTGCCCGTTCTGATAAACCCGACAACGACGACCTCTGGACGACGGCTAGGTACGTGGAGGAAGTGGAGCAGGTACGAAAGGCCTTGGGCATGAACAAGGACAATTTTTACATCCTCGGCAATTCGTGGGGCGGCATCCTTGGCATGGAGTACGCCCTGAAATATCAAGACAACCTGAAGGGGCTTATCGTGAGCAATATGCAGGGCAGCATTCTAGCTTATGAAAAATATAACAACCTGCTGCGCAGCCAAATGCGTAAGTCGCTGGTGGACAGCTTGGAGGTTTTTGAGAAAAAGGAAGACTATAAAAACCCCGTTTATACGGACTTGGTGATGAAGGAGTACTACACCAAGCACATCTGCCGCCTACCTGTCTGGCCCGATGGCCTCAACCGTTCCTTCGAGCATATGAACGAACATATTTACGTGCTGATGCAAGGCCCCAGCGAATTCAAGGTTGGTGGCCGCTTGCTTACTTGGGACATCATGGACCAGCTAAAAAACCTCCACGTGCCCACGCTCATGATTGGTGCCAAATACGACACGATGGATCCTGCTGCGATGGAGGCGATGAGCAAATTGGTGCAAAAAGGCCGCTACTTATATTGCCCCGAAGGCTCACACCTGAGCATGTGGGATGACCAAGCGCATTATTATCCTGGCGTGATTCAGTTCATCAAAGATGTTGATGCCGGAAAGATGTGACAATTTTGAAAGACCAAACAGGTTTTTAAAACCTGTTTGGTCTAAAGAGGATTGGGTTTATAAAAAAACTCAGTTTGATTTTGCGCAAACACCAAAATTTAAACAAGCTCTAAACCGAAAATGTATTTTTACCCCAAATGAAAGAAATGAAACATCCCGTACTACTACTGCTCTGCCTGTTGGCCAATCTCACCCAAGCCCAAATCGGTGTCAATATCGGTCTGCCGGAACGTGGCGGCACTTACATTGACCTTGCCAAGGAAAATTACCGATGGAACAATCTCAATACGGGGAACGCTATTGGTAGCGGCGAAGTGGACAGCCGGGGCTGGCCGACCGTGGATGCGCAGTACATCGTCGATTTCCGGCCAGTGGCTGAATGGGCAGGCTCCGTGGATGACCCAGAGAATTTTCATCTCAATGTGAGCGGCATTTGGAAATGCTCGTTTCTGGGACAGGGAAATGCGACTGCCGTTGCGGGTGGTACGGTTCAAAACGCCAATTACGACGCTGCTGCGAACCTGACGAGCTTTGATTTTTCAGTCAGCCCGTCGAGCAATGGTTTGTTTTTGATAAACCTGAGCAATACCCGACGAACGCCCACCGACGCATTGAATTCAGGTTTCACTAATTTCAAAATGCTGCGCCCTGGCTACACCGACGACAGCCAGCTGTTCTACCCACCGTTCCTTGCGCTGTTCGATTCCATTCATTTCTCGGCCATTCGTTACATGGTTTTTACGGACGCCAACGGCACCGACCCAGCTTACCCCGCTGTCATGGAATGGGCCGACCGCAAGCTGCCCGATGATGCCTCGCAGACTTCCCTCCCGACCATCGGGAAAAGGGTAGGGGGCTGCTGGGAACATGTCATTGACCTTGCCAACCGAACCCAGACTGATGCTTGGATTAACGTGCCCATTTCTGCCACAGCGGACTATGTGACACAGTTGGCGACCATGCTGAAAAACGACCTTGATTCAGGCCTGAATATCTATGTGGAAAGCAGCAACGAGGTCTGGAACGCAGCTCCCGGCTTCGAACAGACGCAATACAACAAGGCTCAGGCAATGGCACTTGGCATCAGCGAACAGGAAAACCATGCCCGCCGCACGGTTGAGTTGGCGCAACTATTTGGGTCGGTCTTCGGCAATGGCTCGTTGAACGGGAGGATTCGAGTGTTGATGTGCACGCACCAGCCCATGCTGAAATGGTGGGCAGAACCGATGCTCCAATACATTCAAAACAATTTTGGGCCTCCAGCCAATTACCTCTATGCCATCGGTTGCCAGACCTACTTCTCCGGCGGTGCCGAGGCGGGCGAGACTGTCACCGAAATCCTCGACGACTGCCATGCAAGCATCACTAACCAAATTACTGAGGCAGGTGTAAACGAAGCGGGTCGGACACAATGGATTGCGAAGGCAAATGCCTGGAACCTACCCGGCGGTTTTGTCAGCTACGAGGGTGGCCCTGACCACGGCGGTGGTAGCACGACGAACATCGCCAACCGAATCCTAGCTGAGCGTGATGAGCGGATGTGCGATGAAATGCGCTACAACCTCGACGACGCTTTTATCCAACTGGGCGGCACGCTGGCCATGCAGTTTACCCTTACCAGCGGCTACAACCGCTATGGTTGCTGGGGCCTTACCGACGACGTGACGAACCCGCACCGAAATTTTAAGTTTGGATGCATTAAAAGCCTGCTGCCCGACCCGCCTTCTGCGGTAATTGAGGGGATTGGTGAAAAATTAGCGATTTCTGTTTCTCCGAACCCCAGTTCGGCAACAGCAAGTTTTGAAATACAAGCTGTTCATCTTTCCGAAGGAAACTTGAACTTGGAAATTTTTGATGGATTCGGTAGACAGGTGAAGAGCGAGCAAGTGACTTCCAATCCCTTTTCATTGGACACGGCTGTTTTACCCGATGGGCTATACTTCTTTTTGCTCCGCAAAAATGGGGAAAGGCTTGGTGGCGGGAAATTGGTGGTGCAACATTAAGGTCATTGGTCATTTGACTTTGGTCATTGATAAGTGGCAGCTTAATGGCAAATGGCTGATTTTTCTGGAGAGGACTAAATTTTCTTGGAAACGGAGAATTTTTTCTGATAAGGGCCAGATTCTTTGAAAATTAGCAGACGCCGAGCCAGTCGGAGCCTCCGCCGTTCCCCGCCCAGCGCAAGGGACGCCAATTGGAGCGTTCGTCGTTTGAATCTTTGTTGAAGGGACGCTAGTTAGAGCGTTTACCAAGCGAACCTTTGCGCACGGAACGCCAATCTTTGCAAATTCCCCTTGAATCTTGGCGTACGGTATGCCAGTCGGAGCGAATTCCGAGTCAATCGAAGCGTACGCCACTTGAATTTTAGCCAACGGAAGGTCAATCACAGCGCACGGGGAGTGAATCGTAGCGTTTTTTCTAAAAATGGCCATCAAATTATCTTCCCTCCCACAAACGCCATGAATTCCTCCCGTTTCCCCTTGCTGATGGGCAATTGTTCTTTGCCAATTTGCAGCAGATTCCCTTCGATTTTCTCCACAGCGTCAATGTTCACGATGTACGTCCGGTGTATGCGGATGAATTTTGCCGCAGGCAATTCCTCCTCCAGCCGCTGCATGGCCAGCCTCGCCACGATGCGCTGCGTCTGCGTGTGGATGCGTACGTATTCACGCAGGCTTTCGATGAAAAGAATGTCTGCGAAATTCACCTTCACGATTTGATGGTCGGTTTTTACGAAGAAATAATCTGCATCGGTAGCTGGTTCGGCCACCCCCACCCTGTTAGGGTTCCGCAACCCTAGCAGGGTGGGGGTGGCCGAACCAGCTACCGATGCCAACGCCTTCGACACCGACTTATAAAACCGCTCAAACTCAATCGGTTTCAGTAGATAATCCAGCACATCCATTTCGTAGCCTTCCAAAGCAAACTCCGAGTAGGCCGTGGTGAGCACCACAGCAGGTGGGTTTTTCAGCATCCGCAAAAGTTGGAGGCCAGTGAGGTCGGGCATTTGTATGTCAAGGAAGAGCAGGTCAATTGGCTTTTCATTCAATATCTGACGGGCGGACATGGCATTGTGGGCGATGCCTGCCACCATCAATTCCGGCACTTTGGCGGCATAAGCGGCCAGCAATTCCGTCGCTGGCTTTTCATCGTCCACAATCAGGGTTTGGATTTGAAACATTTTGTGACAATTTTTATCGAAAAATGCACGTATTTGGTTTAATGGCTTTACATTCGCCCATCAATCACCAACTATGCCGACTGTAAAATTCACTTATGCCTTGCGCCGCTTTTTTCCGGGCCTGAAAGATACGGAAGTCAGCAGTACCAACCTTCCCGACCTCCTGCAAAGCATTGACGGCCATTACCCCGGACTCCGCAGTTATGTGGTGGATGAACGGGGTGCTCTGCGCAAGCACGTCCTCATATTCATTGACGGCGAAGTTATCAATGACAGGGAAAAGCTGAGCGATGCCGTTAAGGAAAATAGCGAGGTGCATATCATGCAATCTTTATCTGGTGGTTAAATTTGAAGGAAATGGAATTTGATTTAAGATATAAGATTGATGAATTCAGATTTTAGATTTTCCCGGCGCACCCCAATCTTTAATCGTATATCTGAATTCATAAATTAAAATAAAATTCACCAACCAAATTCATCCGACAACCATGAAAAATTCCCTCCTCCTCGGTACCCGCAAGGGTCTCATTGTTTGCCGTAAAAAGCACGGCAACTGGAAAATCACCGACTTACATTTTGAAGGCGTTCCCGTCTCCATCGCTTACGCTGACGAGCGCAACGGTACTTGGTGGGCTTGTCTCGACCACGGCCACTGGGGCGTGAAGCTCCACCGCTCCAACGACGAAGGCAAAACATGGGCGGAAGTCACTGCACCTGCTTATCCCGAAGGGGCTGAAATCAAGCCTGGCGAAGCCGCCACAACCCGCTACCTCTGGTCAGTACAGCATGGTGGCGTCAAAAATCCCGACCGTGTCTGGATTGGCACTGAACCGGGGGGTCTCTTCAGAAGTGACGACGGCGGCAAAAATTTCCAGTTGATGGAAGCCTTGTGGAACCATCCAAGTCGGGAAAAAAACTGGTTCGGTGCTGGCCGTGATACACCCGGCATCCACTCCATAGTTGTTGACTCTCGAAATGAGGATAGGGTGCTGGTCGGCGTGAGTGTGGCAGGTGTTTTTGAAACAACTGATGCTGGAAAAACATGGGCCGTGCGGAACAAAGGCATGACAGCCGATTATCTACCCGATCCAAATTCGGAGGTAGGGCAAGACCCACATATTCTCGTTGCTGCACCCTCCAATCCAGATGTGATTTGGCAACAAAATCACTGCGGTATCTTCCGTTCGGTGGACAGTGGCCATAATTGGCAGAACATTTCCGACGAGAATGGCATCGCCAAGTTCGGCTTTGGCATTGCCGTAGCACATGACAATCCTGACCAAGCATGGGTCGCTCCCGGTACCAGCGACGAGAAGCGGGTGGCCTTCAAGAACGCCCTCTGCATCTGCCGCACAGATGACGGTGGGAAATCTTGGCAAGCCTATCGAAAAGGATTGCCGCAGGAGAACTGCTTCGACATCGTCTATCGCCACGCCCTCGCCGCTGCTGGCGATGATGTGGTTTTCGGTACGACAACGGGGAATGTGTTCACTTCTGGTGACCGAGGAAAAAGCTGGGATTTGTTGAGCAATTATTTACCAATGGTGTATTCAGTTCAGTTGATTTAAACTTCGGACAACGCCGGGGAGGCACAGAACCTCCCCGGCGTTTATGTTAATTGTAGTTTCAGCTGAACGGCGTAAATCCCATCTTCCGCTTTTTGCGATAGTTCATATCGATTCGGGTAGGACAAATCCAGCAGGCGCTGGGCATTTTTTAGGCCAAATCCGTTGTCATTCAATTTCCCTTTTCCCAATTTATCAGTCTCCTGAAAGCTGTTTTCCACAGAAAAATGAAGCGCTTCGTCTTCCACCGTCAAACTCACATGGATGAAAGCGTCGGGATTGGTATCGGCATCACCATGCTTAAAACTGTTTTCAATGAAATTGATGAGCAACAATGGCGCTATCTCTTGGCGCTCTTCAATTCCCTCTGTATAAAAATCCACACTTAGGGCATCACCATGCTTGAGGTGTTGGAGGGCGATGAAATCCTGCAACATTTCCGCTTCCTTTGCCAAACTTACCCGCTCCTTGCTGCCGTCGTAGAGATGATAGCGCATGATTTTGGAAAGCGTTGCAATCATCGGAGCGGCATTAGGATGCTGTCTATAGGCGAGGGAGTAGATATTGTTCAGGGTATTGAACAGGAAGTGTGGGTTTACCTGTGTTTTCAAGAACTTCAGCTCACCCGCCAGTTTTTCTTTTTGCAAAGAACTGGCCCGCTCCCGGTCTTTGTACCACTGTAGGAATCCACCAAACATGGTACTGAGAAGGAAAAGCGCCAATATCTGCACCGACATGAAAAAATAGGCTGCCCAGCCAAATTGGTCAGTTAGGTGAAGTCCAAAAAGATGCTCCGTTTCAAAGCGCAGCAAAATCACCAGCACTACGAACGTAATACCAATCATGCCAAAGCGTCGGTACTTTTTTTCAAGCAAAAGCGGCAGGATAAACAGCAGGTTGCCATAAATTACGATGCCGCCGAACACGAGGCTGTTCCAGACAAACGGCCATCCCTGGCTGGTATCGGAGATTAGGGAGCCGCCCGTCCCCACCACCGTTAGGTAGAAGAACCAGAAAATGATGTGGCCAATAATAGTGGCTCTGTTTTTCATGGTGACAAAGGTAATACCCGGCGCAGTTGACAAATAGAAAATGCAACGAACAGCCTATGCACCGCAACGAATGGATAATTTTCCATTCGCAGGAATAATCCCGCCACTCGTTGCATTTTTAGGACAGACGGGGTATTGCCTTCCCATCTTTGCCGCCGAAAGTAAAATGATTATGAAATCAACAATCCAGACCATCCTTGTTTACGCCTTGCTCTTGATGGGGTCAAATGCCATCACCCAAAACAGCACAACGTTGCAAGATTGCTACCGACTTGCGGAAGCAAACACGGCTATTGCCCAAAACCCCCAATTGTTTGAAAAAATCACGGAGCTCAAGCTGGAAAACATTGACGCCAGTCGCCTGCCCACAGTGCAGTGGAACGCCAAGGCTACTTGGCAGAATGAGGTCTTTGGCCTGCCATTCAGTTTCCCCGGCGTGGATGTGAACATTCCTAAATACAATGTGCTGACTAATCTGGATGCCAACTACGTGGCGCTGGATGGTGGGTTTAGCGAAGCAAAAAAGACAGTGGAAAAAGCCAAGTTAGCTATTGATAATCAATCAGTTGCCGTGGAATTGAACAAGCTGCGGGAACAGGTGGATAAATTCTTCTTCGGCGCATTGCTGTTGCAGGAGCAAAGCAGGTCATTGGATGTAACACTGAAGGATTTGCAGGCAAAAACTGCACAAGTGGAGGCAGCTGTGAAACACGGTGTAGCGCTTGAAAGCGAAGTTTTGAAGCTGCAAGTGGAACAACTGAAAGTGCAGTCCAAAATCGAAGAAATCGGCAGCGACCGCAGGGCCTTGCTGTCGGTGTTGAGCAGCCTGATTGGTCAAAAACTGGATGAGAACGCCGTTTTAGAAGTTCCCAATTTTCAATTTTCAATTTTCAATTAAATCGTCCAGAGCTGGCTTTGTTTGATTTACAAAAACAGCAGGTGTTGGCATCCGCCGGCTTGATTGACGCTCAATGGAAGCCAAAAGTCGCTGCATTTGCTACTACAGGCGTTGGTTATCCTGACCCGCTAAACTTTTTTGATGATAAAATCAGCCCGTACTTCATTGGTGGCGTGCAGTTCAGTTGGAAATTCTGGGATTGGAAGCAAGCAGACAGGGAGCGGCAGCAACTCGCCGTTCAATCACAACTGATTGAAAACCAAAAGCAGACTTTTACCCAAAACCTCGGCCATCAGGACGGAAAGTTTCGGGAAGACATTGCGAAGCTCCAAAACCAAATCAAACGGGACGAGGAGGTTGCGAAGCTGCAAGCCGAGATTTTAAAACAACTTTCCTCGCAATTGGAAAACGGCGTAGCAACGGCTACCGATTATTTGCTTCAATCAGATGCCGAACTACAATCCAGGCTGGCGATGGAGGCGCACCGAGTACAGTTGGTGCAGGTGGAGGCGGCTTGGCGAACTTGGTTGGGGACAGAAATTGGGAATTGAAAAACAAGAAATTGAAAACTAGTATACTCAACATGAATACCTTGCATAAAATACTCATTTTCAGTGCTTTAACACTTCTGTTTGCTTGCAAAAAAGAAGAAAAACGCTCCGATGCCTTCGGCAATTTCGAGGCGGTGGAAACCATCGTCAGCGCGGAGGCGAATGGCAAGCTACTGTTCCTAAAAGCCAAAGAGGGGGAACCGCTAAAAGCTGGGGAACTTGTCGCATTGGTGGACACGACCTTGTTGCACTTGCAAAAGCAGCAGCTCATGGCCAGCCTCGGCACCATCGGCAAAAAACAGCAGGACCCGAACCCCCAAATCGCCGTGTTGGAGGAGCAGAAGCGCAACCTGATTCGGGAACGGGACCGGGTAAAACGCCTTCTCGCCGACAAGGCTGCCACACCCAAGCAGCTCGATGATATGAACGGCCAGATTGACGTGGTGGACGCTCAAATCAAAGCGGCACGGCGTTCGGCTGGTACTGTGAATACTGGCATTTTGGGTGAAAAAGACCCCGTGCTGGCGCAAATCAAAGTGCTGAATGAGCAGATCCGCCGCTGCTACATTTACAATCCACTCAATGGCGTAGTATTGACCAAGATTGCTGAAGCGTCAGAAGTGGTCGGTTTCGGCTCACCACTCTACAAAATTGCAGCGCTCGACACGCTGGAACTGCGAGCCTACGTCAGCGGCGACCAATTGCCGAACCTGAAAATCGGACAGCAAGTGAAGGTACTGATAGACCAAGCGGGTGGGGGAGTGCAGACACTGTCCGGCACCGTCAACTGGATTTCGAGCAAGTCTGAGTTTACCCCAAAAACAATACAGACAAAGGAAGAACGAGTGAACCTCGTGTATGCCTTCAAGGTGAAAGTGGCAAACGGTGATGGGGCGTTGAAGATTGGAATGCCAGGGGAAGTAAGCTGGTCAAACGGAGCAAAGCCAGAAAAAAAGCAATGAATTCGTCCATCAAAATATCCAATATCAACCACGTCTTCGGTGAAGTACAAGCACTGAAAGACATCAGTTTTGAAGTGGCGCCCGGCGAACTTTTCGGGCTAATCGGACCGGATGGGGCGGGTAAAAGCACCCTGTTCAGGATACTCACTACCCTGCTGGTAGCAAGCTCTGGCAGCGCTACCGTGGCCGGCTGGGATGTGAAGCAGGATTTAAAGCAAATCCGCCGCAGGGTAGGCTATATGCCGGGCAGGTTCTCCCTTTACCAAGACCTGACCGTGGAGGAAAACCTGAAGTTCTTTGCCACCATATTCGGCACTACCATCAAGGAAAGTTACCATCTCATCGAGGAGATTTGGGTACAAATCGAGCCGTTCCGCAAGCGGCGGGCAGGCAAGCTGTCCGGTGGCATGAAGCAGAAACTGGCGCTTTGCTGTGCGCTCATCCACCAACCGGAAGTGCTTTTCCTCGACGAGCCAACCACGGGCGTGGATGCCGTCAGCCGCCGTGAATTTTGGGACATGCTACAACGGCTCAAAGCGCACGGCATCACCATCCTCGTCAGCACACCATACATGGATGAGGCGATTCGCTGCGAACGGATTGCCCTGATTCAAGCGGGGGAGATACTATCCATTGACACACCTAAGGCCATCATTGCGAGTTACAAAAAACCGCTGTTTGCGGTACGCAGCAATAACTTTTACCAGCTCCTGCAAGACCTAAGAGGCTTTGACCAAACAGAGCGGGTGGAGCCTTTTGGCGAATACCTGCACCTGACAGCCAAGTCAAAGTTGGCGCCAACGGTAGTCGAGTCATACATGGAGGAAAAGGGTCATGAGGGAATTGTTGTGAAACCCATTGAGGCGACGATTGAGGATGTTTTTTTGGATTTGATGTAGCAGTGGATTGGGCGAAGCCATTGTCTTTGCTGGCTTCGCCCAATCATATTGCCATCATTGTTTTATGAATTTGAAAGGTAGGACTTGAGTTTCATTGGAAATATTTCCAACATATAAACCATTTGGTAAGCTGGAAATATTGACTTGATTTCCAGAAAAGTTGGCATCGTGGATGAGTAGTTTGCCAGCAATATCCCAGATGTCCAAGTTCATTGAAAAGGCTTTATCTGTCATTAAATCAATAGTGATAGCACCATTGGAAGGATTGGGAAAGATTGTTAAATCAGAACCCATAGGTACCTCTTCATTTGCTGGTGATAACACAAAACAACTGTTTCCATCAATTGAAGTCAACGGAAAATTGTCGTCTTTGTAACACATAAGTTTATAAGATGACAAATCGTGTGGAGAGCCGTGCCAATCTTCAAAATAACCAAGTTCAGGGCCAAATTTCTCATAGATTACTGTTGTATTTACGGGCCATTCTGTTTCCTCAAAGGTGTATTTCTCGGTTGTTATGCCCCCTATTACTAACGTATTAATCGATTCAACAGTAAGCGGTGAAGGCCATAAATATTCGGCAACGAAGCTAGTTTCTCCAAGTTCGAAATGGTTCTTAAATAGAAATAAATTACCTGAATTAAAGACCTGGAAAACAGAATCATTTGATTGATAAATAAATAATGGAGAACGGAGTTCAACTGTGTTCAGCATACTGTCTAGTAGTTCCCTAGCTAGTTTCTTACTTGGGAAATTATTGATTACGGTGTCTTTCTCATACCTGACAACCATGAAGCCTTGAAAATTTGTCCAGAAGTCGTCGAAAGAATAACTCCAAGTGGCACCTACAGGAGAAAATTCAGTTTGCCCAAAAATGGTAGCTGATAGCATAAAGCTAAAAACAATAGAAAGTAACGAACGAGCCATGGGATGAAATTTAGCGATGAAAATTAATTCTGAAGTTGACAAAATTAATCTGTTTAAATGAATGCTGCAATCACTGCCCACCACCTCACCAAACGCTTCGGCGACTTCACCGCCGTGGACGCCATCAGCTTTGAGGTGAAAAAGGGTGAAATCTTCGGCTTCCTCGGTGCCAATGGAGCAGGTAAAACGACTGCCATCCGAATGCTGACTGGCCTCAACCGACCCACTGATGGTGAGGCAACCGTGGCAGGCTTCGACGTTTACCGGCAATCGGAAAAAATAAAGGAGAACATCGGCTACATGAGCCAAAAATTCAGTCTCTACGAAGACTTGTCCATCCGCCAGAACATCCGGTTTTACGGCGGCATCTACGGATTGCGCAGCAAGGAAATACAGGAAAAAACCAAGCAGATACTGGAAACCTTGAGCCTCGAAGTCTATGCTGACAAAGTGGTTGGGGAACTGCCCTTGGGCTGGAAGCAACGCCTTGCCTTCGCCGTGGCAAACGTACACGACCCCGCCATCGTCTTCCTCGATGAACCGACGGGCGGCGTGGACCCCGCCACCCGTCGCAGGTTCTGGGAAATGATTTATGCCACTGCCAACCTTGGACGCACCATCTTCGTCACGACCCACTACATGGACGAGGCTGAGTACTGCGACCGCATTTCCATCATGGTGGCGGGAAAGATTGAAGCACTGGGAAGCCCACATGAATTGAAAGAAAAATTCTCAGCCAGCACGATGGATGAAGTATTCGTCAGCCTGGCAAGACCAAAATGATAAACGATAGCTTTTCAAATTTTTAAAGGAATGCTAAAAATATTCGCCGCCTTCGTCAAAAAGGAATTCTACCACATCCTCCGGGACCGCCGCACCCTGTTCATCCTATTGGGAATGCCCGTGGTGTTGGTGCTGTTGTTCGGGTACGTGGTGACGAACGAGTTCAAGGACGCATCCGTCGTGGTCTTGGACAATGCCCACGACGACCTGAGCGGCAAGCTCCGTCAGCAATTGGAGGCTTCCGGTCATTTGAAGGTGAAGGCGGATTTGCGGAGCTACGAGGAAATTGAATCCTATTTCAAGAACGGAGCGGCAAAAATGGCCATCGTCATCCCGCCAAATTTCGGCAGCGATTTCAATGCCCGCTCCAACCCGCAAGTCCAGTTGATAGCAGACGGCTCCGAACCGAACTATGCCCTTACGCTCGTCAACTACGCCTCGCAAATCATCCAACAGTTTCAACAAAGCCAAGCGGGTGCGGCGCAGCTACCTTACCGGATTCAGGTGGAGTCGAGGATGGTTTACAATGCCCAATTGCGGAGCGCTTACACCTTCGTGCCGGGGGTGATTGCCCTTATTTTGCTCATCATCTCCGCCATGATGACCTCCCTGACCATTGCTAGGGAAAAGGAATTGGGGACGATGGATTTGCTGCTCGTGTCGCCGCTGCCGCCGTTGCTCATCATCGTCGGGAAAGTGGTGCCATACGCCGTCCTGTCGTTCCTGACAGCCGTCATGGTGCTGGTGCTGGGGTATTTTGTGTTCAAAGTGCCCATCTTGGGTAGCTTGACGCTTTTGTTGTCGGTTTGCCTGCTCTACTTGATTGTTTCGTTGGCACTGGGGGTGCTCATTTCGACCAAGGCGGAGTCCCAACAGGCGGCCATGATGTTCTCGCTGTTCAGCCTGATGATGCCGACCATGCTGCTGTCGGGCTTCATTTTTCCCTTGAGCAGTATGCCCATGATTTTGCAGGTAATTTCGAAGATAATACCCGCCACCTATTTCATCGAAGTGCTAAAGGGTGTCATGCTGAAAGGGCTGGGAATGAGCTTTGTATGGAAACCGATTGCCGTGCTTTGCGGCATGGTGGTGGTGCTGTTGGGGCTTGCTGTGGCTAATTTCAAAATCCAAAAAAAATAGGTTGCCATGCGCCGATTGTTATTCATTATCCAAAAAGAATTTATCCAAATCATTCGGAACAAGGCCATTCTGCCCATGATGACCGTGGTGCCCATCGTGCAACTCATCCTGCTTTCCTATGCCGCCAACAATGAGGTGAAAAACGTCAACATCGTCCTCATCGACCAAGACCATTCCAGCTATTCCAGACTGTTGGTAAGCAAAATACAGGCCTCCGACCATTTTACCATCGTAGCTGCGGTGCCATCACAAAAGCAAGGCGACGACCTGCTGCAAGGGGGCGAAGCCGATGTGGTGCTTGCCATCCCGCCCAATTTCGAACGGGATTTCATCAAGGAAAAAGGGGCTGGGCTTCAGATGCTGGTGAACGCCATCAACGGCCAACAGGCCACGGTGGGAGCGGGCTACCTTGGCAGCATTTTGCAGTCGTTCAACCAGGAAATCGGGCTGGATGCCATGCCAAAACTCGCTAGTCAGCGCACACAGCCGCCACCCACCATCAGCATCACCTACTCCAACTGGTACAACCCAGAGCTGAACTACAAGTACTTCATGACACCCGGTATCCTTGGCGAGCTGGTGACGATTTTGATTATGGTGCTTACCGCAATGAACGTGGTTCGGGAGCGGGAAATCGGTACCATCGAGCAGATAAACGTGACCCCTATCCGCAAATGGCAGTTTATTTTGGGTAAAATGGTACCCTTCCTTTTCATCGGTCTTATCCTGCTCACGGTAGGGCTCACGGCGGGCAAACTCATCTTTGACATCCCCATCCAAGGCAGTCTCTGGGTGGTCTTCGCATTCTGTGTGCTGAACATCGCTGCCGTGCTCGGCCTTGGCCTCCTCATCTCGAACATGGTGGATACCCAGCAGCAGGCCATGTTCGTCGCCTTTTTCTTCGTCATCATCTTCATCCTGATGAGCGGGTTGTTTACCCCCATCGAGTCCATGCCCAAATGGGCGCAATACCTCGCCGTGCCCAATCCCGTCGCCCATTTCGTGGACGTGATGCGGAAGGTATTACTAAAAGGAAGCGGCTTTGCCGACGTGGCCTACCAGTTCAAGGTGACGGCAGTAATGGCCGTGGTGTTCAATACGCTGGCGGTGGTGAGCTATCGGAAGCAAGAGTAGGGGAAGAAACCGCTGGGCTGATGTCAGCCAGCCCAGCGGTTAAACCCGAACAATTTATTATACCCCCATCGCTCCATTATGAGGCTGCGGTGTACCGTTTTGCGGAGCACCAGCCTCTTTCAGCGCCTCATTCAGGGCTGCCGAAAGTGATTCGGTGGTGACGGTAGGCCTGTTCATTGCCATTGGCATGGCCTCAAGCAACACGTTTTCTATGCGGTCGACGCCCGGTTCCAAGACCAGTTGCTGCTCATAAGGCAGCATCCCACCGTAAGTGAAGCGCAGGGTATAGGTGCCGCCAGGCAATTGGATTTTATAGCGGCCCTTCGCATCGGTAAGGGAATTCTTGCCTGACACGTTGATTACTTCCACAAATACTCCGCTGACAGGCCGCTTCGTGTCGGCCAAGTCCACACGGCCCTTCACGCCAGCAGGGTGGGTGCTACGCACTTGTGCCACGAGGTCATCTGTCGTGAAGAGTTTGCGCTTAGCGGGGTCATACTTGAAAATGTGCTCGCTAACGAGCTTCAGCATAGGGTAAAGTTCCCGTTTAATGCGTTCTATGCCGTCCGCCACGGCCTTCGTGCCATCCTTGGCTGTTTTCCTTTTTTGGAGTACATCGTTCCATGTCGCCCCGAATGCTGTGCCTAACAAGATAAAATTATCGGTAAAAGTTGCATTGATGGCACCCGCTGCTACCAGCGTGTCGTTGTTGGCTGCCAAGTAGTTCTTGCCAGAGGTGATAAAGCTCGACATGGCGCCCCAGTTGCTCGGCGAGGCAGCAGAAAGGTCAAAAAGTCCTGCTGCTGCTCGATGTACTTCGGCCACCTCTTTTGGTTGTTCCCGGTAGGCATAATCAATAGCCATGCCCAGCCGTTGACCCTCGTTGAACATGTTTTGTCGGCTGGCCTTCAGGGCCAAGAGCAACTCCTTGGACAGGGAGCGCCTCGTCGTGTTGTTCGGCATTGCGCTGATGTTTTTTATGAAGGCTTCTTCGTTGGCGATAAACTCCTCGGTAAAATAGGGGCGCTCCTCGGCAAAAAGCAGCCTGTGTTCCCGGCAATAGCTCCAGGCCAGAAGGGCATACTTCCAGAAATATTCGAGGGCGCAGGGAATGGATGGAAGCACTTTTTTGGTGCGCTTGGGAGCCACAACGCTGGTGGCTGCGAGTTTGCTGGCTGTTTTTTCTGCCATGGGAGAAAGAGAAATAAGAGTAGGCAACCACCTTACAATCCAGACATCCTAAGAGAACTAGTATGCAGGGCCGACACCTAAACACTATGAGAAAATGATGTTAGCTGTATAGGGAGCAAGTCCGGGCTTGAACGCCTATCAGGTGAATTACGCCACAATTTATGTGAATTATTTAATATGTTTAAATTATTGATAAATAAAATTTACGCTGAAGCCTGCATCAGTAGAACGGACATATTCAATGACCAATTTGAGGCATAAAAAACAGGCCGGGAACTAGCAATAATCTACTTTGCCGATAACTATGGCAGCCTTGATACAAGCTTAGGCGGGTCTGCCGTCAACTTAACCCGTCCGGCCATTAAGTTTGGCAAGCAATCCGTAAACTAAATCCGACCCGCCGAAATGATAAGCAAAGCTGCCATAAAGTTTTTCTGCCCTGCCAAAGTGATGTTTAAAGCTGCCGTCAAACAAGGTCATCTGGCCATTGACGTTGTTTGGGAATCCGTAAAAAAATACTGTCAGGGAATGGTGAAAGGTAGGGAATTGGAAGTGGATGTTTGAAGCCGAGCGGTCAGTTGTTCAGCTTTTTTGGAGCGTGCCTTGACATTGGAGGGGGATGGGAGAAAAGACGCATGGGTTGTTTTTATTTTCAAGCGATTGAGGCAGTCCTAGTTGAGTGGCAACGGGCACATACAAGATAAACTTGGCCATGAAAGCAGCAAAACCAGTGAGGTTTATACGCCTTTATTACCAAGAAAGGATGGGGTAAAATAAAAATCCCTTTGATGCCCTTCTTTTATGAGAAACATAAGTAAATTCGTCCTAGTAAGTAGTTTCTCTATGGAGAAACCTAAAGAAACAACTTGGCCCATTCAGTAGGTTGGCCATTGCATATAACATTAGGAATTGAATTCGAGACAAGGACGAATAAAGCGGGGAAATTTGAAATAATTAGAATTACAAAAGAATCGGAATTTGAACTTTTGACAGAATACCGTGAATCAGACTATAGAATGTTATGCTTCTTTGCTAGACTTGAAAGAGTGGAACCTAGGAATACTTAGCACAAAATGTTTGGGAATCTTAGGTTTAACAGGCCAAATACAACGCACAGGATGGGGATTGACGCATTGCATGTTTTGGATAGTCGGCTATATAAAACATGCAATGCGTCAATCTGGTGTTAGCGGCAATGAAAAAAGAATGAAAAATAAAATAATAGTTATCATAAATCTCTATTTGCTCTCAATTGGAGCCACTTATGGATGTGAATGCTCCAAAGTCTCCTACAAATTTATGGATAGTGTTGATAAGTATCCTTTTGTGGCAATGGTTGAAGTAGTAAAGAAGGATACAGTAAGTGGGGAGCAATTAGGAAGTTCGAAGTCCTTTGTTCAGTCAACAGGATATTCTTTTACGGTTGTCAAAATACTTAAACAGTATTCAGGCAAATATTTAGGAGAAGAAATTAAAGTAATCGACTCCAAAGGGTTCGAGTGTTTTACCAAGTTGTTTTATAAAAATATTGGAGATAAATTTATTGTGAAAGGCGGGATTGAAGACATCAACGAATATATCTTTACAAGTTGGGAGAAGCCATTGCCCAAACAGGAAATATTAGTGCTTTGGTTGTGCGATACTAATCAATTACAACTCGACGAGAAAGGAGTTACTGGGTGGATTACTAAAAACAGTAGCCATAAGTGGTGGAGATGCAGCCAATTTTTAAAGAAAATCTCATTTGGGTTGATAAAAAGAGAGAAAAAGGGTTGGAAAGAGTTTCAGCCTCAACAAATGAAAATAGAAGAATTTGAAAGGAAGTTAAAATTTAAAGTAAAAAAAAGCCGCTAACAACGGCTTGCTGTCCATGCCGCTGAATAGTCAGCCCGCAAAGCCAACGCACGGCGGCACGGCAGCAAGCCAACCGTTGCCAGCAATGTTAGATGATCTCACAATCACGACACTTGTAAAGTCATCGGTGGACTGTCCGCTGACGAACTTTTATCAGACTTTGTGCTAAGCATCAACAGCAGTTCTTTTATCAACTTTTGTAGGTGGACAGTCCTTCGCTGACTTTTAGAAAAAAAATATCACGGACAGACAAACATCTAACACAACTGACAACGAAAAAAATCAATCATAAAAATATGGCAGCGCAATTTAAGACAACACATTTTGCACCCGAACTGCACATTCCGAATGGAACGACCAACATTGATTTCTATACCAAATTCGGTGCGACAGAACATTTTTGTTTTCGCAATGATGACAACAGTATTCACGTTGCGGAGTTGGAAATAGACGGTGCTATTTTTCATCTGCACGAAACTATGCGTAATGCACTTGAACCTGTATCAGCAAATGGCGTAACAACGGTTATCGGTTTGTTTGTGGACAATGTTCAAGAAGTTTTTAATCGTGGCATTTCAGCAGGAGCAACAGAAATCAATCCTGTTACTGACCACGATTATGGGTACAGACAAGGAATGTTTAAAGACCCTTTTGGACACTATTGGCAAATACAGAAAAAAATATGACCAACTGACGACTGGTGAATATTAAGGGCTTTTTTCCACCTGATACAGTTTATTGAACACGCTCTTTACCCACCTCACATCCGCACCAATTTCCGGGTGAGCACTTCCTGCCCATCATCCAGCCGCAGCACCGCATGATATATTCCGGCGGGCAATTGCGCAGTAGTCACTTCGACCTGATGACTGCCTACTCCAAGCGACTCATTTTCAAGCACTTGATTGACGATTCTCCCTTTTTGGTCGTACACTGCAAGGCTGGCGGTAGCAGGATGCGCTAGTTCGAAAATAGCCACCGCCATTTCGCCCACTGGGTTTGGGGAGATGCTGAAAACATGGGCTTGTAATACCTCCGAACTGCCACTTGGATTGCCTTCCAAATTGGTGATCATGCGGATATTGGAAGTCGTGTAGTCCGAAACATAGAGGGTGTCGCCATTGGGAGAGGCCACAATACCGTTGGGGCGATTGAACTTGGCCACATTGGCGTCACCGTCCACCGAACCAGCTGTGCTGCCGAGGTAGATTTCATAATTGCCTTGCAGGTCAGTGCGGAAGAGTTTGTTTTTGTTGAACATCGTCCCGTAGATATACCCGCTGGAATAGGCAATAAAACCTTGATAACTACCGCCACCTGGCCCAAACGTGATCAGTTCCTGTTCGCCATTGGGCAAGAGTTTCACGATGGTGGTATTGTCAAAATTGCCGACGTAGAGGTTGCCGTTTTCATCATAATCCATGCCCACGGGTGCGCCCGAAAGATAGCCGCCAGCGGCAAAGGTAGACGTGTCCCCGTTGAGGGTTATTTTGAAAATCCGGTCGCCTTGGTAACTGGTGGCTAATATGGTGCTGTCGAGTGGATAATAAATAAGGCCACTCGGGTTGAAGATGCTTGCAAACACTTCCGAACTGCCATCGGGAAAAATCTTATAGACTTTGTTGCCGATGTTGTCAGCCATGTACAGCAAGCCATTATGGTCAAAAGCGAGGCCGTTGGGTGTATTGAAGCCGTCGGCGAAAATGGAGGAAGCCCCATCCGGCAACGAAATCCGGTAAATGGCCGAGCCACTGTAATCGGCACCCAGCAGGTTGCCGTCGGCATCAAAGATCAGGTCATCTGTGACCCCGGAATTGGCGGAGATGGTGGAAACGGTCTGGGTGACAGCCAGCAAGGGCATGAGGATGAAAAACAGGGTGATTTTTAGATTCATTTTACAGCTTTATTTTGGTGAAACAATGGCGGCAAATCACCCAAAAACCGCCGACGGAGCTGTACACTTTTGCAAAGTGGTACATCGCACAGGCCGATATGTCGGCAGGATTACGTTAATTCCGTGCTGTGCTGCGGATTATCCTTGAAATATTCGCTGGGCGTAAACCCAGTCTCTTTCCGGAAGGCCCGGTTAAAAGCTGTTCGGGAATTGAAGCCAGCTTGGTAGGCAAGGTCAAAGATGTTAAGATGGGCGTGGCGGGGGTTGTTGCGAAGTGCGATAAACGCTTGTACACGGTGGGCATTCACGTAGTCGAAGAAGTTTTTACCGAAGGCGTGGTTCAATACTTTCGAGAGTTCGTGCTTGGGCATGTCGAGGGTGTCGGCGAGGTCGCCAATCTTGAGCAATGCGTCGAGGTAGGGCCTCTCTTCCAGCATGTGTTTTTCGACCCGGTCCTGTACGGACTGCGGGATGTCCACGAGGGTTTTCAGTTTGGGAAGTTCCAGCCATTCCGGGTGCAGCAGGATTTGGTAGCCAAGAAAAAAGACATAGGCCACCAGCACAAACCAAAGCGTATAATAGGCTGTGTAATCCGGCTTGTCACGGAGCAAATTGCCGAGGAACGAGGCCATCCAACAGGCCGATAATAGAAATCCAGCAATGAAAAATGGCTGTAGCAACCGGGCTGGCAGCGGCGTCGAAAACTGCTGGTCCCAAGCCATCCGGTAGCGGCGGTAGTCCCTAAGGCTCAGCCAAACATAAGCCAACAAACTGACGATAGCCCCGCCTTCGATGATGTAAAAAATCAGATAGATTTGAGCCTTACTGAGGAAAGAAAAAGTGCCGTTGAGGTGCAGGCCGACCACCGTGTTGAAGACCAAAACGTGGATGGCCGCAGGCAAAAAATGCCACCAACGGCCAGGTATTTCGGGCAATGGCAGTTGCAGTAGCGAACGGGTAAAAAAATAAAGATAAGGCCCAATTAGAAATAGGATGACATCGGGCAGGAGGATGATTTCGGCAAACGTTTGTACCATCTGAGGCTGGTAGCTGGCCCGCAGCACCATCACCAAAGCCAACAACCCGATGATGGAAACAAGGTACTGCACGGCATTGCGATTGGATGGCATTTTCTGCCAAAGTACCGCAGCGATGAAGCTCCCAAGTGCAGCGCCTGCTGATAGCAGCAGGTCGAGCCAATGGCTTTGTAACATGATGCTTTTTTCGCAAAATTAATTATTGATGCTGCTGAGACGGGGACGAGCTTGGGTTTTGTACGCTGCTTGCCAATTTGGTGCCATTGGCGACGCTATGCTTTTTCATACTGCCACTGTCAATTCCTTTGGCGGGTTGGCAATTTATTATTTCCAACGTGAGTTATGGCAATAAGTGTTTGATAATCAAGTCCGTAGGACTTTTATCTTTGTAGAAATGATAGGTTAATGCCCGTTTGCGTTCCAACGGAACGCCATTGCTTTCAAGATGCCGCTCCGATGGAGCGGAAAACGCTGTAAATACAAGTACTACAAAGATTTCGCTCCGATGGAGCGATTACAAATTGTTACAATGCTAGTTATTTCCAAAAACCTTATTCTCCCTCCAACTCAATTGCCCAAGACCTCATCCACCAGCCCGTAATCCTTCGCCTCCTGCGCCGTCAGCCAATTGTCCCGGTCACAATCCTTCACAATTTGCTCATAGGGCTGGCCAGTATGTTTGCTGAGGATTTCGTAGAGGTCTTTTTGTAATTGCTTGGTAAGGCGATAGGAGATTTCCATGTCAGTCACTTGGCCCTGCATACCGCCGGAAGGCTGATGTATCATCACCCGGCTGTGCTTGAGGCAACTGCGCTTTCCTTTTGCTCCGGAAGCGAGCAGGGTAGCTGCCATGCTCGCTGATAAGCAGGTGCAGATGGTGGCGACATCCGGTGCGACAAAGTGCATGGTGTCATAAACGCCGAGACCAGCCGTCACAGAGCCACCGGGACTGTTGATGTAGAGCTGCACGTCACGCTTGGGATCGGTGGAGGCAAGGAACAGCAGTTGCGCTTGGATGACATTGGCTACATAATCGTCCACGGGGCGACCCAAGAAGATGATGCGGTCCATCATCAGGCGGGAGAAGACGTCCATCTGGGCAATGTTAAGCGGCCGTTCTTCGATGACGGCAGGCGTGAAAGCTGTGAGGTTGGGCGTGGTGCGCTCCACATAATTTTCGAGGTGCATGCGGCTCATGCCGTGGTGTTTGGTGGCGTAGTTTAGGAAGTCCATGATTTGAAATTTATTAGTTAATCCTAGTTGCGGATGTTGGTTGATAATGGTTGGTCATTGAAGGGGTTGGTTTGGGGCAAAGCAATCCCATTACACTGCGATGCAGTGTCCAGTTAATTGGGATAAGCCCTATTTAATTTTTGGAAAAAAGATAGTCCCAGAAGACCCGCATCCAATGCCTGTTCCGCAGGTCAACGGGCGGCTGATGACGCACCCAAGCCTGTACTTGTGCTAGGCTGACTTCTGGTGGTAGCTTGCGCCAGGCAGCGATGGTTTGTGGTATGGATACTTGGTTTTTCATGTTTAAAAAAGGATTGAAGCCAACGCCGTGAGCCTTGCAGTGAGTGGAGTAGGGCGGCGGTCTTCCAACAATTCTTCCCGCAGCTTTTGCCTAGCACGGCTCAACCTCGTTTTCACGGCAGCTTCGCTCGATTCTTGAATCTCACTGATTTCACGGATACTGAAGCCGCTGAGTTCGAAGAGATTCAAGGCTTCCCGTTGCTGCTCCGGCAGTTTTTCGATGGCTTTCAATAGGTAGTGGATATCAAGTGCCGTTTCAGGATTACCCGTGCGGCTTTCGAGCAATTGCAGCATTTGTCCATCAAAATCGCCACTGAACTTCTGTTGGCGCTTGGCACGCCGCACCAGATTGTTCACTACGCCAATGAGGTAGCCCAATACCTTTTCTTTTTCCTGAATGCGGTACCAACCTTGCAGCGTTTGGAGAATGGCCTCTTGCATCAGGTCTTCCGTAGGCATCACAGCCAGGGCCTTGCTGCTGCAATAGCGGGCAAACTGCTCGTGTACCGGCTCATACCAGCGCAGGAATTCTTCGTGCGGGGATTGGGTCATGGTTGCTGTTTGATTTTCCATACTTAATAAGTGCCACGAAACGGGAAAAGGTTACAAGACCGATGAAAAAACATGCGAAAAAAGACAGTTTGCAAAGTTCTCACAACCTTTGCCAAAACAACCACCAACATGACAGCCATTTTACTGGAAGAACCCGGAATTTTCAAGAAAATAGAGAAAGCCCCACCTACTGCCCCTGCGCCGGGCCATGTGCTGCTGCAAATGCGGCAATTGGGCGTTTGCGGCACCGACTTGCATGCCTTCAAGGGCAGGCAGCCTTTTTTCACCTATCCCAGAATCTTGGGGCATGAGGTAGCTGCCGAAGTGGTGGCCATGGGCGAGGCTGTTTCCGGGTTGGAAATCGGCGATTTATGCACTGTCATGCCCTACCGGAACGAGGTGGAGGACCAGGCGGTGCGCCGGGGCAAGACCAATTGTGGCAGCAGTCTCAAAGTACTCGGTGTGCATGAGGACGGCGCCATGCAAGCATATTTTAGCTACCCTGCCGAGCTGGTGTTCCCTGCCAATGGCCTCTCGCTCGACCAAGTCTCGATGATAGAACCGCTGGCCATCGGCAGCCATGCCGTGGAGCGGGCAGATATTCGGCCGGACGACACTGTACTGGTGGTGGGCGCTGGCCCCATCGGCATCGGCACGGTGGCAATGGCCCTGCTCAAGACGGACAAAGTGTTGGTGTTGGACATGAACGAAAGCCGCTTGGCCTTTGTCGCTCAAAAATTCCCTTCGGTAACAACCGTGCTGCTCAATGACGACGTGCCAGCTAGGTTGATGGAATTGCTCCACGGCGACCTGCCTACCGTCGTTCTGGATGCAACGGGCAATAAGGCCAGCATGGAAAAATGCTTGGAATACGTGGCGGTTGGCGGCACGATTGTGTTCATCGGGCTTTTCATTGGTGAGGTAAGCTTTCCCGACCCGCTTTTTCATCGAAAGGAAATCACCTTGAAAGCCTCCCGGAACGCCTTGGCCAGCGATTTCACCCAACTCATCCACCTGCTGCGGCAAGGCTCAGTCAATATTGACGGCTACGTTACCCATCGGTTGGCATTTGAGGAACTGCACGAAACCTTCGAGGGACTGTATGCGCCGGAGGCTGGTGTAATCAAGGCGGTGGTGGTGTTTTGAATGGGCATTTTTCCTCTTGGCAGATGGACATCGCCAGGCATTGTTTTACCATCCAAAGGTAACTACCCTCAGCCCCTTACAAATTTCCTGCTATTGACTTTACCATCGGCAGTGGTCATCCTCAACCAATAAACGCCATTGGCCAAGACATGTACTGGAATAGTGACTTGCCGGGTGCCGGGTAGGACATGAATGACTGCACCTACTTGCCTGCCCAATACGTCATAGATGGCGAAGGAATCTTTTTCCTTAAACGCTATAGCCGATTCAATGGTAATGGACTCATCGGCAGGGTTTGGGTACAATAGGAAGTCATCAGGGCTTAGAACCTCCTCGGTCGCCGTCAATTGCACGGAAGACACAGGCTGCCGCTCGAAAATGGGGCCGCTCCAGGCCAGTTTGCACAGCGCAGCCCCGCCGTTTTCATAATATTCCATGCGCAGCGGATAAGCCGTGCAGGCATCTAGGTTGATTTGTGCCTGGTACTCGGTCTCGCCTTGGTCGACCCAGGCATCCACGAGCAGGATATTATTGACCCAAAGCCTCACGCCGTCGTCCGCAGTGGCGTAGAACGTGTAAGTGCCAGCATCGGTGCTTTGGATATAACCCGTAAACCGGGCCTTGAACAAATCTGGGCTGATGCCAGCGGGAGCACCCTGTCCCCAATTAAAGTCTATGGTCGGCACGACGGTCTCCACCGTAGCCACCGCCGGGAATGGCGCCGCTACGGGCGTATTGCTGAAATAGGCAGCGTTCAGCCCCGTGCCAGTTCCAGTACATGCCGCCACTGGGGCAAACAATTGGGAACTCGGAATTACCTCCTTGCAGATACCGGGAGCACTCCATTGCAAAGTGCAGGAAGCATTGTTGGTACTAGAGAAATATTCCAACACAATATCATAGTCCATATTGGCTTGAAGAGCCAGCGTATAAGTATAGGTATTAACAGGGCCAGCCATCCAATGATCAATGACCAACGCATTGTTTATCCAAAGCCTTGCTGCATCGCTTGCCGTCAGGTATATGGTATAATTATCGTCCGTCAATGGCCGCAATTTCCCTGTCCATCTCACTTTAAAATAATCATTGCTTATGCCAGCCAATGGAGCCTCACTTCCCCAGTTGTTGTTGATGTTTTTGTCCAATTTTACAATATCGGCATCCATCGGAAAATCATTGCCGGGAGTATTGCTATAATATTCCGCTTTTAAACCGATACCATCCCCATATTGTATATTTGAAATAGGATCAGCACATAGTTCCCCATATATTTTAATGCAATTGGAAAAAGTAGGCGTATAGACCTTCCCATTGGCAATAGTCGGTGAATTAAACTTCGCAAAATTCCCCAGCACATCATGTTCATTCATGTCGCTGTTCCAAAGCTCCCCTTTGCTCACATCATTGGCCCGGTAAGCGGCCAAGGTGCCTGGCCGCACTTGGTTGTTGGCATTGCCGCTGGTAGGGAAGCAGGCCCAAACAATGGCTGAAGCGGTATCCTGCTGGTGGCTGGAGACGGACAACATTGCCCCCGGCATCCCATTATCGAGGTTACGGTTGCCTTGTTTGAAGTCGTTCAGGAAAGTATGCGTACTGCCGTCAAATTCAAACTGCCTGATTTTGAAGGATTCTGCCCAGGCATAGACAAACTCCCCAGTGCTGAGCTTTGCATAAACAGGCGAACCGTGTACATGCACAAAGCCCGTATTGATGGGGTTGAATATTAGCGTATCCTTCACCTGCGTATTGCCCGGAGTTAGCCTTCCCATATCGTTGTAATCCACCACATAGGAAAGCCCCTCTTTCGAGCCTGAAATAGTGGTACTGGTATTGGGGATGATCAAAACACCGTCGCAACCATAGTCGAGGTCGAGGTCGTCCAGGTATTGGTAATTGGCAGGGGTGAACCAGTCCAACAGCGCCAGTTGCGGGCTCAGTTTCAGCAGGCTCTCGCTTCGGCCACCAGTCAGGTCGTTGTTGTTGGCGCCCGTCGTGCCATTCCCCGTCGATACGTACAGGTTGCCATCATCACCGATGGAAATCCCCTGCCCAGCCATCCAAATCCCGGCAGCCCAACCATTGGGCGTAGCATTGTAGGTGTATTCCAGGTCGAGGGTCGTGGCATCAAAGCCAAGTATCCAGCCATGATACGGTCCCCAATCGCAATGGGAAGCACTGGCCACATACACCGTATTGTTGTACAGCAGCAAGGCTGGCCGCTGGTTTTGAAATTTGGCATCGTAGGCAATGATGCCGTTCACGTTGCCATCGCCAGTGCCATTGGACTGCGCCTCAATCAGATGGGGGCTTCCTGCCCGGTGTTGGCCCGTCGTGATGTCCAAGGCGTTCAGGTAGGCATAAAAATTCCCATTGGCATCAACGGTCTTGGTGGCGACGTATATCGTCTTCGAAATGGAGTCTATCACGGGCGAGCCTACCAGCCCCAGTTTCCCGGAAAAATCACGGTAATTGCCGCCGCAGGGCTTGCCGTGTTCGTTGTCCTCCAAATCGAAAATATCGGGCGCACGCTGCCCGGCGGGGTTCAAGTTCGTTTGCCACAGTGGGGCAGGGGAGGTCACGTCATCGGCGTTAAAGGCGTACAGGGTGTTGTTCACCGTGCCCACGTACAATACCGAACCGGTAAAGCTCCCGATGGTCACATCCAGCGCTACCAACGGCTGCGCATACACTTGGTCGTCCACGGCCAGCGTGCCCATCAGACCAAATTTTCCAGGTAAAACATTGCTATGGTTCAGCACCGTTTCCCTATCGTTCCAACCGGTGCGGTAGGTGTTGTTGTGCTGGGTCAGTACGGACACTTGTGCGGTGATACCCACCGAAAACGACAGACTGACAACTGAAATAAGCAGGCAATGGCGCATGATGTATCATTTTGAAAGCGCCAAGCTACGCTAAAATAGCACGAAGGTATAGCCTGTATTTCTACGATGATTGTTAGGCAGCACGTTTTCAAAAAGCAAGGCTGGCCAAGGTCGTTACAGCTTAAAATTCACCCCTACCATCAATTGAAACTGGCTGCGCAAAAAATCGGCGCTGAAATCCTTGGTGCGCTGGGACTTTTTCGGCAGCGTAGGGTCATAGCCCTGCGTGATTTGAAAGCCCAAATCCAGCAGGGTAAAACGGGTGCCAATATCCAGGTAAACGGATTTGCTGATTTTGCGGAAGAAGTCCAATTTGGCCCCCAAGCCGAGGCATTCGCAGATTTCATCCGTGCGCTTTCTGGTGGAATTGTTCGGCATGAAAGTGCTTTGAGAATAAAGCAGTGAAGCGCTTGGGCCTATGAAAAAGCCGTTTTCAATACCACCGATGATGGGGTACGACCTGTAATATTCCAGCTCGAACGAGGTACGCTCCTTGCTCCATTTGGTGTAGTCCTCCACCTTTTCCTGACCTCCGGAATTGTAACGAATAAATTCCAAATCGAGGCCCCGAAGGATGCCGTCATAGTATTTCGCCCGACCCAGGTTGATGAGGTTGATGCCCAAATAGTCGTTCTTCGGATGGACATCATAGAGCAGTGCCCCTTGCAGTTTCAGGAAATAGACAGGTTTCTCCTTTTTCTGGCCATATAGGCACAGCGAACTGAGCAGGAATAGAGACAATAAGAGGTGTTTCATGTTGAAATGATTTTGTGATGGTGCAAATATAATTGCCTATTGAATTAAAAGCATAAAAAAATGATGCTGCGTGAGCCAAGGTATGGGCGGAGATTGGCAGAAGAAGTTGATGAGCTTGAAAAGCATGGGGCACCCCGAATTTCCAGCCCCATGATAGGCAAAATATTGGCAGCAATCAATGACCATTTGCCGACGGCAAGCGACCATAGAAATCCGGGATGCCCCATGTTTCAAAAAAGCATTGGCTTAAGCCACCGCATGGCCATTTTCAGAAGCAACCTGACCGTTCGTAGGGACAGCGGCCACCTCTTTCATCGCATTGGCCAGCACCTCATTCATGGTAGCAGGTGGCGGAGTTACCTCCTTGGATGCAGTTTGTGCAGCCTCCATCGGCGACAGCAACACGTTCACCCGGCGGCCAACCCCTGCATCCAGCAGCACGACCTGTTCGAAAGGCACAGTGCCGTAGGACGTGAAGCGAAGGGTATAAGTGCCAGCAGCCAACTGGATTTCGTAGCGGCCCTTGGCATCGGTGATGGCCGTCTTGTCGGGCATGTAAAGCACCTCCACCAATACCCCGCCGATGGGCAGCTCCGTGGTGGTCGAGTTGGTGCGGCCAAGCACCTTGGCAGGGTAGTGGCTCTTGACGGATGCCACCAGCCTATCGATGGTGAACAAATCCCGCTTGATGGGGTCGTACTTGAAAATTGTTTCACTCCCCAATTTCAGCATCGGGTTCAGTTCCTTTTTGATAAGCTCGATACCATCGACCACCGCCTGGGTGCCGTCCTTGGCCTTTTTCCGTTGTAGCAGCACCCCGTCCCAGATGGTGTTGAAGGCATCGCCCACGGCTGTGAAATTCGTGGAGAAATCAGCATTGATGGCACCCGCTGCCACCAGCATGTCATTGTTCGCTGTAAGGTAGTTCTTGCCCGCCGTGATGAAGATAGCGACATCACCCCAATTGGTCGGCGATGCGGCAGAAAGGGCGTCCAGGCCTGCCGCCGTGCGCTGCACCTGCGCCACTTCCTTGGGTTCGAAGCGGTAGGCATAGTCAATGGCAAGGCCCAGCTTCTGGCCCTCGTCGAACACAATCTGCCTGTTGGCCTTCAAGGTAATGCCCTGCTCTTTGGACAGGGAGCGCCTCGTTGCATTGTTAGGAAGTGCCTCTGTGGAATACACCAATGCCACTTGGTCATCAATAAATGCTTCCGTGAAGTAGGGCCGCTCCACAGCGAACTGGGCTAGGTTTTCCCTGCAATAGCCCCAGGCCAGCAAGGCATACTGCCAGTAATATTTCAATGCGCAGGGGAGGGAATTAAGCACCTTTTTGGTGCTCTTGGGTGCGGTAGCCGTGGCAGCTACCTGCAGGGAGGCTGTTTTTTTAGCCATGATTTAGAAAGATTTAGATTAGGCAGCCTCCCAACAATCCATTCGTGGAAACATCCGGTATGAAGGGTCGATACCTAATACACAATTAAAAAAATGAAGTGAATGCATAAGTGGCAGGTTGGAACCGGGACACCTATGTTATTTCTAAACAACAGCAATCATGCCAAATAATTTACATGTATAAACAACTGATTGACAAATAATTTTTGAGACTATGCACAGGATATTTGAAGCAAAGCGGACGACACAGCTTCACTGGAAAAAGAACTGAATAACTCAAGTTGTGGATAGCTTAGAAAAGGCAAGGTTGATGAGGGTGATAAGGGTTGATAACGGTTGATAACGGTTGATAACAGTTGATGAGGTTGATAACGGTTGATTTTTGCCTACTAATTCGCAAAAATCAACTGTTATCAACTATTATCAACCAACATACGCAACCTAGATTAAACAAAAGGGCGTCCGGAACAAAGCAAAGGCACCTTTTTACTAAACAAAGGCAAGATTTATATTCAGACAAGCACCCCGTCCCTTCACACAATCGGCCAGGAAGTAAACAAAGGGAGCCATTTACCAATCAAAGCCGAGGAATTACTAATCATAATCCAGGATTTACTAAACGAAGTCGAGGAATTACTAAGCTTCGGCTGGCATTTACTAAATCATGGCATCCCCGACATAAACATAAGCTGTCGGGAAAAAGCCAGCTCTCAAAAAATTACTAATCAATGTCACCCATTTAGAGGTCAATGTCTTCCATAGAATAA
Source organism: Bacteroidota bacterium (assembly GCA_016124585.1). Lineage (GTDB taxonomy): Bacteria > Bacteroidota > Bacteroidia > Chitinophagales > Saprospiraceae > UBA6168. The sequence continues at coordinate 89,469 of WGNL01000023.1, read as the reverse complement.
ACGATGCCATCCATTTACTAATCAATGGCCGACCGGAAATGGCCGATGCCGAGGATTTTTTTAAAAACATGCATGGTTTTATTTATCCGTGGTTTGACTAACTTGCGCCGCACTAGAAATCCAAGACATGAGAACTGTTAGACGCCCATTCAATGCAGCACAAGGATTAGCCCTGACAGGTTTTGGAAACCTGTCAGGGCTGGAACATGAAGACCTTTCAGGACTTTAGGAGCTTGGAAGGTCTTTTTATTGAATCAAACGAATCAATGGAAGAACACAAACGAGAACTGGACAAACAACTTTGGAACATCGCCAATACCCTGCGGGGCAAGATGAACGCCGACGAATTTCGGGACTATATCCTTGGCTTCATTTTCTACAAATACCTCAGTGAGCGGATGGAGCAGTTTGCCGACAGCATACTGGAGCAGGACAAAATCCGCTTTACGGAACTCACGCCGCAAATGCCCGATTATGAGGGTTTCATGAAAGAACTGAAAGAGGAGGCTTTGGAGCAATTGGGCTACTTCCTGCGGCCCGAAGAACTTTTCACGGAATTGGCAAAACGAGGTAGGGGAGACGACAATGATTTGGAGGATGACGATGAGGAGAAAACCGTGTTCATCCTCGGCGACCTCCAAAAAATCCTGATGAACATTCAGCTCAGCACGATGGGCACGGAGAGCGAGGAGGACTTCGACAACCTCTTCGAGGACATGGACCTCAACTCCACCAAACTGGGCAAGACGCCCGAAGCCCGCAATACCATTATTGTGAAAGTGCTGTCGCACCTCGACAAGATTGATTTCCGGTTGGCGGAAACGGAACGAGACGTATTGGGCGATGCCTACGAATACCTCATCGGCCAGTTTGCCAGCGGGGCGGGCAAGAAGGCGGGTGAATTCTACACCCCGCAGGCGGTGAGCAAGATATTGGCCAAAATCGTGACCACGGGCAAGCAAAAGCTGAAATCCGTCTATGACCCCACCTGCGGCTCCGGCTCTTTATTATTACGGGTGGCAAGGGAGGTGAAGGATGTAGGCCACTTCTACGGGCAGGAGATGAACCGCACCACCTACAACCTTGCCCGCATGAACATGATAATGCACGGCGTGCATTACAGCCGCTTCGACATCAAGCAGGAAGATACGCTGGAACGGCCGCAACACCCCGACCTCATCGCCGAGGCGGTGGTGGCCAACCCGCCTTTCTCCGCACAGTGGAGCGCTAACCCCTTGCACCTTTCTGACGACCGCTTCAGCCAGTACGGTAAACTGGCCCCCAGCAGCAAGGCCGATTTCGCCTTCGTGCAGCACATGGTTTACCACCTCGCCGAAAACGGCATCATGGCGCTGGTGCTGCCCCACGGTGCGCTGTTCCGGGGTGGTGCAGAGCTGCACATCCGCCGCTACCTCATCGAACAGAAGAACTACCTCGATGCCGTCATAGGATTGCCCGCCAATATCTTCTTTGGCACCAGCATACCTACCTGCATCATGGTCTTGAAAAAATGCCGGGAACACCCCAACGACATCCTGTTCATAGACGCCAGCAATGAATTTGAAAAGGTGAAGACCCAGAACATGCTGCGGGACGAGCATATCGAGAAAATCGTGAGCACATACCGCCAGCGGGAGGAAACCGAAAAATACAGCCACAGGGCCAGTCTCACGGACATTGCCGCCAATGACTATAACCTGAACATCCCCCGCTACGTGGACACCTTCGAGGCGGAGGAACCAGTGGACATAGATGCCGTGGCCGAGGAATTGAAGACGCTGCAAACCCGCATGGCCTCCACGGACGAAACCATTGCCGGGTATTGTCGGGAATTGGGCATTGCGATGCCATTTTGATGGAGGTTCGATGGGGGAATGTTTTCCCGGTGTCGTAGAGACGCCATGCATGGCGTCTCTATGGTGTCGGGGTAAACGGCACAGAAAACGCCCTATTTGACAGGGTACGTGATGGTAGAGACGCCATGCATGGCGTCTCTACAACACCGGGACAAACCACAAAACACCACACCATTTTTAAAACATGGAAAAACAAAAGAACATACCGAGGCTAAGGTTTCCGGGGTTTATGGGGGAATGATGGTAGAGACGCCATGCATGGCGTCTCTACGACACCGGGACAAACCACAAAACACCACACCATTTTTAAAACATGGAAAAACAAAAGAACATACCGAGGTTAAGGTTTCCGGGGTTTGAGGGGGAATGGGAGAGGAGTAAGCTGGGGGAGGTGTGTAAAATGCAAGCAGGAAAATTCATAAATGCTTCTGATATTTTTGATGAAGAAAGGGAGAACATGTTTCCCTGTTATGGCGGGAATGGAGTGAGAGGTTTTACATTATCATTCAATCAAAACGGGAAATATTCAATAATTGGTCGTCAAGGTGCACATTGCGGTAACGTGACCCTTGTGAATGGACAATTTTATGCAACTGAGCATGCATTAGTTGTTAATTTGAGTTTAGGGTTTGATACAGATTGGATTTTCTATTTACTATATAATTCTAATTTGAACCAATATGCAACTGGGTTAGCCCAACCTGGATTATCAGTTCAAAATTTAGAAAAGGTTGAAGTTAAAATTGCACCCTCCCTCCCCGAACAACAAAAAATCGCCGCCTTCCTCACCGCCGTGGACGAGAAGCTGCAAGGGCTGCAACAGCAAAAAGCCCTACTGGAGCAATACAAAAAAGGGGTGATGCAACGGCTGTTCTCGCAGGAACTGCGGTTTAAGGATGAGGAGGGGAAGGATTTTCCGGCGTGGGAAGAGAAATTTGGTAATGAATTATTTGACAGCATTTCAGATAAAAATCATAATTCCGATTTACCTATTTTAGCCATTTCACAGGAGCATGGTGCTATTCCTCGTGATATGATTGATTATCAAATTTCAGTAACCGATAAAAGCGTAGAGTCCTATAAGGTTGTACAAAAAGGAGATTTCATTATCAGTTTAAGGTCATTTCAAGGAGGCATTGAATATTCGGAATATTTGGGCATTTGTAGCCCTGCCTATATTATACTGCGAAACAAGGTTGAGATAAACTCCATATTTTACAAATACTATTTGAAAACTGACGGTTACATTCAACAATTGAATTCAAAATTGGAAGGGATAAGGGATGGCAAAATGATTAGTTACAAATATTTTTCAGACATCCCATTGCCGTATCCCTCCTTCCCCGAACAAACCCGCATCGCCACCTACCTCACCGCCCTGGATGCGAAGATAGCGGCGGTACAGGCGCAGGTGGACGGGATGGGGGCGTGGAAAAAGGGGTTGTTGCAGGCGATGTTCGTGTAGAGACGCCATGCATGGCGTCTCTACATCACGTGCACATCACACGAGATGCCATGCACGGCGTATTTACAGCACGTGCGCATCACACGAGATGCCATGCACGGCGTATTTACAGCACGTGCGCATCACACGAGACGCCATGCATGGCGTATTTACAGCACGTGCGCATCACACGAGACGCCATGCATGGCGTATTTGCATCACGTGCACACCACACGAGACGCCATGCATGGCGTATTTGCATCACGTGCACACCACACGAGACGCCATGCATGGCGTATTTACGTGGGGCGTGCAAACATGACAGGGAATGGCCGTGGTAGGAGGCGACATGAAGGGGCAGACGGCAGCATGGTTGGTTTTTACACCAATGGATATTATGATGAAAACAACATACGATGGAGAAGTACAAAAACAAATACCGTATTCCTTCTACCCGGTTGAAGGGATACGATTACGGTCAAATGGGGGCCTATTTCATCACCATTTGCACACAGGGTCGGGTGCATTTTTTCGGAGAGGTCGTCAACGGGGAAATGCAATTGAATGAAATAGGGCAATTGGCCTTCCATGAATGGGAACGTACCATCGTTTTGCGACCTGATATGAATTTGGAATTGGGGGCGTTCGTGGTGATGCCCAACCATTTTCATGCGGTGATTATCATTGGTGAAAATGCGTACAACGGTGGTGGGAACGCCGCCCGTAGAGACGCCATGCATGGCGTCTCTACATCCCAACCGGGCGAATACCAAAACCAATTCGCCCCACAATCCAAAAATCTGGCGTCTATCGTTCGGGGTTTCAAATCGGCGGTGACGACCGGGGCCAAAAAAATGGGGCATGTTGATTTCGTTTGGCAGACCCGTTTTCATGAACATATCATTCGAAATGAACAGTCGTTTGAAACCATTCAAGGGTATATTATTGCCAATGCATTGAATTGGGAAAAGGATAAATTTTATTCGTATTGACGCCATGCATGGCGTCAATACCGTAACACCAAAATTTATGTCAAGACAATCCGAACAGGTTTTAGAAGAACAACTAATTGTGCAGTTACGAAAGCTGGGCTACCAATATTTGGTCATCAACAGCGAGAAAGACCTGTTAGTCAACCTCAAGGCACAGTTGGAAAAGCACAACAAGGTTCGCTTTACGCAGGGAGAGTTTGACAAGGTGCTGAATATCCTGAACAAGGGAACGGTATTCGAAAAGGCCAAGACCCTGCGGGAAATGCAGCACATCGTTCGGGACAATGGGGAGAACCTCTATTTTGAATTCCTCAATACGAAACCCGGTCAATGGTGCCAGAACGAGTACCAAGTGACCAACCAAGTGGCGCAGGAAGGCAAGTACAAGAACCGCTACGATGTGACCTTGCTCATCAACGGGCTGCCGTTGGTGCAGATAGAATTAAAACGGCGAGGGTTGGAGCTGAAGGAGGCTTTTAACCAAATCAACCGCTACCAGCGGCACAGCTTCGGGGCGAACTCGGCGTTGTTCCAGTATGTACAGATTTTCGTGATCAGCAATGGCGTGAACACAAAGTACTACGCCAATAACCGACACCAGAGTTTCAAGCAGACTTTCTATTGGACAGACGTGGAGAACCGTCGCCTCACCAATATCCTGAACGGCTTCACGGATGCTTTTCTGGAACCCTGTCATGTGAGCAAGATGATATGCAAGTATGTGGTGCTGAACGAGGCGCACCGCATCCCGATGGTGTTGCGGCCCTACCAGTATTATGCGGTGGAGGCATTGGTGAAACGGGTGGTAGAGACGCCAAGCATGGCTGTAGAGACGCCAAGCATGGCGTCTGTACGGCCTAAGAACGGCTATATCTGGCACACCACCGGGTCGGGCAAGACGCTAACAAGCTTCAAGGCTAGCCAGATATTGACGCAATTGCCGCAGGTGCATAAAGTGGTGTTCGTGGTGGACCGCAAAGACTTGGATTACCAGACCACCAAGGAGTTCAACAGTTTCAGCGAGGGAAGCGTGGATGGTACGGACAATACCAAGCAATTGGTGGCACAGTTTGGCAATGATACCAAGCTCATCGTGACCACTATTCAGAAACTGAATACGGCCATCAGCAAATTGCGTTATGGCGCTCGCATGGAAGCGTTGAAGGACAAGCGCATTGTTTTTATCTTCGATGAGTGCCACCGTAGCCAGTTCGGCGAGACGCATAAACGCATCAAGAATTTTTTCACGAATGCACAACTATTCGGTTTTACGGGTACGCCCATTTTTGCAGACAATGCCAGCAAGAATGATTTGGGCAAGCGAACCACCAAAGACCTTTTCGAGGATTGCCTGCACAAGTACGTGATAACGGATGCCATCAAGGATGAAAACGTGCTGAAGTTTTCGGTGGAATATGTCGGGCGGTATTATCGTAGAGACGCCACGCATGGCGTCTGTACCTCAGCCAATGAGGTAGATATAGAGGTGGAGGACATTGACACGGAGGAATTGATGGAGGATGAAAGGCGGTTGGAGAAGATAGCCGATTATATCATCGCCAACCACAGCCGCAAGACGCACAGCCGGGATTTTTCTGCCATGTTTTGCGTGGATAGTGTGAAAAGTTTGATTAAATACTATGACATATTTAAACGAAAACGGGAAGCTGGGGAACATAGCCTGAATGTGGCTACTATATTTAGTTATGGCACAAACAACGATGATTTAGAAGCGGATGGGCATGTGCGATTTGAAGAAGATTACGATAATGTTGACCTGAACGTAGTAGCTGACCAAGAAAAAGAGGAAGAAAAGCCAGTCTATTCGCACAACCGGGAGAAGCTGGACGAATTCATTGGGGATTACAATCAGCTTTTCGGTTCTAAGTACAGCACCAAAACGACCGAGGATTTTTACAATTATTACAACGATATATCCAAGAAACTGAAAGACAGGGAGCGGATGCCGGAGAACCCGCAGCACCGCATTGATTTGTTGCTGGTGGTGAACATGTTCCTCACGGGCTTCGATGCCAAAAAGCTAAACACGCTGTTCGTGGACAAAAATCTCAGGCACCACGGACTAATTCAAGCATATAGCCGAACTAACCGCATCCTGAATGAAACGAAGTCGCAAGGGAACATCGTGGTTTTCCGAAACTTGAAAGGCCGCACCGATGAGGCCATTACGTTGTTCAGCAATAAGGAAGCCATTGAGGTTATCATCATGAAGCCTTATGAGGACTATGTAGCGAAGTTCGGAGAGGCTTATGAAAAATTGCTGTTGATAGCGCCCACGGTGGATAGTGTGAACGAGCTGGAAAGCGAGGAGGAAGAATTGGCGTTTGTGCAGGCGTTTCGGGAGTTGATGCGTATCCGCAACATCCTCACTGCTTTTGCAGATTTCAAATGGGAAGACCAGCAAATGACTGAACAGCTTTTTGAAGACTATAAGAGCAAGTATCTCGACCTCTATGACAAGGTGAAAAGCACCCAGCAAAAGGAAAAGGTTTCCATTCTGGAAGACGTTGATTTTGAACTGGAACTGATACACCGGGACGACATCAATGTGACCTATATCCTCCGGCTCTTGATAGCCCTAAAGTCAAAGGCACAGAAAGATACCACCAAAGCAGAGCAGGAGATTTTCAACTTATTGAACACGGAAGCCACCTTGCGCAGCAAACGGGAACTAATCGAAGAATTTATCCTCAAAAACCTGCCAAATATCAAAGACGCCGATGATGTGGCCCCCGCTTTCGAGAAGTTCTGGAATGAGCAGCAACAAAAGGCTTTTGAGCAAATGGTGCAAGAAGAGAATCTATCCGCCGAACGCACAGAAAAGCTCATCGAGGATTACCTTTTCGCCGAACGTGACCCGCTGCGAAATGAGGTACTCGATTTAATTGAAGGGGATAAGCCCGGTCTATTGCAACGCCGCCCTGTGGGGGACAGGATTTTGCACCGGATTAAGGATTTTGTGGAAAGGTTTGTGGAGGGGATGGAGTGGGAGTGAGGGCAATCATGAAGATATTAAAGTTCTTAGCTAAAACAAAATTACCCGCAGACACTAGCTCACAGTCTCCTGACTTAAACCACCTATAAGCCTGTCTCTCCCATACGTAAGCATTTGCTGATGGCAGTCGTCATATACAGTCGCTGACACATATCCCGCCCACCAGCAGCCCCCATCACTTCACCACCGGCAACCCCCATCCCCGCCGAACGGCGAGTACCCGCACCACGATGATAAAAGCCACCGTTGCTGCCACGTTGATATGGTACTGCAGCCCAAGCCATTCCAGCAGGCAGTACAGTAGTGCGCCTGCCATGCAGGCCGTTGCATAGATTTCCTTCCGGAAAATCAGGGGTACTTCGTTGCAGAGAATATCCCGCACCACGCCACCAAAGACGGCGCTCACCGTGCCCATCAGCACGGCCATTACAGGTGATAGCCCTGCGGCCAAGGTTTTTTGCAGGCCCAGGATGGTGAACAGGCCGATGCCAATGGCATCGAACAGGAACAGGGTGTGGCGCAGGCGCACCAGCAAGTTTTTGAAGAAAAAGGTGACGGCCACGCCGAGGCCGATGGCAGCGAGGTAGTTCAAATCCTTCATCCAACCGACGGGGGTGCTGCCGATGAGCAGGTCACGGATGGTGCCGCCACCTACGGCTGTGACCAGGGCGATGATGGTGGCGCCGAAGAGGTCAAATTTCTTGTCGGCAGCGGTCGCCGTGCCACTGATGGCAAAGATGAAGGTACCGAGCAGGTCGAGTAGGTAGATGGTGTTCATTGCAGCGTCGGATTGGCTGCAATACTAAGCCAAATTAAGGCAGAAAAGAAAATGGGGAAGGAGAGAAGAGGTTACTAAAAAAACAAGCGCATGGTTCAATGTTCCCGTGCGTGAGAATTTAACCATGCGCTCTGGCTTCAACAGTCGTAATGAAATTACCCTGCGGAAACTTTTTCTTGGATTTAAATTTGGGTCTTTGGAGCTAAATGGGCTTGATTTCCTGCGGTTATAAAAGTAGAACCCGCTTAGTTGGTAGATGTTCATTGGCCGCTCTTATTTTTTAAAAAAAATATGGGTTCAATATCGCTTGACTTGAACCCAGCAAGTTCGAATATGGCCAATGACCTACTATCGCCCAATGTGAGGCCAACTGACTACAGCAAAGCCATGCAATCCATATTTTATGTGGACAAACCAAGGAATTGTAGATTATCTTTCCTCTTTTTCCCGTTTTCAAGCTATTTTTTTCATGACAGATTCTCCTGATTGAAATATCTTTTTATATTTGCGATGAACCATTAAATCAACCAAAATGAAAACAGAATCTTCCTTTCCAACCCATCGGTCATTTTTTTCTTTTAATAAGTCGGGTAACAAGAATGCCTTGTACAGGCATCTGGTCATTGGCTCCTAGCCATCAGCCGAATAGTATATTATATTTTAAACCATAACCGGGTACGGCGTGCTGGTAGCTCATGCTATTAGTACTCAGACCCCTTTAAAACCTTTTTCAAATGGTACGCATTCCATCCTTGAATCGTATTCCGATTCCTATCCTCACAATTCTCATGCTGGTATCCACGGTATTTTGGTGTGGCTGTCCTTCGCAAATCAATGATGTGGCGCCGCCACCTATTCAGGTTAACCCTGACTTCGAAATGTTTCCGCCCTTGGCTCGGGATGTATCCTTGAGGGTGCTGGACAAGCCTACGGACGAAGGCAACCTGCTGATAGTGGCCGATTTCGGCAAGGAGCAAATCAAAGGGGAATTTCATGCTTTCTTCCTTGGCGAAGAGAAACTCGTGTTGCGGGACGACGGCAAGGGCGGCGATGAGCAAAAAGGCGACGGCAAATTCTCCATCATCATAAAAGAGGATTTGGCAGCTCTTAGCGCACACCTCGACTCGCTTTCGCAAAAGCAGTTCCTCAATGACGAGCGGCTTAGTTTCTTCGAAGGCAGGTTAATGAAGCGGCCCGATGTGAATGAAATTAGGGAATTTGAACCCAAGCGCCTTTTTGAAGCCAAAGAAAGATTTAGGTTGCCACCCGACATTTTTCATCTCCTGACGCCTGCCGACCCTGCCCTCAAGGATCACTCACTGATGATTACCGACCCATTGGTAGTCGAAGACCCTACCCGGACTTTCACCCCTTGTGTCAGTGGTGGCACGGGTACCCCGGGCGGTATTTGGACGTTTGGGCATTTGATACGTGAAATGGCCAACACCCCTGTAACGGGCGTTACGCCTGAAGCTTTCCTGACGAATTTGCTACAGACCTGGCAAGTACCCCAGACGGTGAACGGCGACAATATTCCCGCCAGGCCGGGCATTTCCCAAATCATCAATACTTGGGCGGCTTTTAGTGGCGGCACTCTCAACGTGGACAGGGCACCGTTTAAACTGATAGCCATCGTGAACCGCATGGACCTTCGGGGCAGCTCCGGCTACGGCCTCAGCAATGCCGGGGAGGGGAGATTTGTTTTTTGTGCACTGAACAACAGTTGCCAACCACTGAGAAACCCCGCACCATTCATGGTGATATTCGAGTATGGAATTCCTAAAAAAGGCTGCGCAAGCGTCAGGGCCTATGCCAAGGAATGGCATGACCTGAAATCACAGGCGCTAGGCTCCCCGGCCTACAATGCTGCTTTGGAAAATATCACCAAGCAGTTCACTGAAGCTAACCTAGGCGGAACCACAAAAGGTAACGGCAGCGCACTGAACCAACTCCGCACCAATGAGTTAGCGCTTGGCCTTAGCCCTTGGGAATTGCGGGAGTTTGTCATAGATGCTACCACCCATCAACTTACTCCAACTACCGTGAAACAAGAGCCCCAGACCTCGTTCAACCAACAGCATCCAGGAAGAATAGCAGGTGACGTGCAGATACTAGCCACTTTTGTCAATGGACACCAACTGCAAGTGGAACTCGACCGCCATAAAATACCGCCAGTAGAAGGCGGACGAAACATGCTGGCTGGGAAAGCACATACCTTGAACCCAACCACTTACCATTGGAATGCCGCCACGGTAGCTGGCCCCGATTTCATCACCAGCGACAAGGCAAGGTTCCATCTCTCGCTCAATACCTGTAGTGGCTGCCACGGTGGCGAGACAGTCACGAATAATTTCATGCACGTAGCACCTGGCGGTCTGTCTGGTGTTCCGGCCCAGTTGTCCAGGTTCCTCACAGGCAACCCACCGGGCAGCGCTTCACCCTGGGTAGTGCCTGACCGGGCTGGGCGGCCTTCTACACCTGCCACTGGCTGGGAGTTCAACGACTTAGAGCGCCGTGCAAAGGACTTGGAAGACTTTGTGGCTGCTCCCTGTAAGCCGTTTTTTAAAGTGCCTGCTGTTTTTAAAATACTGACCCAGCCGCCACTTGCGATGACACACTGATTGCTTTAGCTTAATCAATCGCTAACCGCTAATCCTGCACAAACCAGGATTAGCGGTTTCATCTTTCTTCCTAGCCAAAGCATATGCGGAGCGTCACTTGTGCTGCCCACCGCTAACGTACTAGGTTCCTAAACGGCGCATTATTTGTATTTTGCAACCCAGTGCTAAACTCCACCCACATTAATCCATTTATTCAAATCTTCAGTTTGTGAAAAAAATCATTTTAGCCCTTGCGCTGGGTGCCTTGAGCTTGAACATGGGCAAGGCCCAGTCCCGCTGCCTGAGCGGCGATTGTATGAACGGTAGGGGCAAGGCCCAGTATGACGAACCAGCGGGGATGACCTACGAGGGTCAGTTCTTCAATGGACAGTGGCAGGGCGATGGGGTGCTGACGATTCCTGGTCATTTTACCTATACGGGTACTTTCACTGACCACCTGGCGACAGGCAAAGGGACTATTATCTATTCCAATGGCGACCGATACGAGGGGCAGGTTGAGAATGCAGCCGTGAAGGGAGAAGGTAAAATGGTGCTGGCGAATGGCGAGGAATACGAGGGCCTTTTTGAGGATGGCCAGGTGAATGGGGTAGGGAAGTACTACAACCCGAAAACCGGCTTCCGGTACAAAGGGGCTTTTGTCAATTCGGTGGCCAATGGCTTTGGCGAGGGTTTTTACAAGGACGGCAAATTCGAAGGGGATTGGGCCAAAGGCAAGCGGCATGGTTCCGGTACTTTTTACGATTTGGAGAAAAATGTGGTGTTCAGCGGCACTTGGGAAAACGACGAACCAAAGGAGCGGGAAGCAGACCCCAAGGAGGTCCTAACCCATGTGTTCGAAGACCGCTGTTGGGACGGGGTGCAGGAAATCGTTTTCCGCAAGCAGCGGGGCCTTTGCAACTTGCATGCCTGCTTCGACCTGAAAGATGATATGTCAGTGACGGGCGTGGTGGACGCAGAGATGGTCATTGACCACAAATCCTATTTCCGGAAATATCAGGTCAGTGGCCTATACCACTGGGGCTTGGAACGGTTGGACTACAAGACAGTGAAAGTACTGTCGGAAGACCCCCTGCCAGATAATGCCATGTGGGCCAATATCGGCTATTCCGTTTCCCTGTACCTTAAATTGTACGAGGGCCAAGCGGGGCATTTTATGCTCCAGGGCACGAACGATACGAAGGATAAAGTGGAACTTTTCAATTTTGACCGCTAAGTGCTGTCTCGCAGGAGGCTAACTGACTGAGTCTGGATTTTATATGGGCATTGACTTGATACCCCTAAGGTGCATAACCTGCTTAAATGCACACGATATGGTTCAAATATAAAATAGTATTGCGTACGAATAAGCTGCCTATATACTGGCTTAAATTGCTGCGTATATATGCCCCATTCCACAGGTCTTGTTTTAGAGTAAAAATTGAACATACACTATCAAGCCTCGTTTTTCCTTCAGTATTTACAGCATAAATGCTGTACTTTTTTCAATAAAAACGAGATAATGGATAATTCAAGTTACAAGAAATTTGGCGGGATGATGCTGGCTTCATTTGTGATCATGTATAGTGTCATGTTTTTAAATGTGGCCAGCACGGAACATATATACCTAAGCTTGACCCGGCTTTATATGGCTTTGCTGATGGTGGCCCCCATGGCCTTGCTGAAATTGATTTTCATGGGAAATATGTACAAGAACAAAAAATGGAATGGTTGGATTGCTAGCCTGAGCTTGGTGGTGTTCATTGCAGCCCTGGCAATGCTCCGCAACCAGACTTTTATCAGCGATGCGCAGTACATGAAAGCCATGATTCCGCACCATTCCTCCGCAATATTGACGAGTAGTCATGCAAGTTTGAAAAACGAAAAGGTACGTGCATTAGCCAAAGGCATCATTGAAGCACAAGAACGGGAGATTGCCCTGATGAAAGAATATCTCGAACAAGCTGAATGAAACTACATCTTGCCTGCCCCATCTTTTTCCTTTTATTCCTTCACGAAACTTGTATTGTAAACCCAAACGGTGTACTGATATACAAATCATCTCCTCGATAATGGCCGGGTGGTTTTACCTCGTAGCCATCGTTGATGAGTTGCTGGAAAATCTCCGTAGTCCGCTCCAGACCTTGCCCCAGAAAGCCGATATGAAATGTGCTAGGATAACTGACTTGGCCCGCTTTGCCCTGCATGAGCGTCAGCACGAAACCGTCTTCCCCGTGCATACCGACGAACTTGGCGTCATCCGTGGTGCCTTCCATGCTTTTAAAGCCGAAGTATTTTTCCATATACCGACGGGCAGCTTGTGCATCCGTGACGGTGAGGTTGATGTGGTTGATTTTCATGGTTTGCGACTCCATTGAAAAGGCTATTGCTCATTTGAGATACCTCCAAATCAGGAAAAAACATCCGAACAACAACATGGAGAGCAAATGGAACAACCACCAGTTGCTACTTGTTTTCGTCAAATCATCAGGACTTGATTGAAAAGAATTTACCCAAGCCAAAAAGGCATCTGCCATCGGCATGGCACCAAAAAAATAGAATTTTTCATTGCTTAACCGCAATGGCAAAGACAAGCCTTCCACTTCATTGCGCAGCTTTATGCTTTCTTCTAAATGACCGTTTTGGTAGAGAGCAGCTATGCCAACGATATTAGCAGCGCCGCCCAATCCACATATCACTGGGCCAGCGTCCACATCGCCATCGCCATCCATCCCAAAAGGGTATTCCCGAATTGCTGTCAAATGGAAAGGGTTATCGACAAAATGCTGTTGGAAAAGGGCAAATTGCTGTTTTGCAAAGCTGCTGTCAATCAAAGGCAACAAGGTGAGCATCAAGGTTTGGGAGCTACCCCTTGCGCCTTCCAATGTTTTACCTTCCATCGTCACGGAGTGGGGAATGAGGTCCGTATTTGGGTCAAGCAAGGATTTAATCCTGGTCAACCAGACGGAAATAAGTTTATCATATTTTGGAAAAAACAACTCGTCGTGCAGCCGTAGCGCAGCTATGCAGAGAATATTGTCGGCTGGCCAAGTGTTCAGTTGATATGATTCAAGATACGGCGTTTCAGAATTTAGAAAGGCTTGGGCGATGCTATCACAGGCAGCTTGAAACTGCTGCACTTGCAAGCTATCACGCAATGCAGGGTCTTCCACACTCAACCTTTTTCCTTCAAAATAAGTAACCCATCCGTTGTAATAAGCGCCATAAGGTAGTGGTAGCTTTTCATTGAAAATCCGGGTCGCATCTGCTGAATGGAGCGCTTGGCTTACCTCTTTTAAATCTTCCCTTAATTCCTTGATGTCCGGCGATAAATGGCCGCCACTGTTGTTCAAATAATTACAAATGGCCAAGCCATACATCGCATTCATAAAAACAAAACCTTCGGGAAAGACGCTTTGCATTTCTTCAGCAGCGCCATGCCGCATTTCTCCTTTCAAAGTGTATAGTTGGTCTTTCAAATCAAGGTTGACGCATCCCTTTTCAGCAGCTTTGAATCTTGGGTGGTAATAGAGTTTGACATTGATGACCAAGAGATACACCACAACAGGAAGGAGGAGGATGGTTACGATGATGCGCATGGGGTGAAGGTAGCATACTATTTTACGGATTTACCTTAGATTTGCCTAAAATCATTGCAATGACAAGAATGACCTTGGAAATAAATGGGGAAAAGGAAATGGCCATCTTGAAGGCTTTCCTAAAACTGTTGAATGTGAAGATTGTCAAGCAAGAGAAGACTGCGCCTTCCAAGGCAACAGAATTTGCCAAATTCTACAAAGAAATCAATGTAGATTTGAAAGATTATAAATTCAACAGAGACGAAGCAAATGAAAGATAGGGCTTTTGTGGACAGCAATATCTGGCTTTACCTGCTCGGTAATGATGCTGATAAAAAAGAAAAGGCAATATCGCTTCTGCAAAACCGACATATTATCAGCACCCAAGTGTTAGCTGAGAATTCCAATGTTTGCAGAAAGAAGTTTAACCTTGATATTGAAATCACAACGCAGCATATCCAAAATTTGGCCTCCTTATGTGAGGTTGCACTTATCATTCCCGAATACATTGTTTCAGCACTTAAAATTGCTGGGAAATACCAACTTGGGTTTTACGACAGCCTCATTATAGCTACTGCAATTGATAAAGATTGTCAAATTCTTTATTCCGAAGATTTACAGGATGGACAATTATTTGAAAGCAAATTAAAAGTCATAAATCCATTTAAATAGAACCTACCGCACCACCCACTTCACCTTCCCCACAGACCCATCCTGCGTCACGGCGTACCCTTTTCCTTTTTTGCTCACCGTCACCTCCCGCAGCATGTTTTCCGAAGGCAAACAAATCTTCGTCTTGGCCGTCGCCGGACTTCCGTACACCACCAGTTCCATATTCCCCCAATCAATATCCTGCGTGCTTTGCGCCAGTTTCACCATCGGTAAAACGCTGCCGGATTTCACGAGCATAATCACCTGGATTTCGCCAGCCTCGATGGTTTGCCAGCCGCCAGCATAGGTCTTTTTCGTTTGAAAATCAACCCATTGGCCGGGTGGTAGATAGACATTGCGGCTTTTCGTGCCTTCCTCGAAAAGCGGGGCGACGAGGATATCCGAGCCGTACATGTATTCGTTGTCCACCAGCCAGGAGCCGGGGTCGTTGGGGAATTCAACGAAGAGGGCACGTAGCATCGGCAGGCCTTTTTCGCTGCTTTCCTTCGCTTGGGCGTACACGTAGGGCATCAGTTTGTACTTCATTTCGATGGTCTTGCGAAAATAATCCTCGAAGTCCTTGCCGTATTCCCAAGGCTCCTTCGGCGGCTGGCCGTGGCAGCGGGTGTGCGAGCTGAGCACGGCCATCGGGAACCAGCGGCGGTAGAGTTCTTCGGGTGTTTTACGAGTAAAACCACCTGCATCGTGGCTCCAGAAGGTGAAACCGCTGAGGCCGAGCGACAGGCCGCCCCGCAGTTCCGACTCCATGCCCATGTCGTCGCTTTCGGCGTCGCCGCCCCAATGGAGTGGATAGCGCTGGCTGCCCGCCCAGGTGCTACGTGCCCAGATGATGCGCTCGCCATTAATTTTCTGCGTCAAATCCGACACGATTTTGTTGTAGCGAAGCGGGTAGAGGTTGTGTTCGTAAAATCCCGTGTGTCCGTTGTGGTAAATGCCATCGAGCGGGGCGGCTTCGCCAAAATCCACTTTGATGGCCGACACGCCCTGTTTCAACAGCCCGCCGATTTTGCCCTCGTACCAGTCAATCGTGGCGGGATTGGTGAAATCTAGCACGGCATCCTCATAGGGCAAACCGCCGGAAGCGGACTTCACGGCCAGTCCTTTCGAGGTGATTTCTTGGAACAAATCATTTTTCGGAACGAAATACGGCAACTGCCAGAGGCAGGTGTGCAGGCCCATTTTCTTCAAATCTGAAATCATTCCCACGGGGTCGGGGAAGCGGTCTTTGGCGAACTGATAGTCGCAACGCCAGTCCGTGCCGAACCAGCCCGTGTCGAAGTGCAGCACGTCGCTGGGGATTTTGTGCTGGCGCAAATCGGCGGCCACCTTCCGACCGTCAGCTTCACTGAAATAGCTGATGCGGCTCATCCAAAGCCCGAAGCTCCAGAGCGGCGGCATGGGCGATTTGCCCGTGAGGTTGGTGTATTCGTCGAGCACCGTTTTCGGCTCGCCGAGCATGACGAAGAGGTCGAGCGTCTCGTCACCGATGAGGAGTTCGTTGTTTTCGGCGTACTGCCGCCCGAAGTCGCAGGTGATGGGCGTGCTCGTGTGCATGAACATGCCGTAGCCCCGGCTACTCAGGAAAAACGGCACGGGCTTGTACATATTGGCCGAGTTCACCCCGTTGCCGTCGTTGGTGTAGAGCACGACCTTCTGGCCCTTTTTGTCGAGGCGGGTGAAGCTCTCGCCGCAGCCGTAGAAATGCTCGTCCGGGGCGATGTTGAAGACCGCCGCCACGCTGCGGCTGTAGTCCTTCGCCCGACGGATGAAGCTGAACGGCAGGTTCGGGATATAGCCCTTCGTGTCGCTGCCAGTGCGGGTACTGGTGAGCAATTTGCCGGAGGCATCGTAAAAACTGACCTTCCACGGCTTCACCTGCATTGTCACCGAGCCGTAGGCGCTGCGCCAGACGTGGTTGCCGCCCTCCATTGTGTGCTTCCAGGAATTGTCCTTGCCGGGTTCCTTCACCAGCATCAGCGACGGCTCCTGCGGTGGGTTGGTCAGGGAAGTCCAAGCCCGCAGGCGCACGGTTTTAGGTGAAACAAATTCCAGCGAAAAAGGGAACATCGGGTCGGTCTGGTACTCGGCGCTAGGAAAGGTGTTCGAGCCTGCCCGCTCGTAGGAAAATTGCGTATTATCAAAGGCATGGCCGGGCGTGGCCTCCATCTTGTTCCATTTCAAAAAGCCCTGCCCCGTGGCTGGGTCGAAGCTGGCGAGGCTGTCGGCGAAGTAGTAGTAGTTGGCCCAGTCCCGGAAGTCGGGGCTGATGTCGAGGGGTTCGTTGAGTAGGGTTTGGTGGGATTGGGAATTACCGATTTGCCAGAGGAACAATAAGGCGAGTAGGATGAAGTTGAATTTCATGTGTTTTTACTTTAGAAAGTGTCAAAAGTACATTTTATCGGGAACTGACCAACTTCTGTATGATTTTTCAATTTTGACTCATTGAATTGCATACCTTTCCTTCCTTAAATGCATCTATTTCGGTTAAAACGCTTTTCCATGAAAAACACCTTTCAATCCTTTCTCCTACTGCTGCTTCTTGGTTTGGTTTTTATCCAATGCAAAACGGAACCCAAACGCAACCGGGACATCCCCTACAACGACTTGGAGACCGTCATGACCAACCTCTCTCCCTTGCCGCAAAACTTCAAAATTGACCCTACGGAGGACAACCAAATTACTGGCAAAAAAGGTACGGCCGTGTTTATTCCCGCCAATGTTTTCCGGTTCGAGGATGGCAGTGTGCCTACCGGGGAAGTGCAGGTTGAATTGCAGGAAAGTTACACCCTTACGGAAATGATAGGAGCGGGTCTGCACACCATGTCGGACGATAGGGCCTTGGAAACGGCAGGCATGATTTACGTAAACGCTACCGCCGATGGCAAGCCGCTCAAAGTTCAGGACGGAAAGGCTTTTGTGGTGAGTTTTCCAAAGAACCAACAGACAGAGGAGATGGATTTGTTTTACAGCCTTGCCTTGGAGGATAGTGTGGAGACTTGGGTGCCGGATTATGAGATGTTTGAGGTAGAGACACGATTGGCAGAGATGAGGGATACAGTGAGAGGCAGTGGAGATACTTCGGTCGTGGTTTATTTTGATAAATATGAAAATAGCGATATTAGGAGCATTTATCCGTTTGAGCTGACAGAGGATTTGTATGACAATATTTGGAAAGTAATAGGTTATAGCACTCTGCTTTTATATCCAAAAATATTAAACCAAAAGGAAAATTTAATTGATTACGTTGAGAAATCCTTAAATGAATATACTAAGGCCAATGGCTTATCATATAGTGATAACGACCCTACTTTGGTTGCAACTTTTAGCATTGACCCAAAAGGGAAAATATACGATATTAAACCGACTTATTTTGACACAATGTTTTTGAACGAAAATGATATTGTCTTTAAAAAATTCAAAGAAATTCTTGAAAAAGCTCCAACCTTGGATGCAAATACATATTTTACAAAATACAAAGACTATGAAAATAAACTTGAACTATGGGTTAGTTATGGCAGGCAACTCAACCAAGACCGCTACAAACAAAAATTCAGAAACCAATATGCAGATGTCATTAAAAAAGGCGTAGATAAAATTGACAAGCAAGATTTAGAATTTTACAGCTTCGCCGTTACCAAGCTCGGCTGGATAAACTGCGACCGCTTCCTTGACATGGACGCCTCCGAATTGACCAATTTCGCTGTAAATACCAACTCACCCAATACAGCTGATGTTCGTCTTATTTTTAAAGATTTAAACAGTATTATGCAGGGTTATTATCAAGATGGAAAAATCGTCTTCGGTAATATCTCCAAAGGTAAGGCAGTAAAGTTGGTCGGTATCAGCTATGCAGATGGAAAGCCCATGATGGCCACGGCGGAGACGGTAGTCGGGGAAAAGGCATTCGAACTGAAGGGTTACCAACCCTTTACCTTGGATGAAATGGAGGCGACATTGAACAATTGATTTGCACCACTATTTTAACACCTCACTTCGAACAAAAGCCAAACTAAAGGTTTCTATAATTTGCGTTCATGTCCAAGGATTTAGACCTTGTCAAACACCAAAAATTCTTGTAAATAAGTAGGCTTACCCAACAATTGTGAATCTTGATATCAGCTTGATATTGAGGCTCTGGAAATATTTTACACAATAACTAAACTGATTGCACGCCATGGAGGAGGGTACTAACACATTTACAAGTAAGCAAAATAAATTATCATCTTTAGGTGGTACAGCATTGCCAAGTTGGGAGGAAATTCGGGCAGCAAGCCAGCAGTTTAGTGGCAGGCTGGGCACAAAAGCACAAGAATTCCTACTTTCTGTAGAAAAACATTTCCAGTCTCAGCATTCTCCCCTGTTCTACGCTGAAAATCTGAACATTACCTGTAGCTATCTCCGCAAGATCTGCCAACAGTTCATTGGTTCTTCTCCTAGTGACTGCATCTATGCCAAAATAATTCGGGAAGCCAAAACCTTGCTGGACAACCACGATCTGACCATTCAGCAGGTGGCCGAAATACTGGGTTTTGCGGATCCAGCCTATTTCAACCGCTTTTTTAAAAAGCATTGTGGACTACCGCCCCATACTTTTAGGAAAAATGCCGGAGAAAAGAACGAATTCCCGAATCGTCTAATATTTGTCCCGAATAATCCAATAACTGTCCCGAATAATCCAATGCACAATGATAAAGAGCGGTATATTTTTGCATGTATCAATTAAACACAAAAATCATATACTAACCCCAATCAAGTATGTTTATGTTATTGAAATATGATTGCGCTAATCGTTATGAAAAAAAATAATTACAGATAATACGACCCCGTCTGGGGTAATAATAATATGCAGGCTGTAATGATACAGCTAAATTTCTACCCATTCAAAGCTCGCCTACAACCTATTACATTCGAAATGGGCAAAACATAAACCATAAACCGATGAACGGTTGATTACTGCACCTTCTGAAAGTAGGAAAGGCGTCACCGCTCACCTTATCTATTATTTTTTAATCTTTTAAACTTATTATTATGAAGAAGTTATTATTTCTTTCTGCACCTTTATTTGCGTTGATGATGCTCGTATCTTGTCAAAAAGAACAAAGTGAAGACCTGTCGGTAACTCATACCTCAATCGTCGTTAACCCACCAAATGACCCAACGCTTGTTGGGACTAGAGGAACTATTTGTACATTATCGGTAGCGGTCACCTCTACAGTTGGTTCTACTTTCCGTGTTTGTGGCATTACAGACCCATTGGCAACGCCTATTTGTACAGGAACCTCTTTTACTTGTGCCTATGTAGGCACCAACGGCAGAAATTTTCCATTAGGGAAAAGCTTTACGTTCACCACGGACTCTGATTATGCATTCAGCATTACAAATACCGGTGGCAATAATGTGACCATTAGCATCAATGGCGGGCCCAATATTGCATTAACGACTACATCGCCAACTGCGGTATTCCTACTTAGTGATACCTGCGGTTTGACACAATGTTGATGATAATTCATTGAATTTACTGATGGTCAATAGACATTGGTCAAAGCATATAACTAAGACTGTGTTCGGATTTTCGTGTACTTGATGTTTAACACTTGTTTTGTCATTCTTTCTGTGTCAAAAAATTGTGTTTTCGACGATTTTTTACAGCAAATTAGTTTGCCACACGAATATCCAACAATTATTGCACGAAATTCCGAACACCGTCTAAGATATATTGAATGCAATGGCTAATGTCTATTACAAAAAACTGCGAATTACAACTACCTATAGGTAACTCATCGGCCAGCCTTGTTATCCATTATTTCTAATAATACGTAAGAAGTGCATTATTTTTTCTTGAACGTGAATACTGTATCCTTATCTTTTTCTTTCATGACGAGCAAATCGTCCTTGAATGACACATAGAACACTTTGATGGCGATATCCCTATTAAAATCAATGAGATGAAAAGCGGGTTCATGTGCATCCATGTGCCAATAACCAAAAGACTGAGAGTCATCAGGGTTGGTTCGGCGAAAAGTTTCTGTCCAGCGCACCAACAATTCTATTTTATGGTCCGCATCAAAAGTGGGTGTAATATCAGTGCCATTCTCCACCACGGATAAAAGCCCCCAGTTTCCAGCAACCATATCTTTAGGTGACTTTGGCATTTCCGAAATTCTAGACAGATATACAGTCACTTCCATGCCATCTTCCATGCGTTTCCACATCATCTTGTTATCAGAAAAAAGGACTTTGAAGGGACCGTATCCATCCTTGCCATTGGTACTCTCAGGCGAAAACTCCTTTTTCACTTCATCATATTCCCAAGAGCCAATGTCATTTTGCGTCCAACCATTACCAGCGGTATAGGTGTTGTTTGTTTCATATTTGAACCATTTTGCCATCGGGGTTAAATTCCGTTCACCTACCATTACTTGGTCAACCATCCAGAAACCGGCCACAGTTTGGGCGGTCATGGATGAGAGAATGATCATAAAGCTGCCTAAAAGGATAAGAAATCTAATTTTCATACTCGGATTGATTTTGAAAGTAAAATTGTCTGCAAACTAATCACTAGATGCAGATACCAGCAAAAAGAACCAATTTTCTGGAAAATGATGAATTTAAAGCGAGGTGAAAACCCTGACTATGGAACAGAACTGGTTAAATGACACTCCATTTGCATGGAAGTTGTCCTAATCTATCGCTGCAAGTCATGTATCGCATTCGTGTAAATAAATCGTCACTCGGCTTGCGGCGATAGATTATTCACCATATTTCAATCCCTATAGAACACCAAAAAGCATTAAGAGTATGCCCAATATTCCCACAATTATCATGAGGGCAGGGAAGATATTGGCTTTTGCAAGGTTCCATTCTCTTGTAGCTTGTTTCAGTTCAACAGTGGTTCTATTATTTTGAATTTTGGTTGTCATGTCAGATTGATTTGAGGGTGAGAAAAGTAGGTAGGTCGAACCTAAGCCGACCTACCCTTTGCTGTTTAGTCAGCGGCAATGATGGACTTTAGGAAATCTATGACCTCGTGCATGGAGGATACTCCAAACAACAAGGCCATCAACATCAACAGTACCAGAATGGCCACAATGGATAGCAATGCGGTCAGTACGAAATAGACTGAGCAATGCTCGCCTTTTTTCTTGGCCGACTTGCAGCACACATAAAGTGGGATGGTTATCGCCAGCAATAGCGGTGACACCATCATGCTTGACATGAAGCTCATAGTGCTAAAAAATTTTGCAGGAAATCGGAAATCAGACCTACAGACTAGCAGCTGAGCTGGAAGGATTGTTTTTGCATTATTTTAACGCTCAACGTTAATCTGGTAGCCATCAACCTACCCATGTTAATAATAGAAGAATCAGTGGCAAAATTATATTTTTATACGAATAAATCAAATTTGACGAATAATATTTTTAGGTAGACAAAAAACGTTATTCTCAAATCTTGGCAAATAGTTATTCAATGGAAAAAACAATACAAACTGGCATCATATTTGCAAATAAAATAATTCAAAAAATCGAATGAGATTTTTTACAAATATATTTGGTGGTTCAACGACAATCGCTACCTTTGCGGCCTTCGCAAATCATTCTAAGGGTTCGTTTATAGAAGATTTGCCTTTTATATCTACCACCACTGATACTATCCCAGAACATTATTGAATCACTATTACTTGCTGCGACCCCGCATATAACCGAAAGATGCATTATTTTAACGTTCAACGTTAATCTGGAGCCCGGCTGTTAAAGCAATCGGGCTTCTTTGTTTTGGGCGACCAAGCTTAGCACCGTTCCAACTTTTTTACCTAATTCTCTGACGCTGAGAAAATAGGGTAGTGCAAGAAGCCTACACTTTCCGCACAAATTCAGATTTCAGCCCCATGGCACCGAAGCCATCTATTCGGCAGTCGATGTTATGATTGCCGTCTGCAAGGCGGATATTCTTGACTTTTGTTCCCGCCTTAACAGGTTTCGGAGCCCCTTTCACTGGCAAATCCTTGATTACAATGACACTGTCGCCATTTGCTAGTTCGTTTCCGTTGCTGTCCAGTACCTTGGTGCTATCGTCAGACGCAGCGTTGTCCGATTCATCTGGATTCCATTCATGGAAACATTCCGGACATACCAACAGGTTGTCCTGTTCGTAAGTGTATTCACATTGGCATTTTGGGCAAGGTGACAAATTGGTCATGCGTTGATTTTTTATAAGTTCGATAGGGCTAGGAGCGCAAAGATAGGCAAAAGGGTTACGGTCATTTATTTTAAGAATCTTTCACCAGCTTAATTGACAAAGTCATCGGAAATGAAACCAACATTGCAAAATAACTTCCTATCATTGCTTCATAAACAACGCTATAAAATGGAAGCTACTAAATTTAATTTCAGCCTACCCTTACAGATAAGGTGGAACGATTTAGACCCACTAGGGCATGTTAACAATGCTATTTACGTAACGTATTTTGAAATCGTACGAGGACATTTTATGCTGCACGCATGTCCAGGCTGGGACTGGCAAAAAGATATGTTTTTGATAGGAAACGTGAACGTCAATTTCCACCATGAATTGAAGTTGACAGCTGCGAACCCAACGGTCAGCATCCGCACCTCCAAAATCGGGAACAAAAGCTTTGTGCTGGACTATGCCATAAGCTCCCAAAATGGCGATGAAATGCTAATACATGCCACTGGGCAGACCACGCAGATAATGCTTGACCTGAAAACCCGAACTACTATTATCATACCCGAATGGGTACGGCAATCGCTTGCTGCGTTTGATGGGCTATGAACCTATTCATTGACAATGAAATTAGTGCAAAAGCCATTAAATAAACATTATTTTTGGCCCATCACCAAACCTCTATATCATGCAAAACGAACCATTAGATTACGAAGAAGACAAGCAAAGCAATGATTTCTTTTATAAACCTAGCTTGGTACTGCGTTTCAAGTCTATCTTTATTGATGCGATGGTCATCATCTTCTTGATGGTCATAGCATCTTGGGCGCTGAACGGCCTGTCAATAGAGTCTGGCGCTATTCGGGGTATTGTGCTGGTCAGTATATTTTTATACGAACCTATAGCGATGGCATTTGGCAGAACCCTTGGTCAGCATATAGTAGGTCTTCAGGTAACCCGTAAGGCTGAAGTTTTAGCCAATACCACTCAGTATCGGCCTATTCCCCTGGTTGCATCGCTAGTGCGCTATCTGTTGAAGGGGCTATTGGGCTGGGCATCACTGCTCACCATTCACTCAGACAAATATGGTCAGGCCATACACGACAAATTGACCGGTTCGGTAGTTTGCTTTAAAGACTGAAAGAACAGTCAAGGAAGGTTGCAACTTGAAATCGTTGAAAGTTCTTCATTCATTGATTCCTTCCGTAAATTGCTCACTCATTCACTAATCCTTTCACCTTATTAAATTCACCAACTATGGCTTATTTAGAAGTTCTTATTGCGGCAGTGGCAGCCTTCTTATTAGGATTCGCTTGGTACACAGTCTTGTTCGGAAAGGCATGGCAAGCAGAGACGGGCATTACAGCAGAAAGCGCCAAGTCTGGGGCCGCCATGACGCACAGTTTGGCCTTCGTAATGATGGCGGTGCTGGCCTATGGTCTCAACATGATGATTGGCTTTCATGAACCAGCAGAGCAGACGCTTACACACGGCGCATTTCACGGAGTTCAATTAGCAGGCATCTTCGGGCTTCCGGCAGTGGCTATCAATTATTTGTACCAACAGAAATCCTTAAAGTTGTTTCTAATTGATGGTGGATACCTTGTCGCATTCATGGCCTTGATGGGTGCAGTGATGGGAGGATTGCACCTGTAGGGGAATACGCCTGAAATTCAGGTGGCTAGTTAAGCTGGCCACCTGAATTGGCTGGCACGTTAAATAAAAGCAAAACAGGTACTTGCTGCGTACCTTTTTCTATTTTTGACATATGGAGAAACTTCAAACCATCAAGGTTAAATTGCAGCAGCTCATTAAGCTATTATTTATTATTATCCTATTAATTGCATTTACTTATCAATTGATAAATCAATATTATCAATTCAATTTTGAGGAGATTGATGTGAACGACCTCATTCAAGTACTTTTTTATATTTATATTTTTCCTCGTTTATTAGGTAATATAATTATTTACACTATTGATTTTGACAGAAAAATGGTCATTCAAAAATCATTGATATCAAAATCACAGGAGATTAATTTTGACAGAATAAAAGAATATAAGTATAATAAATTTTGGGGAACAATTAGCGTTTTTCTGGACTCAAACGATAAGCCACTCTACATCAGATTGAAAGAAAATTCTCAGCCTTTCCTTTTGTGGCTGCAAGAAAACAAACCTGTCCAGACATCTGACTTAAGATATGTATCAAAATGGGATTTGGGATTTCTGACAATATTTATCCCATTGACCCTGATTGCTCCTTTTTTTAAAAACAAAATGAATGATTATGCTAGGCACAATTTCCCCTTTAAACCAGTACAGACTGTTGAATTGACGGGTACCTATAAAAAGGACAAGTACCCAGGTTTGTATGAAAAAGGACAGTATGGTAAATTTAGTTTTGAACTAAAAGAATATCCTGAGCTGGAATTCAATGCAAGCAGCTTCTTGCCCGATGCGATTTTAGATAAAGCGTGGGAAGGCTCACCCGATTCCTTGGTGTTCCTCACTGTCAACAAATCAGACTATGACCTGCTGCTGCATAAACCTCCCAAAATCAAGTTCAAAGGAACTGTCAGGACTTATGGCATACGCACTGCTCAAGCAGTAGTGCTTAAGAAGGAACTAAGTTTGTTGGAGTAGGATGTCGCCACTTAAATATTATTGCGACATTTCTTGTTCCCTTGTGGAAATGCCCCCGCCTTCCTTATCTTTAAGCTTCATTTTCACTTGAATAATATCCATCGCATGAAACCAATCCTGCCAATTTTATACCTGATCATTTCCTTACCCTGCCTCCAGGCCCAAGACTTCTCAGGGCAGTACAACGGCGAGTACAATGGAGATGCTGTTCAACTCACGCTCGAATCGGCGGGCACTAGTAAGTGGTCAGGTGTCATGACCGACAGTGAACAGACCTATAAAATCACGGCCACAAGCCAAGGCAAGGACCTGAGCGGGAAGGCAGCTTGTGAAGCACTTGGCATTAGTCTTGACCTCTCTGGTCGGTTAAACGGCAATGTACTTGACCTTAAAATGAGTTTCATGGGCGTTGAAATGCCAGTAGCTTTACAAAGGTCTGGCACTACAAAGACACCGACCACCAATGCCCCAAGCGGTAAAACCGGTGCCATGCCCAAGTTGCCTGCCAATGCTAAGCACGACCCTGCGCTAGTGGGAACTTGGGAACGGCAAGAAAACTACAACAGCGGTGCGGGAATGGATGGCTATTACTCCAACAGCAGCTTTCTAGCCTTCAATGCTGACGGCACACTGTCAGACCTAGGTGGCGAGACCATGGTTGGCAGCAATGCTGGGTCGGGTAGGGCAGGCAGCGGGGGCAGCGGCATTGTACCCGGAGTGAAATGGTACACAGAAAACAAAGGTCTCTTCCTGGTCGCCACCGATGGCGTTCAAACGGAAACTGCCCGTCTGGGACGTTACTATATTGAAAACGGGACACTGCTGATCACAGCGGACAATGGCACTAAACAGCTATTCTACAAACGAAACTGACACCACAATCTTTAAAAATCATTTCCCACAAATCGGAAGAAATTTGATGGCAAACCACCCATTGAGCCGATATTCGCCCAACTAAAACGGAGCGAATGAATAAACTTACTTGTTGGTTTTCAAGCACATCACTGTTGCTTTTTCTTGCGCTGCAAGGCATTGCGCAAACCACATCTCCCGGCACGTGGATGGCCGACAACGGGAACGGCACATTTTCCAACCCCCTTTTTTACGAAGAATTTTCCGACCCTGACATGATTCGGGTGGGCGACGATTACTACCTCACCGGCACTACCATGCACACTATGCCGGGCCTGCCAATCCTGCACTCCAAAGACCTAGTCAACTGGGAACTGCTTACCTACGCTGTACATCGTTTGGACATAGGCCCACAAGCAAGGCTGGAAGACAAAAAGGAAATGTACGGCCAAGGAATTTGGGCGCCCAGTTTCCGCTACCACAACCAGCGGTTTTATATTTTCACCAATGTCAACGGGCAGAGCACACAGGTTTTCTCCGCCAACGATCCTGCTGGGCCTTGGATACAGCAAAGTATGAAAGTTGGGCTGCACGATCTAAGCGTGCTTTTCGATGATGATGGCAAGACCTATGTGGTCTGGGGTTACGATGAACTGCACCTTGCCCAACTGACCGATGACCTGCTGGACATCATTCCAGGTACAGAGAAAATCATCGTCGAAAAAGGGAGTGGGGCAGGGGAGGGTTGCCATTTTTACAAAATAAACGGAAAGTATTTTATCACCAACACCAACTATGACCCGCAGTGCTATCAGGTTTGCCTGCGGGCCGACCAGCCGTATGGCCCTTATGAAATCAAAGTTATGAGCGCCAACGAAAATCTCGGCGTAGGTACCAGTTACCGTATTTGGACACCAAACCAAGGCCCACCGTTCGACATCATTCCCGGCAAGCTAAACCAAGTGGGCTGTATCCCAATGCACCAAGGCGGTATCGTCCAAGTACAATCAAGCGAGTGGTGGGGCTGGTCCATGTTGGACTACAATTCCTTGGGACGGGTGACGGCATTATCTCCCGTCACTTGGCAAGACGGTTGGCCACATTTCGGTCTGCCGGGCAACCTGAACCGCTCCCCCCGAATTTGGGTAAAACCCAACACGGGCTTATCCTCCAAACGGGGCGCTCCCTTCGAGCGGAACGACCTGTTTGATGGTCCAGCGCTGAAAAACGCTTGGCAATGGAACCATGTTCCTGTGGACAACAAGTGGTCGCTGAATGCCCGCAAGGGCTACCTTCGACTGAACAGCCTACCCGCCGAATCTTTTTGGTGGGCCAAAAATTCGCTAACGCAACGCGCTATCGGGCCAGAATCTTACGCTACCACGGAGCTTGATGCCACAAATTTGCAGTCAGGTGATATTGCTGGGTTGGCGCTGCTGAACCTGCCCTACGCTTGGCTGGGAGTGGTCAAAACGAAGTCAGGGTCTGTGCTGCGGGTGTTCGATCAACAGCTACAAAAAAGCGTGGATGCCCAGCTTAACCAGCAACAGGTCTGGCTTCGGTTGCATTGCAATTTCGACGATGACCTCGCCCAGTTTTCCTACAGCCTCGACGGCAAGACCTTTTTGGACATTGGCGACAAAATGATAATGCCCTACCAGTTGAAGACTTTTCAGGGTGTGCGCTACACCTTATTCAACTACAATACGGAAGGTAAGGAAGGTGGTGCTGCCGATTTCAACTATTTCCAAGTTGACGAGCCAAGAAACAAGGGTTTAACCCAACCAATCCCTTACGGTCAAGTGATTTCATTGTACAGCGTCGCCGACAGTAGCGCCTTGGTGAATTGGAGAAACAATCTGCGTTCCGTTTCCGCCAGCAATGCAGTAGCAAAGGGGGGCATTTTTCGTGTATTGGACAGAGGCAATGGCCGCATTGCACTGCAAGAAGTGGCCACTGGCCGGTTCGTGACAGTGAAAGGGGCAGGCGGCTTGGCTGAGGTTAGGTTGGAGGTACAGGACAACGGAGATGCTTCCACGTTCCAATGGGTGGATATGCTGCGTGGCGACATCATGTTTCTCTCTTTGCAAACACACCGTTATCTATTTTGTCCGCCAAACCTTGAGGAACTTTGCACAGCCAATTCTGAAGGCACCACGCCTGACAGGCATGATGGCACTTGTTTTTTTTGGAAAAAGGTGGAGTGACAGCATTGTCTATCATTCAAGATGATGACGAAATTTATCACGCAACGCCAAAACATGCTTCGTTGCGTGATAATTTTAAGGTCTGAGCAATTTAAACACATGCCCCCAACTGTTCTCCCGGAAACCGGGTATGCACCACAAAATGCACAACGGCTCGATGGCACGGGCAGCTTCCACAGCCCCCAAATCAGCCATTTCCTAACCAATCGCATGTAGCAGGTCAGTGGCCTCAAGAATGGTTTTGCCAGCTAAGTTTCCCAGTCCGGCATGTTGCAGGACGCTCTCCGCATGGATGCCAATAAAACTCATTTCATGCCCTTACCTGTGGCAGCCCAGTAAATGCCCCCGTAGAGGTGCTCCAAGAATGCCGGGTCGCTGTATTTCTCAGGCATGTGGCCCAGAGCAGTGTAAAAAGCTCGCCCACCATCGTAATTATGATACCAAGCAAGGGGATGGAAGCTGCCCATACCTGTACCTGACACCCTGCCCCAGTCGGCTTTGGGGTTGTAGGTAGCCTCGTCTACGGAGAGCAGGTAATGCAGGTCTTTGGATTTTTCCTCATCAAACTGGTACCACTCGTCAGTCCAAAGGCGGTCATCGGGCATCAGTTCAAACCCAGGAAACTTGCGGTCGAGCACCTTGATGCGGGCAGTTTGTATGGTAGGGTGGATATGGAAAGTGCGGCCGACCATCTGCACGTACCAAGGCCAATCATACTCCGTATCGGAGGCACTGTGAATGCCCACAAAGCCTTTACCGGAACGGATGAAGCGTTCCATGGCAGCTTGCTGCTCATCATTTAGGATATCTCCTGTGGTATTGAGAAAAATGATGACATCGTATTGCTTTAACTCTTCGTCGTTGAACTTGGCGGGGTCTTCATGCCAGGCGACATCGAAAAAATTGCGCTGTGCCATGGCCTTGATAGCTGTCACTCCCTCGTTTATGGATTCATGGTGAAAGCCTTGGGTACGGGTGAAGAGAAGCGCCTTAAATTGTTTGCCCTGCGCAAAACTGGAAAATGCAAATGCCACAGCAACAATTGCAAAGCAGGTGGCGAGTATTCTTTGTTTCATGTAATTTTTGTTTTTAATGGTGAAATCATGCGACGTGAAGGTAAAAACTAATCAATATTCTGATACAAAAATTGAGGAATGGGAGGATTCGGACTTGGGAGATTTATCAGGCAGGGCATGTTCAATTCATGGCTATTTTTGAAAAAATAGGTCAGAATTTGCATATTTTACCCGTATTTAACAGCAGAAATGCGAAATGATTTGATATTGCGCCAGCTATTCACTGAAATGAACAATGAAACAAATCAAAAAACTCAACGAACTCGCCGCCACAGCCATTTGCGGAAACGACATTAGTTCTTCCTGCTTGTATGTATCGGCGCTCGCCATCATTTATGCCCGACAATACGCCTGGCTAGCGCTGCTAATCGTGGCTGGCGTCCTTTTTCTTTTCCGCAAAATTTACGGTGAGGTAGTGGGAGCATTGCCCCTGAACGGTGGTGCATACAATGCTCTACTGAACACGACCAGAAAGTCCACCGCGTCATTAGCGGCTTCCCTGACGCTGCTTTCTTACATGGCTACGGCAGTCATTTCAGGGAGCGAAGCAATGCATTATATGTCAAGCTTTTGGCCTGTGATACCCAAAGAAACTCTGGAAACTCTCGTAATGATAACAACAATTGTCTTGTTGGCAATCTTCATGGGTTTAACCATCTTGGGCATTGGAGAGTCGGCAAAAGTCGCCATTTGGATTTTCATTTTCCATCTAGGTTCGCTTACGCTCTTGACGTTGGTCTGCGGTGGTTTTTTGATAAGGAACGGTGTTGGTGTGTTACTGGAAAACTATAGCCTCCCAGTTGAAGGGGGTATCCAGAAAGCACTATTCTTCGGGTTTGCAGCGGCCATGCTCGGAATTTCCGGCTTTGAGAGCAGCGCCAATTTCGTGGAGGAACAGGCAGATGGCGTGTTTCCGAAAACGCTTCGAAATATGTGGGTTGTAGTCAGCATTTTCAATCCGCTCATGGCTTTCTTGGCATTGTCCATTATCCCTATCGGCGATGTGGAAGGTAACCAAAATGCACTGTTGGCCCTCATGGGCAACAAAGCAGGTGGCAGTTGGCTTTCATTGCTGATTTCCATTGATGCAGTACTGGTGCTTAGCGGTGCGGTACTGACGTCCTTTGTCGGGGTCAGCGGTTTGCTGGAGCGGATGACCTTAGACCGAATTCTTCCAAATTTCTTGCTCAAAAAAAACAAACGTGGCTCAGCTTACCGCATCATCATCATGTTCTTCTTGCTTTGCGTTTCAATCCTATTGATTACAAATGGTGAATTGGGTGCTCTGGCAGGCGTTTACACAATTTCTTTTTTGTTGGTAATGGGCCTGTTCGGCCTAGGCAACATTTTGCTGAAGATAAAGCGCAAAAAGCTCCCACGTCCAGAACGAGCTGCACCACCAGCAATTTTGTTAGCCATTACAGGGGTAATTATTGCCATTGCTGGAAATGCCATTATGAAACCGGAATACCTTGGCATCTTTCTCGAATATTTCATCCCTACCTTTCTTGTCATCACGGTCATGCTTAACAGAACCGTTTTGCTGAGGGGTTTGCTCCAAGTGATAAAATACTTTTTTGAACCCATCCAGAAGTTTGTCAAAACCGCCAACCGGGGCATACTCAAGGTGATTGACGATATAAACTCGCAGGAGTTCGTGTTCTTCACCAACGAGGACGACATGGCCGTACTAAATAGCGTGATGTTGTACATCAGTCGCAATGAGCACACTAGGAAGCTGAAAATCGTGACAGTATTGGAAAAAGACAACCCGCTGTCGAAGCGCCTCAAATCCGATATCGAGGTACTGGATCGGGCCTACCCAGAAATTGACATTGAGTACATCGAGATGGAAGGGATATTTGGGCCGGAACTTATCCAGAACCTTTCTCAAAAATGGAAAATCCCTGTGAATTTCATGTTCATCGGCTCGCCGAGTGACCATTTCCCTTACCGTATCGAGCAGTTGGGTGGGGTACGTTTGATTATCTGATGGAGGTAAAATTCAGGTGAAATCACTGAACTATAACGAACCTGAAGCCGCCATCAATTCATTGCGTATTTTTAGAACAAGCCTGCCATTCATGGTTAATTATACTCATTGAGAAACAATGACCAGCCCGCCCATCCACATAAAATTCCAGAACCTGCAAAACCCACAGGCCAGGTTTGATGTGGTGAAATTAGAAGAATTGCTGCATCGTGAATACACCAACCACTCTCCCTTCCAGTTGCACCTCGTGGAATTTTACATCATCATTTTGGCGGAAGAAGGGCAGGGGGTACACACGATTGACTTCACGGACTATCCTTTTGAAAGAGGCACCTTGCTCACCATCCGGAAAGACCAAATCCACAAGTTTCACAAGAGCGACACTGTCAAAGGGACGATGCTGCTTTTTACCGATGAGTTCTTAGTAAGTTACTTGGAAAAACTAGAAGCACTGAAATCGCTGCAACTGTTCAATGAAGTCCTGTCCGTTCCAAAAATACAGCTAACAAAAAACGAATTGGGAGAGGTTATCGAATCGTTGGGACGCATTGAAAAGGAATATTTTAACATCAATGACGACTACTCACTAGGCATCATTAGGAGCGAGTTGCACATCCTGCTTGCCAAGCTATACCGCATAAAATCGGGCATGAACCAAGTGATGGAAAACCGCAAATACTTGAATGAATTCATTGATTTTCAAAACCTAGTGGAACGGCATGTTGTCAGGCATACCCAAGTGCAGGATTACGCCAAAATGCTGGGTATCAGCACCAAAACCCTGAATACTGTCACACAGGCCATTGTGAACAAATCGGCTAAGGCCTTCATTGACGATATTTGCACCAAACAAATAAAACGCCTGCTCATCAACACGGAAAATTCCGTCAAAGAAATTGCCTACGCATCGGGATTCGAAGAGACGACTAATTTTTACAAATATTTCAAGCGCCAGACCCAACTTACCCCTGAGCAATTCAGGCATGACTTCCGCTAACTTTCCCATTTTTACAGTTTTGGGGCTTTTTGTTATAGCCGTTCCGGCTGAATATGATTTCATCTTTGTGCCATCATTTTTAAACAGCCTAGCAAGATGAAATCAATAACCATTTTTAGCCTTTTTGTCCTTGCAGCCGCGTTTGACGGGTGCAGTTCAAATGAAATTTCAACATCAAAAAAAGAAGAAACAATGGAAATGACAATCAAACAGAAAGCTGTCGCCGTCATCGAGAGCATCGGAACAGGTGCACAAGAACCAGTCGGCTACATCAATGCCCAAAATTACACCCAACACAACTTGGCCGTCGGTGATGGGCTAGCTGGTTTTGGTGCCGTGATGGCCAATGCCCCGGCAGGCGGCTTCAAATCGGAAGTAGTACGGGCATTCCAGGATGGCGAATACGCATTCCTGCACGTCAAGTACGATTTCTTTGGCCCAAAAGCAGCCTTCGACATCTTCCGTTTTAAGGACGGAAAAATCGTGGAGCATTGGGATAACTTAGCTGAAATAGCAGCCCCGAACCCAAGCGGACATACCCAATTTGATGGAGCTACAGAAATCACCGATTTGGACAAAACGGAGTCCAATAAGACTTTGGTGAAAAACTTTGTCAACGATGTGTTGATGGGTGGCAAGTCGGACAAAATCACAGACTACATCAGCACTGAAAAATACGTCCAGCATAACCCACAGGTGGCCGACGGCCTAAATGGCCTAGGCGCTGCGCTGAAATATTTTGCTGACAACAACCTAGTAATGCAATATGACAAAGTCCATAAAGTACTGGGAGAGGGCAATTTTGTACTGACCGTCAGTGAGGGTCAATTCGGCATAGGCGATCATGTGGCCTACTACGACCTGTTCAGGGTGGAAAACGGAAAAATTGTGGAGCATTGGGACGTTATCCAGACCATCCCGCCGAAGTCGGAATGGAAGAACGCCAACGGTAAATTTTAAGCAACAATTTCTTGTCACCCTTTTTCCCGTAAAATCAAAATTGTGGCTGCCATATTCATTTTTAAGCACCATAAAAGAATAAGATTTCTGTGAAAAGAGCGGGGCATCATTTGTGCAGCGGGATAAATTAGTTGAAATCCCGCTGCACATGAATATTACCCTAATCTTTCTCGTCGTCTTCCTTCTCCGTTTTCTGATTGATGACCGACCCGTCAGCACCGAACAACACCTCGATGGTCGTTTCACCTTTTTCTATTTCCACTTCGTAAGCGGTGGCCAACTCTGGAGTCTGCACCAATGATGCTTCCTCCATTTTGTAGCCTGCGAATTGCGAGGTGATAGCGTCCTTCACCGCTTGTGGCAGTTCAGCGGTCTTGATTTCGGTCTCGGTTTCCAGCCAAGTGCCGTCGTTGCTGAAATTGGCAGACATTTCCTTGCCATCCATTTTGAATTCAGATTCCCATTCGTTATCGTCCTCCCTGTCCCATTTTGCTTTTTGCACAGTAGGGAACTTTGCCTTGAAAGCAGCTTGAACAGCTGCGGGGGCTGCTTTTTTGCCCTGTGCGCAGGAAGTGGAAAGGAAGCCAAAACTGAGCACTGTGACTAACATTAAATACTTCATGATTTTGCTTTTAATAATTGAAAATGATTTGAATAGGGCAAAGATGGGAGGTGATTCTGTTGGAATTTTGGAGATGCGATATTTCATGTTTATTTCAAAAAACTACCTTAAACTCATGGTACCCCTCCCTAAAATCATATTCTACTCGCCAGCTGTTTACCTCACATATCTTTTTGACGATGGCCAAACCCAAGCCGAGGGAATTTCCGTTATTGCCATGTTTGTGGAAGCGACCGAAGAGGCGTTGGGGATGCTCGATGGCTGCCTCACCGGGGTTGCTGAAAATGATGTGCTCGGCAGTCGTTTTAATGAAAATAGAATCGCTCGGCCGGCTGTACCGAATGGCATTTTCCAGCAGGTTTTTCACCAGAATCTCCACCAAAGCCTGATGCGAACTGATGCGCAGGTCGTCTGAATAATTAGTTTTGAGTTGCAGGTTTTTGCTGTCAGTCAGCTCGCTGAGCATTTCGACCTGCTCACGGATGATGGTATTCACTGAAACAGGTGACTTTTCCCCGAACTGCTGGTTTTCGATTTTTGTGAGCAACAACAGGCTTTGGTTCAGGCGACTCAAACGGTTGGCAGCTTCGTAAATCATGCCTAACGTTGCCATTTGCACACTACTAACCGCCTCGTTTTCAATGAGTTGCTCAATTTTGGAGCGGATGATGGCCAAAGGCGTTTGGATTTCGTGACTGGCGTTTTCCGTGAATTCCTTTAGGCTTCGATAATCCGATCGAAGCTTTTCGGTGAGCTGATGTAGAGCGGCTCTCAATTCTTCGAACTCGCTGATGTTGCTCTGTGCCAACGAAATAGGCTCGTTTTGCGCCAGCGAAAAATGCCGCAAAGCATTCAATTGCTGCTGGAATGGCTCCCACATCTGCTGTGAAGAACGGCTGTACATCCACGCGAAAAACAGCAGTGCCAGCGCCGCCGTACAGCCGCCGATGGCGAGTATCAAATCCTCTGATTCCAGTAGGGAAGTGCGGTTGGTGATGCGGTAAATTTTACCATTGATATTTTCCTCGGAAATTAGTTGGCGATATGGTTCTTCTTCCTTTTCAATGGGGTCATATATCATGGCATTTGAGTAGCCTATAATTGCTGTCTTTACTGTAATAATTTCAACTTGAATAACAGGTGGAAACTGTGGTATAGATTGTCCATTCCGAATTAACTCAATGGCATGCTGTTGGCTAACCGCTAGCTTTTCGTCTATTTCAGCGCGTGTTATATAATTTACTGCAAAATAAAACAATACGCTCCCAAACAGAAGCAAAGCGGAGGTAAAGCGGATAAATATGCGGTTATTTCTATCTAGCAATTTCATGTTGTTCCCATTTATACCCCATACCGTATACCGTTTTTATATAGTCATTGCCGCCATACTGTAATATCTTTTTTCGAAGGTTTTTTATATGGCTATATATTAAATCGAAATTATCGGCCAAGTCCATGTAGTCGCCCCAAAGATGTTCGGCAATGGCAGCTTTGGTAAGCACCCGGTTTTTATTGGAAATAAAATACAGTAGCAGATCGTACTCCTTTTTCGTCAGTTCGACTGGTCTGCCTTGCACCTGCATAAGGTTGTTTGTTGGGTCAATTTCAATTTCCTCGAAAACGATTTGCTGATTGCCCTTGAAAAACCGACGCCGGAGCTGCGCTTTAACTCTCGCGTTGAGTTCGGGGAGGTGAAACGGTTTGGTGAGATAATCATCGGCACCGAGGTCAAGGCCCGTAATTTTGTCGTCGAGGGAATTTTTGGCAGAGAGGATGAGCACGGCCGTTTCTGGGTGAATTTTCTTTAGCTGGCGCAAAACGTCCAGTCCATTTCCGCCCGGCAGCGAAATGTCCAGCACCACAAGGTCGTATTCGTACAGTGCCACTTTTTCCGACGCCTCCTGGAAATCCGACGCCGCCTCACAGACGAAGCCTTCCTTGAGGAAATACCCAGTGATTGCTTCCCGAAGGGCAAATTCGTCTTCGATTACAAGTATTTTCATGCTCGCAAAGATAGTTGGACAAATCTGGAAAGAATTTGGAGCGGATCACTTCAAGTTCCGTAAAATCCTTGCTTTGGGTGGTCAACTATTTTCAGGTAAGACGTAATGCCTTTTAATTTAACATAAGGGGGATTATAAAAATTTTTAAGCATCTAATTTTCTGCTCCTTTATCCCTGTAAATAAAAAAGCCCGGCTCAATTCCCACATGAAAACTGGCAAAGCTTGGAACGCCTTTCCCTATCAGGTTCAGGTCAAGGCCAGAACGGAAGAATCCGACTTTGTGTCCCAGCCGTAACAAGATACCAGCATTGCTCGCTGACTGGATACCAGGAATTTCTGAACTACCATCGAGCTGAAGCATCTCAAGCCCTTCAAAACGATACCATCCGCCACCAAGCCCCATACTCAGCCAACCACTTTTGCGAGGAAAATAACAATCAAAAAACAGCATGTTGGATTTCACCAATTTCATTGAATTTATCCTTCCAAAATTCTCCCTTCCCACCCCAGAAACCTGTGTCTGAAGTTCGGCTGGATAGCCTTCCGCATCTGTCCCATAGCCTTTGGTTGGAATATCCAACAGTCTAGCCCCAATGGAAAACCGCTGCTTAAAACTGATTTTGAATTCAGCATAAACTGCTTTGCAAACTGCGGCCGGCGACTTTCCAACTGGCGCTGCCAACTGTTGCCCAATCTCCAACATCAATGGTGGCAATTGGTAGTCGTTGGTATTTTTAAACTTTGTCAGGTACTTGCCATTTCCAAATTCAAGTCCTACTGAAGCACTAGTAAATGCTGGCACTTCAGTAGGACTTGAATTTGGAAATGGTTTTTTGAAAGACAAGCTGAGGTACAGGTCATCGCCTCTTGCCCCAACGGTGAGCATACGGCCCCAAGAGGGGTTCAACCGTACCGCATTGCTATTCCCATTGAGGTTATATCCGTAGATATTATTGGTTGAAAACCGACCTATCCCAAATCCAAAAAAGAACCTGGAATAGCAAAAATGTTGCTCTACATAGCCTGACAATATCACCGACCTTACAGCCCCCATCTTAGGTTCAACTTGTTGCAAGCCAAATCCATTTTCTCGGTTTTCACCAAAGGAACCTAAGGGCAAGTCGATTTTAAGGCCTGCATAAATATGGTTGTAAAGCCAAATTTTAGGCTCGGCTGCCAATGAAATGGAAGCAGGGCTCCTTTCACTAGCGGGGGCGTTAACCAAGGCGCTCATGTCCATGAAGAACCGTTGTTCAATCGTCTGTGAAAAAACTAAGTTGGGGGTGACTACGCAGCAAAAAAGCAGCCACAGCAGCTCAGACTTAGCCTTTCTATTCGCCGTTATTAGGTAGATTGTGATGAAAATCATGATGTGCGTGTCGTGTTTTTTCAAGCGAAATAAAGAAAATATTGGCTCGATTGAAAAAGAAAAACGGCTGTTAAGCAACCTAAACTGCTTTTTGTCCTCCGTTAACAGTCTTCCATAAGTGAAAACTGCATTTACCCACCCAACTACCACAGCTTTTGACCCTGTTTACCCATTTTTTAAGACTTTTGCGAAAAACTTGCACAGCCTATGCCATTTGAGTTTTCGAACGAGGAGCAAGACTTGTTTTTGAAGGTAAAATCCGGCGACAAAACTGCTTACCGGGCACTGTTTGACCGCTATTACAAATACCTTGTCGTTACGGCGAACAACATTCTCGGCGACAGCGAAATGGCTCGTGACCTGGCTCAAGACGTTTTCTTTGAACTTTGGAAGCGCCGGGAATCCATTGAAGTACAGACCTCGCTGAAGGCCTACTTACGCCGCTCGGTGGTTAACAAAACCCTGAATTTCATCAAGTCCCGCCGCATGGATTTCACCGAACCAGAGCGAATGCCGGAAAGCCCCTACCCTACTCCCGATGCCCAAACCTTACTTGAAGCTTCTGATTTAGAACAAGTTATACATCAAGCTATCGCAGCGCTACCAGAGCGGTGCCGACTCATTTTTACCCTGTGCAGACTCGAAGGCATGCCTCACAAGGAAATTGCAGCGCAGCTCGACATTTCCACCAAAACCATCGAAGCACAGATGACTCGTGCCATTGCAGCACTACGGGAAGCCGTTGGGCCTTACGTGGCACCTGCCTTGCTTGCTTGGTTCGTTTCAGGCAATTTTTATTAAAAAAATGTTAAGCCCGGTTAGGGGAAAGACGCCGATGAACTGTCAAAGTAATAAGGTTCGAAACTTTTGGGTTCAGGTTCGTGGGGGTGTAAGCCATTCTCTTCCCCAACTCCAAAAACTTCAAACCATGAACCCGCTACCCTATCGCTTATGAATGAAGAACTTTACATATCGCTTTTACAGAAACAGCTCAGCGACACGCTGTCGCCAGCAGAGCAATCCACGCTGGAGGATTGGCTGGAACAATCAGCTGACAATCAGTTGATTGCAAAACAAGTTGCACAGGCTTGGCAATTGAGCGGCGGCTTCTCCCAAGATGTGGACTTGGACGCTGATGCTGATTTTGAACGGTTGGAGCGGCGCATTGCGGAAGCAGAAGCAACCCCTGCGGCAAAAGTCGTGACCATGAAGCCAAAACGAAATTGGTTGGCGATTGCAGCGGCGATTGCATTGCTGGTAGCGGCTCCGCTGGTGCTGCGCAAGTTTTTCAGTAGCCCTGAAATGGGGCAATTCGCCACCACCGACTCCCCTGCCCTGCATCCCGTAGAACTCGCCGATGGTTCAAAGGTCTGGCTGAACGCCCATTCTTCCCTCCAGTTTTTCACCAAAAACGAAGGGGACAAACGCGAAATAAAATTGACAGGCGAAGCATTTTTCGAGGTAGCTAAAAATCCGGAAAGGCCCTTCGTCGTGACCACAGAACTGGGTCAGGTAACAGTACTGGGCACTTCCTTCAATGTGCGCAACCCAGCAGGCAGCACAAGCCTGGAAGTCAACGTAAGCACGGGCAAGGTAAAAGTTCAACCGAAAGGCAGCTCAGAACACCTACTGCTGCTGCCAAACGAAACGGGCATTTTTGACCAAAACAAAAACAGTCTGGTAAAAACTGGTGGCGTTGCGAACAACACGGCAGCTTGGCATACGGAAAAATTGGTCTTCGACAACACCCCATTGGAAGAAGTGCTGCACCAATTGTCCCTCTTACATGGCGTCACACTAACCATTGAAAATCAAGCAGTTGCACGCTGTCCTCTCACAGTTGTTTTTGAGAAGCAGGGCTTGGAAGCCACCTTGGAAACGATTCAAACCTTGCTTGGTGCCGAGTTGGTGAAAGTGTCGGAAAAGGACTACCGAATACGAGGCGGGCGCTGCGGCTGAGTTTACATTCAAAACATATCCAATTGATAGCCAATCACTTAAAACAGAACATCCCATTTTCGCAACCTTCACGAGCCTTTTTTTGGGTGGTGAAGGTTGCCGTCGTTTTGGCACTGAGCCAAGGGAATTTGACAGCTCAAAGCCTTTTGGACAAACCCGTCAGCTTGACAGTGCAAAATACACCCGTGACTGAAGCGCTGAGGCTTTTAGTCAAACGAAACAATGTGCAACTGGCTTACAGCGAACAGTTTTTCAGCAAAAAAAAGAAGGTGACAGTGAGGGCCAAATCGCAGCCGATGCGGGTGGTATTGGAACAAATCCTCGCGGAAACAGGCGTTGGCTGTCGGGAAGTAGGTGGCCAAGTGGTGCTATTCCTACTTGTGGAGGAAGTGAAAAACATGACCCTGAGCGGTTTTGTAGAGGATGCGGAGACAGGTGAGCGCCTCATTGCGGCAGCCGTTTACTGCCCCGAACTGGGGCAAGGTACTGTGACGAACGAGTATGGGTTTTACAGCCTGACCCTGCCCAGCACGGCCACGAATTTACGCTTCAACTACATCGGCTACGCCGAGGAAACGGTTACATTGACCAAAAAAGAAAGCCAGCGCATCAGCCTCGCCATCAAGCCATCGCTGTTGCTTACGGAAGTCGTGGTGAC
Organism: Bacteroidota bacterium; assembly: GCA_016124585.1. Taxonomy (GTDB): domain Bacteria; phylum Bacteroidota; class Bacteroidia; order Chitinophagales; family Saprospiraceae; genus UBA6168. Next base: position 49,014 of record WGNL01000023.1, on the reverse strand, counting down.
GCCAACGGACACGGCCTTGGGCAACTTGCTGCCCTCGCCCGGCAACCTGCGTCGTTTCAAACCGGAGGATTTCAAGGCAGCGCCTGACCTGGGCGGACAAAGCGATTTGTTCCGGGTGATGCAGATGCTGCCGGGGGTACAGTCGAGCGCCGATGGCATGGGCGGCATGTTCGTCCGAGGTGGCAATTCCGACCAGAACCTCGTGCTGATGGACGGTGTGCCCGTGTACAACGCCGAGCATCTCATCGGCATGTTCTCCATTTTCAATACTTCAGCCATCCGGGATGCCAAGCTGCTAAAGGGCGGCGTACCTGCACGGTACGGGGGGCGCATCTCCTCCGTGATGGATGTGTACACGAAGGATGGCAACCAGAACCGTTGGGGCGGAGAAGTAGGCGCTGACCTCATCGGTGCGAAAGCCACCTTGGAAGGGCCATTTGCGAAGAAAAAAGGAACATTGATGCTGAGTGGACGCCGAACACACAGCGATTTTTACCTCTTGTCTGCCTTGAACAAAATCTTGGCAACGGATGATTTCATTGACCCCTCTTATTATTTTTTTGACTTCAATGCCAAGGTGAGCTATGGTTTTTCTGAGAAAGATAAACTGTACCTCAGTTTTTATCGGGGCAAGGATTCTTATGGCGGCACACAGTTTTTTGAGGATGAGTATTCAAGGGATTCTTCTACGTTTGAATTAAAATGGGGAAACACCATCACTTCCCTGCGATGGAACCATCTTTTTAATCCAAAGCTTTTTTCCAATACCTCGCTGACTTACAGCAAATTCAACTTTTCCCTGAGCAGTTTCAATGCTGCCTCCTTTGACTCTGGCGAGCCTGAAGATCCGCCTTTTTCCTATTCTTACTTCATTGGCCTCAGCTCCGATATACAGGATTTAGCCTGGAAGACGGATTTTGATTATGCCCCAAGTGCTAACCATTATCTACGCTTTGGAGCCAGCATTACTGGGCACCAATTTTTACCAAACGCCCAGGTCTTGGAAGAAATAATTCAGGGAGGCTTTGAATTTGATACCCTGTACTTAGGCAATTTTCTGAACCTGAAAGAAGGGGATGAATTGAATGCTACCAGCATTGATGTTTATGGAGAAGATGAATGGCGGTTGGGGGAAAAATTCACCTTAAACACGGGTCTGCGCATGTCCAGTTTCTATTCGGACGGCCAGTTTTCGGTTTTCCCTGAGCCTCGTGTCAATGCTGCTTTTCAGGTTGGCCGAAAACAAAAAATAACTGCCTCCTTCACCCGCAACATTCAGTACCTCCACAGGGTGACGACACTTGGGTTTCTGTTCCCCGGCGATTATTGGATACCTTCCAACCACCACCTTGGCCCGCAGAAAGCCTGGCAAGGCACGGTCGGGTTTGAGGGGAAACTGCCGAAATCAGTCCAGTTCAACGTGGAAGCTTATTACAAAATCATGCATGGGCTGTTGGCTTTCCCAGATTCCTTCTTCTTCGACCCAATTTTTGGAGAAGTTTCGCCAGAGGATTTGTTCATCTCCAGCACCGGCAAGAGCCGAGGCTTGGAGCTTTTGCTGCGCCGGGAGGAAGGCCGCTTGGGTGGTTGGGTAGGTTATGGGCTTTCCAAGACCACCCGTCAGGCTTCCCTGCTGAACATCGGTAAGCCCTACCCTTTCGACTTTGACCGCAGGCACGAGGTGAAGCTTTTCGCCTACTATCGCATAGGCAACCATTGGCAAGCCAGCATGAATTGGGTGTATGGCTCCCCCAATCCGCAAATAACGGATGAGGGAAAGGTAGAGTCGCCGCCTGGCCAGACCAATACCTTGCGAAGCTCCCCTTACCACCGCCTCGACTTGGCGCTTTCCTTTTCCATGAAAACAGGGAGGCTGGAGCACCAACTAAAGGCCAGCGTTTTCAATGCCTACAACCGCAAGAATGTGGCATTTTATACTGTTGACTATGACTTCAACGGCAATCAAAGCTTGAAACCGGTCTATATTTTCCCCACCATGCTGGGATTGTTTTACGGGGTCAAGTTTTGAGTTTGCTCGTCCGAAAGTTTGATTTGGAATAAAATTCATGAAAAATGAAAACCCGTTAGGGGAATTCAAAATCGAGATTGTCTGGTAGATATAAAGGTTGAAAAATAGTCCATACAACGGCGCTCATTTATTCAACCGCTAAACAAAAACACCAAATTTCAAGTACGGCAACAAGTCCAAATGAAAAGGCATGACCATTGGGTGCACCTTCTGGTCAACTAGGATTTTTTTGCCAAATTTTTATCACAAATCTAAATTCTAAAGCAATGAAGAACATCGTTAATCTTTTGAAAATCAACTTATTACTGCTTCTGGCCATCAGCTTTTTTGCAGCTTGTAAAAAAGACCAACCTACCCCCACACCAATCGAAGGCGACTTCTCAATGACCAATGGGATGAACCAAATCGTGACCCGCAACACCGACCCTGAAAGTAATGGACTTTGCTTCGAAATCGCTTTCCCTGTGACAGTGGCATTCCCTGATGGCAGCACCCAGACCGCTAACAGCATGGAGGAATTGGAAGGCATCTACAACGATTGGTTTGAGAGCAACCCGACCGCCAATGAATGCCCAGCTATCGTTTTCCCACTGAACGTAACACTAGAAGATGGCAGCACCCAGTCCGTGGCTGATGAAGACGAACTGTTTATCTTGATTGAAAACTGCATCGACATTGACTTCGGGTGGGAAGATTGCTTCAAAATCCAATACCCGGTGACGGTACAATACCCCGATGGCACCGCAACTACCGTGAACAGCGACGGCGAACTCAACCAAGCCATGAACGATTGGTACGAAAACAACCCTAACAGCAGCCTGGACCCAGTCATTGACTACCCCATCACGGTATTGAAAGCTGACGGCACTACGGTCGAACTGGAAGATGATGCCGCACTCACTGCGCTGTTCGATGACTGTTTCGGCACCGTTGACCCGGGCGACCCAGTTATTTGCTTCGAGTACAGTTTTCCAATTAACGTAGCCATGCCAGATGGAACGACTGTTGCTGCGAATAGCTACGAAGAACTGGATCAGGTCATCCTCACTTGGTTTGAAAACCACCCCAACGACACCCTCAACTTTCCAACCATCGCCTACCCTATCCATCTGCAATTGGAGAATGGTGAAATCGTGACGGTGAACAATGACGATGAGTTTTATGCTGTCGTCGAGGGCTGTTATGGGGGCGAAGGGGAAGGCGGCTTCGAAGACTGTTTCACATTCAACTACCCTGTTACCATTGTCTTCCCTGATGGCAGTGCCCCAGTTATCAATAGCGACGAAGAACTTTGGACGGCTGTCAGCAATTTCTTCGAAAACAACCCGAACGACCCTGGTGAGCCTACTTTCCAATACCCCATCAGCGTGACGCTGACCGAAGACGGGTCTGTGGTTACGGTCAACAATGACGACGAATTGAATGCCATTTTTGAAGGCTGCTATGACTGCGTCATCAGCAATGGCGAGGGCCTCGTACTCGGTGGGAAACAAGCCTTAACAGCCAAAATCGCCGTGAAGCAACACGCTAAAATTCAATCACACACCCAACACAATCGCTCGAGATTGATGGCCAAAAAAGTCGCACCTGCAAAACATCGGTAGGCGGCCATCAAAACGCTTTTTCTAAAAAAGGGGCGGAGAACTTTGGTTCTTCGCCCCTTTACTTTTTGGTTTTTTGCTCCGTAAACAATAAACCTAGTCTGCGCTTGAATATTTTCCATCAAAAAAACCAAAACCTGTGCATTCTTGCCACGCCGCTGCATCCCACCAACCTAGCGCCTTGGCGCATCTTTTCACAAAACATTTTTACCAATGAAAAAGCAGCCCATTACCCTCACTGTGCCGAAACCTTGTCACGAAAAATGGCAAGAAATGACACCCGCCGAACAAGGCCGCTTCTGCCTCAGTTGCCAGAAGACCGTCCATGATTTCACCACCAAAACTGACCGGGAGGTTGCCCGCTATTTCGAGCATCAACTCGACTCAACTGCAAGTGGCAGTACTTGCGGTAGGTTTCGATCCGACCAATTGCAACGCCCACTGCATGTAGAGCGGCCAGATGGCTGGGGAGCTAGGTTACGGACGTTGGGGCTCGTCCTGCCCGGTTTATTAATCGGAAGTTGGGTAAATGCACAAAACAAGCCGCAGCTTAAAGGGAAGGTAGCTTGTGCCAGCTCAACCCCACCTGACTCCATAATCGTAGAAAACAGGCCAATTATCATGGGATTGATGGTCATGCCACAGCCAGCGCCTGAAAGTGAAGTCCCAGTTTCACCACCTCCGCCACCACCTATTGAAATTACTGTAGGAGATACGATTTTAATAAAAAACGGTATCTATAAAATTACTGGGAAAATAATGGAAGCCGATAATGGCGAGCCACTCATTGGTGCATCCATTTTAGTGAAAGGCACACAGTCTGGAACCATCAGCGATATTGACGGCAGTTATGAATTGAGCTTGCCGACATCGATAGAGAGTCCTGTTTTGGAAGTCAGCTACACGGGGTTTAAACCCGCAGAAGTTTTGATTAAAAAAGGACAAGCGGTGGTGGATATAAAACTGGAGCCAGGTGCGATGCAGGGCGAAATCGTATGCTACGCAGGCGTGGTTGCCGTTCGGCATGACCAAACGCTATACAAACTGGCGAAGCAAAAAATAGTTAAACTGTTTCGTTCACTCCGAAAACAGCGAGAGACCAAGCCCAAGGATAAAGAACTTTTGGACTACGTAGAGGAGACTGTCCAGACCTCCCTTCCCGAACCGGATCAGCCAGAACTACCCCACCCCGCCGAACCATCGGCAATGCCAGTGGAGGCATTCCCCAACCCGTTCAGCCGCAACTTGAGCATACGTTTTGACAGTCCAAACACCGAGCGCCTGACCATCCGGCTAACAGACATGCAAGGCCAAACTGTTCTGCTCCAAACATATGAAGCAATAAAAGGGCGACAAGAGGTTGCACTGGATGGCTTAGGCACTGCAAGCCTAACCGCTGGCAAGTATTTACTGGAACTGAGTAATAGTAAGAGCCTGCTGTATGCAGGTCTGGTGGTTAAAGACTGATGATTGATTCACCAAACCGATTTAATCGGAAATAAACCAACAAACTCGGCTGAGTTTGCAGTTGGCGATTTTACGAATTCACCATTTTTTCCTCCTAGCAACAGGGTGGCATCCTCAACGGTTGTGTCACGGCCATCACTATTATCATCCAAAATCAACCAATGCTCGATCTGCCGCCGGACTATGTCTTTTTGGCCGTCGTCGTTGGCATCGAACATCCAACTGCCAATCAGCACTTGGCCACCATCCCCACCCGACCAGTCAGCTACCGGCACAAAGTCCGTGAATGCCCTGCGCTGCTTGTTGTACAGCAGGAGCCATTGGTGCCGGAACCAGTATTGGTGAATGTCCACTAAGCAGGCATCGAACACATCGTTGAGCACGTACCGCCCTTGCGCAAATACCGCTACTTCCACAGAATCAACCTCTTCTTGTATTTTTTGGAGCAAGCTTGTATCAAACGAGCTAAAAAAGCGGGAATTTGGAATGGCGCTTCCAGTAGAATCTTCCTCGGTGTCGAAGTCGATTTCAAAATGCAAGGTGTCCGAATTGGGGGTTGATTGGAACCACGCCAAAAGTGGAGGCTCTACAACCTGCGCCGCTCCTGTCCGCTGACAAGCCGTATGGATGCAAAGGAAGGCTGACCAAAAGAAGATGGAAGTTTTCATTGGCAGATATGTTTTGACAAAAGAAACAAGTTTTGACCAAGAGATAGCGGATGTAGTTTTGGAACAAAACCGGAAGGAATTCTTTTCATAAAAGATAGTGTGTACAAACAACACAATCACAACATTAATCAACTGATAATACCATTTAATTCAAAATATTTTTCTCACCTAATCAAAAATATCAGTTCAATATTTCGTCAATAAAACTTAGGCATTATCTTTAGCGAATCTTCACTACTTCACCTTTTAAAAATTGCAGCCTATGAAAAATTTCCAACAGAAATCCGTAGATGATTTCCAAATTGACAGAACAATTACCCCTCCTTCTGTAACGAATTATATGGTCAGGAGCTTAATTACTTTCAAACCGGATACCCCTATCAACGAAGTGATTGATTCCTTGCTGGAAAACAGGATTACAGGTGCCCCTGTACTGAACGACCTGAACGAAGTGATTGGATTGATTGATGACAAGGACTGCCTGAACGTCCTGTTCGGCGGTGTTTACCACAATAGCCCGGTACCTGTGAGCGATGACACGGTAGCCGCCTACATGTCCAATGTTATGAAAAGCATCTCCATCAACGCAGACATTTTTGAAGTAGCCAATATATTTTTGACAACGCCCTACAAGCGCCTGCTCGTCATGGATGACCACGGAAAGTTGGCTGGTCAGGTCAGCCGACGTGACATCTTACGGGCAATCAAGGACATGAATACTGCCAATAATTAATGCAAAACAATACCCGCTGGAGTCAAAATTAGATGGCAAACCAGCGGGTATTGCATTTTATGCCTTCTCCTTATCGACCTTGACTGCCGAAGCACCTAAATTGATGATACGATAGCCGACCGTGATGCCACCGAAGAAAAAAGCATCATTTTTATAGGCGTTTCCAGATGCCTGTGTTCCGTCGAGATAGTCGGAGAGGGTCAGGCGAAGACCCAATTCTGCACCGAAAACAACCCGCTCGTTCAAATCGAATTTATAACCTACGCCAACGGGCATCCCGAAGTTCCAGGATGGATAATCAATCCCGATATCCTTGCTGTCGGGCGAACCATAGGTGACATCCGGCTTAGAGTAGATGCCAGACAGGCCGAACATGATATACGGTGAGGCCGTTTTCTGGTAACCCAATTTTTTGGAAAAGCGCCGCCGGCCCTTGAGGTCAATCTCACCCATAAGCGCAAACTCCGTGAATTTGCCAACAAATTTATTGCCCCGGCTGCGGTTCCGGCTATAGTTACTATCGTCGCCAGAAAGCGTGCCGTGCAGCACATTGAAGCGAAGCGCATTGTCACGATAGTAGCGCTTTATGCTGATCTGCTCCGCAAAATGGGTTTCTTTGAAAGTGATGATGGGCACAGTCAAATCGCCGTAATACACCGAAGCGCCGGGCGAGAGACTTATTTCCCAATAATTTTGAGAAAAACAAAAAAGAGGAAAGGCCAACAAGACAAGGCCAGTGAGCAACTTGTTCACAGATTTCATTTCAATAAGGTTTTCCACCGTTCAACACGGCTACAGGCCATGCGACACAGTGCTTGTGAGTGAAATGCCAGGGAAAGGGAATTTTAAAAAAACGGAAGGTGAAACTACCTTTGCAAATTCTGTGCTAAACTGAAAAAAGTCTTGAAAGCCTGTGATTAATCGGGCATTTGCGAAGCTTGTAACGGATACGGTACTACCAAAATCAGCACACAACCTAGGTCAATTTTCAAAGGAAAACGAGCCACACAACGTAAGCTAAACTTTAAAAAGCTGCTAATTCATGAATATCGAGCCCTGATTTCAGCGTAGATTTGGATATTTACGCCCACATACATTCGCTTTTCAAAAGCATACAATGCGGAACCTGAAACTACTCCCCCTCACCATCCTCCTTTTATTTTTCACCACTTGGGCCTTTGGCCAACAGCGACCCCGCTTGGTAGTGGGCATCATCGTGGACCAAATGCGATACGACTACCTCTATCGTTATTGGGACGACCTGAGCGAGAATGGCTTCAAACGGCTGCTCCAGCAGGGATACGTCGTCCATAATGGACACTACCAATATGCCCCGACCCTCACGGGGCCCGGTCATTCGAGTGTGTACACGGGCAGCAGCCCTGCCCTGCACGGCATCATAGGCAACGAGTGGTACTCCCGGCAAGAGAAGAAGCGGGTGTACTGTGCCGAAGACCAACAGGCCAACACCGTAGGCTCCAATTCCGTGGAGGGAAAAATGTCACCACGCCGATTGACGGCCACCACCCTTGCCGACCAGCTCGAACTGGCTACCAACCGCCGTTCAAAGACCATCGGCATCGCCCTCAAAGACCGGGGTGCCATCTTGCCCGTCGGCTTCCTGAACGACGGCGCTTACTGGTACGACAAAACCAACGGCCAATTCATCACCAGCGATTTTTACCGTAAAACACTGCCCGATTGGGTCACGAAGTTCAACGACCAGCACCTGCCCGACCAATACCTCGAAAAGCCTTGGACACCGCTGCTTCCCATGGAGCGCTATGACGAATCCCTGCCCGACGAACGACCCTACGAACGGCCGTACCTCAACACGGAAAAAGCCGTTTTTCCCTACGACCTTAAGGCAATCAGTCAAATCAAGCGGTTTGGTGCTGGTGAAACGCCCTACGGCATCTTGCTGGCCAGTCCTTACGGCAACGCTTTGACCGCTGCTTTTGCCAAGGCCGCCATTGAAGGTGAACAACTGGGCATGGATTCCATCACAGATTTGTTGGCCCTCAGTTTTTCCTCCACTGACTATGTAGGGCACCAGTTCGGCCCATACTCCGTGGAGACGCAGGATATCTACCTTCGGCTAGACCGGGAATTGGCCAACTTCCTTGACTACCTCGACAACACCATCGGACTAGACCGGGTCAACATCTTCCTCACCGCCGACCACGGCGGCGCTGATATTCCAGGTTATGTTTCACCACCCAGCGGATATTTCAAAACCGGGGATTTTGAGCAGGGTTTGGCAAATCACCTACAAGAGAAATTCGGCATGAACCCCATTGAGTTTTTCATCAACGAGCAAATCTACTTGTATCAACAGGACAGTATCGATGTAGGCGAAATAGAGGCAGAAATTAGGGCTTTTTCCGCTGATTTCCCTGGGGTTTACGGCATTATACCCCTGCACGATTTTGGCCATTGCGCCACCGACCCCCGTGTTTGTGAGAAAATAAGAAAAGGCTTCATGCCTGCCAGAAGCGGTGATTTTTTGGTGCAGCTCTATCCCGGCTGGTTCTCCGATTACTATTTAAAGGGCGGTACCACGCACGGCAGCCCCTACGCTTACGACACACATGTGCCGATTATCTTTTTTGGGGGGAATATTGCTCCTGGCGACAATTATGACCCCATCTGGATTGAGGACATTGCACCGACTGTTAGCGAACTGTTGAAGATTTCATGGCCGTCAGGAGCTACGGGGAAGGTGATCGGTGGGGTACTGAAACACTAATTGCCTATACATTTTCGACCCGCCATTTTTCCCGAACAAAACCTTGGGCTATTCCTTCAATAACTTCCTCGCCCTTGCCATATCAGGATGGGTGATGCCAGCAGCTTCCAAAGCATCGAGGTCTTGGAGGAACACCTGCGTCCAGTTCCGATCCGTGCCATCTGGGTAAGCTTGGTCTTTGTGGCTGACGTAAACAGCCTTGGATTCCTCCCATTTGCCTTGGAGGAGGAGTGCCGGGGCAAGGTTGGAATTGACCCATTCCATATTGAAATCCCCTCCACTTTTCAGGGCCTGTTCCGCCGTGGCCTGTGCTTCCACAGGATTATTGTCCAATAAAAAGTACCAAGACAAACTGCCAAGGGCATACCTGCTTTTCCACCGGATGGCCCATTTGGTCGCTTCCTCGCTGTATTGGATGGCCTGACCGTACAAGCGAATAATTTCCTGTTGCCGAACTACATTTTGATGAGGGTCCTTTTCGGTACCCAATGCCTTCTCTAAAAGGGCAATTTGTTCGATGGTGGCATCAAACTGGCTTTGCTGCGCCAGCAATGGGAGGGCAAAGAAGCAAAAGAAGAGGGCGAGAAGTTTCATGATGAAGCAATTAATCTGATAAACTTAAAGTGAATTATGCGAATCATCTTAGCGCCAGCAGAGCAGCATATTTTTTATGCTTGTTGATGATGGTGTGTCAAATATTAAACAGCATTTCACCACCTTTTTGAAAAACTTTGGATTTAGCCACTCAAAGCCCGGCAGCGAAATGGGCAGTTTCACTTGCCAATTTCTTAATCGCCGCCTCATGGGTGATACCGCTGCTTTTCAGGGTTTTGAAAGAATGGTCGCCGCCTTCCATCCTGACCAAAGTGGCCCGCTTCAATGACTGGCAGACCTGCTCGATAAGGGCAAACTCCGCCAGTGTATCACGGGTGCCTTGCAGGAACAATTGGGGCACCTTAATATCAGTTAGGTACGCCGCACGCTCCGTACCGGGTTTGCCGGGTGCGTGCAGCGGAAACCCAAAATAGACAATCCCAGCCACCTCCTTCAGTTCGCCTTGGGCAGCCACTTGGGAGGTCATCCTGCCACCAAAGGATTTGCCACCCGCCAGCAGTTTTCGGCCCTTCGCAAGTTCCGCTCCCTTTTTCACCGCTGCCACCACCGTTGGATGCGCCACCTTGGGTCGGTCAGGAGGCCCGCCGCCTTTTTCCATGTAGGGGAAATTGTAGCGCAGTGTACCCACGCCGTGTTCAGCTAGTTGTTGTGACAGTTCTTCCATGAAAGCATGTTCCATGTTGGCACCTGCGCCGTGCCCCAGCACAAGCAAGGTGGTGGCATTTTTAGGCAGAAGCAGCAGCGCTGACACTTCGCCGATTTCGGCTGATATTGGGATTTTTAATCGTTGTGGGTTTGTCATGTTTGAAAGGATTGTCAGAATCAAGATTTGCTTGTAAAGATAAACGCTTTGCCACCAAATAAATCCCTACACATGAACCTACCCCTGCCTAGCCCGTTTTAAAAACTCCAGTGTTGTTTCGCTGAGTGCACTGGCATTCCAAATTTAATCAAAAAAATGTACCATGAAATCAATCTTCTTTTCCCTGCTTTTTGCCTTGGCATCCATTATCTCTGTGCAAGCGCAAGACAAACTTCACATCATCGTCACCAATAATACCGCCAATACTTGGTCCTATAAATTAGGTTGCGCCAGCAATGGAACTTTGGTCAATCAAACATTTGCACCAACCTCAACCACGGAGTTTTTGATTGATGCCAACGGTTATCAGTTCCCGCTTTTTTGGGGTGCCAACGATGGTGGTGGATGTAATAACAGCGGCATACTAGAGGAATCTTCTGGCCCTAGCAGCACAGCTTTTCATTGTACAAATACTGCGCTAAACCAAGTCATTGCAGCTTCGTCGAACGGGACATTGCATTTGTTCGTCACGATGGAGTAGTAAGGGCGCACACCGGGATATAGCAAGTTTTGTGGTTTTGAAAGTTCTAATTATGCTGGAACAAGCTTCCAGACTTGTTTCTCCTTTCTTTTCGTATCCAACGAAAGTTGGTCTGCTGCCTCGCTTATACCTGTCAGAGACAGGCTGATATGTGATTCTAAATATTGCCTACGTCTCATTTGATCACAATCACTTTATTGGTGTAAGTGAAGCTGCCCTCAGTTAAACTAATAAAATAAACACCACTGTTTAATAGTGGCGCTATTTCAGCGATATAACTATTTACTTCATTCAAATTTCCTATTAAAAAATGGCTACTATTACCAGATGATGAGGTCATTGAAAATTTAAAATTTTTATTATCTAGCGCAGAATCACCCTGGAAGAATTTAAAATTGCCATTATTTGGATTGGGGGATATTGAAATAATGTTTTTTTCAATATAGCTATCAGATACAGAAGAAGTCGGAAAATCGGTAAACAATAGGCCACTTTTACCCTCAATAAAAAAGCTTTTTAGGCCCTCAAAATTATAATGGTTAATATAATTTGAGCCATCCAAATTGCAGCTAAAAAGTGTGCCCAATCCATTCAGCTCTGTGCCGCCTGCACTTGTGAGCCCCCACAAAACATTCGATGAGTCTTTGGATAAGACAATTGGGGAAAACCCGTCTTCTATTTCTGCAAAATTATAGGCAACCGAGAAATCAAAGCTATCTTTTCCTATCTTAAACAGTACACCTCCGTTCGTCAATCCTCCTTGGCCTCCTAACCCATATATGTACCCATTGTCACCATCAATCATCCCGCCAATAGATTTGCCTTCCAAACTCGCTACAAATGAATGGACAGCTTGAAACATTGAGCCATCTTTCATCATTCTGTACATGCTACCATTTGCACCAAGCACACCACCTGATAATGTAGTATATAAATAACCATCGCTTCCTTCCAATATATCTGAAGGGAAAAACCCTTCACTCGTCAAAAAACTCTTCAAAACCGTAAAAGAGCTTCCGTCCATTGGTATTCTGTAAACAATACCGCCATTGTCAACGCCGCCATTTATTGTGATACCATATAAATTATTATCGGAACCAATCAACATTGAAATTGGCAGAGCTCCCTGAATGCTATCAAATGAGTGCAATAACTGAAAATTGGAACCATCCATTTCCATGCGATAGATTGTCCCTTCATCAAAGTCTCCACCATGCAAAGTATTTCCATAGAGTTTTCCGTCTGGCCCAAAAAGCAAAACGAGTGGTTGCGCTCCTTCAATATCATCAAAATGGTGCAGAACAGAAAAAGCTCCATCTGATTTTCTATAGCTGTAAATTACTCCTTTGTCATAGTTGCCACCTTCGCTGCAACTACCGTAAAACATCCCATTTTCTCCCTCAATCATCTCAGAAGGATAAAATCCATTACCAATGCTGGTTGTGAAATTCTTTATTTCCGTAAACGCAAGATTGTCAGTATTGATGGAAAACACACCTCCACGCTTCCCCGATCCAGCATATGCCGTAAACCCATACACATTCCCGTCATCACCTACTGCCAATGCAGTGGTTGACTCTGTGTCATAATAGGAAGAGAAATAATGGACTTGCTCCAAATTGGAGCCATCCTTATCAATGCTGTAAATACTGCCTTCGTTGCCCTGAATGACAAAATTTGAAGTTATTCCCCATAACTTTCCTTGCGCCTCGACCATTCTACCCTTGGGAAGCAAAACATCTGTCCAATTAAAATCTAAGATGGCATTGAAATTATTGCCATTTATATCTATCCTGTAAATTGTCCCTAAATTATAGGTTCCACCAGCAGCAGTGTGTCCATATAAGTAACCGTTACTTACTTTAGTCAAACCACCTATGGGTGAAATACCCTTATTATCGTCAACAAAATCATGTAGCATATCAAGGTTAAAATTTGTTGTGGAAAACCTAAAAAAAATGCCTCCACCATCACTACCACCACTATTAGTAACACCATATAAATTGCCGTTTGGCATTGACACCAATTGCCCAACAGGTCTTTCTCCATTTAAGCCACCAGCAAACTCATACACAACCTGAAAACCCGTACCATCTTTTTTGATTCTGTAGATAACACCTTTATCAAGTGTTCCACCGTACAAACCTAGCCCGTACAAGTACCCATCAAGGTGCTCAATAAGGCCTCCAGAAGGGGCTTTACATTCCAATTGGCTGAGTTCATGCAATACTTCAAAGTTTTCCCCATCTTTATCAATAACATAAATAACGCTTTTACCATAGTTTGTACTACTCCCAATGATTCCATACAATTTACCATTGCTTGCTTCACAAAGCCCATTACTAGGGTTTTGTCCATCTTGCCCGTTGAATGAATGCAATACCTTTAAATCAGACCCATCTTTCTTGAGGGAAAACACCGTTCCCACATTCAAATCCCCACCTTGTCTGGTTTCACCATACAACCTACCATCGGAACCTTGCAATGGATATGCGATGGGGTCAAAAGGGCCTAGTGCGCTAAAACTGAAAAATTCCTCATGTTCATCGGTCTCCATGTTCAACCTGAAAAAGGAGCCAGTATTGTGAATACCCCCTCCTTTTGTGGATCCTACAACAAATTTTTGGCTAAATAATTTCGGTGCAATTGCCGTAAGGAATAAAATAAGTAATGCTTTTTTCATAAACTTTTTTGTTAATGCTAGAGACGAATTAAGGTTACAGCCTTGTTTGACTATGTCACTTGATAACGGTTCTTTCAAATATTTTCATTCTCTCCTCCAACCTAAACAACCCATAGACCAGCGCATCTATCTTCTTACTTAGGTGTGCGAAATGGAAGCCTCAAAGGTATTGACCATGTGGCATTTTTATCAAATAGTTTTTTTTACATGTAGAATCATTACATGAAATGCCTATATTCACCCTGCCTTTGTCCTTCAGCATGGCCTGTTTCTGCACCTCAAACCGCTCCTCGTTGGGGCTTGATTTGATGGCAATTTCTTGGCCAGCACGTAATAGTCGAAGAAAGCGGAATACGAACCAGCTCTGCGAGGGAAGACGCTGCGCCAGTAAGAGGAAGTCTTGTTTTACGGACATGAATAGGCTAACACTACCAATTATTTTGGGCTCCATGACACAGAATTCGAAATTAAGAGAAAATGTCTTTGTACTACCTTTAGCTCCTCGCCAGACACATTTGGACAAACAAGACTATTTTGCTTCATATGCATGAAAAAATCAGGCAATATCAACTAATGATGGCCCATCTTTATATAGTGAGTGATGTAATCAGGCCACAACCATTCTCCATCTGTTCTTATTATATGCGGCCCTATAGGTATATTAGTCTCAAAATCATTAACCCAATGCAACATACTTACAACAACTGCTCCTTCTTCTAAATATTTTAATATCAAGTCAGCTTCAAATTCATACCCACCAAGAGAAGTTATACTATATTGTTTAAACGGTATAGAAAATGTTGAATTCTTATCATGCTCTTTAATAAAACCATTTACTTTCATTTTAATCATTTTGGTTAGCTAGAAGAGGTGAAATTAATAATTAAGCCTTTATTTAGGACTTCCTACGCTAGAACAAATCTCCAGACTTGTTTCTCTTTTTTTCGTATCCGACGAAAGCACGTCGGCTAGCTCGCTTGAACCTGCCAGAGACTAGCTAATATGTGGTTCAAGCTGGGGATTTGAACCACATATTTTGGGTGTTTTTCCTTAACGACAGGGGCTAACACATTACCTTGCCTTTAAACCTCGGCAGCGGCTAACGGTTTCTTCAGGCTTTCCAAGTTCAAAAATTAGAAGGTTTTGAGCTTTTAAGCCTCCACAGCAATCATTTTGGGTCGGCAATACATCAGTAAATGGATGGCATTGATTACTAAATGGAAGCCATTGACCTCCAAATGAGTGGCATCGTTTAGTAATTTTTTGAGAGCTGGCTTTTCCACGGCAGCTTGAGTTTATGTCGGGGATGCCTTTCTTTAGTAATTGCCAGCCATCGTTTAGCAATTCCTTGGCTTCGTTTAGTAAGTCCTGATTTTTGATTAGTAAGTCCTCGACTTTGATTGGTAATTGGCTCCTTTTGTTTACGGACGGACAGCTTATGTGAAGGAAATGGGTGCCTGTTGGAATGAAAATCCAGCCTTTTTTAAGAAAATGGATGCTGTTGTTTATGGACGGCATGCTGTTTCTCACCAAAATCTTGCCTTAATTCTTGCCAAAAAAGACCTTCCAAGCTGCTGCGGCTTGGGGTTCGCCCCGTATTGCGGTTGTTTTTTCCTAAAAAAGCAGGGGTGTACAAAAATCTAAAACGTCTTTTCATTACCTTGCCTTCAAATCGCTATCTTCATGAAAAACTTGCTTTTCTCCGCCTGCACAACGTTAGTCTTCTTGTGCAGCCTCCATCCACTTCTTTCCCAAAACATATATCCACTGGCCGACGGCCTAAAGATGCAGGGTAGCATCTATGCCATAGAACAGGACCCCGACCACGGCAGGGTCTATGTGGGCGGCTATTTCACGGCCATTGGGGACATGAAGACGTCCAGTATCGCCTACCTCGAAAACGGAGAATGGCATACCCTGGCATCGGGTGTGGAGGGGGCGGTCTATGCCCTGAAATATGTGGACGGCAACCTGTATGTGGGCGGCTATTTCGAGACGGCCAGCGGAGTGGAAGTAAACCACATCGCCCGTTGGGACGGCACGGCTTGGCACCCGCTTGGCGATGGCACAAATGGCTATGGCTCGGTACTGGCCATTGAATGGTTTCAGGGCAAACTCTATGCTACCGGGCATTTCACGAAGGTGGGCAACGTAGAAAACAAAGGCGTAGCGGTTTGGGACGGCAATACCTGGACGGACAGCGGCCTCGATAGCCCATTGCATGCCAAAGGGCTGCTAGTCGTACAGGACACACTTTGGGCTTATGGCTCCGCCTACCAAGGACTAGGGGGGCTTCATCATGTCGCCTCCTATATGGTCAACGGCTCATGGGCAGAACTGCCGGAACTGCAGGATTCCAGCATCTACACCGCCCTGTCCTTTGTCCGCTTTCAAAACCAATATTATATTCAAACAGTTTACAATAAAATATTGAAGTGGAACGGCAACATCTGGATCGATTTTTTACTCCCGCAATCCATTACCTCGCTGGAGGGTATGTTCGTTTATGACAATGATATTTGGGTGATAACGGACTCAGCCTTTTCCGGCAACCTGCATTTTGTCAGGCTCACGGGCGGGCTATTGGACATTGGCAAAATCCCCAACGATTACAACAACAGCCAAGTGAATGTCACCAAGCAGATGGGCAGCGATTTATGGGTAGGCGGAACGTTCAGGGAACTGGACAGCCAGCCGATACTTTCATTGGCCAAATACAATGGCAATGCGTGGGCCTCACCGGGCTATATCGGCGGCAGCGGCTACAATGATGCCTGGCTCAACGCATCGGGATACTGCGCAGAGCCAAACAGCCTGATTGTGGGGGGAAGATTCGAGTTTGCTGGAAATGTTTACTCCCCCAATATCGCCAAATGGGACGGACAGGACTGGCAAACCATGGGCAAGGGGTTCAACGGGATTGTATCGGGAGTCAAGGAGTTTAATGGGAATTTGTACGCTTGCGGGAATTTCACAAAAAGCGGCAATACGCCAATAAAGAATATTGCCAAATGGGACGGCACGGCGTGGCAGCCCATCGGTTCCGGTGCCGACAAACGGGTGCGGGGATTTCTGGAATTAAACGGCGACCTCTATGCTTGGGGGGATTTTACCCAACTAAACGGCAACCCGGTGACTGCCCTCGCAAGACTAAACGGCAGCACTTGGGAGCAGGTGCCCGGCCCGTGGGAAAATGATATGTACTCCACCATTTACTGGCTCACCGAATGGCAAGGGAACCTGGTCGCCAGCATTGATTTCGATATGCCCGTCATGGTCAATACTACCACCTATGGCTGGTCTTACATGGGCTCGGAATACCTCAGTGAAGGCCATTTGTACAACTACGATGACGAACTGTATTTGACCCAGGACTATGTGGGGCCGGATGGATGGGGAACAGGTGCGTTCAGGTGGAACGGCAACGAATGGGAAAGTTCAGGACTATACGACCACGAGGGGTTCGGCTTTGCCCGTTTTACGGAAATGGATGGCCAGTTCTACTGCACAGTCACCAACGGTGGCCTTTGGCGGTACGATGGCAGCGACACCTGGACTTATCTTTCTTATTTCCAACCCTATGTGGCGGCCCCATTAGGCGACCACCGCTATCTCGTTACAGGCTTTTTCCCCTCCATCTCCACGGACAATTCTATCACAAGAAGAGAGTTCAACCATGTAGGCATTCTTGATTTTGTGCCACCGCAGGTAGAAATCTTTGCCAACAAAACCGAAATCTGCAAACACCAGTACGTATTTTTTGGAGCGGAAACATCAGCACTTTACCTAGATTATCAATGGCATTTCCCCGGTGGCACGCCGGAATATTCCAGCGAGTCCCGCCCTATTGTTCAATATACCGAACCCGGCACTTACACCGTAACGTTGGTGGCCAGTAACGGTGGCGGCGCAGACACGGTTGTCTTTGCTTCGCAAATAACCGTCATTGACGACCCAAGCTGCTTTACCGCAAGCCAAGAGGCTGCGGCACAACATCCTTTCATCGAAGCCTTCCCCAACCCTGCCAGCGATTACCTACAATGCGTGGTGCATGGCGTGGCGTATGGTGAAATGCGCATCGTCAACGCTGCTGGTCAGACCTTTGAGGTAGCCAGCACCAAATCGCAGGGCAACGACGGCGTGACATTGGACACGGCAGCATTGCCACCCGGCATCTACTTCCTATTGTTCCAAACGGGGAAAGGCGTCTTGTCTCAAAAATTCATCAAAATATAAACCTGCGACATGAAAAACACACGCCACTATTGCTTCTTTATCTGCTGCCTGCTATCTACCGCCAATGTTTTTGCACAAAAATGGGATAACGTCTGGCTGATGGGTTACAACTATTATCCCGGCTTGCTTGCGGGGCTTGATTTTTACTGGGGCTATCCCGATACCACAGCTTTTTACAGTCCCTACGAACTTGACGATACCGATGCCAGCATCTGCGATGATGACGGCAACCTGCTCTTCTACACCAACGGAGTCTATGTTGCCGACCGTCACCACCAGCAAATGGAGGGCAGCGAGGGTTTCAATTTGGACAGTATCGTGACCATGCTTGGCGTCAATTATCTGCCCATGAGCCAATGTGCTATCATATTGCCTTATCCAGACCATCCTGGCCAATACTTCCTTTTCCACCTTTCTGGGCGGCTCTTTAATGGCTACAATGATTTGCAGCCTTTTCGGCTGGATTACAGCATCGTGGATATGTCGGAAAACAATGGGGCAGGAAAGATGGTGGCCAAAAACGAGAACCTGGTGCAGGACACGCTGCTGTATGGCACTTTACAGGCTGTGCAGCATGGCAATGGCAGGGATTGGTGGATAGTAGTGGGCGCTTACAACGAAAGCAAGTTTTACCGGATGCTGCTCACGCCAGCAGGCATCCAATCGGTGGACAAGCTTTCTTGGGGTGTCCATTTCCATTCGGGATTCACAGGGCAATCCGCCTTTTCGCCCGACGGTAACAAATTTGCCATCGCCTACCCTGACAGCAATTTGGTATCCGTTTGGTCCTTTGACCGCTGCGATGGCACTTTGACCTTGGATGCCTCATTTCATCCTGAAAAAGCTGCAGAAAGCGACGACGCCTATGGCTGCGGTTTTTCACCTAACAGCCGCTACCTCTATGTTTCCTCTTATTTGCGGCTTCACCAATACGACACTTGGGTAGCCGACCTACCCGCTTCAGGTATTGCCGTTGGCGAATGGGACGGGTTCATTGATTTTATTTATCCGGTTTCTTTTGGCCGCCAGCAATTGGGGCCAGACGGGAAGATTTACATTTCATCGGTTGCTCCAGCGCAAAGCCTCAATTTTATCGCAAAACCCAACCTGCCGGGCTTGGCCTGCGAGGTCCATCAACACACGCCTAGCTTGAGTTACCTGACCTACAACAGCGGGAACACACTGCCCAATTTCCCACATTTCCGCACCGGGCCGTCCATTGGCAGTGGTTGTGACAGCCTCGGGCTCCCCAGTGCCACGGTGGACAGGGCTGTGGCTCCGCTCTCCTTCAGCATAGCCCCCAACCCAACGGACGGGGTGTTTCAAATCGTTTTTGAAAATGCCCCAGTTGACAAAATCCGGTTGGAGGTTTTCTCTACGGATGGCCATCTACTGCTAACCGATACATGCTCAAGCGAGCTGCTCAAAACAATGGATGTTTCTGCCTTGCCTAGTGGTATCTATTTTGTCAAAATCACCGGCAAGGAAGGCGGGATAATGAAAAAATTGGTGGTGGTGAAATGATGGTGTGATGAGGTGTTGGTTAATTTTGAATGTTCCAATTATGCTGGAGCAATTCTTCAGACTTGTTTCTCCAGTAAAGTATAAAACTATTATTACTAAAATGAAGAGGTTTGCACTTATACAATTTATATCGTTTTTCTTTCTAAAAATGACCTTCTCTCAAAATGCAGTGGATTCGTCTTATTTTTCTGACTGCGATAAATATTATAAATCAGCTATAAATTATCACATCTCAGGCATGGATTGTTCAGGATTTGAAAGTAAAATACGATTAAAAGGTTTACTTCTTGCTGTGGATTGCTATCGTGACAACGACAATATTGACAAGGGTTTAGAAATTTTGTTTTCGAAAATATACGCTGCAAATTTGCTAGAAATAGGTTATACTAAAGAATGGTTTGAAAAGATAGCTGAACTATGTACACTAAAACACGGAAAAAAAGCCATTAGAAAACAATTAATAAAGCCTAAATTCAATTATTATATTGATGAAATATATTCAACAATTGATTCAAAACAAATCCATGAAGCTGATTCAACAATATTTGTTTTTGCTGCAACTCCGATTAATTATACGGTAGAATTATTTGGTAAAGAGCTTAGCATTTTACCTGCAAAAGAAGAATTTATGGCTGAAGAGAGGATGCTTAGTTTGAAGATTTTAAAAAGTGAAGCTTCGCCAACTGAAATTGATAATTTTTGCCAAAAAATATGGCAGTCATCTGAACTCTACCAAGAACTATATAAGTATTCACGGAATTGAGTTTTCATTATCAACGATGCCCCCCAATCACTCCCCCAATTCAATTTATTTCGCATTGTATCCAGACTTGTTCTCTTTTCATGTCGCCTCCGAGGAAAGCAAGTTGGCTGTCTCGCTTATATGTGTCTGAGACAGGCTGATAGATGGTTCGAACCCGGGACTTAAACCAACGTCTGTGGGGGAAGAACCTTTACCATCAGGCAGGCCCGACGCTGGAAAATCGTTAAAATAGACTTCCAACGGACTGCCTTTCTTTAACGCCGGGCTGCCCTCGTTTACGAACGGACAACCTTTGTTTACTAACGGGATGCCAGCGCTTACGACTGGACGGCTTTTCTTCACGGACTGGCAGCCTTTCTTTGCGGACGGAGCGCCATTCTTTAGCGACGGGCCGCCAACGTTTACGGACTGGCTGCTTTCGTTTACGGACTGGCTGCCTTTCTTTGTGGGCGGAGCGCCTTCAGGAACGGGAAACTTGACTTTCTTTACAACAAGGCTGCCTTTGCTTACGTACGGACAGCCTTTGTTTAGCACCGGAATGCCTTTTTATGCAAATAGGCTTCGTTTGTGAAGGAAATGGGTGCCTGTTGGAATGAAAATCCAGCCTTTTTTCACGAAATGAGTGGATGTGGCGACCTCACTTTAGCTCATACCTAGCTAGCCAACTCATGTGCTGCCGGGGCGACTCCCCAGCAAATACCGTGATTTCCCTGGGCTTTTGGGTGAAACTCAGCACTACCCAGCCGTCTTCCTCCCGTGTTTCAAAGCCAATCTGCTTTGAATTGAAGGTGGTGACCATGAACGCCTTGGGGGTATTGGCAAATTGGAACCGGAGTTCGTAGCCCTTGCCGTTGGCGGTTTTTTGCGGAGCAATGGAAAAGCCGAGCAGCGGGTAGTCCTCTTGCCCAAAATTGATGAGCGGCTGGTCAGGGAAGGTCTTTTTGTTGATGGGTGTTTCCAGCAATTGCCACTGCTCGTCGTCAGGGAAGTGGCTCTGCACGAACCAAGCAGGGTCTGTCATGAAAAAGCCGGGGAACAGCTTTCGGGTAAATTTCGTGACTTCGGGGTTCACATAGCCAGCGGCCCAGGTGGCGTCCATCAGGCGCCATTGCCCGTCAATCTTCACGGCGTTCCAGGCGTGGGAGTTGTTTTGGTTGTTGCGGTAGGGCCGGTGGAAATCACGGGCATCGCCGGTCACGACCACGGCTTCCAGCCCGACGGCATCGCACATGGCCTTGAAGATTTGGCTGTAGTCGGCGCAGACCCCCTTCTTGGCCTTGAAACTTTTGGCCATTTCCTTGGCCTCCACTTCCTGCCGCTTGCGCAGCAGTTCCTCCTTGCTTTGGGCGCTCACGCTGTGCCTGGTCGGGTTATGGAATTTCTTGCAGTCGTAGCTGATGTTTTGGGCTATCCAGATGAAAAGCACCCTCGCCCGCTCCTCTTCCGACTGGAAAGGTGCGGTCAGTTTTTGGGCGAGGTCGGCCATGTCAGCATAGGGTTCGTTGAAATTGGTGGCGAAGGCATCGGCACGGCCGTAGTCGGTTTGTGCAATGGCCGGGGCGCACAGCAAGAGGGCAAATAGGAGAATGTTCGTTTTCATGAATGCAATTTTAGGTGAAAAATTCGAGCTAAAACGCTGTGTTGCTCCAAGAATTGCACAGATGATAGTTCAGGAATGCGGTAATGGCGTAGTCGGTCTGTGTTTGAGTAGCGATCGACGTAGTAAAGCAGTGTGGCAAAACGCAAAGATTCGCCATAAGCTTTTTACCTTTCCGACATTTAAACTTTAAATCAACAAAACATACGGCCATGTTTAAACACTTCGTAAAGACGACCTATTTATTGCTGTTCGCAATGGCGTTCACCGCCTGCCAGAACAATGAACCAGCCCCCGCCACCGAGGCTACCGAAGCTCCTCCCGCCAAGGACTACACGGCTCTGCTTGGCAATAAGAAACCCATTTCCGAGCCACTTATCACGGACAATTACACCGCCGACCCTTCGGCGCATGTCTTTGATGGCAAAATCTATATCTATCCTTCGCATGATATTGATGCCGCCATACCAGAAGACGACGAGGGTGGCCATTTCGATATGCGGGACTACCATGTGTACAGCATGGACACGCCCGGCGGCCCTGTCACCGACCACGGCGTGGCGCTCGACATCAAGAATGTGCCCTGGGCCAAGCGCCAGATGTGGGCACCCGATGCTGCCATGAAGGATGGCAAATACTACCTCTATTTTCCAGTGAAGGACAAGGACGACATCTTTCATATCGGTGTTGCGACAGCAGCCACCCCGACGGGGCCGTTCACACCGGAAGCCAAGCCCATCGAGGGTAGTTTTAGCATTGACCCTGCCGTTTTCACGGATGAAGATGGCAGCTCGTACATGTACTTCGGCGGCATCTGGGGCGGGCAGCTACAGCGCTGGGCAACGGGGAAATACAATCCTGAAAACGTTTATCCGAAGGATGACGAGCCTGCGCTCATGCCGAAAGTGGCCAAGCTGAAAGGCGATATGCTCGGATTTGCGGAGGCACCTAAAGATGTGCAGATACTTGATGAGAACGGCAAGCCGCTACTGGCCAAGGACAATAGCCGCCGCTTTTTTGAAGCTTCCTGGCTGCACAAGTACAACGGCAAATATTACTTCTCCTACTCGACAGGCGATACGCACAATATCTGCTATGCCATCGGCGACAGTCCATACGGGCCTTTCACGTACAAAGGCGTGGTGCTGAACCCGGTCATCGGCTGGACGAACCACCATTCCATCATGGAGTTCAATGGCAAATGGTACCTCTTCTACCATGACAGTGTGCTATCGGGCGGGAAGACGCATTTGCGGAGCATCAAAATGACGGAACTGACCTATCTGCCGGACGGCAGCATCAAAACGGTGGATGCGTATGTGGAGTGAGTTTGGATTTATTCAAAAAGAAAACCCGCTGGAAGTGTTTCCAGCGGGTTTTTGGTTTTATGAGAATTTCAATAATTTACTTTTTCTCAAAAATAAGCTCATAAGCACCAATAATCGGGAATTCTTCGCTTGTCATTACCAACTTGCTGCTAGTGAGTTCAGTGAGTTTCCACTCTAAGGTCTCTGTGGAGCCATCCTCTGTGTAGGTGATGGTGAGCGTAGCAGGCGTAGTGCTTTCCGAAATTGACCAAGTACCATAAGTTTCCTGCGGATCGGACTCATCGCATTTTGTAGCTCCCTCATCAAAATGATATTTGTTATCATCTGAAAACTCGACGATATCGTCAGCTGTGCATGCATCAATTGGCTGTGAAGTGCCTCCTAATTTTTCACCAGTTTGTTTCCAAGCATGGGCTGTCAATAAGTCTTTAAGCGTTTTTTCATCATCTTTCTTACAAGAAGTGCCCACGAAGACAAGAGCGAGCATCAGTGTGCAAAGCAGTGTGAATGTTTTTTTAGCGGAATTCGTAAACATAAAAAGGGATTTTTGACCTGGCCACAGACATTCCCTATTGAGGGGTATCCCTGAAAGCATGAGTCGAGTTTGCATGATTAATGTGGAGAATATGAGTTTGGTTTGGTTGTTTTGAGATTTTGTATGTCAATTGTGAATTCTAATACGTTTAGTAGTTGGAAATGCTGCTTTAGTTTAAAAAAAATCATCATTTGGTGGCTTCCCCCAAGTTCTTAATTTTGCGCCGCCCAGTGGCATTATGCAACCATTTGGGCAGCCAATTCACCATAAAGCACAAAAAATCTAAATTTATGCACAAGACCATTTCTGCTTTCATGCTCCTTTCGCTGGCCATGTTTTTTATGGTTGCTGCTTGTAAAAAAGACAGCAATAATGTTGACTACTCGGCCAATGCGGATTGCTCGGCCATTGTTACTGCCGACAATACCTACACCAATGGTATCAGCGACATACTTGACGCAAACTGTGCCACAGCAGGGTGCCACAATGCTTTGTCGGCCTCCAATGGCGTTGACATGTCCGATTATGCCAAATCAAAAAATGCCTTCGTAAACAAGGATGCCCTCTGCACCATTCACCACGGTAGTGGCTGCAAAGCCATGCCCGATGGCAGGCCAAAACTCTCCGATGCCATCATCAACCAGATTGACTGCTGGGTGAAAAATGGCTACTTGGAATAAGCTTCCGATGAGCAGGAATGCAAGCGTTTGAAGTTAATGTCTGTTAAACGCTTGCATACTTCTTTTTTTTCACGGATTCTTGCTTTCAAATCTAACAATTCCATAGAATCCTTGCGTAAAGTCGCCTTCATATTAGCAGTCCATTTCACTGTATTCAGTACGCAGCCCTTGTGGCAGCCGCTGCATGAAATGCTTTTTGGCGACTGTGGCGGTGGTTCTTGTATGGTAGCGACCATGAGCTGTGCAGCAGCCCCCACTACCCTACCCAACAGCCCGCATTCACAGGATGCGGAAAGCAAATCGCCCAAGGGTTGTTGTACCCCGTTTCAGTGCTGTTTCCCATGCTGTTGCTACTGTCAGCAGCCAACGCAGTTGCCAGATTTTGCCGAAGGCGAAAAAAACACCCGCCCCAACGAGACCATCAAAATCCTCCACTCCGTCCAAGTCGGCGGGCATTTCCAACCTCCAGAATTTGTGTAACACTTCTGACCAGCCCGGCAGGATGCTGAGGCGGTCCGAGCGGTTTTATTTTTGGCAAAAAATTGCGATGCAGTTTTTTGCCAGTCCATTTAAAATTCAACAGATATGAAACGTGCAATTCTGATAGGCTTGTCCATCACGGCAGTCGCAGGTGCGGTTTATGCAATGGTGAGTGGCTGCTGCGGTGGCATTTGCGAGCCAGGCTGCTGCCCTTTCTGTTAATTGGTCATTAAGTGTCGATTAGACAAATGATACATTAACCACGAAACCCCTTGCAAGTGCGAGGGGTTTCGCTATTTTTGGCCATCTCGAAACTCATCACCTATATCTCACCACTTATAATTAATAATTAAACAAAATGTCAAACCGCAGGGATTTTCTTCGCAATACCTCCTTGGCCGCCGTTGCAGCAACGGGCATTCCAGCCATCGTTGAGGCCGCCGATCAACCGTCGTTTTCAAGTGAAAATGGCCCGGTAGGCTCCTTGACCATCCTCTTCCAAGGCGATAGCATTACCGACGCTGGCCGTGACCGTGGCAATTACTACGCAAACAACGCCGACGGCATGGGCAAGGGCTACGTTCACCATATCGTCACGAACCTGCTCGGCACCTCCCCTCAGCAAAACCTCCGCTGCTACAACCGGGGCATCAGTGGCCACAAGGTCTTCCAACTCGCCGACCGCTGGGAAGACGACTGTATCCAGCTCCGCCCCGATGTGCTGAGCATTCTCATTGGCGTGAACGACTATTGGCATACCCTGAGCAGCGGCTACACTGGTACGGTGCAGACTTATGAAACGGATTATCGGAAATTGATGGAGCGGACAAAAAAAGAATTGCCAGCGACAAGGCTGATTATTTGCGAGCCTTTTGCCGTAGCTGGCGGCACGGCCATCAATGAAAAATGGGAAGATTTTAAAGGTTACCGCGCCGTGGCAAAAGCCGTTGCCAATGATTTCGGAGCAGCTTTTGTGCCCTTCCAGTCTGTCTTCGACGAAGCATTGAAGCTAGCACCAGCCAGTTATTGGTGCCCCGATGGCGTCCACCCATCTTTAGCTGGAGCTTATCTTATGAAAGAAGCTTGGCTAAAAGTATTTGCAAGTAAATGATAAAAAAATGGGAATGCAGCACTTGACGCATTCTCCATTTTCAATTCTCAATTCTCAATTATTGAAACACCATCTTCCGCCGCTCTGTGCCGCTTGGCGTAGTGAGCTGGTAGATGTACACGCCGGGGCCGCCCATCATGGATTTGTCCACCACGACCTCGTGCCATCCAGCGTCCTCGATGCTCTGCAACAACAGGGTTTTCCTGCCGCTCAGGTCTATCATTTCAAGCATTACTGGCATTTTTTCCTTCAGCATGAATTCGATTCGGGTCTCCTCATTGAACGGGTTCGGTCGGTTCTGGCCCAGCGAGAAAAGCGGGGCAGCATCCACGGGCATTTGTGGTGCCTCGTGGATGCGCCAGCGGACGTTCAAGGGAATACCGCCATTTTTGTACGCAATGGCCGGCGTTATTGTGGAATTCATTGCTATCGCCTCTTGTACTGAGGCATCTTCATACATCAGGAATTGCAGGTAAAACAGCGTACCGCCAGCTTCGAGCGGCTGCCCACTGGCATTGTGCCAACTCATGGTCAGGCTGCCCGTGGCAGGTTCGCCGAAGTTCTCAGCACCAAGACCTTCCAATGCTACAGGCATGGCGCCGATGAAGGACATTTTCGCAGGGTCAAACTCAATCGTACCTTGTAGGGCCACCAAGTCGGCAGCTTCTGCCGCCGTGACAGGAATGCGCACCTCTTTGCCAGCAGCCAATTTCCAATTGGGCACTGTGAGGTTGAATTCACCAACTTGGTTGCGCTCCTCTACCACTTCTTCGTGGAAATTGAGTACGGCGCTGTTGTTCAAGTCGCCGATTTTCACCGCCACAAAATTCCGCCCAGACATATCATGGTGCATGTTGTTCAGCATGGTGCTTTCAGGGAATTGCTCCGCAAACGGATTTGCAGGGTTCGGGAATTGGTAACCCGCCAAAACGAAGCGCCAAGAGCTGTTGTTCGGGAACGAATCGGTCATGTGCAGGACAGCCTTGCGCAGCGATACTATATCGAAGGTGGAAATGGTGCCGGAATTGTTCACATCCGCCGCTATCAATTTGTACGGGGAAGTAATGGGTTGGCTTCCAAGGATGTGGTTGCTCAAAATCACGATATCGAAGGTGGTAACGCCGTTCAACAAGCCGTCATCTTTCTTCGGTTGCAGATTGCAACTCATACCAGATGGTACATTTTGGAACATAAACAACCCAAGATCTTGCGTAAAAGCATGGCTCATACCCCCAATATCCATGAGTTGTACATCCACGCCAATTAAGGGGGTGTGGAGTTCATTGAAAATAATTCCGCTGACTACAAGCGTATCATCGTTAAACCCACAGGCGTTCAACGGGTCGCTCACTACGATTGAGCCGTTGTTACAAGTGGTTGAATTCCCACAACCGTCCGTCACCGTCAACATGTAATTAAGCATGGTCGGGTCACCAGTCAGGTCAGCACAGGTGATTGTATCCGGCGATATTTCAAAGGTAACGTCCGTACAGTTGTCACTTCCTCCGATGAATCCATCGGCCAACAGGCTGTCAATGTTCAGCACGGCGATTCCGTTCGAATCAAGATCAATGGTGATGGTGTTGCAAATGATGGAAGGTGTGATGGTTTCACAAACATTTGCTACCGTTTGCTGCATCACAGAATTGCCGCAGCCGTCCGTGAACATCCAAGTGACGATTGTCTCGCCAACGGGATACAAGCCGCTGGCATTTGCACCATTTCCGTTAAAGCTGTTGGTTATGGTGACGGGGTTGCCGGGGCAGTTGTCAATGGCCGATGCCTGTACAACCACGAACAATTCACAGCTAGTACCAACGATGGTCTGGTTGATGGTATCAGGCCAAGACGGTATGGGCGGCACGTTGTCGTTGATATTGAAATTCTGTGTCAGCAAGGCTGTGTTGCCACAATTATCGGTCAAGCTATAGGTGCGGGTCACCGTACCCGAGCAACCAGGATTACCGGTGTCAGAGACGAACTGAACTGTCACGGGGCCGAGGCAATTGTCGGATTCATTCATCACATCGTTCACGTTTGGCGCAGGTATTTCACTGGCACAAGACAGGTTTTGAGACGGCAATGGGTCGGCGGTCGGTGGTACATTATCGTTTATGAGGATGCTCTGGGTAATCAAAGTATCATTGCCGCACACATCTTCCAATTGGTAAGTGCGCACCACTGTGCCAGTGCAGCCGGGGTTGCCAGTGTCAGATATCCAAGTCACCGTGACTGGCCCAATGCAGTTGTCAACCTCACCTGTCACGTCAGCCACATCCGGTGGTGGGATGGCATTGAAGCAAGCGAATGGACCAATGGTTGGCAGCGGTTCGGCAGTAGGCGGCACGGTATCATTTACGGTAATATGCTGCACAAATGGCACCGACACATTTCCGCACGTATCAATTGCCTCATAAATCAGGGTTCGGGTAAAATGATTTGGACAGTCGCCAGGAACCGTGATATCCGAAATGATATACACCGAATCCATAGAGCAATAATCGGTAGCCGTAGGTGGGTCAGGCTTTACCACATCACCACCGCAAAGGAAGACTTTGTCGAACGAGCCAACCGGGTCATCCCAAACGGGACCATTGGTATCCATTATTTGAATAAGCTGAGTATAAGAAGTATCAAAACCTGTACACCACTCCAAGAAAGTGTAGGTGCGGTAAATTTTGAGCCCGCACGGAATCGGGAAGATTTCATCGCTCTTGTTCAAAGCAAACAATTCACAATCTTTTACGACTGTAGGCTCACCAACTTGAAGGCTATCGAGTGGGCGATCACAGCTCACGATTGTATCTGGAGGAAAGAAGAATTGGGCTGGTGTGCTGTCAACTGTACTAATGATTTGTGTACACGATGCCTCATAGCCAGCGAAGTCCACTACCGTAAAGGTTCGGGTAATCGTACCTATGTGGCATAGGTTGAAATTGTTATCATCCGTAAAATACAGCGTGTCCAAGCCGCAATTGTCTTGAGTGGTAGGCGACCCAGTCAGCGAAAGTTCAGGTGGTAAAATCGTGGAACAGGGTATAGTGATATTTGGTGGGCAAATGATGCTCGGTGCCGTTTTATCCTGCACATCCACTTGCACCATGCAGGTATTTTTGTTGCCTTTGCAATCAGTGACCTGTAAAATAACAGCGACTGCGTTGCCTACGTCTGCACAATTAAATTCAACGGTAGGCGTGAATGGAGCATTGGGCTGATCCATCCTTTTGGCCAGAAATGTTACATCATGACAGCATGCATCGTAACTGCCGTTGTCCAAAACATTGGCAGCCAGAGTGGCAAGACCTTGGCTATTCAACGCCACGACTGTAAACTCCGTACAGATAGCGACAGGTGATACATTGTCTTTCACAATGACTGTAACTTGGCAGGTGGAAACATTGCCGCAAGCGTCGGTCGCCTCATAAGTAACTGTATAGGTACCTTCTGGCAAACTGTAAACCATGCCACCATTACTGTTCAGCACCACCCACGGTGTGAGGGTTCGCCAAGCAATGGTTGCGGAGCAGTTATCGGTTGCCGTCATAGCTGGCAAGAAAAAAGTACCCGTACAGTTAGGGCCATTTGTACTGAATACTAAGGTATCCATGCAAGTGAGCGTGGGGCCAATATCATCGGCAACTTTAATGATTTGGTCGTGCTCCAACAGCTCATTGGTACAACAGTTCAGCACCGTCCACGAGCGAAGAATACTTTGCTCATTGGCACAGCCACCAATGACCAAGTCTTCATAGGTAACACTCATTTTACAATACTGTGTAACCGGTTGACCATCAATAGTAGGAAATCCCGTGTTGCTGGGGTCAGTGTTCGGATTTCCACACTCAAGTGGCGGCGATTGAAATCCGTCAAGGTTTAAAGGAAAAACGATGTCTGCAAAACTGGGGCGTTTCACAAATACTTTTTGCACGCAAGGAGTTGCATAATTATTACTTGCGTCATGAGCATGCCACGTCCGCATTAAAATTGCACTGAATTGGCTGTTACATGGCTGAATGACAGGGAGTCCAGTATAAGTCAAAATAGGAGAACTATCGCAGTTATCTACTACGGATGCATAGCCCAAACTGTCTGGTGAAAGGTCTGTTGTACAAGTAACCGTGATGTCTGAACAGGAGATGATGGGGGGCAAATAATCTTGAATAAAGAGTGTTCCCCAGCAAGAATTACCAGAATTTACGTCAAAAACCGTGACGTTCAGAATTAAATTTAGCTGTGCACATGTCACAGTATCGTTCAGACTTTCACCCTCAGGCGAGTACACTGTAACAGTTTTTGGCCCCAAACAGGAAGTCTCCTCTCCATCCAAAACCATATTTGGTGTGACGACCCCGAAGCCCTCAGGCGGCAATGAAACATTGATTAGGTCGTTGCAAGCAAGGGTGCATTGACCGAAGCTAGAAGTGTTGAATGATAGGCATGCGAGTACTGCCAAAACAAGGTGGAAGTGTTTCACGGCAAATGGATTAAAATTTGTTTCTCTTGGTAATATTATCATAAATCACTGATAATCAGTGATTTATATTTATTTTTTATCAAGTTTTGTTTTCTCGCAGTATGTAGGACAAACAATCGGTTGGTGGGCTAGCTACCATCTTAATTCGTATTTTACTTGTTAAAATTAAGATGCACTAAGCTACAATTTAGTAAAAATAACAATATCAAATACCTTGCCAACATGTTATTTTTTTTAATAATGTATTAGATGCGATGTCAGATTTGCTTTTAAAGATGAAAAGATACGAAAGTGGAAATTTTGAAATAGGAAATTATTTATATCAATTTTTGCGATTGAAACCCAAAACTTTAAATGTCACAAAATAATATATCAATAGTTGTATTTTCATTCAAGAATAGCTGAAATTTGCACTGCTATCCAAATAAGTAGATGCCGATTGCTTTGCTAATTGGCAGTTGACTACACTTTATCGCACTATAAGGCCTAGCTTGAAGCTCTTTACAAAATTTGAACTCCCCAGTCAATGTAATGCTTGAACTTCAATTTTCTTCGGGCAAAGCAAAAACTAAAATTCCCAAAACATAAATAAATCGCATTTGAAAAAAGGCAAGGCACCCACTTTGGGTTGATACTGGACATCTAGATTTTTCAATCATGTGTCTTTGGGCGCTGTCGTCATAAAAATCAAGTCTGTAAAAATCTGTATTGCTTATGGGTTGTGCTCATAAGTGCTAAGTCTTTTACCAATTCTTTCTATTCAGGGTCGGATACGTCCGGGACTGAGGTAGGACTGGTATTTCATTCACTAAACAATGCCTTGTGCCACTTGCGCAAGGGAAAAATTTCTTTTTTTATCATGAGAAAACATCTTTTAGTACTCATCCTCGCATTTGGCTCTGTTATTGGTTTTGGCTCATTTGCACCAGACGAAACGACACCTCCAGTGCCTACAAACCTGCATGTTGTTACCAAAACCTCAAACTCCATTTTGTTTGACTGGGACGATTGTGGCTGTAGTTCTAGTAGCTATACCGTAAAATACGTTCGCATATCAGACGGCTATACTAGCCCTGAATTTGACACCGGTAATTCTCAATTCACTTTTGGCAATTTGCAGCCAAGTGAATATATGTTCTATTTTAGGGTAAATTGTAATGGAAGTAGCTCGGGGTTTATCGGGCAGGATGATTTAATAGCGATGTAATTAAATTTTCTGCATTAGTTACTTTTATCTAGACGTATAAAACACACGGCCAAAGGGTTAATCATCTTGATTTAGCCCTTTGGCTTTCCCAATTAGCCAAGGCTTGAAATATACATTCTCATCTTCATTATCTAATTTCATTATTAAGCTATTCAGTGATTTTTCACTAATCATTTTATTTTCATACATTCTTACAAGTGATTTATAATATTTAAGAAAATTCAAGTAGCCATCTCTTATTTGCAATGCATATTGATTATTTCCTCTTAAATGCCTCTCAAAATTTCTTGTTTGATTGAAAATATCATCTAGTTGTTCCCTTCCTTTTTCTAATAATTCAAACTGAACTCTCAAAAATGCTGACCTTATTCTAATCTCATAGTTTACACCTGATTTTGTAGGTATTAAATTGAAATATTGCAAGGCATTGTAATATTCCTCAATGTCGTCGCTTAATACACCTCTTTGGTAATGCCAAATGCCCCAACAATATCTAGAAGCATTATCTTTTTCATTAGTCGGCAGAAAGATGCTATAATTCTCAATAAAATGTTTCACCCATGCAATTTCATCAATTGCTAATGCTAATGTAACAATATTGATAAAGGCGCCTACACTGATTGTATTTGCAAAAAAGCCTCGCTCTAGTTCAAACTTGTAAAGGTCGAAAACAAAACGTGCATATTCCATATTGCCCTTGTTAGCATATGGAATTGCAAAATTTCTTAACAAATTGATGGCTAGATCCATCTCAAACTGACTTAGCTGGAGAAAAGTCTCAAACGAGGTTGCTTTTAATTCCTCTAGATTCTCAACTTCTTTACCTTTTAACAGGGTGACTAATTGATGGAATAGGCGGATTGCTTTGTTACGTGAGAATAAAGGTAATCCAGCATTTTTCAAAACTTCATCAACATAATGAGCTCCAGTTCCTATTGAACTTACCATCCGTGTGCCAACTATAGTATCCGCCTCATTCTGGAGCATCACCAGAGTAAAATATCGCTCAAAATCATCAATAGCACGGGAAAGATATTCATCTTTCTTAGTCAACTTAACGGAACCCGGATGAAAATAAAGCATATCTGATAACTCAAAACTCTCCCTAAAATAGTTCCTGCCCCTATCCATGCCTTTGTCCAATACTTTCAACCTGGACTGCACAACCTCCGAAAAAAGCTTATAACTGTCTCGGCCGCTCAGGGCCTTGGCTAATAATTTTGTTTGCAGTTCCTCTGACTTTTTCAGCTCGGTTTCCATCAAATACTGCTCAATGGCTTGCGTGAGCTGCGTCATCAATTTTCGCATTTTGCCGTCGTTGTAAGGCTGCTTACCGAAGAGTTTCGCAAACAACCTTTCCTTGGTCAATTTGGGGTTGTCAAAATTGGGATGAAACTTACAAATCTGAATGAATAGCCGGGCGCATTCATCATTCGAGCTAACGTTCGGTGAAAATAAATACCTTTCGACTGTAGAAAGCTCTTTGCTCAAAAGTGCTTGTATCAAACGAATAACCTTAAACTCTAACATGGATGATTGCATAATATTGGGCAAAAATAGCTATTTTTTTGGAACAAAAAAAGTGAACTAATAAAATAATAATTCTTTGATTATCAATAATTTATATCATTATTATCTTCCAATTTAGTTTGATTTTTGTAAAAAATACTGGAACACGTCCCTTTTTCTTGGACTTGCCGAGTGCCTGAAGTTAGGCCTACATTTGTTTCATCAAAGCTATTTAACTGAAAGTAGCTTCTACATCTAAAGCAATAAAATCAAAATGGGTGGGGTCTAGTAAGTGATAAACCTCCCCTGTTTAAGTTCGCAAACAAATAGATAGTAGGTTTCAAAAGGACTTACTTTAAAATACTACTTATTTACATCTGGCGGATAGGGTAAGCATCATACTTTATACCGCCAGATTTTTTTAAAGATTAAATAAGCACAAAAACGAAAGCTAGCCAACCCAAAAAGGCTAGCAAAAAAGGGCGTAGAAACCAACTGGTTTTCACGCCCTTTTCAATTTTCTAAACTGCCCTGTTTTCAAAACACAAGCATCTTTTTCGTAACGCCAATTCCGTTCAATCTGACTTGATATAAATAAGTTCCACTTGGCAAGTTTGAGCGATCGAAACGGATACGGTGTACTCCAGTTGGGTAGCTGCCTTCCACAATTTTCATGATGAACCTACCTTGTGAGTCCATCAAATTGATGACCACATTGGCATTAGAAAAACTGGTGAACGTGATTGTGGTTGAGGTTCTGACTGGGTTAGGATAGTTGCTCACCTCGAAACGGTTTCGATTGACAAACTCCTCGCTTGGCGAAGAGCCTTTGAAAATTGGGAGGATGTCAAAGTCATGAAACAAGATATCCTGTATGTTGGTCAAGCCAAACCAATCCTGTAAAACGCTTGCATACACTTGCCTGAAATCGTGGGCCATTGGCACATCAGCACTTTGATCGAGGTTCTGAGGTATTTGTGCATTCTCGCCGATGATGCCAGGGTTTACACCTTTTCCGAAAACAAACAACGGAGCTGCAGCCCCGTGGTCAGTCCCAACGCTAAAATTCGAAGCAATGGTACGGCCAAACTCAGAGTAAGTCATGCCAGCTACGTTATCGTCCTTACCCATCAAACGAAGGTCATCTTGAAAGGCATAGATGGCAGATGAAACATTCCCCAAAAGCTCGGCATGTAGCCCCTCTTCATGGGCAGCACTGTCCACCTGCTCACTATGTGTATCAAATCTACCTATCGAAACGACATAAACTGGGGTAGTCAAGCCCCCGCCTATTAATCTTGCTACAATACGCAACTGGTCCGCCAACTCATTACCTGAAGGGTACAAACTCGACAAGTTGCTAGGCTGTGCCTCCACTGCATTTTTTATCACATCGAAATACTCCTGTGATTTACCATATACAAGCCGGATATATTCCAATTCATCACCATAAGGCGTAGCAGGAGCAGGCTCAACATATTCGTTCAGATATGTATTGTCAAAATCACTGGGGTTATTGGGAACTACCATGCCCATTGGGAAAGAACTGCCCATAAATGACAGCGGCTGAAAACCTCCTACCTGGATGGCCAGCGGGTCTGGATTGTCAGGATTTGGATATCCCTCTGGAAAGGCTGGATACTCGCTCTCAAGGGCTCGGCCCATCCAGCCAGTGTCCAAATATTCGCTGCTGTCACTCCCAGACTGCCAGATGTCCATGGAACGGAAGTGGGAATAATCCTGCTCCGGATAACCTACATTTTGTACGATGCTGAGAAGGCCATCGTCATACATTTCCTTTAACCCCGTCATACTAGGGTGAAGCCCAGTAGCATCCACACCATTTAGGTTAAGTACCTTATTCTCTGGTATTAAGATACCTCCCCGATGCAGGAACAAGTTGCTGTACTGGTCAAGTGGAATTAAGGTATTGAGGCCATCGTTTCCACCATTCAATTCAATGAATACCATGACTTTACCGCTTAAATTGGCTGCCGCCCCCAACTGACCAAACATGCTGTTTTTTGACAGTGGATTAAGAGCGAAACCATTATGACAAAACGGCGTGAGTGCTGCGGTGACACCGGCCGTGCGTAGAAAATTTCTTCTTTTCATAATATTAAATGAATGATAAATGAGAAATTAGGAATGATAAATATTGATTGGGGACTGGCATTTAATTGCCCTCACCCTTTATTCATCATTCATTTAAGCAAGTTGGAATTCTGGCAAGGTCATCAGGTAGCCCAGCATTGCATTCAATCGAGTTTTCAGAACTGTCTCCCACATTTGCTGGTCGATGCCACCATCGGCGTATGAAAACCAAGCGACCGTCCAATAACTGTCGTTTTGTGCACCTGATAAGAGGATTGCCTTCAGGAAAGCCTTCATTGTATCAGAAACAGGCGGGGGAAGCAACAATTTTGTAACCTCGTCAATCAATGTGACGGCATTACCTGGATCGCTAAATTGGCTAGCGAAGTCAATTGCATCAAACTGCATGATGTTCGTCTGGCTGGTTGCTAAGCCACCAGAAAACATCGCATAAATATAAAAATTGCGGTTGCGGCTCGTGTTGCTGTTGATCCACATCCGGTAAAACTGTGGGGATTGGCGGTAGGCCTGCCACCCAGCCACATTCGGTGGATCGCCGGGTAGCATCTGCATGGATTCCAAGAAATTGCGCAGAAAGTATTTTATTACAAAATCGTCCCACATAGTATTTGAAGGCAGGTCCATGTTAAAGCTGCGCATGGAGCCAATGACAACATCAACAGGTGTTTTGATATAGCAGCCCTTGTTCACTGCATCGAAGAAATGGGTGCTTTTGAGGAGGGTTTCCAGCACGGGTAGTATGTCGTAGTTGTTGTCCCGAAAGATTTGTGCCAGAGGCTGAATCACGTTCTGCTCCGTTGTGGCGTCGATATGGTAATAAACGAACCAACGGTAGAGCTTGCGGCAGAGGTATTCTGACACCTCGTTTTTATCAAAAATCATGGTAAGCAGTGCATCCAGCTCTGTTTCCCCATCCGTTCCACCTTGTATGATAGTATTATTGTAAAACGCACTGAACTGCTTGTCCCCCTGGTCGTGGGCGCCAGTGTAGAATACTGATTGAATATCTGTGTAATACGTATTCCAATCAATCGTCCAGCCAGTGAGTACCCTCGCAGCTTGCACCACATCCTCTTCAGTGTAGTGGTCAGGATTGTCCTTGCCAATGGTGAAAAGCTCTTGTAGTTCCCTTGCGTAGTTCTCATCGGGTGCGTCCTTGTTGTTGAGATAGCCGTTGAGATAGAAAAGCATCATCACATCTTTGGTGACTAGCTTGGTCAGTTCCTTGAAATTGCCCAGTGCATTTCCGCGCAACAATTGATTATGGTTGTAACAAACCTTACCGTAAAAAACCGATTCCGTTTGCGTGGCAAAATGATTGTGCCAGAACAAAGTCATCCGCTCTCGAATACTAATCCCTTGCCCCAACATCAAATTAAGCCACCATCCCCGAAAGCTCTCGGTCCGGTAGCCCTCGGCGTCATTGTTGTAGGGGCGGTCCACCCAAGTCTCCCCAAGTGCCAATGCTGGCAATCCATCATAAAATGGCAGGTTTGCAGGAACGGTCACTTCCTCATATCCATCATTGTCTATTGGATTATAATAATTATAAACGGGAGGGGCGGGCTCCATATATGCTGGCTCGTTTATACCCAGCAATTTATCAACTGCCTCATCCATGGACAGGCTCATTAGCGTCTCCAAGTCGGATTTTTTTAGGCCAAAGGTGGTGCGCCGAAGCAGGTGTGCCGCCTGCTCATAGTCCCACGGGCCAGTGTACGGCTCCAAGCCACCGACCAAGGCGATAGTAGTGGTAGGCGGTGGCACCAACGGCAGTTCCTGGCTACTGATGGGTGCAAAAAGCTCAATCTTGTTTCCAAAAAAATCCGTCCGTTCCACCGGTTTTTCCTCGGTGTTGCTCCGCAATTTTTGAAAAAATGACCTTCGGTTCAGCGTAGTTACAGTCATGTTGCAATTCTATTTTGGTGAAATGTCAGATTGGTGGCTTGATAAAGGAATTAGCCCTAAAACTAATCCGATGTAGTGGTTTTCACAAAGGTTTGATATGAAAACGGCTTTAACAGAAAAAACCCTACCACGATTTTTTAATCAAACTAAACTTTGTGAAAAAAAGCAGAAGGCCCAACCATCAACTTGCAAATTCCAGCACAATTGTACCTTTGCAATCATGGATTCACTCCCGCAAAAAAATGTCTGCCACGAGCCTACCTATCGGGAACTCTTCTACGCACATGCCCGGCACCTGCGCAATTTCCTCTACTACAAGGGCGCTAACGGCAACGAGGCCGACGACCTTGCCCAGGAAGCCTTCCTCCGGCTCTGGCGCGACTGCTCCAAAGTGCCCTTCGAGAAGGCAAAAAGCTATCTTTTTGCAGTGGCTGGGAATCTTTTTTTGGATGAAAAAAAGCACGAGCAAGTAGTGCTCCGATTCCAGCGGCAAGCGGTTCCACAGGAAGCCACCGAAGAAACCCCTCACTTCGACCTCGAAACCAAAGAGCTGCAAGATCGCCTTGAACTAGCTATCGCCCAATTACCTGAAAACCAACGAGTTGTATTTCTGATGAACCGAATGGATAAGATGAAATATGCTGAAATTGCTACTTATCTTGACCTTTCCGTCAAGGCTGTCGAGAAGCGGATGCACTTGGCGCTGGTGGAATTGCGACAGATTCTGAAAGGAATTTGACCAATAAAAGTAGGGAAAAGCCCCAATCAATCGTTTACAACAGTAAAAAATCCATGAAGCTTCGTTTCCTTTTCATATTTTCAGTTGCCTTACTTTTTTCCTGCGGAAAAGACGAAGAAAAACTGCCCACTAACGAGGGCAATTGGTGGAAGCCTGCACCTGGCCTCTCATTTGACTGGCAGCTTGACGATGTGACTACAGCTGATGAATTCGATGCTGAAGTGGTGGACTTGGATGCTTTTACAACCTCCAAAGCCGTAGTGGGCAAACTTCATTCGCAAGGCAAAAAGGTCATTGCATACCTCTCCGTTGGAACGGTGGAGGACTATCGGCCCGA
Organism: Bacteroidota bacterium; assembly: GCA_016124585.1. GTDB lineage: Bacteria > Bacteroidota > Bacteroidia > Chitinophagales > Saprospiraceae > UBA6168. Next base: position 10,583 of record WGNL01000023.1, on the reverse strand, counting down.
CGCTGGGGACTTCCCGGCAAGTGTCGTCGGCAATGACTACGATGGATGGGAGGGTGAAAAATGGCTTGACATTCGCCAAATTGACAAACTGGCTCCCATCTTGCGTGCTAGGCTTGACATGATAAAGGACAAGGGTTTTGATGCAATCGAACCTGACAATATTGACAGCTTTGAAAACCCCGATACAGGGTTTCCCCTGTCAGAAAGCAAAGCAAAGGAGTTTTGCCGCTGGCTGATTGAGGAAGCGCATGCCCGGAACTTGTCCATTGGTCAAAAAAACGCTACTGAATTGGCCCCAGCATTGGTTGCATCCTTCGATTGGCTGTTGACAGAGGACGCTTTCGTTGACGACTTTTACGAAGATGCCAAAATTTATGTCGAAAAAGGCAAGGCCGTTTTTTTCACGGAATACACAGACCAAATAACTGCGCAAGATTTTCTTGAAAAGGTTTGCCCGATAGCCGCACAAGAGCAGTTTTCTGCCATCTTGAAAGACCGAGACTTGACAGCTGGCAAAACCAGTTGCCCTTAACACTAGAATTTTTGAAAATGGAAAATAACCATCACGACGACGAACTCCAGCACAACGGCGACGACACCTTGCTCGCCCGCTGGCTGGCTGGCGAGCTATCGCCAGAAGACCTTGAGGCGCTTCGCAACCTCGAAGGTTACCCCGACTACGTCGAGATGCTCCATGCACTTGAAGGCATGGAAATGGAAGAATACTCCCCTACCCTAGCTTGGCAAAAACTAGCGGCAGAATTGGCAGTTCAAAAAGAAATTGGTAGTTCGACAGTGGACAGTGGGCTGTCAGAACCCACTGAATCCGAAACTACAGAGGCAATACCGGAGGTATCTGCCATTGAGCCGAAACCTGAAGTCAAAATCGTCGAAATCGCTCAACCAAGTCAAGCCCCCACAATCATCAATCGCAAGCCGCAAATCATCAGTCGTAAATGGCTCGCCATCGCCGCCGCATTGCTAATCGGCGTAGTGGGCATTTGGTGGTTTTCAAGTAGCGATGATAATTTCAGGTTCACCGACACAGCATACCAAACTAAAGTTGGGGAAAACAAGGAAGTCAAATTGCCGGATGGTTCAGTCGTGACGCTAAATGCCATGACGAAGCTCGGTTTCGCTGCTGCCGATTGGCAGGAAGGCCGAAAGGTGGCCCTTGACGGCGAGGCATTTTTCAAGGCCAAAAAAGGCAAGACTTTTACTGTAAGTACAGAACAAGGCTCGGTGGAAGTGGTGGGCACCATCTTCAATGTGTACGCTCGCGGCGAGGAGTTGGAGGTGAAATGTTCCGAAGGCAAAGTGCAGGTCACGAACCCCGAAGGAACGGAGCGCGTACTTCTGAAGGCCGGCGAGCAAGTGGCCGTTTTGCGCGGCAAGATGCAAAGACGGGAAGGCGTGAGTTTTTACCCAAAATGGTTCAAGGGCGAAAGCACCTTCCGCAGTGCCCCGCTGGCGCGTGTCTTTGGGGAAATGGAGCGGCAATACGGCGTCAAGGTGCTGGCCGACAGTCTCGGCGAACGAACCTTCAGCGGCAAATTTGTGAACACCGACTTGAAAAAAGCCGTGAAAATGGTTTGCGACCCAATGAAGCTCAACTGCGAGATACGCGGCGACACAATATTCGTCCACTGATAATTTTGTCAACACCCCACTGATTTTTTATGACAAAAACTATCCAAAAATGGTGCTGGGCGCTCCTGTTCTTGGTGGTTGGTGTTGCTACGGCCAATGCCCAGCAGCCCGCCCCTACCCTATCCGCCAATTTCCAAAACACAGACCTGCGCACTGCCCTCGATTTTTTTGAAAAAAACTATTCGCTTTCCTTTTCCTTCGACGATGCCGCCATTCAAGGTGTTAAGGTCAACGTTAAATTCAAGAACTTGCCACTTCGAATAGCCCTCCAGCGTACCCTCCGAGGCACCTCGCTTAACTTCGAAATCATTGACAATCAATACGTTCTGATAAAAAAAACTGATATCCCAAATCAACAGCCCGAAACCAAACCAAAACCTGAAACTTTGACCCTCTGCGGTACCATCCTCGATGCCGAAACAAATGAGCCACTGCCCGGTGCAATTGCTTACATCAAAAATACTTCTCACGGCACCACCACCGAAGCCGATGGGAAGTTTGTGCTCGAAGGCGATTTTTTAAAAGATGACTCCTTGATTATCAGTTTTTTAGGCTACAAACAGCTAGCCTATCCAGCCCGCCAACAAGTGGGAAAAAACTGCCGGGAATACCGTCTGCATATGGACGTGTTCACCATGCCCGATGTGCTCATCAATGATTTTGCCACCGACATGGTCAAGCTCGCCAGTGAGGGTGGTTTTCATTTTGACAAACAAAAAATGCCGACCCTGCCCGGCTGGGGCGAACCCGATGTGTTGCGCAGCCTGCAACTGCTGCCAGGCATCAGCGCCGCCGATGACAGCGGCTCCCGCCTCAACGTGCGAGGTGGCACCCCTGACCAAAACCTTGTACTGCTGGACGGCATCCCCATTTACCACACCGGGCATTTTTTCGGGCTGTACGACGCCTTCAATCCTTTTATCGTGGATGAAGTGGAGGTATGGCGCGGCAATTTCGGCGCTGAGTACGGTGGTCGAAACTCCAGTGTGATTGACATTGCTGCGAAACAGGATTACGGCACAAAGACGCACTGGGGGATTGGCATGAACCTCCTCAGCCTACAGGCTTATGTGGACGTGCCCCTAAAAAAAGACCGGGTGTCGCTGCTTTTTGCCTTTCGCCGCAGCTATATTGATGGGTTGCAGAGTACCCCGTACAAGAATTTTTTCAACCAGATTTTTCAAAACGGCAGGGTCGCCTTTCAGGAAAAAGCGCTCGAAAACGATAAGTTTATCACTTGGAACCCAGTCATCAATTTTGGCGACGCCAACCTAAAACTCCGCTGGAAGGGCCGTAAAACGCGAGAAAACGCCCTTAGTATCTTCTCGACTGGCGACCGTCTCGACTATTATTTTTCATACGACGATAGCACTAATTTCACTGCCACTGGCGATGTGATTGCTGCCAACAACTTTGGCATGAGTTGGCACCACAGTGCCGATTGGTCGCCCAATTTTAAGATAAAATACAATGTTGCGCTGAGCGGGTACAAGAACGATTACAGTTTCAATTGGAATGAGAAAGACCGAGACCGCCCCTTCATCTTCCGCTACACGACCAGCAACTCGATGACCGAATTCGACATCAACCTGCACCATGATTGGCAGGTAAGCGACCGCCACCGGTTGTCGTTTGGGTATCAGTTTATGGGACAGGAGTCGTCGCTCGTGTTCCGCGACACCAACGCTGTGGCACTTGAAGGTCATCTTTGGAAGAACGATACCGTGCGCACCGGGCTGCACACACTTTTCGCAGATTTCAACTTCCAAGCTACGGAGAAACTTGACTTTACATTAGGCGTTCGGGAGAACAGCTTCCCTATTCGAGGGCTGTTTTATTCTGAGCCAAGACTTAGTTTTAACTGGTTTCCTTTTGGAAAAAACATGGAAGCGGAAAACGGGAATTTCCGCCTGAAAGGCAGCTTGGGGCGGTACTGGCAGTTTGTTTTCCAAATTATTGATTTCAGGGACATTGGGCAAGGCGAACCACTCTGGGCCGTGGCCGACGACTACATACCGGCACAAGAGCTTTGGCAATCAACCTTGGGAATGAGTTGGGAAAACAAGACCTCCCTCCTTGACATGGAGATTTACCACAAAAAAAACCAGAACCTCACTTCGCGCAATTTGCGGGTGGAAACGGGCTTTGACCGCGGGTGGAACTTCGATGGGGAAAGCACTGCCACGGGTCTTGATTTTTTGCTTCGCAAACGCTGGCACAGGTTCAGCACTTGGCTGGCTTACTCACTAGGGAAAGTGGAGATGCAGTTCCCAGAATTGAACGGTGGCCAACCCTTCCCTGCACGCCACGACGTGCGACATCGACTGAACTGGGTGAATACTTATTCTTGGAAAAAATGGGAATTTTCTGCCAATCTGAGCATGCGCAGTGGCACCCCCTACTCCATCCCCAGCGTGGTGCAAAAGCCTTGCCCAGACTGCACCGCCGACACCCAGACTTTTGGGCTCGCTTTCGACCAATTGAATGCAGCCCGCTTGCCAGGCAGCGCCCGCCTCGACCTCAGCGCTACCTGGAAGTGGAAAAAACGCCGCAACCACGGCAAACTTGGCCTTGCCATTTACAATTTCAGCAACCACCGTTACACCCTTGACAAGGACTACCTCTTGGAGACCCCTGCGCTAGATCAGCCACAGACAAGCTACAACCTAAAAGAACTTTCCAGACTGGCCGCTGGAGCCACGCCCAGCATTTTTGTAATATCAGAATGGTGATGCGCCTTCTGATTTGGGATTGCGAATTTTGGATTCTACTTTTGGGCAAAACATTCCATCATGACAAAATCAACCACTCGCCGCACCGCCATGAAAAACATCGCACTTGGCACTGCCACAGCCTTTGCCCTCCCAAGGATGAAAGCATCCAACCCTGTAAGTTCACCAACTGCCACTATTGGCAAGCACGGCAACAGCGTCTGTCGTTGGTGTTTTAACGACTTCAAATTGGAAGAACTCTGCGAACAGGTCAAACCGATGGGCATAACTTCCATCGAATTGACCACGCCGGAAGAGTGGCCGGTTTTGAAAAAATATGGCTTGACTTGCGCCCTCGGTTCACATCCTAACCAGAGCCTGACCGATGGCTACAACCAGCCCGGCCTGCACTCAATGCTGAACGAGCGCTACTTCGACCTTGCCCAGAAAGCTGCCAATGCTGGAATCCCGACCATTATCGTCTTCTCTGGCAACCGCAAGGGCTTGGACGACAAACTGGGCATTGATTTTTGTGCAAAAGGCTTGGAGCCCTTGGCAAAACATGCCGAAAAACTGGGCGTGCAAGTGGTCATGGAACTACTGAACAGCCGCGTAAACCACCCTGACTATCAGTGCGACCATACCCCTTGGGGCGTGGAGTTGGTGGAGAAAGTTGGGTCACCCAATTTCAAGCTACTCTACGATATTTACCACATGCAAATCATGGAGGGCGACGTGATTGCCACCATCAAAAAGCACCACGAACATATCGGCCACTACCACACCGCTGGGGTGCCGGGTCGCAACGAGATTGACGAAACGCAGGAGCTGTACTACCCTGCCATCATGCGGGCCATTTCGGAGACGGGCTTCAAGGGGTATGTGGCGCAGGAGTTCATTCCGAAGGGTGCAGACAAGATGGCGGCACTGCGGAAGGGAGTAGAAATTTGTACGGTGTGATTCCCAGTTGTTTCATGGAATTACAAATCCACTATCAATTCTAATCACATCGAATTCGATGTGATTAGAATTCCAAAAGACATCACAATGGCAAAAACTCATTCATCGCTGCTCGTTGAGAACTTAACGATTAGGCTGTATAATTTTGACAAGGAGGATTACTTCTCGTTAACCGACATGGCTAAGAAATCCAATCCCCGTACAGAAATCGTGATTCAAAACTGGATGAGGAGTCGAAATACGGTGGAATTCCTTGGTCTTTGGGAAAGTTTGAACAACCCCAATTTTAATCACATCGAATTCGATGTGATTAAAAGCAATGTGGGATTAAACACCTTTGTTCTTTCGGTAAGTGATTGGGTAAATAGCACCAATGCAATTGGAATAAGGGCAAGCGCAGGCCGTTATGGCGGCACCTACGCCCACAAGGACATCGCCTTTGAGTTCGGTTCATGGCTAAACCCTTCCTTCAAACTGCTGATAATCAAGGAGTTCCAGCGCCTCAAAACCGACGAATCCACCCGCCTCGGCCTCGACTGGAACCTCAAGCGGCAGCTTGCCAAGGCTAATTGGCATATCCACACAGAGGCAGTTCGCGAGCACCTCGTACCCATCATTGACTGGAATACCCGCCGCGAAGCCTATGCCCAAGCCAGCGAGGCGGATCTGCTCAACCTTGCGCTTTTCGGTATGACCTCTCGCGAATGGAAGGCCGCGAATCCAGACCTTTCTGGCAATCTCCGTGACCATGCCTCCACCGAGCAACTGCTCGTACTTGCCAACCTCCAGTCACTCAACGCGAAGCTGCTCGAATGGGACAGCCCCAAGGAACAGCGCCTCGAAATTTTGAACAAAACCGCTCGTGAACAGATGGACATCCTCGTAAACACCCGCGCCATCCAAAATATCAATCAATTGACCGAAGGCAACCAAGGCCTGCTAGGCAATTGATTAGCAGCTTTTTATAAAAAAAAATGCAGCACCAGTTTCCCAGCGCTGCACAAGCTTAATTTCACAAAAGCGTTTTTTAGTTTTTGCCAAAATTGTAGCTGAAGCCCAACGAGATGTTCGTCCCGAATTTCTGCCCAACTATTTTCGTATCGTCTTTTTCATCGTATTTGCCGTTGTCGTTTTGGTCTTGGTAGAACACAGCCTCTTGGTTCAAAATATCACCAACAGTTAACTTCAGCTCACCATACTGGCCAATTTTCTTCGTAACCTGAAAGTCCAACACTGTCCGAGGGTTTTCCCAAGTGTGAAGGTACTGGTCTTGACCCACCACCCAGATGCGGCGGCCAATCCGGTTTGCCAATAAGGTCGTGCTGAAGCCGTAATCGCGGTTGTCGTAGGTCAAGCCACCATTCACGAGGTAAGGCGACTGACCGTAAAGAGGCCGTGCTTTTGCACCCGGCAAGGTGCTGATATCCACGTCGGAGTAGATGTAAGAGAAGTTACCGAATGCTGTCACGTTGCGAAGCACTGGTGCAATCTTCGTCAGTTTGAGACGGAACTCCAACTCAGCACCGAGGTCTATCGCACTAGGCACGTTACGCCACTGGAAGTTACGAGTATCTGCACCCTGTGCGTTGTTGTAAAACTGCTCGATTGGGTCGTTGAATTTTTTGTAAAAAACCGAAGCTGCAAAATACTGAGAACCTTTGCGGTAAGTCTCGTAACGCAGGTCGGCATTCAGGATGTTTGTACGCTTGAGGTTGGGATTTCCATCCACACCAGCGAACAAGAAGAAGTCGAAGAAAGAAAATGGCGCAAGCTCACGGAAGTTTGGGCGAGCAACTGTTTTTGAAATAGAAGCGCGGAGGTTCGTGCTATCGCTAAGGGCAAAAATCAAGTGAGCACTTGGTAGCACATCCACCGTTGTAGTATCAAGATTGACAGGGGTAGTACTCTGTACCTTAAACGAGTTTAGTTCCTGGTGGAAACTCTCCACCCTTGCACCACCGATGAAACGTAGGTTTTTCGTCAACGACTGCTCTATCATTCCGTAACCAGCGTAGAGATTCGAGCCAGCATCATAGCTGTCCGAACGGTCAGTAGTTTCCTTCATGCGGAAACCTTGTTCGCTGATGTTTTTCTGATCAAAAATCTGGTCAATAGGAAGCGAGTAGAGTTCCTGCGGAGTCTGGAAAGAGGAGATGAAGCCAAACAAACGGGCATCAAATTCCCGATTTTTGTCTTCCCACATGCCACCTACTTTGAAATTACCTTTTTTGCTTCCCATGAGGTATGGAACTGTCAAGTCAAGGCGTCCAGTATAGAAATTCTCTGCCTGATCGGCATAAAAATTACCAGCATAGTTTGGTGATGGGTTGCCGAAAGGCACCACTGCGATGTAGGGATCATTTTCCGCAGCATCCAAATTTTTCAGGTACAACATCCTGCGATAGGATGGGATATCACGAGTCAGGCGGTTGTAGCCAAGGGCCCAAGTAAGTTTAATTTGCCTAGCAGTGAGCGCATGCTCGCCAATCAATTGGCTAGAGAACATACGGTTGCTGGTGTAAAACATCGAGTTGGAGCGGATGAGACGCGTCTGCTCAATATCGGTACCAGTACGCTCAAAAAGCTGGTCATCGCTGGAAGTCGTCAGGGTGTTGTTCAACTGGATTTTGCTCCGGTCGCCGAGCTTGTAAGCTAGATTGAATAAGCCGCCAACAGACACATTGGTTTTGTAAACCTTATCGTAGTAGTTGTACAACTGTGATTTGTCAACGTTGAAATCGTTGCGCTCGCCAGTCGTGATTTTGGGGGAGTTGCTGTAGGTCAATGCACCCACAACGCCCAATTTGCCGAAGCTGCGACCTGCCGAAAACTGCAAACCAACGGATGGCCTCATGCTGCTCTCCTGGTTGATGGCCCAGTCGTTCGGAAATTCCTTGGCGTACTTGGCTTGGTTGGCTGAGTTTACATTGAAGGAATCCTTACGTACATTATCCAACCCGGAAGGAAGGGCACGGGTACCATCATCAAAACCTAGCCAATCAGTTTTGCCTCCTTTGTAGGATTCATAGTTTTTAAAAGTACTCTGAGAATTGTAGCCTGTGCTTACGCTCAAAGTTGCGAAACCCTCCTGCGGAATTTCCTTGGTGTTCAACTGCACAACACCACCAGCCCATTCGCCCGGAAGGTCTGGGGTAGCTGTTTTGAAAATAAGCAAATTGTCGAGCAGGTTGCTAGGAAAAATGTCGAACGAAAATGCCCGCTTGTCCGGCTCGGTGCTAGGTAGGCTGAGGCCGTTGATCAGTGCCGTGTTGTAGCGGTCGCTGAGGCCCCGGATGATCACGTAGCGGTTGTCCTGAACACTCGCTCCGCTGACCCGCTTAAGTACGTCGCTCGTGTTTTTGTCGGGGGAAAGCTTCATTTGCTCCGCAGAAATACCCGTTACCACGGCCACGCTTTTTTGCTGAAGCAGCATCAAGTTAGCGTAGGAGTTGCGTTTTGCGGCAGCAGTCACTACAACCTCTACCAACGTTTCGGTGCCGGAACCCATGATGAAATCCATCTTGATATTTTCACCACCTTTTATTTCGAGGTCAGTAACCTTCTGGGTTTGGTAGCCAGTGAAGCTTATTTCCAAAGTGTATTTGCCAGGTTCGAGTTTCAGGTCGTAGGAGCCATCAAGGTCAGAGACCGTACCGGAACCAGTTTCCACCACTAACACGGAGGCGCCGATGAGCGTCTCGTTGTTGGTTTCGTCCGTGATGATTCCGTAAACTTTGCCCGTCTGGGCCTGAAGGATGGAAGCCAACATCATAAAGATGAGGGCAGAAAAAATAAACTTGTTCGCTTTCATTGTGAAATTGTGTTGTGAAATTAAGGGCGCAAATTTCCGAGGGATCAAGCGTACCAAATAATTTCCAAGTTTAAGTTTAAGTTAAGTAGAGGTTATGTTTTTTACCAAAAAAGCCGCCCGGCAGTTACCGGGCGGCTTGGGTTAAATGGTTATGCTAAGGATATTACTTTATCACAGAAACACGAACTGTCTGCTCGCCTTCCGCAGAAACTAGGCGGAGGAAGTAAACACCGGAGTTCAAACCAGAAGTGTTCAACTCGTGGCGGTTGAAGCCAGCGCGGAACTCTTGGTTAGCAGTGCGTACCAATCTACCGTTCAAGTCACGCAATTCAACGGTGATTTCCATCTGGTTTTTCAACATGAAATCAACATTGGCAACGTTGCTGGTTGGGTTCGGGAATACTTTCAAAGCAGTCAGGCCAGTTACTTCGTGGGTTGCAGTCAGACCTACCGTTTGGGTGATTTCGGCTACACAACCACGAGAAGAAGTTACAGTAAGAGTTACATCAATATTTCCAACGCCTCCAGCAAAGGTGTAGGTTGGGTTTTCAGCAGTGCTGCCTTGGCTACCGTCGCCGAAGTCCCAAGCATAAGAAACAGCACCAGCAGTAGTACCAGTGAAAACTACTTCATGGTCATTCGCTAAGTATGTAAAACCAGGTGTCAGGCTGTAGTCTACATTATGTGTGTAATCCGCATTGATTGGATCCCACTCAGTCCAGCAATCTGTCCAGTCAGTGTCGCCAAATGCACCACGGAAGTTCGTAGCTGTGAAAAACGGATCCATGACAGTTGGGCTAGTAAAGTCGGCACCAGACCAAAGTGGTGAACCAGTCATCGGGCGGAAGTCAGGGTTGTTACCTGCAAAACCAGCTGGGTCGGTCAACATCAAGTTAGAGAAAGAAGCAAGGCTGTCATTACCATTCGTAGTGAATGCATTGAAAATTGCTGGCAGGGATGCAGCGATAGTGGTTGTTACGTTTTTACCGGCTGCATTTACAAGTGTATTTGCTTCGAATTCAACTTCGCCAGAGATAAAGCCAGCGTTAGTACAATCTCCATCCAACAACAAACCAATTGGGAAACCAGTCAGTGTAGAGTTGAAGATGTCAAGGTATGAGCAACGGCGGATGTGCGCTGCACGCTTAAAGTTGGAGTTAACTGTTGAAGAGAAATCAAGTGGGCCGAGTAGCGTCACGTTGCTGAAGTGTGCATTCGTTTTCGGGCCATTGGTTGAGCCTTGGGCATCGTTGTCAGATTCGAAACCGTTCGAGCCGCTCACGTCTGCGATATTCGGGTCGCTGATACCAAGCATGAACTGGTTTTTGCCAGAATATCCGAAGTCAGTGTCGAAGATGTCATCCACCGTGCGGAAGTTCACGAAGTACTTGCCGTTCACCGTGCCACCGAACCACTCCGTAGCGTCGTCGCCACCGTAGCTGTTCTGTACG
>WGNL01000026.1 GCA_016124585.1 Bacteroidota bacterium | reverse complement strand
TTGGCTGACCCCGGTAGCGGCTTTCCACTGTCGGTTGGTGTTTAATTTTTGATAATGGATGTTCAATTGTGGTGTTTTAAGGACAAAATTAAAACATCCTCTTGTTGAAAATCAAACACTTAGGTCAGAGCAACTCTAATACCAAGACTTCTGTTAAGTATAAAATTAAAGGATAAATGGTTAATACTGATTTGCAAGTATTGATTGGGGAATGGTTACCCAATCAATAGTCCGCAATTACCAATAACCAAATTTTTATCCATTCTAAATAAGACCACCCAGGCTTTCCTGAGCAACTCGTTTTTGTTAAAATCATTTAAGTAGATACATTTGCCCGGCGGTATGTAAGGTGAGTTGCTTGCATGGCGCTAAAATCAACAAAACGAAGTTGAAGATGAACAATTGGTTTTTCGGATTTCTCACATCCTCCATCGGAAAAAAGCTGTTGATGGCCTTGACAGGACTTTTTCTGATTCTCTTTCTGGCCGTTCACCTTGCCGGAAACCTTCAATTATTACACGACGACGGTGGAAAAGCCTTCAATACCTATGCTGAATTCATGGGGCACAACCCGTTGATTCAGTTTATTTCAAAGGGCAATTTCTTTTTCATTTTGTTACACGCTGTTTTAGGAATTTTCCTTTGGTCAAAAAACCGGTCAGCCAGAGGCACACAAGGTTATGCAGTAGTTAAAACCCGTGCTACACAAACTTCTCCCGGTGTAGCTAAATTCATGTGGGCTTATGGCTTGGTCATTTTTGTTTTCATAATTATACACCTGATCCAGTTTTGGGCAATGCAACATTACGGGGAAATAGGGTACGGAGTCGAACTTGTTAACATTGATGGCAAAGAGGTCCGAAACCTTTATGCCATTGTAGAAAGGACCTTTTCAAGCCTGGGCTTTGTGCTTTTCTATGTGATTTGTATGGTTGTGGTTGGCATTCACCTTTGGCATGGCTTTCAATCGGCTTTCCAAACCATGGGATTAAATCATCCAAAATATACCCCAATCATAAAATTCTTGGGAGCTGCTTATTCGGTATTGGTCCCTCTTGGTTTTGCGGTGATTCCGATTGTGTTTTACTTACGCCACGCTTGACTTTACCTTTTATTTTGAATTTTTTACTTCAACAATATGGAACTCAACGGTAACGTACCTTCTGGCCCACTCGCCGAAAAATGGACGAAATACAAGAGCAGCATGCCGCTTGTTTCGCCTGATAACAAGCGCCGACTCGAAGTCATTGTGGTGGGCAGCGGATTGGCAGGGGCAGCCGCAGCAGCCTCTATGGGCGAGCTTGGCTATAATGTCAAATGCTTTACTTTTCATGATAGCCCACGCCGAGCACACTCTATTGCTGCGCAAGGTGGCATCAATGCTGCAAAAAACTACAAAAATGATGGCGACAGCATTTACCGCCTTTTTTATGACACAATCAAAGGTGGCGACTATCGGGCACGTGAAGGCAACGTCCATCGCCTAGCTGAAGTCAGTGTGGACATTATTGACCAATGTGTGGCACAGGGTGTTCCTTTCGCTAGAGAGTATAGTGGTATGCTGGATAACCGCTCCTTCGGTGGCGTACAAGTTCAGCGGACATTCTACGCCAGAGGCCAAACAGGCCAGCAGCTACTCATCGGGGCATACCAAGCCCTCAGCCGTCAGATTTCCTTGGGTAATGTGACAATGTATAACCGCCACGAAATGCTTGACGTTGTTTTAGTGGGCGGAAAGGCTAGAGGTATCATCACACGAAATTTGGTGACGGGAAAACTTGAGCGACATGCAGCCCATGCTGTTGTTTTAGCAACAGGTGGCTACGGTAACGTCTTTTACCTCTCCACAAATGCCATGATGTGCAACGTGACTGCCGCATGGCGAGCAGTTCGCCGTGGCGCTTACATGGCCAATCCATGCTACACACAAATACATCCAACCTGCATACCACAGTATGGTGACTATCAAAGCAAACTGACATTGATGTCGGAAAGCTTGCGCAATGATGGCAGGGTTTGGGTACCAAAAAATATTGAGGACGCTAAGGCAATTCGGGAAGGCAAAAAGAAGGGCAGAGACATCCCTGAGGCCGACCGTGACTACTATTTGGAACGCCGCTACCCTGCCTTTGGCAACCTCGTACCCCGTGACGTGGCCAGCCGTGCTGCAAAAGTGGAATGCGACAAAGGCCACGGCATCGTACCGACTGGTTTGGGTGTTTACCTTGATTTTTCAGCAGCAATTGACCGCTACGGCCACTCCAAGGCACATTCCATGAACATGGAGAACCCATCTTCACAACAAATTTATGATTTAGGGAAGGCGGTAGTAGAAGAGAAATACGGCAACCTCTTCGAAATGTACGAGAAAATCACAGGCGAAGACCCGTACACGCACCCGATGAAAATTTACCCAGCAGTCCATTACACAATGGGCGGACTTTGGGTGGATTATAATTTGCAAACGAACATACCTGGCTTGTTCGCCCTCGGGGAATGCAACTTCAGTGACCACGGCGCCAACCGTCTGGGCGCATCTGCGCTCATGCAAGGTTTGGCAGATGGTTACTTCGTAATTCCCTACACCATCGGCACATTTTTGTCAAAAGAAATCAGGACGCCAAAGTTCAAGACTGACCTTCCAGAATTTGAGGAGGCAGAGCAGTCTGTACGCCAACGCTTGACAGGCTTCATCAATAATGGCGGAAAACAATCTGCCGAAAGTTTCCATCGTCGCCTTGGCAAAATCATGTGGGATCACTGTGGTATGGCTCGCACTGCTGAAGGCTTGGCTACTGCCCGCCGCATGATTCAGGAACTTAAAGCAGAATTTTATGCCGACCTCTACGTACCTGGCTCAGCGGATGAGTATAATCCTGAGTTGGAAAAAGCGACTCGTGTAGCTGACTTCCTAGAACTAGGTGAACTCATGTGCCTTGATGCCCTCACCCGTAATGAAAGTTGTGGTGGCCACTTCCGGGAGGAATACCAAACGGAAGAAGGCGAAGCACTGCGAGACGATGAGCACTACATGTATGTGGCAGCATGGGGCTGGCAGGATACCTCTCAAGAGCCTGAATTGAACAAAGAGCTGTTGATTTATGAAAACATCAAAGTAGCGGCTAGAAGCTATAAGTAGTGGTTGATAAAGGTTGATAAAAGTTGATGAGGTTGATAATTGGCCCTCATCAACCCTTATCAACCCCTATCAACCCTTATCAACCATATCAAAATGAGACTGAACCTAAAAGTTTGGCGTCAGAAAAACGCAAAAGTTAAAGGCCAATTCGAGACTTTTCAAGTGGTAGCCAACGAGCATATGTCGTTCCTTGAAATGCTCGATGTGTTGAACGAGAGCCTTGTTTCCAACCAAAAAGAGCCAGTAGCTTTTGAACATGATTGTCGGGAAGGCATCTGCGGAACATGTAGCCTTGTCATCAACGGACAACCACATGGTCCGATGAACGGCACTACTACTTGCCAATTGCACATGCGCCATTTCAAGGATGGTGAAACAATTGTCATCGAGCCTTTTCGGGCGAAAGCATTTCCGGTGTTAAAAGATCTCGTAGTTGACCGCTCTGCATTCGACCGCATCATCCAATCAGGCGGATATGTGAGCGTGGATACTGGCCAAGCCCCCGATGGCAATACAATTCCCATTGGTAAGGATGTTGCTGGTAAAGCTTTCGAAGCAGCTGCCTGCATTGGTTGTGGTGCCTGTGTAGCGGCCTGCCCTAACGCTTCTGCCATGTTGTTTGTGAGCGCTAAAGTTTCGCACCTTGCCTTATTGCCACAGGGGCAAGTGGAAGCAAAGAAACGTGCACAAAAAATGGTTCACCAGATGGATGAAGAAGGTTTCGGTATGTGTTCCAATATCACCGCTTGCGAAGCAGAATGTCCAAAAGAAATTTCTGTGGAAAATATCGCTCGGATGAACCGGGAATATATTGGTTCTTCGTTTACTTCACAGGATAAGTAATCCAAGAAGTAGTATTGAAAACTAAAAAAGGAACCTGCCACTTGGCAGGTTCCTTTTTTTTATTCCTATCGTGAAAATCAAGCATTTTTAAAGCTTTCGCAAACTAAAAATACAACTTTTGCCATGCATCAGGCTTTACAAGCTTACCTATCTATCCACTCCATTTTTTCCTCAGTCCTCAAGGGGCCACATCCTATTTTTTGAAGTAAAAACATAATGATGATAGCGCCAATAACATACAATAGCCAATGTGGTTTGTTCGGATTTGGAGGGCCTTCATTTGGTGATTGTTGTTGAAATGATTCATATTTTGCCATTTGCAAAAATAAAATTTCGTAACAGAGGCAAGCCAATTTTATGGAAATAGAAATACCGATAAGCTGGTATCCAGTATTTCGAGGCAAATTCCCTACCTTTGTCCAGCCTAGAATAGGCAATCCTACCTGAACATTTTAGACCTGTATGTTACAAATGGTTAACGACAGGAGTTTACTGAATAAAAGGCAAAGTACCCGACTAAAAAGCAGCTGCAATCACAGCTTTACTTTTGCAATTTGTTGCAAATCAGTACCTTAGCCTAACAATTTCCTGGAAACGCTTGAATACTTTAGACACCTAAACCCACCACACCACAAACCTTAAGTTGATAACGAATCGAACATTTTACACTTCTGAACAACCAGTATGACCGTTTTGACCCAACGATTTTTCCTCCTTTGGACATGCCTGCTCACCAGTGCTTCTATGTTGCTGGCCGATGCAAACCCTCCAGTGTTGACCAACCCATCAGCTTGCGGACTCGGGCTTTTCATCGAGCAGTCCTGCGGCCCGCTCAACGAATTCCAGGTCGATGTGACCACTGCTCCTGGCACTACGCTTGGCACAAATGTTTATTTAAAAGAATTGCGACTTATTATACAACACGACTGGGATGCTGACCTTGACATTTACCTAAAATCGCCTTCAGGAGTCCTTGTTGAAGTAAGCACAGACAATGGTGATGTGAACAGCAATTATGGAAATCCTAACGGGAACTGCGACGAATACACTGTTTTTCGAGCAAGTACTTCACCTGGTGCGTGCAACCTCCAAAACATTCGCAACGCCGCTGCCCCGTTCCTTGGGGCTTATTTGCCAGAAGGCAATTTCGCCGACTTCAATGACGGCACCTCCCCCATTGGCCATTGGACGCTGATGGTCTGTGATGATGGAATCGCCAATTATGGTTATTTGGAATTCGTAGAGTTGGTATTTGAAACGACGGACTGCCAGCCCCCTACGGACGTGACAGTGGAGGAAGTTGATTCCACCTCAGCTGTTTTCAGTTGGACTAAAGGCTCAACTTGCTCCAACCTGATTTTTGAATATGGCCCAGTAGGATTTACACCTGGAAACGATGACCAACCTGGAGCAAACGGTACCGTCATAATAGGTAGCTGCGCAATGCCCAAGATTAGCGGCTTGGCTCCAAACTCAACCTATGAAGTTTACCTGAGAGAAAATTGTGCTCCGGGAGTTTATTCCATCAACTCGTGTCCGGTGCAGGTCAGCACGACCTGTTCTCCACCACCTGCAACCATTGTCGAAAACTTCAACAATCAGGCACTTTGCACACCGTTTTGCGGCGCAACATGTCCTATCACTGGACCTTGGAGAAATGCACTCAACGATAATTTCGACTGGTTGGTAAATACGGATACCACTATCACCGAAAATACTGGGCCTAACGGTGACAATCCTGGTGGCGGAAATTACATTTACTTGGAAGCATCAGGAAGCGGTTGTACCAATGGTAAGCGGGCTATGCTTGTTTCCGATTGCATTCAAGTTGTTGCAAATCCTGACTCCTGCGATATGTCTTTCGACTACCATCTTTTCGGGGTACATATCGGCAGTTTGTCATTTGAGGCCAGTATAGATGGGGGGGTGACTTGGGCGACATTGTGGACAGTTGCAGGAAATAAGGGAAACAAGTGGCATCGTAAATTCATTGACCTTGACGATTACAACGGCCAGACCGTTCAGTTCAGGTTCAATGGCAAGGGCGGCAATGGTAAATTTGCCGATCTCGCCATTGACAATATTGTTTTTTACGGCTCCATTGATTTGGGATTTCCCAACTATGTGTACTACCGGGATGCAGACGGTGATGGCTACGGCACACCTGACCAATACATTGCCTCTTGCCAGCCAGCTAATTTCCCAGGTTACGTAGACAATGATACTGATTGCAACGACCAGGAATTTTACCAAAACCCAGGCGAACAGGAGATACTCTGCGATGATTTCGACAGCAATTGCAACGGCGATGTTGACGAGTATTTTGTAATGCCAGTCACTACACAAGGTAGCATCGTTTGTAGTGGCGGTAATGGTTTTGTATCTGCTCAACCAGTGAATTTTGGGCAAATAAGCTGGTATGAATCGTTAACAGGTGGTACTGCAATTGGGATTGGTGATACGCTCTTCCCAGGCCCAACCTTACTTGTCAACCACAGTTTGGACACTTTGGAACTGGTCTTTTATGCTGAGGAAAACACCCTCGCAGGCTGTGTTTCGAATGAACGGACTCCAGCCAGTATCATTATTTTACCCGGCCCAAAACTGGTTACTTCGGATACTCCAGGAGAGTGCCTTGGTAAAACTTTTGACCTAAACTCAGTTAACGTTAACGACGAGAACGGCCTGAACGGCAGTCTTTCCTATTTTGACCATTTACCTTTTTTGCCAGGTGAAGAAGTTGGACCTGTGGTAACCCCAAATGCAACAACTGACTATTATTTCGTCTCAGAAGCTGTAAATGGTTGTCGTGATACATTGATGGTGACTTACACAGTCCAGCCAGGTCCCGCTGCCTTCATTCCAGATGCCCCCACACTTTGCCGAAACTCAACCAAATTCATTTCAGTAGAAAATATGGGGACGGGTACTGGACCTTACCAATATATTTGGAACACAGGCTCAATCAATGACTCTATCCAAATTTTCAGTGACAACAATCTTGGCACAGTAAATACCTATGCAGTGACTATCACAGATGCTGGCGGTTGCTCCAGTGCTGATACCTTGGCGGTTACTACAATTGTTAATATCAGCCAAATCGTTACAGCTAGTAGCCCAGTCACCACTTGTCTTGGCAGTGACGGCACAATCGACCTTACGCCATTGGACGGAACGCCACCTTTCAATTACACTTGGGCAGGTGCGCCAATTCCCCCACAAGCTGGGGGGCTCATGCTGACAGATTTGACCCAAGGCTCTTATGCCTTTACTGTTACAGATAGTTCACCTGAACAGTGCCGAGTGGTCGTACCTGTCGTTGTTGTGAACGGGCCAGCAGCCAATGTAGAAGTGGACAACGTACAACACGTGAGCTGTCAAGGAGGGTCAGATGGATGTATTTCATTAGATATCATTGCAGGGCAAAACACCACCGTGACCTGGAGCAATAATATGACTGGGCCCAGTATTTGTGGCCTAACTGCAGGCACATATTCTGCGACAGTAACGGAAGGCAACTGTCAGAATGTGGTAAGCAATATCCCTGTCACCCAACCTGAAATCTTATCCGTGCAATCTGAAGTAAGTTCAATTAGTTGCTTTGGAGGCAATGATGGAGCCATCAATTTGACCATTTTTGGAGGAACGCCCCCTTTGAATTTTCAATGGAGCAATTCAACGGGAACCTACAACGCTACCTCACCTTCTATTTCGGGGTTGGCAGCTGGAGAATACAATTTGACTGTTACAGATGAAAATGGGTGTTCGACTGTACTGTCCCAAATTTTAGTTGACCAACCATCCCCCATTTCCTTGGCCGCTTTGGGCTTTCAACAGCCAAGTTGCAATGGACAAAGCAATGGCAGCATAACAGTTACAGCTGAAGGTGGAACGGCGCCATATTCCTATGTTTGGAACAATGGCGGTTCGGGTTCCACCTTGTCCAATATTGCTGCAGGCAGCTATACGGTAACCGTACGGGATCAAAAAAGCTGCATTTTTAACCAATCCATCAATTTAACACAGCCTCAGCCGATAAGTATTACTGCCAGTGAAATCCATCCGCCGGATTGTGCCGGACAAACTAACGGCTATGTGAATATCAATGCAAGTGGAGGTGTTGGCAATTTTGGCTATTCTTGGAGCGATGGCTCTTCCATGCAGAACTTAATGGGCATTGGCAATGGTACTTATGAGGTTACTGCGACGGATAATTATGGTTGCACAGCAACTGCTAGTTTCGGGCCAATAGCTTCACCCGAAATCATGACTGCAGGTATCAACCAGACAGGCCCTTTTTGTATTGGGCGAGATGAAAATGAATTGGAGGCGTTTGTGCAAAGCGGCGGGCAGCCACCTTTTTCTTATGAATGGAGTACGGACGATTCTGGCCCTATCCTACCAGGACTATCTTATGGCCAATATTCAGTAACCATTACTGATGCTAACGGCTGCAAAAGCATCCATACTACTACCATTGACTCAGTTCAGGTTCTTGTTTTGGATTACCAAGCATTTTCACCGCTTTGTTTTGGGCAAACTGGGCAATTGGCCATGACAGTTTCGGGAGGCACTGAACCATATTCAATACTTTGGAGCGATGGGCAAACTGGTCCAGTAGCCACCAATTTACCAGCACAAAACTTTGCTGCCACTGTTCACGACGCTTTGGGTTGCACCAATTCTTTCAATATCATCACACTTCAAGAACCAGCTGAATTAGTGGTTTCTTTGGAAAACATCGAAGATATCGCCTGCTACCAAGGAAACGAAGGTGGAATTGATATCAGCGTTTCTGGCGGCACGTTACCCTATTCTTACCAATGGTCGAACCCCTCTGCCACTTTCAGTTCTTCAACGGAAGACGTAAGTGGTCTTTCTGAAGGAAGCTATAATGTCGTTGTAACAGATGGCAATGGCTGTGTAACCAGTCTGCCGCCACTTTACGTAGACGCACCAGACAAATTGGTCCCAATTTCAAACTTGGGGGTTCCGACAGGAAATTGCCAATCAGTTCAAGTGGACAATGTCTGCGTCAATGTAAATGGTGGAATTGCCCCTTTTCAGTTTGCTTGGGAAACAGGCGATACTACCACCTGTCTAATGAATCCAGTTGCTGGGGACTACCACGTGACTATCACAGATGCAGCCGGTTGTACTATTGAATTTATGTCTGTAAAAGTGCCACCTGAATACACTGCTATCAATGTTCAGCAAGTTTCGACTGGTAACGAAGTGATTTGTGCGGGAACAAATTCTGGGCAGCTCAGTGTGGACATACAAGGAGGTGCCGTACCCTATCAATTCAATTGGAGCAACAGCGTACACGGCACCACCGATAGTCAAACCCTAATGAACGACAACTTGCCAACTGGACAGTATCGGGTAACTATCACTGACAATACGGGTTGCACAGCAGTTTCGCCACTAATGCCGATTTCTACTTTTGGAGCTGTTAATCCAACAATAGCGGGCAGCCAAGTGATGGATGTCCACTGTAAAGGTGGGACAGATGGTGCAATCCCACTGATGGTAGGCGGTGGCCTTGTGCCATATTCCTTTTATTGGGAAAATGCCGCTGGAGACTCCATTTCAATTGATCAGAATTTAAATGGGGTCTCGGCAGGGAATTATCATGTGACTGTCACTGACCAAATTGGGTGTACAGGAACTACGATGACTACGGTATTTGAACCGACAACTACTTTTTTGCTGGATTCAGTCGTGGTGCATGATGTTGCTTGTTTTGGTGGAAATACTGGTAGCATTTTCGCTCTGCCACATGGTGGTGATTTGCCCTATCATTATGAATGGAGCAATATGGCTACCACTCAAGAAGTTTCAAACCTACCAGCTGGCAATTATCAACTCACTGTGTTTGACAATAATGGTTGTGAACGCAATGGAACTTACACAGTTAGCAGTCCGGATACAGCTATTTCTGTAACTGTCCTAGACTCAGCAGGGGTAACCTGTTTTGGAGACAGCGATGGCTTCATCAATATTGCTGTATCTGGGGGCACACCGAATTATATTTTCAACTGGGACGCAATTTCTGCTGAACAAAACCTTACTGATGTTCCCGCAGGCAGCTACATGCTTGTCATTTTTGACAGTCAAGGTTGTCCATTTACCACCCATTTCACATTGGGTACACCGCCACCACTGCAAATGGGCGTTACTTCCTCGCCTCAGACCCAATTGATTGGACCGAATGGTTCTGCAACTGCCGTTGCATCAGGTGGTACGCCCCCCATTGAATACTACTGGAGCAATGCTAATACTGGAGAAACTATTTCCGATTTGAGTTCCGGCCTTTACAGTGTTACAGCGGTTGATGCAAATAGTTGTGACATCACTGGCTACGTGACGGTGGATTTTATTTCTAAAACAATTGACAATCCTGTTGGAAGTGCTGATTTTGTACTTTACCCAAATCCATCTAGCGGAAATTTCACATTGGGTAATACCTCCAAGTCCTCACACTCCAAGCTCGACCTTCGTGTCTTCAACCAACTTGGGCAAATTGTTTTTGAGGAAAATGGTGCTTCTCTTCAAAATGAAAATTACAGATTTAATCTTCAGACACAGCCTACTGGAATTTATCAAGTGGTAGCAACGACTAATGGAAAGATGGTTTTTGAGGGTAAGGTTATGATTCATCACTGACATTCAGGCTTAAAATGCTGGCGGATCTATCTTAAAAATGAGTTTTATAACCCATTTTGATGAATCGTAAAATAAATGCCATACAACTTTAATGATGCTAGCAACCTCTCTACAGCATTGTACAAATTAAATTTTGCATGAATTCCGTACTTTTTTTGTTGGCAACAACCTTATTTATTCAAAACACTTGGCAAATATTCAATAGCCCAGATGGGCATTTTCAAATCCAAGTTCCCGGTGATTTTACCGAAAAAACCGATTCAGTGAAAACGGATGTCGGAGACCTTGTTTACCATACTTTTTTCTTTCAAACTCAAGATTCAACCGCCGACAACCTTTTCTACATGGTCAGCTATTGCGACTACCCAGCGAGTGTCGTGTTCGCTGACTCGACAGGATTAGCCGATGATTTTTTTAAGGAAACCATCGAAGCAGCTGCCGAAACAGTCAAAGGAGAACTCACCTACTCTGCTGATATTCAATTAAATAGCTACCCTGGAAAGACTTGGCGCATTGATTATTTGGGTGGCAAGGCAGTTATTAAAAACCGGGCTTATCTTGTGGGAAGTCGTTATTATGCGCTACAAACTATCGCTTGGAAGGACAAAAGCCTCAACTCAGAAGGAACCAAGTTTTTTGATTCATTTAGGTTGATGCCATAAAAACCTGAAATACGCTGGCGCATTTTTTCAGCCAAAGATTTGTCGTTCCACCAATGCGCAAATTGCATGTCCAATCAACACCTGACCTTCTTGGATTCTTGGTGTATCAGATGAAGGGATTTTAAGAATAAAATCACAGAGGCTGGCCATTTGGCCACCTTCTTCTCCAGTCATTCCAACTATTTTCATCCCGATTTCCTGCGCTTTTTTGATGGCTCGAAGCACGTTAATTGAATTACCAGAGGTTGAGATTGCAAAAAGCAAATCGCCGGAGCGGCCCATTGCTTCCACGGCTCTTTCGTAAACTGCCTCAAAACCGAAATCATTGCTAACAGCAGTAATAAAGGAGGAATTGACATGGAGGGCTTCTGCGAACAAGGCTTTGCGGTTGAAATAAAACCTTCCAGAGAGTTCAGCAGCTAAGTGTTGTGCATCGGCAGCACTGCCACCATTTCCACAAAAAAGCACTTTACCGCCAATTTCAAAAGTCTCCACTATTTGTTTTACCACGCCTTCTATAATTGTCAACAGATGGTCGTCATGCAGCATTGCTTTTTTCATAGAAATGCTGTCGAGCAACATAGACTCAATGGCTGATTTCATTTTGCCAATTGTTTTTCAACGTATGCTACCAAATCTGACATTGCAACTTCCTGTTGGACCTGACTAATCCAAGTTTGTTTATCCGTAGTGGTGCTTTCCAGTTCCTTGCCGAGTTTTAAGTTTTTAACTGTGGCTACGCCTTTAGCAGCTTCATCTGTGCCTATCAAAATAGCCAAAGGGCAGTTTTTTGCATCAGCATAGGACATCTGCTTTTTCATTTTTTTGAAGCCTTTGGCATTGCCGACATAGACCTCCGCATCAATCCCTGCATTTCGCAATAACCTAGCAATCCGATAGTATTCAGTTTGTAATTCATCGTCAAAATAAGCAATGAAAACAGGGCCTTGCGCCGTTACATCACCAGGCTTTGCCATCCGCAACAGCTCTGCCAATCGGTCAACACCGATAGAGGCACCAGTGGCAGGCACTTTCAGGCCGAGCAATTTTTCAACTAAACCATCATAACGTCCACCTCCACAGATAGAACCAACCTTGCGTTCCCTACCTTTTTCGTCCTTGTAAGTCAGCAGAGATTCCACTTCAAAAACGGGGCCTGTGTAGTAGGCCATTCCACGCATTAGCGATGGGTCAAAAGTGATTCTGCTTTCATCGAAGCCAAGCTTGGCCCAAAGTGCATCCATTTTTTTCAGTTCAGCAATTCCCTCAGCGGCAGTTTGGTTGCCGCCAGCTACTGCTTCAAACTTTTGCAAAACTTCTAGCCGGGTGGATACGCCAGTGGCCAATTTGAGAAAAGAAACAATTTTATCAATCGTCACCTCTGCCAATCCAAGCCCATCAATTTTGGAACCGGAAGCATCTATCCTACCTTGTCCAAGTTCGAGTTTCACATCGTCCCAACCAATTTTGTCCAGCTTATCGATGACCCGTAAAACGGCACCTTCCTGCTCCTCATTTTCGATTCCTACCGACTCCAAAAAGCCTTTCAAAACCTTTCGATTGTTGACTTTCACGATGTATGTACTCCGTTCCAAACCAATAGCTTCAAGAGCATCGGACAAAATCATGCAAGCCTCGGCATCAGCAGCTACGTCTGAAGTTCCAACTGTGTCAAAGTCAAGTTGCCAGAACTCCCGAAAGCGGCCAGGCAGCAATTTCAATTCGTAGCGATACACGGGCCCATACTGGAAACGGCGGAACAACGGCGCATTTGATTCCATGATTTGCCCTCGTTTTACATCCATGAAAAGCCGCTCAGAGTAAACCCTTGCAAGCGGTGCAGTCAAATCATACCGCATTGCCAGTGGATGAAATTCCATGACAACTTTGGCATCAGCGTCTCGCATTTCGGAGCCATCTGCGAGCAATACTGGTTCTTCTTCAGGATTCCGGAAATTATAAACACCCTTGTCAACGGTATCTTCGTCGGGCATGTACTTGCCAAGAGCATCGGCATATTCCAGCACAGGGGTATCCCAATGCTCAAAACCATAGGACCGATAAACTTTGGCAGCCTCACGAATGATAGTTTGCCGAAGTTCGTTCAGGTCTGCATCGATGTCCCGAAAACCTTTGATCTTGCGTGGGATGTTACCTCTTTCCATTTTGGATGGGTTGAAGGATTGAAGGGCAAAAGGATAGAAGAACTTAGGGCACGAGGGCATTCAATACTTCCATCGTTCTATGATTCAATCCTTGTTTTCAGAAAAGAAAAAAGCATTACCCCGAAGAAGTAATGCTTTAAAGTCCCCTCGAGTGGGTTCGAACCGCTGACCTCCGGAACCACAATCCGGCGCTCTAACCAGCTGAGCTACAAGGGGATATTAATGATGATGTTTGAAAAAAATCATAGTCGCTTTATTAAAGCGGGGCAAAGGTAAATATAGTTCCGGTTGAAATCAAAATGTTTGTGGCAGAGAAATTTATGCAAAGCAATTATTTGCTGAAACCTAGAAGCAAAAAAGGCTTGATTGCCCGCTGACAATCAAGCCTTTTCTTGGATGTGACTTTAAAATTAGCCCTTGGTAAGGGTTATTTTTTTTGTAAAAACTTTTCCACTTTGGGAGATTTCAAGGAAATAGTTTCCCACTCCGTTTTGTGAAATATCCACGCTGTCGCTGAACTTACCACTAAAATTACCCAAATCATATTCGTAGAGTACCCTGCCAGTGAGGTTGTAAATGCGGACTAATGTGTTCCCGGAAGATGGCAAGTTGAAGTCCAAGTTGAACATCCCTGTCTGTGTGTTGGGTGTGAGCTGGATATTTTCCACACTTAAACTATTGCTTTCGGAAAGTTGTACGCCCTTGCTTCGCAAAGAATTGGTTTCATCGCCAGAGATACTTGAGATAGTTGTTTTTACATTATTCAAGTTTACTCTTGGAGCTGTAGAAGTTGTGGTTATTTCATTAACCCAACCACGGCCAGTGTTGATTTTGGGAGTAGTTGCAATAACAACAGTGGGCTTACCACCGCAGTTGCAATCTGCACAGTTTTTGGTTTGTGCATAGCTTTTAATTGGCTTGGATGCCTTCATTGCCCGACCATTCCGCTGGTAATCTACGTAGATGGTTTCACCGGGCTTCATCAGGTCGATGGCTGTAGCGACATCCTGCCAATCAACCATTGGGTAACCATTGATTTGGGTGACAACGTCACCTTCTTTTAGGTCAAGTTCTGCAGCAGTTGAATTTGAAACTGGCTGAATGACAACGCCTTCATCATTTAGGTCAAGTTGAATGATGCCAAAAAATGGATCTTCACAACTGTTCATATCAGCTTTCTCAACGGTAAACGGCTGTGTGAAAGTGATTGAAGCTTTTGCGCTTTTACTTCTACGGATGTAGTGTACGGTGGCAGTTTGTCCTGGTTTGTATTTTTTCAAAATCAGGCCTAGATGTTGCTCGGCTCCGGCCCGGTACTCATCGAATCCATAGATATAATCGAATGGTTTGAGCCCTGCTCGCTCAGCACCGGAATTTGGGATGACCCCAGTGATATAAGCACCAAATGGGTTGTCAAACCCTAATTTATCGGCCTTTTCTTTGGAAATCATATCTGTGTAGATGCCAATGAACGCTCTATTTTCGTCTTGGTCTTCTTGTTGCTCCCAATCATCGCCTTGCATGATTGATACGTTTGCAATTTCATCCCAATCAATATCCAAATTCCAGTTTCCATGCTCCTCTTCTGGATAAAGCTCGTCGTATGACTTGATTGTACCTTTGGCACTGAGTGCTTTTTCATCCCTCATGAACTGGACTTCAATGGATTCTCCCGGCTTGGTGTTTTGCACGGCAGTAGTCACATCATCCCAATCCAATATTGGAAAACCATTGATTGAAGTAATGACATCGCCTACTTTCAGCCCCATTTCTTCAGCAGTTGATTTCTCAACGATGTCCACTGAAACGCCGTTCAACTCATCTTCGTCCTCATCGTCAGTAGGGCTTATTCCTAAAAATGGATGTGCTGATTCATCTTCAAAGGGTTCATATTCGTATTTGGCAAGCTTGATTTTGGTCGTCATTTTTTCGCCCTTGCGCACAAACTGGAGGTTAATTTCATCACCAACTTCATAATCTTCCAAGATGTCGGAAAGGTTTTGATTATTGCTGGTACGCTGGTCGTTTATCCCATAAATATAATCGAAGGCTTGGAGCCCAGCTTTTTCGGCGGAAGATTTTGCCATTACCTTGGAAACATAGCTGCCGTATCGGTTTTCAAATCCAAGTTTTTTAGCTTTTTCAAAGGAAAGTTCATGTGTTTCGATACCGAGGAAAGCTACTTCAGGACATATGTTTTGGCCAATAGACTTGCCAAGTTCGCCAATTCGGATTGACCAATTGTTGTCCCATTTATCTTCCATCTGTTCGCCCAAACGTTCAGCCTGATCACCAAGTCGTTCAGCACGGGTCTCCCAATTGTCAGCCGTGATTTCTGCCCTTAGTTCAATACGGTCAGCCAATTCATCTACTTTTTCTGAAAGTCGTTCCAATCTGACATTGAAATTGGTGCCACCAGACTGGGCAATAAGCCCAGTAAAAGCTAAAAGAGCCAACAAGGGAATTGGATATATTTTCTTCATCTTCTAAAAATTATTGTGTCGGAAACCCAGCGTGGAATTTTCTACGAATTGGAATTCCTTGAAACTGTTTTTATTGATTTGAAATGACAAGAAAGGATTGTAAATGTTGCATACCACACTGAATTACCACTGTGTATTTTTGCCAAAAAAAATTCAAATTAAAGACAATGCTCAAAAACGGGAAAAGTATATTTCAAAAGTTCAAGTTGCCAGTATTGCTGGCCTTAGTTCTATGCTTGCCGGCCTGTAAGACAACGAAACCCGCCAAACCTGATGAATTCTACAACAATTTGAACCTTGAGCCGGAGCCTTCAGTCATCAATATCCCACTTAAGTTTTATAAGACCGAGCTGCTCAAAAGCATCAATGATCGAATTGGCGACATGCTTTACGAAGATAACAACCTACAAGATGATGGCCTCGCTGTTCGGGCAAAAAAGAAGGAAAACATTACAATTGACATCAATGAACAGGAAATCAAGTACCGGGTACCAGTTGACCTTTGGATTAAAAAAGACGTTGTGCTTTCGACTGTGGAAGCTACCGGGGCGCTTGCGTTGGAGTTTACAACTCGCTTCAAAATCAATCCAGATTGGTCTTTGGAAACACAAACCATGCTGGATGGCCACAAATGGCTCAAGGAACCTGTGGTCAAATTGGGATTTGCTGACTTGCCAATTACGCCTATTGCAAACCTTGTCATCAATCAAAGCCGTACCACATTTGCCAAATCAATTGACAGAGAAGTAAAAAACCTTTTTGACCTGAAAAAAGAAATGGAGCGCACTTGGAAGGAGATGCACGACCCATTTCAAATATCCGAGGAGTACGCCACTTGGTTACTCTTAAATCCGCAGTCCATCAGCATGACACCCTTTAAATCAAATGGAACTACAGTGGAAAGCACAGTTGTCGTGATCACGAAGCCCCGGATTTCTTTAGGTGAAAAACCCGCTGCCTCTGCTGTCTCCAAATTGCCTGATTTTAGTTATGCCAATGCCGGTGCCGATAATTTCTCACTATATCTTGATACCGAAGTTCCGTTTAAGGAAGCAGAAAAATTGTCAAAGCAAAACATGGTCGGGGAAGTTTTTTCCTATAAAAATAAGCAAGTGAAAGTGGTGGACATGGGCTTATACGGCCAAGGCAACAAGCTTGTCGTGCGAACTACGCTGAATGGAAGTTACAATGGGGATGTCTATTTAATTGCACTACCTGAATACGATGCAAAAGCAAACCAAATCAAGCTGAAGAATGTAGATTTTGATTTCAGCACACAAAAAGCACTTATGAAAAGTACCAGTTGGCTGTTCAAAGGAACCTTAAAAAAGCAGGTACAGGAAAGCCTTGATTTCTATTTGAAATACAACCTTGACGATGCCAAAAAATCAATTCAGGAATCGTTGCAAAGCTATGAAGTCGCTCCAGGCATCCAACTAAATGGCCTATTGGATGACTTGACGGTCTCCAATGTTTTCATCGCTGCCAACGCCATCCGGGTGCGAATTGGATTGACTGGCAAATTGAATATGTCAGTCAAAGGTTTTTAGCACTGCTCATCAAAACGCATGTTCACTTTTTAGGGCGGGTTGAAATGCCAAACGGTGCGTATAGTGGGCAGAATGAAACAAGACTGGTGAGAAAAAATACTACGGCTAAAATAAGTAATACCAAGCCAACAGTACCCGAAACAGTGCCTGTAAAATAAAGAACGGCTATACTAGCTGCTAAAATGAGCCGGATAATTTTGTCGATAGACCCCATGTTCTTTTTCATCTCCTTTGGATTTAGTTTAAGAAAATGAACTGCATCGAAACCGTAAAACCATGGTTCAATCTGCCGTGTTTTTGAGCATTGCGATTCAGTTTTTATGTAACAAAATTACCCATAGGAGTTAATAGGCATTGGTGAGCAACATCACTCAAACCACTGATTTTATCAAAAAAATGCTGATAAACTAGGCTCTCAGCTTAAAGGTCCAAGTGATGTAGACGCGTGCGACGACCTCGCCATTTTCATTGCGGCCAGTGCCAAGCATGGTAACCGTCTGAGGTTGTCGGGAGGAAACGGCCAGGTCAACGGCCTCAAATACCTTTTGACCATCCTCGCAAGTGAAGGTGATGGTGGAATTGGCTTTTTTTACAAATTCTGCCCGCTGCTCCAGCACAAGCATGGAAACATTGCCTGCCGACATACGTGCCAAGTTGGCCATGATGCCTGTGGACAATTCCCCAGCGCCCGCAAGTGCAGCAAAGTAGATAGATTGGAAAGGATTCTGCGTTCGCCAACTAAAAGGTATTGTGACCTCCGTCCGCTGGGTTGTAGCGCTTTTGACCCTGATACCCCACCAAATCGCAGATGGAAGATTTTTGAAAAAATACAGCCAAAGCTTCCAAGGAGACTGAATATCTTGTAAATATTTAACAGCCTTTGGGTTAAGGTCTCGGCTAGTTTCAACTGGTGGCTTGACAGGCATTGAAAATTATTTTGATATTCCAAAATCTAGAACGACGATGGGAAACCCTCCTCATTTTGGTGAATTTGAATTCAAAGAAAAGCAAGCTAGCCAGATTTATTCAAATTCAAAACATAACCACTGTGTGCTATTCCAGTTCCAACACGATTGGTGTGTCGTTGATGTTCAGTACCAGTTCCCCATTTTTATAAGTGGCGTAATATTGGAGAACGTTTCTGCCAGGTTCATCCATCAAAGAATAGGCAGCTTTGGCTTTCCACTTTCCTAATTTGATACTTACCACACGATTAACTACCACATTGCTGTCTACAGGGCGCCATGCCACCAAATGGGTAGCTTTCCCACCTGCATTACCAAACAGGTAAGCCCAGCCATGCTCGTTTTCTTGCAACACTGAAAGGAAGTATTTGTCACCCAACATAGCGACCAAGGACTCCAATGCCTCAAAAGCTTTTTTCTTGGCAAAACCTGTTTTGGAGGAACCAAGTAGTCCGCTACGAGTGTAGAGACCGGAGGGCGATTTGTCATTTGCATGAAAAAACCAAGTGGCTCGGTCAATTCCCAAGCGGGAAGCTATCAAAGCTCCCCGTACAGCATATTTGGCAGCGGCGTCTTCGCTTACGCAAACATCATGTGTACAGTCCTCTCCTGCCCCGTCACTGTCCCAGCCCCATTCTGAAAGGTAAATCTTCTTGCCGGGCATATTTGTGTTGCGCCAGCGGATGGCATTCAATATTTCCCAAAAGGTCGAGTTGCTATGCTCTGGCTGTACCCCTCTGCGCTTGTGGTCATCCTTTTCAAAGGCATAATTGTAGGAAGTTTTAGCATCCTG
Organism: Bacteroidota bacterium; assembly: GCA_016124585.1. Lineage (GTDB taxonomy): Bacteria > Bacteroidota > Bacteroidia > Chitinophagales > Saprospiraceae > UBA6168. Next base: position 44,955 of record WGNL01000026.1, on the reverse strand, counting down.
GTTAGTGGCGTAACTGTAACAGTGGACGTTGATGCCATCAAGTAATCTGGCTGATTCCGGGGTGATCCTGTCGCCGATGTAATTTTTCCAAGGGCCATTTTTTTCAGCCATTGGGTCAAAAGCTTGCAAAGCACATGGGAAAACTTCCACAGTAGGGTCGCTGGATTCAGCACCCTCTGCCATGCCAAGCAAAATTTCCCGATACACTTCTGCCGGGTAATGCCAAGGTTCATTTCCAGCTTCGATGGAACATATCATGCCATTCCCATTTTTTGAACCGAAATGCCGGGTGAATGCCGAGGCATATCGCCGACCTTCCTCCCTGGGATTTTTCCAGTCTTCTGGCTTGAACTTGTAAAATTGAAGGCTTGCTTGTACGTTCATACCTGCCCCTTCATGCCATGCCTTGTACTCCCTATCCCAATTGAGCCACTCAGTAGCAGGTGTACCACCGCCATTGGCCATTTTGACGAAGTCGATGAGGTCACTTGGGGTTTTCAAATCCCAGCTCATGTCATGGTAATTGCGAAGGTGCGAAGCAACAGGCTTGAAACGATAGGGGCCTCCAAGCGGGGCAAGCTGATCGGAATACTGGTCAGTACCAAAGCTCCAATAACCATTTACACCCAGCATTTCTTTGATGCTGACATGCCCTTTTGAGGGCGGCGGCATTGCTCCATAGGGGCCAAACCTATCGTAGGCTTTGACTTCCCATATGTATGCCTTGTTCCAATCTTTTCTTACAAGTTGGTGCTCCAAACGGAGGTAGCGGGCATTAATTTCCTTCGGTAAAACAGTAATGACCATGTGAAGGGATGTGGGGTCAAGCTCAGCCACTTTTTGCCAGAAAATTCCATCAGAACTTAGCAAAAGTGTTGTGGAAATGGCGGTACCCACCTCACCTGCCCAGTGGCGTGTGTGTATTTGCCCAACTGGTCGGAGTTGCCCAAAATCAATGGTCATGTTTTCTAATAGCCCCTCATCTTTGCCAGGCACTACCCCACCCGACTGCCAGTGCGTGTTTGGGTCGCCATCAATGATATTGAAAGCATCTTTCTGATTGGACGAAGTGGTGACGGAGGCACCTTCCGTCCAAGAGGGAATATAGCCAGCATCTGGATTCCAAGTTGGTGGATGATGCGCATGTCGCCATGTTGCATTCATCAATAAGGCCGAAAAAAGCGGAAGAAGGAAAAAAGTGAAAAAGCGCAAACTTTTCATGGAATAGCTATTTTGGAAAGAAGGAGTTTACTTTCCGGATTCATACCTGACTTCCAACACAACTCGAAAGCCAGTTTCATTGCCAATATAATCTGGCTTAACGGCAATCCTGTCAACTACCTGAATATCAGAATAGTAATCATTGAACTGATTGCCCCGCATTACTTTTAACTCTCCAGAGGAAGGGCCAACGGGGTTATAAGCTTCTGCTTTCACAAAATTTTGATAGTAGCGGGCATCGTACCAATCAGAGCACCATTCGTCCGCATTCCCTGTCATATCAAAAATGCCAAGTTGATTGGGGGCTTTGCCGCCTACAGCATGTGTGCGCCCACTTGAATTTCTCGAATACCAAGCGACCTCACCAATTTTATCGCTTCCGCTGTATCTAAATCCAGGTGAATTGTTGCCGCCTTGTGCCGCATACTCCCACTCTGCTTCGGTTGGCAACCTGTAATTCTTGCCCGTACGTTCTGAAAGCCATTGGATGTAGGCCACTGCTCCGTACCAGCTAACATTGATAACTGGGTATTTTTCATAGCCTTTCCTAGGAGCAAATTTTGAACTTGAGGAATCATCTAATTCCTTTTGGCTGACAATCTGTTTAGGGAATTGAATGCCAAAAGGGTGCTCCTTTATCAATGACGAACCTTCTTTATTGTTGACGGAAGTTGGGTTGGCACCATAGTCGTTCAAGAATTCTGCAAACTCTTCATTTGTCACTTCGTATTTTCCAATTTCAAAATCACGAAGTCTGACTTGGTGAATCGGCAATTCATCAGGTTCGCAAGCACTATCCCTTTTTTCATTGCATCCCATTTGGAAACTGCCGCCTTTCACAAAAATCATTACTGGTTCTTTGAATGTTTGTATGGGAGTAATATTTGGGCAGCCTGCATTCTTTGGGTCTCCTGGTTCTTTGGGACATTTGTCATTGACATCTGGCACACCGTCTCTATCCGAATCAATTACTTTCTCCACAATAATTTGCTTTTTCATACTTACAGTGTAGGCAAGCGACTTGACTTTGGGTCGGAATCTTAAGGAATAATAACCTTTTTTGGTCAAAAGGTAAGTTGACAACTGTCCTCGAGGTTGTTCTAAGGTAGCATTACCCGTCATGTCAGTTATCTTGGAAATACTATCAGAAACAACCAAAACATCTGACAAGGGATTGCCTGATTTTTCATCCAAAACGGTAATGGCAACTTCCTCCAATACTACTTTACCATTTTTATAAAGTAGTGATTGCAGGTTCGGGTAAGCACGTAAGGTATCAAAGTAAAGACTATCTGTAGCCTCAAGAATTGCGTTGTAAAAAGATTCAGCCGAGTCTTTGCGTTCAGCATAAAAATGTATCAAGCCAAGGGCGTGCAGGGCGTCAATTTTCACGGAATCAAAGGCAAGCGATCGTTGGAACTGTGGCAGAGCAGCATCCCAGACAATACTTGGGCTATATGGCCCAACATTGGTGAAGTCAAGTGCTTGCAGTTTTGAATCATAAACTAGTTTACCAGAATTAAAATATAGGCTGCCAAGGTTTCGCTTTGCCAATTCATAATCAGGCTTGATTTTCAGTGCCTTTTTGAAATTAGCCTCTGCTTCAAGCCACGTCACAGTATTTCCATATTCCAGATCAGGGATACTATCTTCTTGGGAAGCCAAAAAATTGTTGAAACTTCTTACACCTTCATTATTGTACAAAATATTGCTGTCCGCATTGCATTCTTTTATTAAAGCATAAACCATTGCATATTCCACCTGACAATCCTCATTTTGGGAAAATAATGGCTTTGTCCAGTTTGACAGTTCTTTTGTGCCGCCATAATGCCAAGCAAAAATGAAAATGAGCAGGTACAAAATAGTAGCTACGGACGCCCGCCAAAAATCTTTAGTTAAAAACGGTTTCTCAGGGGTGACTGGCTTCGGTTTATTTTCGTCAAGAAAGGCATGAATATCAGGTGCTAGAGTCGCATTATCAGCCGAAGTTGATTGTAAAGTCTGTGATATTGGATTCGATTTCCATGTTGCTTGCTCCTTTTGTGCCGTGAATCGCTCAACATTTTGGTTCAGATCGTTTAGCTGTCGAGGAGTTATCAATCCCAATGCCAGCAACTCTCGAATGGCAGTTTGTGAAACCGGATTATCAGGTGCCACCGCAAAATTTTGAAGGGCCAAATTGATTTTATGTTCCTGATTCGCATGGCTGCCCTGCACGAGCGCCACCACAGCCTCTAATTCTATTTTCACCGCTTCCCTTGCAAGGCGTTCTGCTTCTGGGTCGATGTCATTGAGAAGTTCCTTACGCAACTTTGGTGAAATATCACCTGTTTGAAGCCAAGGAATTCGAGCAATGCGCAAGATATTATCGTAGTTCAGTTCAATTCCAAAAGGAGCCAAAGCCCGTCCAATAGCTAGGGTGATATTCCAATCAGGTTTTGGGTAAACAGCCAAGGCACAAACCCAGCGATACAGTTCAGGATAATCTTTCAAGAAATCTCGGTGGTCAGGCGCCGTGCGCCAGCGGCGGTAGTTCAGGTCTGTTTCCCGGCGGCCTTCCAATAATTGTTCGCACCAAAGAGAATAAGTAGGCAAATCCTCACTGCTCATGCCACGCTCCACGTAATTTACGGCCTCACCCAATCCTTCCGTGTCACTTGGAAAAATGGCAAAGTAGCCATGCAAAGCCCCCTCCCGATATGTCCAAGAGACAACTGGGATTGGGGTCAAAAGCAGCCGTTGTTTCCACATGCCAAAAAAAGCAGATGCATCGGGACGTAATGCTGGAAGGCTAGATTTACCAACTTGGTGAGGGTCAAACAGACCATGACCATCTCCCATCACGATGAGTCGGTGGAAAGGAAAAAGTCTATGTAACTGGTCGGGCGTAATCCCTTCCGGGAATTGATTGTTCCAAAATCGGATTGGTTCAGTTTTGAAGTAAAAAACCTCGCCAAGCACTTCCCTTTTACGAAGAAAATCCACCAAAAAAGAATACAATTTTGACAGGTGGCTGCTGGGTGATTGTTCGTCAATCAAGAAAAGGTATTCCGTAGGAACCGCATCCGCCTTCCTTAGCAAATTCGGAAAGCCACCTTCTTGTATGGTTTTTTTGACCGAAGCTGGCACGTCCATGTTTCTCCGCAATCCTTCTTGCCGTTGTCGAAACACATCGGCCAACCTGAAAAACTGTGGCTCCATTCGAACGAACCCATCCTGTGGGCGAAATGGTATAAAATAGGGGCCCTTATCAGCAGCTTTGTATTTTTCAGAAATGGCAGACAGGTCAATCCCCGCTGCATCGGGCATGGGTGGTGGTTTTCTCGCTACCCATTTTACCCAAAACCAAATCATCGCTAACCCGAATAAGCCCATCAGTACCCAAGTGCCCCAATAGAAATTGACGCTCGCTTCCACTTGGTCAAGCACCATTGCCTTGGCATCCAAATAGGCCTTGTCTTGTCCGACACTAATTGTGCTGGTTTTCACAATGGAACAATCGCCATCCAAGCCAAGCCGAGTGGCTATCAGTTTAACTTGATACTCACCAGCATTAGCGTATTTATGTGTCACTTTTGCTCCTTTGGCAGTGGAACTGTCGCCGAAATCCCATATTAATTCGACCGCTGAAGCATCTGTGATTTTTGCTTCAAAAGCAGCTTTCGTATTAGGGTTTACCTCACGGACAGTCAAGATGGCGTCAATTACAGGTGGATTTTTGCAGCGAATATGAAAACTGGAAGCATGGACAGTTGGCGTTTGGTCACTACCCTCAAGTGGTTTGAGATATTTTAGCCGGACTTCCCGGTTTTGGTTTTCACCAGCTTTTGCAGGCACAAAATCAAGGTCAAATGACTGGGTATCAACTAGTTCTGTTTGGCCAGTCATTGTATCCACGATTTCCCAACGAAGGGCTGTGGAGTCAATGTTTTCACTTAAATTATCAAAATGAAGCGTGTCACCAATAGCGACATTCTCTTGGTGTTGAAAGAAAATTATTGGGGCTGGAAGATTTGATTGTTGAATATATTTTGCGGATGCCCATGCTAACCCACCAAGCACAGCTGCAACCAACAACCACCGCACCCAATCTGGAACTTCCTTTTTTTTGGCTTGAGTCTCGACAGGCATCGGCCAAGGCTGCTGCAACTCCTCCCAGTAGTGGTCAAAAATTTCATAAAACCGCTCCTGCTCAGCACTTCTTTGCACGATGATTGGGGACAATAAATATTTAAGTTTTTCAGGAGAATTCAGGTTGGCACGACCCAGACTTTCCAGCAATTTCATCACTCGAAGCCGCTCAGCTGGGCTGATTGTAAATCCAGCAAGTTCCAACCTTTGCAGGAAGGTGTCTAATGGAAAAACGCTATATGAATTCGGTTGAATGGCCTGAATATTAGGTGAAAATTGTATTGTTCATTCCCCAAAAGATTGTTTCATAGATTAAAAAAGCCCTTTTATGGCTTCTAAATCTTCCCTCGTTTTCACCAAAATGGACAGATTGTCAAGTAATTGCAGCCTTTGCTTTGCCTCATTGGTTTCCATGAAATTTTGCATTTCAAGGATTCTAAGCCATGCGATTAGCTCTGCTGTAGCGGGTGGTTTCCGAACGGTACGCTTTCGTATTTCACCAAATTTCTCAATCATGGTGTCCAGCATCTGTTCGGTAAATTTTGTGCTGGAACCCAGTTGGGTCTTCACAATGTCACGTAGCAAATCCGGGCTTGGAAATGGAATATGGTAAAAAACACAACGGCGAAGGAAGGCATCTGGCAGGTTTTTCTCGGAATTACTCGTCATGATGACCACAATATGCTGATCGCCCGATTTCGACATGGAGTAATTGTCCTGCTCCTTGATGGAAAAGCGAAAATTCTCAATTTCGTCCAAAATATCATTGGTAAAATCACGGGGTGCTTTGTCGATTTCATCAATCAATACCACAGAACTTTGAGCCTTTTCTGGAAGCGCTGTGCTGAATTTTGAGCCATCCACGGTTGCTGGATTGCTGTAAGCAATTGCCTTACCCAGCGCTTGAAGCTCAATGAAATCAGCCAGTTTGTGCACTTTAGCCCCTTCAACTTGCTTGATATTTGCTGCCTGAAAATGCGAAAGCGCATCGTAGGTGTAGAATAAATCTCTGGCAGCACTGGTGGTTTTGGTGTTGAAAACCAATGGCTTGTCTGCAAAATTCGACCCAGTACGTCCTGAAAGGTCGAGGGCTACTTTTTGTGCCAATTTGGTTTTTCCAGTGCCAGGCTCCCCAGTCAACAACAGCGGTTGACCAAGTGCTATGGCCACTTCAACTGCATTTTTTAAAGCTTCGTGCAAAATATAATCCTGAGGGCGAAAAGGCTGGGCAATACGAGGATGTAGTTCAATTTTCATCTTGATGGGTTGAGGATGGAAAAAATGGAGCATTCCTAATGCTTCCAATCTTCGTTATAAGAACTTTTTATTGTATTCGTCAATCAATTTCTGAAGCGACAGTTCCACATCTTCCATATAATGTTCGGCAGCGGCACCAAAATATTGATTCCTTAATTCTTTCAACTCTCTGGTTCCTGGCGCTATGAAACTATATTTGTTGAACCAAGCTCCAATATCATTCATGCGAACCATGCCTAGTTCAGGAAGTGCCTGAACAAGATCGCTTTGAACAATCAGTTCTTCTACTTCTTTTTCGATAAGAGAATTATCTTCTTCGTAAATTATTCCAAAGAAAAAGAGGTACTCAGGACTATTTTCTGGCAAGGTTGCTCCGCAAAATTCAGTGATAAACCAACGGGTCATGGCTGGAGTAGTCACTTTGTCCCAATCCCATTGACTGATGGCGATGAAAATGCAGACATAATCGCCATTTTGTAGACCTTGTAGAATCGGGCTATATTGCTGCATCCAAGCGATGTCCTTTTTCAGCAATGGCTCACTTTCATTTACCCGAACCGAAAAAGCAGAAAGCAGGTTTTTGATGACATTTTGCTTGTAAATTTCAGGGTCCCGACTCACGTCGAAAGTGATTTCCACTTGCAGCGATTTGTTCAAGTTTTTCAATCCAGGGTTGAGGTAATCCTGTAACTTACCTTCCAAGTCAAAAGCGATTCGACGAAACATGCCCTTGTGCGATTGAAGGTCGAGGCCGTAGAGGTAGAAGAATTGAGCTTTACTTGTTTTTTTGGCTTGAAAAATTTGCTGGAACTTGTCACTTTGATCGACCCGGTCACAAGTAAATCGATGATAATCGTGCAGGCCTTGGCCAATTTCGGAAGTGGATTTTAGGTCTTTTGACTCAAGGTTGTCTATGATTTGAGAAAGACAGGCATTTATTTGGTTGAAATGTAGGTCAGAATCATCTGTGGAAATCAACCTTGCTTTTTTATCACTATCAGTCCGAATGAAACGGGCCTCTTGCAGTACGACTTCGTTATAAACCGGACAAGTGGCCAGCAGCAGTTCCTTCAACTGTTTAAAAAGTTGGAGGGGGTCTTCGACCAAGATTGATTTCAGTTGTTGTTTTAGTTCTTCCAATTGAAATGGGTTTGCCTAAAGCGGAGGGGGAAAGATAAAACAAATTTATGGGATGTAAATTCTACTTAGCTTGGCTTACTCAAATCACCCCTTTTTCAAACATCATTTTCGTTTTCAGAATAGCAACTTGGGCAAGTCCATCCGTTATTTCACCCTGCAAAACCATTTCAACAGCTTCATTGAGATGAACTTTTCGAACTTCTAGCTGCTCTGTGTCTTCTGGAGCAGCATTTCCAAACGTGAGTCCTTTTGCTACAAAAATGACACCTTGCTCATCCGTCACGGAGTTGGAGGTGTGTATTTCACCAATTTCAAGCCAGGTCTTCGCCGTAATGCCAGTCTCTTCTTCCAATTCCCTTTTGGCAGAATCTAATGGTGAATCCTCAAAACTACCACCACCTTCTGGCACTTCCCAACTGTATTTTCCGATGGTATAGCGATATTGGCCGACCAACCAAGTGTAACCATCCTCATCAATTGGGACAATTGCGATAGCGAGGTTTTTGAAATGAACCACTCCATAAATCCCTGGATTCCCATTGGGGTTCAGCACATTTCGATGCGTAATTTGAACCCATGGGTTGTCATACACAATTTCGGAATCAAGGGTTTTCCAAGGGTTTTCCATGATGGGAATTTGAATTAGTGATGAAATGTGATCGTTGCACAAAAATCAGTCCTTCGATGGTTATTGGTTAGTTTTTGTCACAAAAAAAGCCGAGGCCATGCATTGACCTCGGCTAGTTAATTCAATTTTAACCTAACAGGTTAGTGTAGTAACCTAATTTACTTTACGATTTTTTGTTGGTAAATCCGGTCGCCGGATTTTACCCTCAAAATATAAACGCCATCACCTAAATTACTGATATTCAATTTATTGTTGCTTGATTTTTCAAACAGCATCCTCTTACCATCTACAGATTTTACTTCGACAAAATCTGGGTTGGCATTATTGGGAAGGGTGAAATACACCACGTCTTTGGCTGGGTTAGGGTAAACTGCCAACCCTGGCTCGACCTGTTCGTGACTGCCCTCTACCAGCAAATCCACTACTTCGATTGGTTTGCGAAGTGAAATCAATTCCTCATTTTCTCGAATGGCTTTTACGTCTTTGATTTCGATGGCCACGCTTTCCTTTCCTGCAATATTGTCAATAACGCCAATGATGCCCGCTATTTGCCCGTAACCAGAGACATTGTTTTGGTCAGTTCTGACCAATGCGACTTTCACCTCGCCCTCGTCAGCCAAAGTACGGTCGAAACTGAGCAGGTTGATGCCTTGAACACCAAGCCAGCTAGGGTCATACTGTAAATCAATGCTCGACGGCTTGATGATTTCCGGGTCAAATTTCATGGTAAAAGCAATGCCGTACACATTATCCAATGACGCATCAACTGTACCCAACATGATGGGAGCTTGGAAGCTCATGCCTGGCTGAAGGTCATTAGCTGATGGCAAATCCACATATAATGGTGGGTCTGATTCATTGCCCTCTACAAAAGCTACAGGCTGTTGCTCACCATGTGTGTCACCGTAATTCAGCAGTATGGCTGCGATGTCAACCGAGTTCACAATGCCATCACCAGAGCAATCGGCATTTTTGAAGTTTACGCCATTGCTGAACAAGGAAGTCCAATTTTCTGATTCAAGGCCCACCCATTCAATACCTTGCACCGGACGATGCGGCCCTTCACTACCGTAGGCTAAGCCAAGGTTCAGGACATCGAAATTATTGCAAATATTGTCCCGGTTGCTATCACCTGGATATACCAAGCCATCGCAGTTAGGCGCTTCATAACTAATTGATAAACAACAATCTGGATTATCATTAATGCAAATTGTCAGGGTTTGCATAGGCTCGTTGTTGGCAAAAAGATGTGGCAAGGTAACTGGCACATGGGTAAGTGGGAAATAACCCACGAAATCCCCGTTGTGGTAAACATCGTAAAAATTATTGCCTGGATAATCTACCTGAAACCATACCCACAAATTGTAGGAATCATCAGGATTACAAGTACTTGGATCGACGATTAAATCATGCACCAAACAATCACCAGCACCATTGCATTCAATGGTTCCAATGCTTATGTCGTCTTTGCAGTTCTCATTATGGATGTCCACTGCCACGAATTCATACGGCGTAGTACCGTTTCCAATCAGTGGACCAACTTCCAATGGTAAATCATCGTAGCTAAAAATCCCATAGGTTACACCATTTCCTTTTAGTTTGAAATAGCCACTGGTGTTCTCATGCTGGAGATTCAATGTGACATAAAAAGTTCCGTTTGGCAAACAAGGATGCACATCGGCCACTAAGTCGAAAATATGACAATCCCCACCTCCATTACCATCGCAATCAGGCACCTGAACTACCATAAAAGCGTGGCAATCAGGATGGTTCACATCGGCTGCTCCAAATTCTAATTGTTGATTGTTGCTTGTAAGCGGGCCAATTGTTACTGGTAATTCATTGTAATTAAAATAACCATAAACGTTGCCGTTGCCATAAATTTTGAACCCATCCCCTCCAGAATTTTCATGCTGGAAATCAATCGTGACAAAGAACTGGCCGTCACCGTTACAGTCAGATACTTCTGCAGTCAGGTCATAAATATGGCAGTCGCCCCCACAGTTGACCGGACCGAAAACATAAACCCCTTTGCAAGTCTCGTTTTCCACATCACGTACCACAATTTCGTAAACCACACCTGGGCTGAGTGGGCCAATGGTGTAGTAAGGTTCTCCGTAGTCAAAAGGGCCAAACACTTGGTTCCCAGCCTTGATTTTAAAACCTTGACTACCCGTATTTTCATGGTTAAACTCCACGTCTAGCATAAAATGGCCATTCTCACAGGGGTGCGCCTCTGCAAAAACATCCCAAATATGGCAGCTATTGCTTGGGGTGCAATTTGGAGCAGTGATGGTTTTGTGGGCGCAACAATCTGGCACATCATTGATGCAAACATGAATCGTAGGCGTACCTAGTCCGTTGTCGTTGAAATTAGGAATCGTGACAGGAAGGTTCGACAAAAGGTAAGTCCCAATTGTTTGCCCTTCAAAAATTACATTGAAATAGTCATTGCCGGGATTCACATAGTTGAAATTGATGGTAATTGGATAATTGCCATCATTGTTGCAATCGCCTGGAATCACACTCAAGTCATTGATGTCGCAGGCACTTACTGGCACACAGTTAGGTGATGAAAATTCATCAATAGCGCAACAGTCTGGTGCATCGTTGAGACAAACTTTGATTACCTGGCTTGGCTCCCCGTTGTCTTGAAAATGGGGCAAGGTGATCGGCAAGTTTGCCAAAGCAAAATTCCCAAGGTTTTGTCCTTCATAAATCACATGAAAATTGCCATTGACGGGATTTGCATAGTTGAAATTCAAGGTTAGTGGGTAAGTACCGTCAGGATTGCAGTCGCCAGGCGTTGCCGCAAAATCGGTAACAGCACAAGCACCACCTGCGCATGAAATTGGCCCAACAGTATCAAAATCATGGCAATCGGGATGCTGGTTATCAACAGCAACAAACTCAAAAACATTGATGCCGTTCCCGGGGAAAGGGCCTAAAGTAACAGGCAATGCAGTGTAAGCGAAATTGCCATAATTGTTACCATTACCTTGAATGTGGAAGCCTTCGTTCCCGTTTCCTGAAAATTGAAAATTTATGGTAACGTAATATTCCCCGTTCATGCAGTCTCCAGGCGTAGCAACCAAGTCATAAATGCTGCATTGCGCTTGGGTTTGGATTGCTGTGAAGCAACTAAAAATGAATAAGAAGGTGGTAAAAAAGATGTTTTTCATGCTAGACAAAATTTGATGGTACAAAAGTGCAGCGATGTTGGCATGGCACGAAATACTTTTTTGGTTTATTTTTGGATATTTTACTTGTCAATTTTTAGTTTAATTTTCTATAAATAATTGTTTATCAAATATTTATAGAAAAAAATACCTCGTCTATTTTTGGATATTTTTTTGAAAAAAATTTGAAAATCCATGAAAAACAACCCGTTGATTGTACAATTGGCGTCACTTTCCCGCAAAGAAATGACTCGATTTAATGAATTTGCTGCCTCGCCCTATTTCAACAAACACAAACAAGTATTGGCGCTGGCCAACTATTTGAGCGAAATTTACCCTGATTTTTCGGAGCGGCGCTGTGACAGAGTAGTTATTTTCAAACAGCTTTTTCCTGGCAAAACTCACCAGCAGGCACAATTGGCCATTATTTTCACTTACACGCTTCGATTGTTGGAGCAATTTCTTATCATGGAAAAACTTTCTGAACAAGGAGTCTTTGACGATAAAGCTCTGTATTACAATCAATTGCGAAAGCGGAACCTAAACAATCAACTTAAGACGGACTGGGCTTCCAACAATGCCAAACGAGATATTGAAACACCTGAGTCTGGCAATTTTTCCGCCAATTTTTATGGCAAAAAAATACGAACCGCAGTCGAACTGGATGCCATCAGCATGAAACTGGGCAGGAATGAAACCCGATTCTTGGAAGAAAAACAGCAATTCCTGGACGCTTACTATTTGACTGAAACCTTACGGGATGCTTGTGAACGAACCCAGCGATACCGATTACAAAAGGCTACACCACCACATTTCCAGATGGTTGAAAGCTTAGTGGAAACTTTGGGGAACAAGCCTAGTGGAATAGCAGAAACGCCTTCCGTCAAGGTCTATTTTCAACTTTACAAATTATTGAAAAACAACAAATTGCTTCAATACGAAGAATGTAAGGCAACTATTCAGAAATATGAAAACAACTTCAGCCATGAGGAACTTCAAAACTTATACAACTACTTGCAAAACTTTTGTATCCAGCAAATCAACAACGGGTATCAACAATTTTTAAATGAGGTTTTCAAATTGTATCAGCTCCAGCTTGATCGCCAGTTGTTGCTTGTTGACGGGGTGCTACCAGAGTGGCATTTCAAGAACATTGTGACTACTGGGCTTCGCCTCGATGAACGGAAATGGGTGCGGGATTTTATTGAAAACTACAGCACCAAACTGGCTGAAGCCGTTGCTGAAAATGCTTATAGTTACAATTTGGCAGCTTGGTTTTACCATGTGGGGAAACCTGCAGAAGTTTTGCCGCTGTTGCTTCAGGTCGAGTACACAGACTTGAGGTACAACCTCGATGCGAAATCACTTTTACTGCGTACCTATTTTGATTTGGAAGAAGAAGAGGCGCTGCTGGCGCATGCCGAGGCATTTAGTCAATTTGTGAAGCGGAACAAATCCTTGACCGATTTTCAGAAAAAAGGTTATTTCAACCTTATCCGTTTCTCTCAACGGATATTCAAACTTAAAATGCAGGCAAGTTTATCGAAGCTAGAAAAATGGTTGGAAGCACACCAAAAACTAATGAATGACATGGCCCAAGCTGAACCCATCTTCAATAGAACTTGGTTGGAAGCGAAATTGAATAACTTAACAAATTAAAGCTAATTCCAAACAATGCCGGCTGAAGGAGTAAAGCCCAAACTTTGGTGAAAACTACCAGCTAAGTCAGCTTGAAAACCAGCCCCGAAGGCAAACCCAAATCCAAAAAACATCATGGAAGGCTCTGTCGCATAACCAGCCCGGAGGGTAAATGCTTGCACTGGTTGGTAACTTAGGCCGGTCCTCCAGCGGGGTTTGAAATCGATGTCTTTTTCTAATTCCGAACAAACTTGAAGCCGCTCTGAAGTCTGCCAGGCAACACCAAGTCGGAAAATGGTTGGTAGGTTTTCTCCTTCGGCAATTTCAACTTGGGCTGGGCTGAAAACATGGGCCCCTACCATCAAAGATTTGGAAATATTGGCCTGCAAGCCGGCTTCAAAAGTGAAAGTGCCTCTACTTCCGTATTCTGGAATTCTGGTTTGAAAATAGTCAAATTGCGCACCAACCGAGAGGTTAGTCCAAAGTTTTCTGGCATAAGACAAGCCAATTTTCTGTTGCCTAAATTCCTCATAACCAAAACTTTGCGCCATCAATCCAAAAGTTCCAGAGCGGGTTGGCAAAGCAGCTCCAATGGCCGCCGACTGTAGTTCAGAGAGTAGAAACCGTTGTTCAACCCCAGCAATCACTGCCAACTTTTTTATTCCAACAAGCCCAGCTTGGTTGCTGAACAAGGAGACCGGTGATTGCAAGGCAACGGCGGCATTAGCCATACCCGCAGAAATGGGAGACACACTGTTCAATTGGCCAAAGGCCGAAAAAACAGACAAAAGGAATAATGCTACGAGTATATTTTTCATCGCTCAAAGTTAAAACCGGGTTTTGATAACTTTGCCACCAAATCAATTAACAAATCGTGAAACCATTTTTAATCGGAATTACTGGCGGCAGCGGTAGCGGTAAAACGACCTTTATCAGGGAACTTCGCAAGGCGTTCACGGAACAGGAAGTCTGTATTCTTTCACAAGACGACTACTATCATCCTCGTGATCTACAGTTGACTGACGAGGCGGGTGTGAAAAACTTTGACCTCCCACGTTCCATTGACAAAAAATCATTCCGTGAGGATGTTGAGCGATTATTGGCTGGTGAAGCTGTTGACAGGTTGGAATACACTTTCAACAATGAAAAGGCAAACCCGAAAATGTTGCGATTTGAATCTGCTCCCATTATCATAGTCGAAGGGATTTTTGTGTTTCACTTTAAGAAAATCCGGAAACTGCTCGATTTGAAAGTTTTCCTTCACGCCAAAGAAAACCTCAAGGTAATTCGAAGAATAAAAAGGGACCAGATAGAGCGGAACTATCCAATTGAAGATGTGCTCTACCGTTACGAGAAGCATGTACTTCCTACTTTCGAGCGGTATATCGAACCTTATATGGAAGAAGCAGATATTGTCATCAACAACAACAGTAATTTTTCTGCAAGCCTAGAGGTTTTAAAAGGTTTCATTAAGATGAATCTTGCATCGAAATCTTAATAAAACCTCACTCCTAATGTTTTGGGACCAAGCAGGCTGAAATTTTTTCCAATAATTCCTCAGGGCTAAATGGCTTCCCTACGTAGTCGTTCATTCCAAAAAGAACGGCTTTTTCTTTCTCAGTTAAGAAAGCGGAGGAAGTCAGCGCTATTATCGGAATCGATTGTTTTGAAGGTGAAGCATGGTTTCTGATTTCAGAAGTTGCACGATATCCATCCATCTCTGGCATTTGTATGTCCATCAATATCAAATCAAAATCATGAAGTTCAACTTGCTCCAAAGCCTCGAAACCATTGTCAGCTGTAATGACTGCGATGCCATATTTGCTTAGCATTTTCGCCACCACCAACTGATTGATTTTGTTATCTTCAACCAAGAGAATATGGCTGCCACGCAAATGGGAATGATCATTTAAATCCAGTTGAATAATATTGTTTTTCAGGGAAATAGCTTTTTTGAAAGGCATTAATACTGTAAAGCGGGTAGCCTCCCCGTACACATTTTGGATTTCAAGACGTCCTTGCTGCAACTCCACTAATCGCTTTGTTATGGCTAACGAAAGTTGCTGCGAATCTAGCGACTCAGATCGTTTGTTCTCGTCTCTCCATGTTTCTAAATTTGACAGTTTAGTATTTCGCTCTAATCCTCCATCAGTGCTTTCAACAATCAGACGAACCACTACCTCCCTTTCTTTTTGCTCTTCAAGAAAAATCTCTGCTCGAATCATCCCAGCATCCGTGTGGTCAAAACAATTGTTAAGTAGGTTGCTCAAAATTTGGTAAAAACGGGATTCGTCACCCAGCAATTTCCTTGGAATTTGATCATCAAAAGAACAATAAAACAATAGGTTCTTTGCTTTGGCTTTTTTCTCAAAACTTTGGAACAAATTTTCAGAAGTAAGGCACAAGTCAAATTCTCGGCTTTGTAGGTCAAGTTTTCCAGCTTCAATTTTTGAAAAATCCAATACTTCATTTATAAAAACAACTAATTCGTTGGCTGAAAACTGAAGTGTGCGAAGTTGCTCCGTCTGGTCCTGCCTTGGATTGTTTTCGAGGAGTAGGTGTGTCAAGCCTGTTATTACGTTGAGCGGTGAGCGCATTTCGTGGCTCATTGTGGCAAGGAAACGGTCACGAGCAAACGAGGAACGTTCAATGCTTTCCCGCTCTGCTATTTCTTCCACTAATTTTTTATTAAGCATTTCAAGGCTGAGGTTTTTAATTCCCAGTTCCTTGTTTATCTCATCATAACAGGCTTTTTGTTGGAGAATTTCCTCATTTTGAAATTGAAGTTGCTCGTTATCTTTTAAATTTTTTCTGTAAAAAACATAAACTATTGCTGCCAAGAGGCCTGCAAACCCCATCAAGACAAACATCAAAGCCCTCACTTTCCTATCGTTCGACCTCACTTTTTCCAATTGTAGAATTCTTTCTTGTTGCACTGAAACATCAAGCCTATCCGATAACAATTGGTGTCTGATTTTTCTAAAATTAGCCAGTTCACTAGCTGCTAATTGATGTTCAAAATCAAGTTCATTTTTTGTGGTAATGCTTGCACTTTTCAGGTCTCCCATTTGAATATAAGCCGAAGACAACCGCTTAAGTATTTCAATTTGCGATTTTTTATCTTGTTGATTTTGAAGAAGTTGCTCCGACTTTTGAAAAAATTGAAGTGCAGCCTCCCCATCACCTTCTGCTAGGGCAATTTCCCCAAAAACTAAATTATTAGTTGTCATTCCTGGCAGGTTGGCCAACTTCAGATTATAAGAATAGGATTTCTGGTTTGCATTTTTCGCAGCTTGCAACTGGTTTTGCTCCAGCAAAATTCTAGCTAGTTCAAGTTCATATTTAGCAGTGCTTGCTAGGTTTTTATTCAGTTCGGCATATTCAATCGCCAATTGATACTGCTTTTGTGCATCTAACAAATCGCCAAGTTGGTAAGCCGTATTACCTGCAAACGCAGCAGATTTTTCTGCGCTCTCTAGATTATTTTGTTCTCCCCAATAATCAAGTGCTGCAGCAAAATGCCTTCTCGCCAAGGTAAATTCATGCTTGGCGGCAAAAACCTGTCCGAGCAAATCATGGGATTGAGCCGCACCGATGAGCTTTCCATTTTTTTTGTAAAGTTCAAGCGCCTCCTCCAATTCTTTTTCAGCCTGAATATAGTCAGAGAGGTAAAAAACGATATTGCCAAGCTGCATTTTAGAATTTGCCTGACCAATTTCATCATCAGTTTGAAGTCTAATTTCTAAGCTCTTATGATAGGTGTCAAGTGCTTTAAGATACTCCTCTCTTGAAAAATAAATTTCACCCAAGCAATCAAAAGCAGTGGCTAGACCTGCCTTATCACTGTAAGCAATGGCAAATCTTTGGGCTTCATTGGCAAGTGACTCTGCCTTTTTTGCGTCAGTTGGCACTAAAAGCCGACTTAATTCATTCAATGCCCAAACCCTACGTTTTCCATGCAGACTTTTTAATGAAATCTCCAGACTGTCAACCCTTGAAACTTGTCCAAACATTGATGCGACAATAAGCAGAAACAGGCTTGACAGTAAAAAATTTTTCATGTGTAGATTTGGCACCTTTCCTCAAAATGTATTCAGTACCAACCACTTGCGCAAATACAGTGCCGCAAGACTTTAAAATTTTAGTTTTATTTTCTTGTATTTAAAATGGAAGTGAACTGTCAATTTCATACTCGGTAACTGGACAATTGTAAATAGGTCAGAGCTGGCAAAAAGTCAATTAGATATCAAGAATTGGCATTGGACATCCAATTTGTTATTCAGACATGAAACAAAAAATAGAAAACTGGACGTTTAAAAACACTTGCAATAATGCTTCAATAAAAGACTTCATTACAAACAATCAATATTTTTGATGTCAGCCCAGTTTTTAATTGAACAACCTTCAAAAAAGCTATCAGCTTTAAATTTATAGCTCAATAATTATGAAAATATTAATCATTGGTGGCGGAAACATGGGACTTACCTATGCTCAATCATTTCTAAGGTCCCACATTACAACTAAGAAGGATTTGATGATTTTAGAGAAATCTGAAGAGAAGTGGCCAGAGTTGGAATCATTGGATATTGGTTCAATTTGCAAGCATCCTGAAGATTGCCTAGCTCATGCTGATTTGGTTATTCTAGCTGTCAAACCTCAAGATGCAAGTGTACTTTTTAACAGGATCCGTTCAATGGTTGACCCCCAACAGGTTTTTCTTAGCATCATGGCAGGTGTTAAGATGAGCAGCATTGCGAACGCATTAGGAATTCACAAAATAATTAGGGCCATGCCCAATCTTCCAGCTCAAATTGGAATGGGGATGACAGCTTTCACTTCAACTGAAGAAGTCACCCGAATTGAACTGGTGACTGTCCAAAACCTGCTCAACACGACAGGTAAAACCGTTTATGTTGAAAACGAGACGCTAATTGATGCGGCAACAGCAATTTCGGGAAGTGGGCCAGCGTACGTGTGGTTTTTTATGAATGCATTAATTTCCGCAGCTAGGCAAGTTGGATTCAACGACACTGAAGCAGAATTGCTCGTAAGCCAGACTTTTCAAGGTGCTATTGATTTATTTCACCAATCAAATTTCACTTGTGAGGAATGGATTAAAAAAGTTGCTTCAAAAGGTGGAACAACAGAAGCAGCTTTAGCTTCGTTTTCACAAAATGCTGTTTTTCAGGATATTGTGAGTGGGGCAATTGCAGCATATAAGCGGGCAAAAGAATTAGGTAATTGACCACTGTAGACTTCCAAATTTACAAATCCATTTGTTTTGGCAAAAAAACCTTTTTCTTTGCAGCTTTAAGAACCAATCTGCTATTCGCCTGTTTCACTCGAACAAAGCATTTAAGCATGGAATTTTCAAAAACAGCAAGCTTAATAATATACAGGATTCGAGAACGAGGACTCGAAGTATTTATGCTTGACCAAGATAAAGAAGACGGCAATTGGAAATTGCCAAACCACCAAATCAGCCAAGCTGCTGCCTTACCACTTGAAGGTGACGATAAATTTATTGAGCTAGAACCAGTCCCACAATCCAATGGTCAGGTTGAAACTGGTTTAGCAGTTGAGGGTGACTGGCATGACATCCCATCACTTAAATCACTTTTGATGGAGGATGTTGAGTTTGTAAAGGTTCAAATCAAGCAAATTGGGCAAGATGCGCTGGATAAAGGCGCATTCGTAGCCATTAAAGAAGCATTTAAGCGTGTGGCCCCACACCAGTATGAGATGCTTAAAGAATTGAAAGATATTATTTCAGATAGAAACTCTGTAAAAAATTTGTGACACTCATCGCTTTCAACAAAAAAGGCCCGACAAGTTTTGTCGGGCCTTTTTTGTTGAAAGCTGAATTCCATTTCCTATTTACATTTGCCGAAAATCATTTTAAAACATGGATTCCATCAAAAAAAAGAGTGTAAGGCGAACCGACTTTAATTTCCCAGGACAAGAGGGAGTTTACCATGGGAAGGTAAGAGACGTTTATTCAATCGGCGATTTATTAGTAATGGTAGCCTCTGACCGGATTTCAGCATTTGATTATGTATTGCCCCGACCAATTCCTTTTAAAGGTCAAGTGCTGAATCAAATTGCCGCTCATTTTCTTGAAAAGACTAGGGATATATGCCCCAACTGGCTAATTGCAACGCCTGACCCCAATGTTGCCATTGGACACAGATGCGACCCATTCAGGGTTGAAATGGTGGTGAGGGCATATCTAACTGGCCATTCATGGCGGACTTACAAATCAGGGCTTCGTGAACTTTGTGGTGTTGAATTGCCTGAAGGTTTGAAGGAACATGATCGTTTCCCCCACCCTATTATTACGCCTGCCACCAAAGCAGACGAAGGACATGATGAAGACATTTCTAGAGATGAAATTATACAGAAAGGTATCATCTGTGCTGCTGATTACGAATTAATGGAAAAATACAGCCTTGAATTATTTGAAAGAGGCACCAAAATGGCAGCTGAACGTGGGCTAATCCTTGTAGATACTAAGTATGAATTCGGTAAAAAAGATGGTGTAATCCATTTGATTGATGAAATCCATACACCTGACAGCTCACGGTATTTTTATCTAGAAGGATATGAAGAACGACAATCAAAAGGAGAGCAACAGAAACAACTTTCAAAGGAATTTGTGCGGGAATGGTTGATGGAACATGGATTTCAAGGTCATGAAGGTGATATTATGCCTACAATGCCTGATGTTTTTGTCGAATCCGTTTCTGAACGTTACATTGAGCTGTATGAACTTTTGACTGGAAACATGTTTGACCGTGCTAATACAAATGAAATTGAAAACAGAATTGAAAGTGCAATTGGAAAATGGCTGAATGAAATGCACCGCTAGTCATTGAAAAATAAACCACAAACAACTTACTGAAGCTCGCTTTACTTAAATTTTGAAACAATCTTATTCCAAAAACTGGAATTGTCTTCTTCTATTCGAAAATGTTTAACGAAGACTTTCTCTTCAATATAAATCCAGGCATGATAATCGCCAGGTTTAAGATTTGAAGTATCAAAATTTATACAATTAGATTGCTCCTCTACAATGATGTTTTCGGTTAATACCGAACGACCCAATTTATCATGCAAAATAATTTGGACATTAAAAGCTTGTGAGAAAGAGGATTCAATTTTTGCGAGACCGTTCTGTTCAATTTGAACATCTCCTATGTAAATTTCTTCAGTCATTGAGCGGCTACCCATTAGTTAATTTTTTAGGTTATGACTTCAATAGCTTAACTATGTCACAAAATAAATACGAGTAATTTCTAAGAATAGTTTTCATCACCTAACAAAACTCAAAAAATCACAACAGCAAATGTTGAAAGAGAAAAAAGTTGGCATCAAATGCTATTTTTTGTTGCAGAATTTGATTCGAAAAATCGAAATGTAAAGAACCTATTTTTTCGAAATTTTTATGTCATTTTATTACTGGAAAGTAGCCACTAGTCAAGTAAAATGCAATCTCAAACAAGTTGAACCTTCTTGAATTAGAATTCATTTTCAAAACTTCAAGAATTTGATTGCCCTACCCAAAAAAGCATTTTTTAAGTCGTGCATTGTAATTTCCCTAAAAGTTCATATTGTAATTTTGAAAAAATTGCAAAAAACAAAGCTGGTGATGCCTTCAAAAACAAAAATTTTGACCAAGCTCCACAAAAGGCATTAAGTTTGCCAATGATATGAAGCCGAGCAAATCCGCAAGGCATTAATTTTTTTAACCGATAAATTTTATCCCATGGTAAAAAATTCAATTTTCCTTTTTGCCTTTATCTGCTTGATGCTTTCCTGCAAAAGGGAGAACCCAAACGTGGTGAATGCAACACCAGTAGGTGACAAAGTTTGGGTCAAGTCCGACACTGGTAAGAAGACTGACGAACTCAAAGCTAATTCAACAAGTGGCGGCGATCCAAAAGCATTGATGGCGAATGCGCTGCAAACACTTCAAACTAGTTTTAACGCCTCAAAAGGTAAAGTGCCAGGCGTTGATGACGTCACTGTTCTTCTCGATGACAACATGAACTTAATCATCGAGAATAAATCTGGTTCGGGCTCAACTACAAAGCAAGTAAACCTGAAAAGCCTTGACACTGATTTCAAGCATATTGAAATCCTTTCAGACAGCCAAGGCAACGAGCACCCAGGGTTTAAGGTAAAAGTACTGCCTGGCCAGCCCAAGGTTGAAATCCTTAAAAATGGCTCAAAGGATAAAGAACTTGACTACCTTGAAATCATTCTTGCTGACCGCAGTGATGTTCACCACTCGATTTCAGCATTGACTATTGCAGCTCAAATTGCACAAAACACCCTTCCAATAGGTGTTGACTAAATTCAAGTTCATCAAAAAAACAAAGTCCTGGTCACCAAATCTGGTGCCAGGACTTTTTTGTAAAACTTGGGGTTAAAAACTAACCTAATCCTCTAATTCTTAAAATCTTACTGTAACGCCGCCATTCAGTAGCGAAACACCATAACCTAGCTCTGCAAAAACACCTACATGTTTTATTGGGAAAAAGGTTGTGCCAACAAATCCTGCGTAAAACAAGCTACCGTTTGCTGCATCTGGATTCTTTGGAGAAGGGGCACCTTTAACTTGGATGTAGTCACGCCCAGTCGTGGTTTTTTCAGATACATTTTTGTTCAAATAGCCAATAGAGCCTCCACCGTACACTTCAAAACGTTCGCCTAAGCCTTTCTTCAACTCACCACGAAGTCCGATGAAACTTTGCTTGTTAGTGGTTTTCAGTGCGAGCCCATCGTTTATTACTGCTGGTTGTGAAGTTGTAGAACTGTAGCCCGCAATAGCATTCAAACTGAACATTGGGCTAATCTGATAACCTAACTTGAAAGTCATTGGCAATGTGTTAACTTCAGCCTTGTCCATCAGGGTAGTTGGTTCGAAACCGAGACCGGCACTGATGTTAATCTTACCAGATTGGGAGTGGGCAGTTGCCAGTGTGAGGCAAAATGCAGCGATGATAAAATGGATGTTCTTCATGGATAAAAATGTTTTGGTTTAACAGACTTTGCAAATGCGTGTTGGGTATTTACAAGAATCTTAAATGTTGTGGATATGTGATTTATTTTAAGCCGCAAAGTTGTGCGGTTTTGAATTGCATAACAACCTTTATTTTGAAATTTTATTTTAAAATAACCGAAAATTAATACAGATAACGTAATTTAAATTCTAAAAAAAATCTACTTTCAAAACATAATTTCAAAAATAGATAGTGGCTTTAATAACGCAGTTCTGCTTAAAGGATACAAGTCAGAATAATAATTTTAGCAAAAAAAAAGCTGCACTAAACCAAATGCTAAGGCTGAAAAGATGAACCAATTCATAATATGATTCAAAACAATCCAAGGACTCCAACCTACCTCAATAAGCTTAACGGAGAACTAAATTTTGGAATTTTTCAAACAGGAAGATTCAAGTAGTTGATTAAAAAGTTAAATCGATTTAATCATCGGCAATTGCCTTGCTAATCTTGAATATTGAACTTGGCAGGTAAATTTTTAACCATAGCGTGTGTGAAAATTGGGTGCAATGATGAAAGCTAAACGTAGTTGTTTACTGCTTATTTTAATAAATTGAATAAACCTTCCATACCAGACCAATTTTGCAATTTGTCTGACACCAATTTTTTTTGGTTTAATTAGACTTAACTTTGTGGCCCAATATTCAAGTTGACATGGTAAAAATTGGTACCGTAGAACTTACAGACTTTCCGCTGCTCCTTGCACCAATGGAGGATGTCAGCGACCCACCTTTTCGGCGACTTTGCAAGGAACAAGGGGCTGACATGATGTACACTGAGTTCATTAGCGCTGATGGGTTGGTTCATGATGCAGATAAAAGTTTCAAAAAACTGGAAGTATTTGACTACGAGCGCCCAATTGGTATCCAATATTTCGGTGGGCAATTGGAAAGCATGATAAAGGCGGCCCATATTGTTGAAGGTGCAAACCCAGATGTTATCGACATAAATTATGGCTGCCCAGTAGCCAAGGTAGCTTGCAAAATGGCAGGCGCAGGTCTCTTGCAGGACATTCCCAAAATGGTGGAACTGACAGCAGCTGTTGTCAAAAGCACTGAAAAACCAGTTACAGTGAAGACTCGACTAGGATGGGACGAGAAATCGATCAACATCGTTGAAGTGGCCGAACGTTTGCAGGACATTGGAATCAAGGCACTCACAATTCATGGTCGCACACGAAAACAGATGTACAAAGGAGAAGCAGATTGGACTTGGATTGCGAAAGTGAAAGAAAATCCACGCATGACCATCCCGATTTTTGGAAATGGTGATGTAGATTCTCCCCAAAAAGCACTGGAATATCGTAACCGTTATGGCATTGACGGCATCATGGTTGGAAGGGCCGCCATTGGTTACCCTTGGATTTTCAGAGAAATTAAACATTTCTTCTCTACGGGTGAAATATTGCCGCCGCCTACGACTGAAGAGCGGGTTACAGCAGCTCGTCAGCATCTCCAAACTTCCATTGAGTGGAAAGGTGAGAAATTAGGCGTAGTTGAAATGCGCCGACACTACACAAATTATTTTAGGGGGTTTCACAATATCAAAAACTACCGAAGCCGTTTGGTAGAGGAATATTCGCCAAATGTGATTAATGAAATCTTAGACGAAATCCTGGAAGTTTACAGCGAAATGGAATTTGAAAGAAGTTGGTAGACACCATTTTTTGCTTTTCAAATTCAATTAAAAACCACCAACTACAAAATCTTGGTTTTCAATATATTACCACAAGAAAGGGAGGTGTTCAACCTCATTGCAAAAGCAGCAAAAAATTGCAATGTTCCAGCATATGTTGTCGGAGGATATGTGCGTGACCGTTTACTTGCTCGCCCAACGAAGGATATCGATATCGTTTGCGTAGGTGATGGAATTAAATTGGCCAATGCAGTGGCAGCACTACTTAGTCCTAGGCCAAGGGTTGCATTTTACAGCAGATTTGGCACGGCGATGTTGCGCCACAAGGACATGGAAATTGAATTTGTAGGGGCAAGAAAGGAAAGCTACCGCTCAGATAGTCGTAAGCCAGAAGTTGAACTTGGAACCTTGGAAGATGACCAACTAAGGCGTGATTTCACCATCAACGCACTAGCAATCAGTTTAAATGATGAAGACTTTGGAAATATTCTTGACCCGTTTGGTGGCTTACAGCATTTGGAAGAAAAAATCATCAAAACGCCAACTGAGCCTGGCCGAACTTTTAGCGATGACCCATTGCGTATGATGCGGGCCATCCGTTTTTCGACACAGCTAGGGTTCAAAATTGAAGATGAGACATTGCGGGCAATCTCAAAATACCGGAACCGAATCCATATCGTTTCTCAAGAAAGAATTACCACTGAAATAGAAAAAATCTTAGCTGAACCAACCCCTTCATCAGGGTTCAAATTATTGCTCAACACAGGGCTGCTTGAAATAATTTTTCCGGAAATGGTGGCTCTGAAAGGAGTTGAAATCAGGGAAGGCATTGGTCACAAGGACAATTTCTACCATACGCTGCAAGTCGTAGACAATCTTTGCCGTACTTCCAATGATATCTGGCTTCGTTGGGCAGCTGTACTGCACGATATTGCCAAGCCACCAACAAAGCGTTTCAACAAAGATGAAGGAGGCTGGACTTTCCATGGACACGAAACATTGGGAGCTGCCATGGTCCCTCGCATTTTCAAAAAACTACGACTACCTACGAATGAAAAAATGAAGTTCGTTCAAAAAATGGTTCAACTTCACCTACGCCCTATCGCTTTAACTAAGGAAGAAATCACGGACAGCGCTGTTCGGAGACTACTATTTGATGCGGGAGAGGACATTGATGCACTGATGTTGCTCGCTCAGGCTGACATTACATCTAAGAACGACTCGAAAGTGAGGCGTTATCTTGAAAATTATGAAATCCTACGGCAACGAATCATTGAACTTGAAGAAAGTGACCGCCTTCGCAATTGGCAGCCTCCAGTGAGTGGAATTGACATTATGAACACTTTTGGAATTCCACCAAGTCGGGAAGTAGGCATCATAAAAAACGCCATTCGAGAGGCGATTTTGGATGGGGACTTGAAAAACAATTTCGAAGAGGCCTATCAATTCATGCTTGAAAAAGGAACTGCAATTGGCCTGAAAACCAAAAAAATTCTAACAGAGAGCACTTTGGAAACGAACTGAAACGTACAGATTTTCCAGTTTAGTTTTGTTTAAAAATGGGAATCATGAAAATCTACAATAAAATAGTCAATTTTAGTTTAGTGGTATTTCTTTGCTTTTGTACAGTCAATTTGGCTGCCCAAAAAGCCCCTGAATGTGTTAAAGCCGCTACTACTGTTCAGCCAACACATGTTTTGGTTTCAGCTCAAAAACTGCACGATTTTTACAAAAATTATCATGACGAAGCCAATTTCAAGAACACAAAAATCGTGAAATCGGAACTGTCATATTACCTTCTAGCCACAGAATCAAATGGAACTAGAATTTTCGCATTTGAACTGGAAACGAAAGGCAAAAAGCTCTATTTGAACAAAGAACTTCCCGTTCAGACTTGTTCTCAAGGTGAGCTTTCATTGGATACTTTCTTACAGGAGGATGGGAAGATAAAGGGGTGCAGGATGGGTTCGCATGAGATTCGACAAATATAATAGCCCCTCTCAATAGCTTGATCGTTTCCCTTCCAATTGGTCAACATATTGTACATCTCCAAGTCGGAATTTGATGGGGAAGCGGACTGCTTTTTCCATTTTCACTTCAATTTTACAGAAAAAAGCAAGGTCAGAATAGCACCAAGCCCGAGGTATTGCATTTAGCTGAGTTGGAGAACTGCTTACCAAATGATTCATCCATAAAAAATGATCTCGTTCAAACATTTGCTGCGTCCATTTGGGGTCAAATCTTAACTTGGCATTTTGGGCTGTTGCTAGCTCAACTACCATGAAAAATGCCAAGATTGTTGCCCATTTTTTCATAAAAATCAACCAATAGCGCATTTACCAGCCCAAATCATCAACCCCAAAGTGATGCACCCTTTGATGGTGAAGAAGAGGATGCCAGCAATGCCAAGGCGTTTGAACCATGTTTTTTTGTCAGATGTACCTTCTTCAGCGTTATTCATTGAACCTGGATTTTGGAGCGGTAAAATTAAACTTGAAAAACACCCACATTAAACCGATCAATAGGCGAATGGTTTGCCATTTCAATTCCCGTTGAAATCCACTGTCGAGTTTCCGTAGGGTCAATAATGGCATCCACCCAAAGTCGTGATGCGGCGTAATAAGCTGAGGTCTGTTCATCATACTTTTGCTGTATGCCTTCCAGCAGTTTAGTTTCCTCTTCTTCGGAAATTTCTTGCCCTTTTGATTTCAAAGATGCAACCTGGATTTGGAGTAAAGTTTTTGCTGCCTGAGCCCCACCCATCACAGCAATTTTTGCAGTAGGCCACGCTACAATGAGTCGAGGGTCATACGCTTTTCCGCACATAGCATAGTTGCCAGCACCGTAGCTATTTCCCATCACGATAGTGAATTTGGGTACCGTTGAGTTTGAAACAGCATTGACCATTTTCGCACCATCCTTGATGATGCCACCATGCTCGCTCCTACTTCCCACCATAAATCCAGTCACGTCGTGCAAAAAGACCAATGGGATTTTCTTTTGGTTACAATTCATGATAAAGCGTGCAGCCTTATCTGCCGAATCGGAATAGATGACACCGCCAAATTGCATTTCCCCTTTTGCTGATTTGGTTACCGTTCGGTTATTTGCCACGATTCCGACCGCCCACCCGTCAATCCTGGCATAGGCACAACTGATCGTTTTCCCGTAATCTTTTTTGTAATAGGTTAATTCAGAATCATCCACAATCCTTTTTAGCAATTCGTCGGTACTGTATTGCTTGCCTGCATCTGATGGGAAAATTTGATAGATTTCTTCCGCTTTATATATAGGCTTTGCTGGCTCAATGCGGTCAAAGCCAGCTTGTTCGGTACTGCCCAGCTTGTTCATTAAATCCCGGATCGTATCAAGGCATTCTTTGTCATCTTTCATTTTATAATCGCAAATGCCTGAAATTTCAGTCTGCGTAGTGGCGCCACCCAGGGTTTCTTTATCCACATCCTCGCCAATTGCCGCTTTTACCAGATATGGTCCCGCAAGGAAGATACTGCCACTACCCTCCACAATTAGCGCCTCATCCGACATAATGGGAAGATAGGCCCCACCTGCTACACAACTTCCCATGATGGCAGAAATCTGTGGAATACCCATAGAGGATATTTTAGCATTGTTCCTAAAGATGCGCCCGAAATGCTCCTTATCCGGAAAAATTTCGTCCTGCATTGGCAAGAAAACCCCAGCGCTATCCACAAGGTAAATGATGGGTAGCCGGTTTTCCATGCAGATTTCCTGCGCTCTCAAGTTTTTCTTTCCCGTAATTGGAAACCATGCCCCAGCTTTCACTGTGGAATCATTGGCGACAATCACACAAAGCCGCCCACTCACATGACCCAGCGCCACAATTACGCCACCTGCGGGGCAACCACCATATTCTTGGTACATTTCAAAACCTGCAAATGCGCCCACTTCCAACCATTCTGTGCCTTTGTCCACTAAATAATTGATACGCTCCCTTGCCGACAATTTTCCTTCTGATTGGAGCTTCTCTAATTTTTTAGTGCCACCTCCTAGCCTGATTTTCACCAATCGGTGCTTCATCAAGGAGATTTGAAGTTTCATTGAATCTTCGTTTTTATTTTTTTCTATATCCATATCCATTTTTGAATAAGCAAAGGCAAAGCCTAAATTCTGGCTTAAAGAAAAGCACAAACTACCGAAATGCAAAACGGCATTGAATTGCTTCAATGCCGTTTTATTAAAAACCAAGAAGTTGTTATTCTAATTTTTAATTTAATGATGATGGCCACCCGGGCCATGTACATGGCCATGTTCCACTTCAGAAGCCGTTGCAGGTCGCAATGACTCAATAGTGCCTGTGAAATAAAGGTCAGTACCTGCCATCGGGTGGTTAAAATCGATGATAACCCCCTCGTTGTTAACTTCTTTCACCATACCGTTTAGGCGATTTCCTTGGTCGTCTGACATAGGGATAATAGTTCCTAGCTTGAGCATATCGGCATCTACCTCACCATCCACCTCAAATGTGGACATAGGCAATAAAACCACTGCATTAGGGTCATGTGGGCCATAGGCTTCTTCTGATTTTATGCCAAAAGAAAACTGATCACCAGCTGCTTTGCCAGCTAGCTGGCGCTCAAACTCAGGTATCATTTGCCCTGCACCGAACAAAAAGACCAATGGCTCGCTGCCGAACGTTTCCTCTACCAAATCACCTAAAACCGTGTTCTCTGTCAAGCGATAATGCAAGCTGACAACGGTGTTTTGTTCAATAACCATTTTGAAAAATTATGGAGTGATGGATGTAAAACGAAGAATTGCGGCAGGGCATTCAACGAACTGCATCCGAATGTTTGAGGCGCAAAAGTAGCAAACTATTGATTTTTTGCTACGTCTCGGCAATTTCTGCCACTGCTGCTACGAATCTATCAAGGTCATGTAAGGTTGTATAAACATTTGGGGTTACTCGGACTCCATGAATATTTTCCCAATTTATGCCGACAGCATGAATTTTGTATTTGTTAAACAACATCTCATTCACTTCTCCAGGGTCTTTTCCAGCAATTTGAAGCAAGGCGATTGCACCGCTGAATTCAGGTTTTAATGGAGACCCAATACTGACACCTGGGATTTGAAGCGCCTTGTCTGTCCAATATTTTTTCAAGTAAAAAAGTCGCTTTGCCTTACGTTCAGCGCCAATCATCAAGTGAAAATTGATGGCATGGCCAATAGCCTCCTCTATCGCAAACGAACGAGTGCCCAAGTTTTCAAACTTCCGGATGTCCTCGCTCTCTGGTTCGCCTGCAGACATTAAGGGATACAAGTTTTTAATTTTATCTTTTTTGACATACAACAATCCGCTGCCAAATGGGCCACAAAGCCATTTGTGAAGGCTTGTACCCAGATAATCGCATTCCAAGTCAGGTATTTTATAGTCAAAATGCGCAAATGAATGCGCTGCGTCAACCACCACCTCAATACCCCGACGGTGCGATGCCTGGGCGATTTGCTTGGCTGGCAAAAGTTGGCCGTTCCAATTTATTAGATGTGTAACATGAACTACTTTGGTTTTGGCCGTGAAAGCATTCTCAAACTGCTTGACGATAAAATCATTGTCCTCAATTGGGAAATCAAAATTCAACCACTTCAAAACAATTCCATCTCGTTTTTCACGCTGTTGCCATGCATGTATCATATTGGGATAATCCTGTTTTGTAAGCACAACCTCATCCCCAGGCTTCAGTCTCAACCCAAAAATCACATTTGCCAATGCCTCCGTTGTGTTGCGATTGATTGAAACCTCTTCAGGTGAGCAGCCAGCAATATCGGCCAGTTTTGCCCTGAGCGGCTCTTTGCCCATATCTACTACTCGCCACATATAATAGCTGGGGGCTTCGTTGCTCAGTCTATTATAATTCTCAACTGCGTCTTGAACAACCTTAGGTTGGGGGCTTACTCCCCCATTGTTTAAATTCAAAATATTTGGTGAAACGGTGAAGGCCTGCTGGATGAAATACCAGAAATCCTCATCCGTGGCAATGTCAGAAGCAGAGCGGTGAGCATTCCGCTCAATAGCTTTGAAAAGACTTTCTGCTTTTACCGAATTTATGTAGGGGGAGAAGGCAGCCAATCCAGCTGCACCAGCAATACGATTTAAGAATTTTCTACGATCCTGCATATTTAAGTTACGTTGGTTGATCTATTGCCAAACATACCAAAATATTGATTATCCCAAACAAAAACGCCCGAATGTTGGAACATTCAGGCGTTTTTGTCTCAAAACCAATGGTGATTTGATTAGTGCTGTACTACAAACTTCTTGGTTTTTGTGCCAGTTTTTGTGGCAATACGTACGATGTAAGTACCGTTTGGCAAGCTGGAAACATCATACTGACGCTTCTCTTGGAAAGCATTTTCAACTTCGTCAATTTGAATTACCCGTCCGTTCAGGTCAGCCAAAGTGATATTGGCGAGGGTAGGCTCATCCAAATTGATGTCAACATTTAAGTTAGTGCTAGCAGGGTTCGGATAAAATGTCAGTGAATTATCTGGCAAGCTAACCTCATCAGCAGTGCTGTACAGGTCAATTGTCAAACGTAGGCTAGCTGCTGGCTCTGGACCAAAACCACCCAAATACCACTGGTCAGTGTACACCAAAGTTGAAATTTGGAAGTAGTTGATATCTTCACTGAAACCATGGTAAATGGTATTGTTCATAGCACCTTGGTACTCAGCAATCAATACATACCTTTTGCCTGGTTCCAAGGCAACTGGAAGGTCATCAAAATCAGTGATGTCTTGAGTAATGGTCACATCCTGTGTGTTTTGTGTAAAGTCGTAAATATTAACGGACTTCAAAATCATTGATGCATTGTTGTAATACGGGCTTGCATCATCAAAGCCATTCCAATCAACGTCCACCACATTATCGTCAATTTCAACAAAGCCTACTGAAACTTGATTTCCTGCGAAAGCTCCATCAGCAGAGTCTTTAATCAGGCGCATCGTTGCAGAGGAAGCCTTGTATTGGTCAACCCAGTTTTTGCTGGTTTGGTAAACGTTGGCAACGGCCCAGTCAGAAGGCCCACCACCTGGACGGTAAGCAGTTGTGATTCCATTTTCCTTAGAGTACAAATTATCCGTTACCACAAAAGCTTCTTGCCTTGAATTGTCCGATAGATCCTCATCATCACCGTCAAGGCTATAAGCCGTGTAACGGATAGAGTAGTTATTGGCTTGCGTGAGCATGTCAGGGATAAACTGATTATCAAGATAGAAAGTAGAATCAGCAACGTTGGTATCGAGCACATCAATAATTATTGAGTCTGACCAGACGACTGCACTACCTTGCCTGACTTGTGCCTTGAGAACCACATTTGTAACTGGCTCAGAGCCCAAGTTTGACAAATCAGCAAAAAAGCCCATTGTGTCACTTTTGATTTGTGACTCTGGCTGTGCAAAACTTGCAGGTGGGAAAAAGAAATCACCAATAGCAATATTCAAGGATGGTGTAAGATCAGTATCGTAAAGTGCCACATCGTCGATCTGCCAGCTGTAGCCACATCCAATATCTGTACCTGCCATCACTGTTGTTGAATCCGCCAAAAACCGGAAACCAAACCAAAATTGAGATTGATTGGCTGCATTGGCAGAAATATCCATTGTGATAGTTTGTGGGTTTATCGTGTTTGCGATACTAGTTTGTCCATCACCGTACTGCGTATTTGTGATGGATCCAAACAAGGTCAGTTCAGTCCAGTTAACGCTGTCAGTACTTACAAGCAAAGTCGTTTGATCGTTAAAACGACGAAACAAAGTTTCAAACTCAAGAAAAACTTGATTGCGACCAGAAAGGTCAAGCTTTGGGGAGATGAGGCTAACATCTTGGTTACCACTGCAATTCAAATCTGAGTCAAAAATCATCCATCCGTTAGCTGCTGTAGTAGAAGCTAATGGTGCAGTAGGAATTGGTCCAGTAGGGCCCACATTTGTCCAAACCCAGTTAGAGGATGCATTTCCATTTCCAGCGTCCATGATGGCTGTCCAATCAGCAGGTATTTGCCCGGCAAAGTCTTCAGACCAAAACGGAGTTTGTGCATTCAGGTTGCTTCCAACTAAGCAAGTCAGAAGAAGCGAGAATAAACCGTTTGTAATTTTTTTCATGTTGAAGTTTAATTTGATGATAAATACAAAATCTTTAAAGGAAATTTTCGCTAAATGGTTAATTATCAACTACTTAACTAAAAAAAATCCTAATTATTTCAACCAATTGCATCAATGGAAAACCATTATTTTGCTACTGGCTACAGATGTTCCTGAAACGACACGTAAGGTATAAGAACCGTTGCTTAGTCCTGAAACATCTATTGGCATCTGGCTGACAAATCCGTTCTGAAATTCCCTGCTCAGTACCAAGCGGCCGCAAAGGTCAAAAATTTCCACTTGAATTGATTGTTTGTAATTGACAAAATCGCAACTAAGGTTAATTGTCTGACTTGCCGGATTGGGTAAGACCTTGATATTGCTAGCAGAATCGTAAACAGTCTTTGTATCTGAAACATAAGGGACTACATTCATATTAATGAAGGGTATCCGGCGTAATGCCCATGCATTTGCCCTAAAATCAGTGTCGTCTCCTTCCCGTAGCATTGAAGTGTACGCAGGTATTCCATCTTCATAGGAATTATAAAACGTTGCTGTGTAATTAATCTCCTCACTGCCTGCAATTGGGAACCGCAATATTGCCCCGTTCCCGTTATCTGCGACTGGATCAAGATAGCCTATCGTAACGAAGTAATAAGTATTGTCTTCTAAATCAATCGAATCCATTTCACCTGATATCGGAATAGTTACAACCTTGTCTTTATCGTCTGAATCAGCATCATATGTATTATAGGCTACCAGTTCAAATTCATTATTATTGGCTATGGTATCATTATTTACATCTCCAATATTGTTTTCCTTTCGCCATTTATATAAATTAATGCTAATCACAGCATTGGCTTCATCAAGTTTTTGATTTTTTGAATAGGCAAAACTCACGCTTTTTGCCTTTAAGCCACTACCATTTGAAATATAATAGCAATTGCCAATTTCGTATTTAACAGACTCACTTGGGAAGAAATAACTATTGCTAGTGGGGCAAAATTCATTTTTTGAATACACCCCTTCCGTAACCCTATATTCCCAATTCAATAGATTATTGGCAGGATTTTGATCTTGTGTACTTGACTGAATGCGGTAATAAATTCGGAACGTATCAATTTCAGCAATAGGCAAGAATTTATTAGGGAAGAAAATATCTATCCAATCATCACCTGGTTCAACTTGTCCTAATGATAATGAGTCACTAAAAACTATGTCATTCTGAATATTTCTGACTTCAGCGACTACCACTACATCATCCATATTTAAGTTGCCTATATTTTTTATTTGGGCAAAAAGGGTAATTGGCCTAAGCTGGTTTTTAGGTTGGCTAAAATCAGGGGATACATTATAAAATGCAGAATTAATGGCCATGTCTTGGTCATTGGCGTAAGCAATTCTGACATTGTCTATCATCCAAAAATGGGTATCTCCTGAAAAAACAAATTTTAACCTGACTTGAGGTTTTCCTGCCACAGCTATTGGCAATCTCAGGCTCATCTCTTCACATTTCCCCTGCCAAAATGGCTGCAAATTGTTCAATTCAAGGGTATCAATGTAAGTAGAACCATTATTGATACTCACTGCAATTGACGTAATGGGAAAATTTGGAATAGCTTGATTACCTAGGGCAAACGCTTGGTCAAACTTTAAATCGAGCTTCGTTCCAGTTGGAACGCTTGAGAGGTTAATGGTAGGCGAAAGCAAACTACTCAGCGAATAAGGGGTAGAGGGGTCATGAAAGTTACAATTTGATGCATTCATCAACATGGCACCATTTTCAGCACCAGGCCAACAAGCATAGTAGTCTGCTTTAGCACCACCCACCGGAAGATAGAAAAGTCCATTTGAAATCCACCTCCAACGGCAAGTATCCAATTGCTGGGTTACTGTCCAACCATTCAATCCGCCTGCAAAAGTTCCTTGAGTTTGCCCCCATATAACATTGTCCAATTTAGGGTCAACGTCGAAAAGTGCTACATCATCAATCATCCAAGTTACATCATAATTGGCAGTCCAGTTCCACTCGATGGTTACGTCAGTTTTGTTTGCTGCCGCAGCAGAAATATCAAGCAATACTGGCTGTGCATTCCAAGATTGGAGTACATCTACATCATTTGAATTCAAATAGGGAAATATAGTAAAAGTTGTCCAAGGCCCATTTCCAGACCTTACTCTCAACACGGCATTTGTACTTGGATTAGTGCTTCCTGCATGAATATAGGTTTGGAATTGAATAAACACGGCCGATTTATCCGTGCAATCTATCAATTCTGACCTCAGATAGCTTTTGCTTGGCGTCGGCAGAATGCCATTTTCGTAGGAATTCACAAACATATATCCATCATAAAAACCAGACGAACGGAAGTCCCTATCTTTACACGAGACATTGGTTAAGCCAGCAGGTAGGCACTTGTATGGATTGTCGCAGCGTTGCCATAGTACATTTTGACCTGATTCATCCCCTACTGACCAAGTGATAGGTAGGCTTGCATTAAAAGATTGTTGCCAAAATGGGTCATGGATATTGTTGGCAAATATTCCAATGGCCAATAAGGTGGAGAATAGAATAGTTGTAATAGCTTTTTTCATAACTTCAAGGTTTTAGCTTTCATGAATATCGCAACTGCAATTTAGAACAATTATATTGAATTAAACGTAGGTTCCAACATTGCCTGCTGCTTAGGAAGCACGCCATTTTACCAATAAACACTAAACTGTCTGCCAAATTACAAGCACAAATATGTTCATCAAACAACGGGCTTAGCGGAGTTTCTTAACCCTCCACTTACCGATTTTTACAGCTTTCCAATTACTTAATATACTCTCTGTATGCTGGGCGTTCATACTGGATGCTACGTAAGTATATTCTTTATTCTTTGCAGCTGTTTCATCCAATATCTCCAAATTTTCTTCACCGTTCAGCCTTATTATTTGCAGGATATTTTCTGGGTTATTGTAATCACCTGGTCGGCGATCATCAAAACGGTAGATGACCAAATTCTTAGCAGTTTTATCAGGGTCTTTGAGGTAGCAATTGAATTTCAAACCACCAGTTTTTATGCACTTTGGCTTATCTAATACAGGTGTCGGTGACTGCGGAAGCTTCATATAGGCCAGTTCTGGCAACAATGCTGGTGTTTTATAGTAATTGTTGCGAAGCGAATCTGTGATTCCAAAAGGGTTTTTGCGAAGCGAAGTAAAATTATAAAAAACACTTCCCTCTATTTCGGGGGTGGAACGATTGAGTCGAACTTGCTTTGGTATTTCCCTTCCATTACCCCACTCTGGTTCCTTGTTTATCCCAACTTTATAGGCAGCATGCCCAGCATAAACATTCCGGCCAAAAGAATTTTTTGCCCACCATTTCAAGAGCACTTCATAATCAGCTACCGGGAACCCAATATGCCAATAGATTTGGGGCACGACATAATCTACCCAACCCTTTTCCAGCCAACTGCGCACATCAGCGTATAGGTCGTCATAAGTGGCCACGCTAGATCGGGTGGCTGAACCAAGAGCAGCATCTTTACTGGAATTACGCCAAACACCAAATGGGCTGACACCAAACTTAACCGAAGGTGCTACCAATTTTATCATGCTTGAAACTTGTCCAATTAGCATGTCCACATTGTGCCTACGCCAATCTTCAATGCTGAAAAAACCGAATCCGTATTTTGTAAAATCTAATGAATCTGGCAACAATTCCCCCGCAGCAGGATATGGGTAATAATAGTCGTCGAAATGGATTCCATCTACATCATAGTCCATGACGATTTCTGTGACAACCTCCGTGATATAGTTTCGAACCTCCGGCAAAGCAGGATTGAAATACAATTTCCCACCATAACTCATAATCCATTCAGGATGGCTCTTGTACGGGTGCATGTTGGAAAGCGTAAGCGTACTGGTGTCCATACTTGCACGGTAAGGGTTAAGCCATGCATGAAATTCCAAGTTGCGCTCATGTGCTGACTCAACCATGAAAGTAAGTGGGTCAAAATCACCTGCCAGCGGCATGCCTTGTTTGCCGGAAAGATATTTGGACCACGGAGATATTTTAGAACGATAAAACGCATCACCAGTGGGCCTAACCTGCGCAATCACTGTATTGAAACCAGCTTCTTTCAATAGGTCAACGGTTTCTTCCCATTCATCCATAAATCGTTGCTGGGTAAGGCCTTGTGTGGAGGGAAAGTCAATATTTGCGACAGTGGCCACCCATGCACCCCGGAATTCCCGCTTAGGGGATTGCGCCTCCAGTTTTGAATTTAGGGCAAAAATGGCGAAGCACATCAACAGCACTTGGCTGGCTTTTCTCATGGTAAACTTGTTCACTAGTAAAAATTGAGTTAACAAAAAATCACAGTGGCAAAGCTACCAAAAAAGGAACGGGCCAACAATAGTACATTGTTGGCCCGATTTCCAAGTATTGATTGATTGGTCTTCGAGTTTCCCAGCTTTCCGCTCAATCATTTCTCAATCATCATATTCATTAAGCTCTAGTCAGCAAAACGACTGGCGTAGTTACCACCTTGCCATTTTGACGAATTGTCACCAACAAAGTGCCTGGCGTACCATTGCTGACATCCAACTGGCGGCTATAGTAGCCATCAAAATTTGGCAATGACTCACTGAAAACCTGCTTGCCATTGATGTCGTTCACTGTCACCGTTGTAGGTACTGCCTCTCCTTTGAACTGCACGTTCAAATCCCCATAAGTTGGGTTCGGGTAAGCCGTCAATTCCTCCAATTCAAGTGTATTGTTGATTTGTGGCAAGGTTGGTTGCACTGCCTCTTCTAATGTCACCTCATCAGTGGTCTCATCATTGGGGCACGCTTTGAAACGGGCCTTTACCTTCATTTCATTTCCATCCCGCAACACGATCAGGGTAAAACGCTCTCCAGGTTTATGTTTATCCCGCTCAGTAACCAATTCACTGTGGCTATTTACCGCAATGCCATCCATAGAAAGAATGCGGTCCCCTTTTTGCAGCCCGGCTTCTTCGGCTGGCCAGCCAGGGATGACACTGCTAACGCCCACGCCTTTTTCGCCGTTGCCCCAGCTACCGTTCACAACACCAATGAAGACTTTGCAGGGGTCTCTTTCTTCAGTGTAGTTGTAGTTGTAATTGTAGTTATAATTATAATTGTAGTTGTAGTTGTAGTTGAATTTCTCTTTCTTTTTACCCGTCAACACGGCAGTTGTTGTGAGCGATTGCCCATCTCTTAAATAGGTGACTTGAACTACATCACCTGGCTTGTGAGAAGCCAAAGTTTTAGACATATCACCATGCGAAGTAAATGGTTTGCCATCCATTGCTGTTATGACATCACCAGCCTTCAGTCCAGCATTTGCTGCGCCAGAACCAGCCACTATTTCTGTTATCAAAACACCACCATCATCCTTTGTTTCAGGATAAATGCCTAGAAATGCCTTCTCCCCCTCTTTGCTCACATCATCAATTAATGCCAGTTTAGACAAGCCATGCAAACCTTCCAAATTCATGGCGTCATCGTTTTCGCCGTTCCACTTGATTTCGGTTTTGTTGCCGCCCTTACGTATCATGATGACTGTCTCGGCATTATCACTACCTTCCTTACCGTTGGTATTGATGGTGATTTCAGAAACCTGGTCGATGGCATTATCCAGGTCAACCTCATTCAAATAGGCATCCGCGGACTGCCCTTTTTGGATGCTTTTCTTTTTCACCGTCCAAGTTCCATCATCGTTTTGGGTTTTCTGGATAATGATGACATTATCATTAGAAGAAGGGGCTGTGGTAGCTTCCTGCGCCAAAAGGCTTTGGCCCACGAAAGCCAACAAAGCCAAAGTGCAAATCGTAGAAAGGAAAAGTCTTTTCATTGCGGTATAATTTTGTTGTGAAAAGTTTGCGGACTTCAACAGTCCAGGTGATTTTAACAAGAACGAAACCAAGGACAGCTTGGTAACAAACATGGTTGCTTTTTTTGGAAAAAGGAAGTAGAATTTCTTTTGAACAAAATGAACTTCCAATTTCTTTGGCAAACTAGCAGATAACCAGAATTTGGATAAATACCAACACTCACCGCATGAGCACCACATCCCCCTCGAACAGCTCCGCCGTGCCGTCCACAAACTCCACCTCCGCAAACCAGGCGAAGACCGCCGTGTTGAGCGGCTGGCCACGGTGCGTGCCGTCCCAACCAAAGGCCGGGTCGTTCGGCTGGAAGTCGAAATAACGGAAGACGCTCTCCCCCCAGCGGTCGAAGACGAGGAACGATTTCACCTTCCGCACCTGCCCCTCCCTGGCGAAGACCTGCAGCAGGTCGTTGATGCCGTCGCCGTTCGGCGAGAAGGCGTTCGGAACGTACACCGACTTCCTGCGGTCTACGTACACCGTCACGCCGTCCGAGGCGACGCAGCCCTGGCCGTCCACCACCGTCACCGTGTAGGCCGTGGTCACCAGCGGGAACACCTGTTGGTCTGGACACCCCGGGCACTCCACATTGCCAATCCCCGTCCAGTCCACTTGCGCCAGCGAGTCCAGCGGCACGTTCGTCAGGGCCGACAGGGCCGTCCCGTCGCCCAGTTCCAGGAACACGTCTTCCCCAAGCTCCACGCTGAGCGGCACGGGGGCGTTGATGGCCACCAGTTCCGTGGCCGAGCAGCCATTGGCGTCCTGCACCGTGATTTCGTAGGTGCCTGCGCCCAGCCCGCCGAAGGTGCCCGACGGCTGTGGGGCACCGACGCCTGTCCCTGTGGGATTGAGGGAGTAGGAATACGGTGGCACGCCGCCCGTGGCCGAAGCGGTGACACCGCCGGAGCTGTTGTCGAAACAGGCAAGTGCGGTCACCGAGAGCCCCAACGAGAGTTCTCCCGGGCCTAACAGGGCAACAGAACCCACCGAGGCACAGCCGTTGGCATCCGTCACCGTGACGGCATAGCTGCCGGGGGACAGCCCTTCCAATAGTGGCAAGATACTGCCGTTGTCCCAACCGTAGGACAGCGGTGGCGAACCGTTGGCCGATGCCTGCACCCAGCCGTCGGAGGCACCCTCGCAGCTCGTGCCGTAGCCGTTGAAGTCGGAGGCGGTGACCGTCAGCGCTGGCGGTGGCGTCCATGCCAATGTGGTTGTCACGGTGCTGTCGCAGCCCTGCCAGGTGGTCAGGTTTTGGAAAAACACACCTGCCTGTGATGGGTCACAAGTCGTCGTACTTAAAGAGGTCATGGCACTCGGCAGCAGCGTCACGGTCGTGGTGACAATGCTGTCGCAGCCCAGCCACGTCAGGAGGTTCTCGGTGAAAACACCAGCCTGCATCGGGTCGCATGTCGTCGTAATGAGCGAGGTAGTTTCACTCGGCAACAGCGTCACCGTCGTTGTCACGGTGCTGTCGCAGCCCTGCCATGTGGTTAGGTTCTCGGTGAAGACGCCTGCCTGTGATGGGTCACAGGTCGTCGAGGCCAGCGAGGTCGTGGCGCTCGGCAACAGTGTCACCGTCGTGATGACGAGGCTGTCGCAGCCGTTGGCATTGGTGAAGAGCTGCTCGGTGACGCCAACGCCGCTTGGGTCGCAGGTGGTGCCAACTATCGCTGTCGTATCCGCTTCAGCAAAGGTGATAGTCGTGAAAACGAGGCTATCGCAACCAAGTTGGTTCGTCAGGTTCTGCACCGTGACGCCCACGTCACTTGGGTTGCAGGAGGTACCGAAAAGCTGTACCGTGTCGCCTTGGAGCAGTGTCACCGTCGTGATGACCACGCTGTCACAGCCGTACTGGTTTGTATAAGACTGCTCAAAGGTGCCGACATCATTGATGTCGCATGAGGTGCCAGCTATCGCCGTCGTGTCAGCCTCGGAAAAGGCAATGGTCGTGACGACGAGGCTGTCGCAGCCGAACTGGTTGGCCAAGGTCTGCTCGAAGGTGCCCACGTTGGCCGGGTTGCAGGAGGTGCCGGACAGGTAGGTCGTGTCGCTTTGAAGCAGTGTGATAGTGGTGATGACCACGCTGTCGCAGCCGCCTTGGTTCGTCAACGTTTGCTCGAAAGTGCCAACGTCGTTGGGGTTGCACGAGGTACTTGTTATGGCCGTCGTGTCCGCAGCCGAAAAGGCAATGGTCGTGACGACGAGGCTGTCGCAGCCGAACTGGTTCGTCAAGGTTTGCTCGAAGGTACCCACGTTGGCCGGGTTGCACGAAGTACCGAAAAGCTGTGTGGTGTCGCTTTGCAGCAAGGTCACCGTCGTGATGACGAGACTATCACAGCCGTACTGGTTCGTCAGGGTCTGCTCGAAGGTGCCGACATCGTTGGGGTTGCACGAAGCAAGTGCTATGGCCGTCGTGTCCGCCGCCGCAAACGTGACGGTCGTGACGACGAGGCTGTCGCAGCCGTCCTGGTTCGTCAGGGTCTGCTCGAAGGTGCCCACGTTGGCCGGGTTGCAGGAAGTGCCGGACAGGTAGGTGGTATCACTTTGCAGCAGCGTCACCGTCGTGACGACGAGGCTGTCGCAGCCATTCTGGTTCGCATAGGTCTGCTCAAAGGTGCCCACATTGTTGGGGTTGCACGAGGTGCCGGACAGGTAGGTCGTGTCGCTTTGAAGCAGCGTCACCGTCGTGATGACGAGGCTGTCGCAGCCCTGCTGGTTCGTGAACAACTGCTCCGAAATGCCCACGCCGTTCGGGTCGCAGGTGGTGGTATATACGGCGGTCGTGTCGGCACCGCTGCCGCTGTTCGGGACGGTGACGCTGGCGGTGGCCGAGCAGCCGTCCGTCCCCGTCACGGTGACCGTGTACATGCCAGCCGGGACGGAGCCGAGGTCCTCGGTGGTGGCCGTGTTCGACCACAGGTAGCTGTAGGGCGGCGTGCCGCCCGTGGCCGTCAGGTCGACGCTGCCGGGGCCGCCGCACCCGGCCGGGGTGGCGTTGAGCGTGATGCCGGGGAGCTGTGGGCCGCTCCCGACCGTGAAGCTGGCGGTGGCCGAACATCCCGTTCCTATTCCCACCGTCACGGTGTAGGTGCCTGCCGAAAGTGCGGAGATGTCCTCTGTTGTGGCCCCGCTGCTCCAGGCGTAGGTGTAGCCGCCCAAAGGCGGCACGACGGGCACTGGGCTGATGTCGATGCTTCCGTTGGCCGAGGTGCAGGAGGTGTTGTCGGTGACGTCGCCCGGCACGCCGATGGCGATGGTGTCGCTGCCCACGAACGCCGTCGCCGTGGCCGTGCAGCCCGTCCCGGTGGCGGTCACGGTGACCGTGTAGATGCCCGCTGGGACGCCCGCCAGGTCCTCGGTGCCAGCGCCGTTGTCCCAGACAAAGGCCAGGGGCGGCTGCCCCGCCAGCACCGTCAGGTCCACCCCGCCGTCGCTGCCGCCGCAGGTGGCCGGGGAGGGCTGTGCGCCCAGCACCAGCGCCTCCGGCTGGTCGGGGACCGTGAAGCTGGCCGAGGAGGTGCAGGTGCCCACCGTCACCGTCAGTGCATAGGTGCCGCCGGGGACGGGCGAGAGGCCGGGCGTGTTCGCCCCGTTGTTCCATGCGTAGGTGTAGCTGCCCGTGGGCGGGGAGGCGGGGGACACCGTGGTGGTGACGCTTCCGTTGGCGCCCGTGCAGGCCGTGTTCGGCATGGCGGTTCCGCCGAGGGCGATGTTGATGTCGCTGTCCGCAACGGTGGCCGTGGCCGTTGCCGTGCAGCCGTTCGCCCCGGTCACCGTCACGGTGTAGGTGCCTGCTGGGACGTTGGCCAGGTCCTCGGTGACAGCGCCGTTGTCCCAGGCGTAGGTGTACGGTGGTGTGCCGCCCGATGCAGTCAGGTCCACG
The DNA here is from genome assembly GCA_016124585.1 of Bacteroidota bacterium. Lineage (GTDB taxonomy): Bacteria > Bacteroidota > Bacteroidia > Chitinophagales > Saprospiraceae > UBA6168. The sequence continues at coordinate 3,151 of WGNL01000026.1, read as the reverse complement.
CCGCCGTTGCCCAGGCCGCAGGCGGCGGCGGCGGGCGATGCGGTGGCCGTGGGCGGTATGGCCGTGTCCTCCACGATAAAGGTGGCCGTGACGCTGCAGCCGTTCCCGTCGCCCACGGTGACGGTGTAGGTGCCTGCGGGAACGTCGGACAGGTCCTCGGTCATTGCCCCGTTGCTCCAGGTATAGGTGTAGCCCCCGCCGGGCGGGTCCACGGAGAGGTCGATGCCGCCGTTGTCGGTGGTGCAGCTGCTGGCAGGAGTGGCCGTGGCGGAAAGGGTGTACGGGATGACGTCCGAAATGCTGTAGCTGGCCGTGGAAGTGCAGCCCCCGGCGTCCGTCACCGTGACGTTGTAGATGCCCGGCGGAAGGCCGTCCAGGTCCTCCGTGCCCGCCCCGTTGTTCCAGGCGAAGCTGAACGGCGGCGTGCCGTCGGCGATGGTCTGGTCGATGCTGCCGTTCGATAGGCCGCAGCTGGCGTTGGTGGCCGTGCCGGTTATATCGGGGATGTTGAGGTCGTCGAGGATATGAAAACTGTTTGGGCCATATGGCATGACGCAGGTTCCCAAGGTGACTGTAAGATTATAGTACCCGCCAGCAAGACCCGTATTATAGGATGTCGTCGCACCGTTTGTCCAGTTCCATATGAATGGAAGGGCAGTACTAATAGAGTCAAAATAAACACTGCCATTGTAGGGAGCGGTGCACATCGTATTGGGTGTAAAATGTACAGTATGAAAATAGTGAACGTATATAGGTATGCCATTGGTGATGTTCCCCACTATGTAACTGGCAACCTGCGTACTGCCCACTGCATCAGTGACGGTCACCGTGTACATCCCGCTCATTAGGTTGGATAGATCCTCCATCGTGGCACCATTGCTCCAGGCATAGGTGTAGGGTGGTGTTCCATTGCTCACAGTAATATCGATGGCGCCCATGTTGAGGTCGCAGGTGTCCATATAAGTAATACCAGTGACCGATAGTGGCATAATACTGGCAAGCCTATCAAGCGTGTTATTGGCTCCGGCATTACCAAGGCCCGAAAAAAAGAAGATGAGAATGAAGTATAGGATTTTTCTCATTGGCCACGCTTTAGAGCATCTCGCCTAAGATGCTGATTATGTTTTGATCCCTGATTAAAGCTCAGGGGTGTGATTTTCAGTAACTACATACCTCCTCAGCTTCCAGAAGTTGTGTTACTTGTTCTGACTCTAAAATTACAATATATTCCATTAAAAAATGCAGAAACTGAACAATGTGAACACTCGTGTATACCCAAAGCCTAGGCTAATCGCACATTGTCACAGAGAAATTACTTCGTGAAACGGGCGAGTAAAATAAGGCCAAACCAGAAAACTCTGGCTTGGCCCTATTATAACAATATACTAAAACTTGCAGTCCACTGTCGAATTGCAGTTCGCATCCTTAACAATGTAAGCACTTTCGCCCGCATCCAGTGCAAAAGTTATCGGGTCATTAGGGCCACCACAGTCAAGCGAATAACCCACAGTAGCCCCATAATAGTTCGTGATTACAAATGGGACCGAGGTATCCCCGGAACACCACTCCTTGAAGTCCTCGTCCATTACACCGACCTGGAGGTTGTCAGTGACTTCAAAAACTTGAGTACCTGACCCACATGTACCGTTCCCTAAAAAACAAGGGTTCGTGGTCACAGTAGAAAACACAGAACTACAGAATCCAACATTAACCGTGGCGCTGCTCGGGCCCAGTACGGTGAGCTTGCAGCAGCATTGTGTTATACCGCAACCATCGCAGCTTCTGAGCGAGACTGGGCCATTTGGGTCGCCCGGGTGAACCTCGTTGTTGGTGCTAGGTGTGGTCGTAGGAGTCACTGACTCCTGCTCCTGTTCGGTCTTGTTGCAGCCGAAACAAATAAAAAGCGATGCCAAAATGGCGATAAAAAATACCTTTTTCATGATGAAAATGGTTGTCTCTCCCGTGGTCAAGGACAAGTGTTTTCATGGTTCTGCCCGGCCTCGGCCACCGGAAAGTTGTTTTTGAAATATCATATATAGCGATTGTGTCGTCGGTTGCTTCCTATGGCGTTTGTGCTAGGCATTGTGTGCCTTGGCATTAACAAGAAAACGAACACCAGAGGAAATGGCAACTCCGTAAACAACAGATTGAGCGGCTTCTGTCGGCAACCCAGCCTGTTGGCAGGGCCGTAATCGGCGGTTGTGGGTATTTATTATTTTCAAGTTTTAATCCATAGATTTGTAAGTTTTAATTAACAATTGGGCCTTTGCTGTTCGATTTGCACGTCGTTGTCAGCATTGGCCCTTTAACGTTGGTCAATTTTCATTGGCCATTGGTCATGTGGTGGTATAAATTGACCACCAAATATGATTTCACAACAATTGACAATTGGCCAAAGCAGCCCTCTGCTTTGTCATTCTTTCATCTGGGTAAGCCTAACTATTTATACAGGTGTTGTTGCCAGCCTTATAATTTGCGGCCTTTACTAAACTACGGGTGCAAGTTAATTCTAATTTTTGAATTCCAAACGGGGGGGGGGGGGGATTTTTTCATAAAAATTCTTGTTTTTATATGAATGTGTAGCATTTTATTTACAAAGAGCATTGATATTCGTAGCAGCAGGTAAACGCATAAAAAAACTACCCGACACGATACCGCACCAAGGAGCTTTCAATATTGATAACAATACTTGTGTGCCCCTACTGACCGGGTGACTTGAAGTCACCCGGTCAGTTATTTCCAAAAAATGTATCGCCACGGCCCTAGTAGTGGTTGATGGATTGCTAAAAAAAATCCCCAGCATGGTTTCATGCTGGGGAACATTATTAGATGGGCTAATTCATCTGAAACCTAGAAAACATCCACCCGGAAGCTTGCCGACCAATCGCTTTCCCGCCCATAGGTGGCCATGAACTTGAACTGATAAAGCACAGGGGTGCCGCTTGGCTGGCCTTCCAAGGTGAGGCTCAGGGTGAAATCGTAGATGCCGTTCTCCCAGCTAATGCCGTTGTCAAGGCTGCGCCTGCCTACAATGCCCTTTACTTCACGTGGTTTTTCAGCCTTTAGGATGAACTTGACACGGCCCCTCACCTGTTGACTAGTGGCCTTTTGCAGTTTAGGAGGCTGCACCGTGGCGGTCTTGGGCGAGCCT
>WGNL01000011.1 GCA_016124585.1 Bacteroidota bacterium | reverse complement strand
TTGGCTGACCCCGGTAGCGGCTTTCCACTGTCGGTTGGTGTTTAATTTTTGATAATGGATGTTCAATTGTGGTGTTTTAAGGACAAAATTAAAACATCCTCTTGTTGAAAATCAAACACTTAGGTCAGAGCAACTCTAATATTATTAATTATGGGAATTGAAGAAGGCTTACATGTATTTTCTAAGCGTCTAGCAATTTCTAACGTCTCATGTCTATCGCCATGTCTAGCTACTAAAATATTTTCTAGTATTTGAATTGATTGTGGTGAGTTGTTACTATAAATGGCCCTTAATGCATAGGAAGCAATGTCTTGGTCTTGGCTTGAAAGAAATGTTTTAAAATAATCAAGCAACGATGTATCCTTTGACATTCCCAGATATTGAATAGCTATTAGCTTATCTCTTCTTTTATTACTATTCAATTTCTTAAGTAAAAAATCTCTAGAGTACTCAGAACTCCACATTAACGGAAGTCCTATTGATGTTGGGACGGTTCCACACTGCCTTTCAAATAAATAATTAAGATACCATTCAGGTACAGTAGATGTTTGACAATTAGATTGCCCATAAACAAACAAAGAAAATAAAACAATTAAAGCATATTTCATGACATGGCTTTGATGAGAAACGGGCTACTACACTGTTTTATGATAAACCACACCCCTTTTAGCTAAATACCCCAACACAAAATCCAAAACCCCATCCACTTCCCCCACATACTCCGGAGGGCTAATCCCCTTCCTATCATATTTCCCATCCAGCACCAGATTGGCTACTGCGGTGCAGGTATAGCCCGTCGTGCGGGCCATGCTGATGGTATCCGTAGCAGGGTCGTAGCGGTCGAGGAGGTCGTAGGTGATAGTACCCTCGTCGGTGCCGAGGCTGATGCGCATGATGGTGAAATCGCCTTCGCCGGGAGCTAGTTTCCATTGGGGGAAAAGCAGCCGGGCCGTCAGGTCAACGGGGCGGATTTTTTGACCTTTCACCTTAACTTCATCATAACTGAAAAAACCGCCTGCCCGCAACACCCGCAGGTACTCTATGCAGCCGGGATAGCGCAGGGTTTTCTCAATCATGTCCGGCACATCGGGCATGGTGTGGATGAGGGAGCGGAGGCCGTCGGTGTTGAACGCCTCCAAAGTGCCGACCCCCTGAAAATCAATCAGTTCGGGGTCGGAAAGCGCTTCACGGGTCACGAGCCGGCCACCCTCCACGTACCGGGCCGGACGGATATACTCCTCAATCACGTCAATCGGGGAGAAGACTGCCCGGTATTCCCAAGGCCATTGCCGCACCTGCGGCAAGCCACCCACGAGGCAGCGGAAACTGTTGATTTTCTGGCGTTTATGATAATGCCCGAAGATAATATTGCCCATGCCGGGCGCCACGCCGCAGTCCACAACGGCAGTGACGCCGTGCTGTTTTGCCAGTTCATCCAAGCCAAAAGCGTCCTCTGGGAAAAAGCTGATGTCCACCACGTTCTTGCCCGCTTCGATGCAGGTTTTGAGGGCGTTGTATCCCAAAAATCCCGGCAATGCGCCGATGACGAGGTCGAAATCCTTGACCAGTTCCTTGAGTTTTTCAGGGTCGGAAAGGTCGGCCTGCACGGTGGGGATGCTAGCAGCGGCGGGTTTGCGAAGCGACTCGCCACTAGCGTCGGCGCTGGTCACGTCGTGCTGTTTTTTCAGGTCAATGGCGATGGCGCTGCCAACAAGTCCGGCGCCGAGGACGATGATTTTGTGCATGTATTACATAAGTTTTGCGAAGCGGCAAAAATAATCCGTTGCCAGGATGATACTAATTTAGATTGGTGGAATCTTTATGGAAAAACTTCACACCAATCTAGTTTACCACCAGTGTATCCCAGTTTGAGGCTACACCAAACTCATTACTAATAAACCGTACCCTGAATACACCTTTTTGTTTGAACGAATAAAAAACGCCCAAATCAATGGTATCCCTGATGATTTCGTTTTGCCTTATTGTTCTTGATTCAGAAAAGTCAAAAATATAATCATAGTCTATTTCCCTTGCACAATTTACTTCCTCGCCATTTAGCTTGTATATTTCAATATGGTTGTCTCCATCCCTTTTTAAGCCAAACATTAGCACAATCGTGGTAATTATATCGCTCTTACCGATGTTTTTATGCTCCACAACTGACTTGACTTCTTGATTGAGGCACTCAATATCTTTGCAACATTTTATTTTATCAGGAAGTATCGAGAAGGAAATTTCAACGGAGTCTTTACTTACCCCTTGGTTATTTGAACCAATTATTATTGGTACACCTGCGGAATCGCTGTGACAAGCAGCATTTAATATTACTGCAAAAGCAATTAATAAAATTGTTTTCAATATCATTTTTGCTATGTATTACTACATGAAAATTGACATCATGCTGTTTTTCAAGCCAATGGCAATTGCACCGTCAATGAGTCCGGTGCTAAGGACGATGATTTTGTGCAAGTGGTACTACTTTTTGCTAAGTGATAAAGCTAGGGTTAAATGTCTTTAAACAGCAAATTTTTTCATTTCAGCATTTCTTCAATCGTACCCCTCGTCACTGCATGATACCCTGGTTTTGCCTTTGCAAAAATGCGGCGTGCATCCTCAATGTGGCCAATATCTTTCAACGCTTGGTAGACCGCCTTTACCAGATAGCGGCGGCCCACAGTCACTAGGTAATTTTCAACTTGTGGCAAAATCTCCGTCACATACCCGTGCCGGATGTTCACTTCGTACCAAGCCAGTTGCACTTGTGCATTGGTGGATTGGGTGAGGTGGAATTTGCTGTCCAAGTTTTTGAAGGTGGCCACATTGGTGCTTTCAGGCAGACTGCGAATGAAATGCACCCACTCTTGCGGTGCCCAGTTTTTGGTATTAGGAAGGCCGTTGGCAATGTCTTGGGCAGCTTTTTCTAAGGCGGCTAGGCGGGTAGAATGAGGTATAGGGCAGTTGGCTGGAATGCCAGGCTTGTAAACCCACTCCTCCACATTGGCTGTCACCTGATACTTGTCGAGGTAGTTTTTCTTCAAAAAGTCGAGGAAATCCTCGGTAGTCCTTGAGGTGAACTTATTTGCCTCGAACCAAGATTTTAAAAAAGCATCCCATTTCTCCCTGTCCGTTTTTTGTTCCAGCATCCGCAAGAACATACTGCCCTTCTGATAAGGAACCATCGTTGCACCATCGTCTGGATTGCGACCCGTCATGTCCACCTTAAGCCGAGTATCAGCGCTATCGAGGCTTTTCATTTCCTCTATCAATTCATTATACTCCAGTTCATCCTGCATTTCCGCAAAATCCGCACCGTACAGCGCCTCCATAATTCGGCGCTCGAAGTAAACAGTAAAACCCTCATTCAGCCAGAAGTCGCTCCAAGTAGCATTGGTTACCAGATTGCCCGACCAAGAATGCGCCAATTCGTGCGCCACCAAAGATACTAAGCTTCTATCCCCCGCAATGACAGTCGGTGTGGCAAAAGTCAACCTTGGGTTCTCCATTCCTCCAAATGGGAACCCTGGAGGAAGCACAATGACATCGTAGCGCCCCCAAGCATAGGGGCCGTAGAGCGATTCAGCTGTTTCCACCATTTTTTCCATATCTGCAAACTCCCATGCCACCTTGTCGAGCATGACCGGCTCGGCGTAAACGCCCGTTCGCTCGCTGATGGGCTTGAAGGCAATGTCACCTATGGCCAATGCGATAAGGTACGGAGGGATAGGTTGGTCCATCTTGAAGGTGTAGGTGTTCTTGGCTGGTTCTTGGGGATTAGTGGCACTCATGACCGCCATCATCCCATCTGGAACGTCACTGACATTAGCATGATAAGTGATGCGGTTTCCAGGTGAATCCTGACAAGGTATCCAAGAGCGGGTAAGTATCGCTTGACCTTGGGTGAAAAGAAATGGCTTCGTTTTGCCTGCTGTCATGCTGGCATCCATCCAGCCGAGGGCTGCGGCATTAGGCCCTGTTTGATATTCGATGGCGACTAGATTGGTTGTAGGTTCGATGGGTACATGCAATGCCGCCCCAAGCACGGAATCCTGCGCATCCAGCAGGAATTGGACTTCCTTGGCTTCCTGCCCAACAGTCACTTTCACGATGTTCAGACCATCCGTATCGAAGATAATTTCCTTGGCCTTGCCAAGGTTTTCAATCGTCCAAGTCGCCGTGCCATAGAGTTTTTTTTGGTCAAAATCCACTTTGAGGTTCAAGTCGAGGTGCTTCGCAACGGCGAGTTTGGGTTGGGAAAAGGAATGCCTATCTGGCCGGGAATCGGAGGTGATGGGTTCTTGCTTGGGGGTTTCTTGGTTACAGGCTATGAACAAGGCAAATAATATTAAAACAACAATTGATTGAAACTTCATGCTAGGTGATTTTGGGGGTAAAAGTAAACTGTTTGATACAATAAGAACTAGGTTGTTCAAATCTAGTTCACTCAGCAACTGAATTCAACTTTAAATATCAAAATGAATTAGACACCATATTTTATTCTAACCTCAATAAATATAAAGTCATCAACAAAATTCATATTTTGTAAAAAACGCCGATTGTTGCCCCCCTACCAAATCGATTAAAATTGCCATTGGTTGCAGTTGAACTGTATTTCGTCAAAGCCGTTCTGAACATGAAATTGACTTTTAAACCGATGTTATCTCTGAAAGAATAGCTAAATACTGCTTCCACGATATTTGACATGCCTTGTTTTTTCAAGTCTGTGTACATCAGGATTTCATCATCCATAACCCTAACCCTATCAAGGCATAAATCACTTGCGACACCCATACTGAATTTCTCGCCATTTAAAATAGTCAATCCGTAATGGATTTTATAACTATTATATTCAGCCGAATATTCATCATGATACCATACATATGGATTATATATCAGGTAGTATTGATTGTATCCTAATTTTGACTGTAAAAAGCCAACGCCAATGCAATGTCTTTTATTAACATAGAAATTAACCAAGCCCTGCCAATAGCTTGATAACAAAGGTTCATTCCTAATATCATAACTTGGACAAGGCCCAAAATCGCAGATAAAATAGTATTGATTGTTACCCATAAAACTTCTTAGATAACCTGCATCCACTTCAAAGCTAAATGAATGTTTTTTAGTCTGGCTAAAAGCAAATATGGGTAGAAAGCAAAAAATTAAAGTGTATTTCATTTTTTGATTCATTATTATTTTCACCTAGTCTGCACAAATGATAGCTAATTTTTTTATTTTAGTTACCAGTGCAATTCACCGTCTCATAATACAAGTCCCACCCTGAAGCAAGTGTCACTCCAACAGAGGAGCTATTCAATCGTAAGGTCAGAACTGGTTGCCCTTGGCAATTGAAGGTTTGAGCTTCATCATTGAGGATGGAATCAAATTCGCAAGCGCCAGACCCACAAAGAACAATTCCTGCGATCCGAATATCATGGCCACAGTCCCGGAACACAACCAGTTTTTGTTCTAAATTACCTTTTGTCAAGCTCAGTTTCAAATACCTTTTTCCAGTACTTCCAGAAAAACATGCTGGAAGTGAAAGGTTGTCCCGCCTGTATTTTTTCTTTGCACTACTCATCACGCATTGAACACATGGACTTATTGTTGGCAATTCTGCTTTCTTGAAACTGTATTTTGGAACTGCTTGAATCGAGCCAGAAGTTTGGGACACGGAATGACAAGAAACCAAAAGGGCAGCGAACAGGATGAATGTGATTGGAATTTTCATTGGCTGTGGATTTATAAGTAAATATAAGGCAATGACTTAGTTTTATTATTTCTTATTTCAATGAATTTGTAAAGAATAATATTTCAGTTTACCAAAACGGTAATCCACTCCTAGCAAAAGTCCGTACCCAAAGCGATGAAACTTACCGTAATAGACATCGCCATACTGCGTAACCGCAGCTCTTATTGTCGATTTAAGTTTTAGTCCAAAGTGTTTTGAAATATCCCAAATAAGAATCAGGTTTCCAAGATGAGATAGGCCATGTTTATTCACAATACTATACTGAAAATGATTTTGATGAAAATCAAATTGTAGTTCATTACCAATTCCAAAGCTTATATTATTTCCATGCAGTAGCGCCATTTCATGGCAAAGTATAATCCCAAAAAAATCTGCTTTTTTATCATGTCTGTAATATGAACTATTTAATGGAAAATAACTAAATTCTCGATAGCCTTGCTGTGAAATTGAAAAACCTACACCGAATTGATTGTTTTGATTTAAGTGGAAGTTTGATTTCATGGAAAAAAATTTGCTTGGAATTGGCTCTTTGTCAACTATTTGACCACCAAAACAGGCAAAACCACAGCAATCAATACAGTTTGGGGTAACGCCCACAAAACTACTTAGTCTTCCCACTTCCATTTCAACAGAAAATCGGGTCATACCGGCTGTCCTTTTTAATAATTGGGCATTAAGACACATCGGAAATAGGCAAAAAATTAAAGTATATTTCATCCTATTTTTTTTAAAGGAGACAGAACATTTAAAGAAAAAGGTTGGGAGTAAAATCATATATACCCAGCATCCAATAAAAACCTCACTGCCACTAAAAGCATTTGACCCAATTCGCCCTTCGGAATGGCTAAATTAATACTGGAGTGGTCGAATTCAGTATTAATGGTCACTTGCCCTGGAACAATATCAAACTCAATTGTGGCCATAAGTTTTTGGGCTCTACTATTATAAACATTGTATTGCGTTCTCCCATTGGCAATAATCCGCTCAATAGCACCAATACCTGAGGGCACCATTTCCTTTGATGACTTATAGGCGATTATATTATTAGCAATGGAGAGTTCAGCATTCGGGTTTCTTGCCGTATTATTTTCGACGTATTTAGGGTATCTATATTCTGCCATGAGTTTTTCCCTCACTTCCAATGCCTGAGAAAAAAGGTCTAGCGCAGCCAATTTGAAAGCGAAAATATTATTGAAAAGATTCCACCTTTCATTGCTCAGCGAATCCTCATCAATCAAGTTAATCCTAGCCAAGTCCATATAAAATTCATCCTGTTGGTTATATACATAAGTCATAACTGAATCAATCCCATATAATTCAAACTCATAATAGGAAAGCATCCTTTCTTCATATTCATAATTTGCCTTTGGAATATAGGCAAATTTTTTCGAAAGCCAAGCCAACGTGTCATTGTCAATACTTATTACAGCTTTTTCAGCCATGAATTTTGGCCGCTTGACGCTGACTTTTTCAATCCGAAGAACTGGCAAATTATCTTTACAGACTATGTTCTTTTTGACTTTAATTTTTTGACCAAAGCAAGTAACAGAAAGCAATAAGCCAACGGATAGAACAAGATGCGTTTTCATGAATATAGATTTTAGCGAAAAAAGTAATTTTCCAGAAATGCACGTGGCAGCCTTGAAAATAGTCAATTGCAACCATGCAAAAGTAAAATTTAACTCATTCCTCGCAATCCCTTCCGTTCAAATTTCCATACTACCCCAAAGAAGCCCAGCATCAGCATGGTATTCACCACTAGCTTAAGATAAAGCCCATACCCCGTCCATTGCGCTATCAAATTACTTCCAAAAAACAGCACCAACGCCAGCGCAACATAGCCCCCCATGCGCAGCCAGTCATAGTTGACGGGGTAATATTTCCGTCCCCACCACCAACAGGCAGCGGTCATGGCAGCATAGCAAATGAGGGTCGCCCAAGCAGAGCCCATGTAGCCGATGCGGGGTATCCACCAAACGTTTAGGACGATGGTGATGACGGCTCCACCAACGGCAATCCAGCCGCCAAGCTTGGTCTGGTCGGTGAGTTTGTACCAGATACTAACGTTGTAATACAGGCCGAGGAAGAGGTTGGCGAAAAGTAAAATCGGCACAACGGAAAGGCCGCCCCAGAAGTCGGAACCGATAAAGTATTTCAGCACATCCAAGTACAAAAGCACTCCAAGTAACGTGGCTATTCCAAGAATTGTGAAATACTTGGTAACCTCCCCATATAAGATTTTGGCATCCTTGTGCTTAGCATTTGCGAAGAAAAAAGGCTCTGCGGCGTAGCGGAATGCCTGCGTGACCAGGCTCATCAGCATGGCCAATTTATAACAGGCTGAGTAAACTCCGATTTGTGCAAGGTTGCTTTTGGTGTCACCGGGGAGCAGATGTTTCAGTAGTTCCCGGTCAAGCATTTCATTGACGATGCCCGCCATGCTTGCCAAAACCAGCGGGGCAGCGTAGATAAACATTGTACGCCAAACTTTGGGATTGAATCGGAATTCCAGCTTGCGCAATTCGGGGAGCAGCAGCAACAATACGACCGAGCTGGAAATCAGGCCTGATAGAAAAATATAGCCAACGCCAAATTCCCGGTGATAGATTTTAGTGACCAGCGCCGATGCAATTCCATTTTTTTCCAACCAAGGGCAGGCCACGAGAAAAAATAAGTTAAATGCCAAATTTAGTCCAATGCCTGTCAATCGCACGAAGGCGAAACGCTTTGCTCGATGCTCCAAGCGAAGCCTAGCAAAAGGAATCTCTGCAATGGTATCTAAAGCGAGTATGAGTCCAAAAATGGTAACAAAGGTGCTTTGTTCCGGCGCATAATCCAGCCAGCCAGTGATAGGTTTTGCGAAGCACAAAATTAGTGCAGAAAGGAACAGGGAATTGGCTACCACTGACCAAAGCGAAGTGGAAAAAGCCTCTTCCCGCTTGGTTTCATCAGTACCAAACCGGAAAAAAGCGGTCTCCATCCGAAGAATATAAAAAACCATGAGGAAGCCCGTCAGTGCGTACAATTCACTGACAATGCCATATTCGACCTTTGGGAAAAGGTTCGTATAAAGCGGCGTCAACAGAAAAAACAGCACTCTTCCAACGATACTGCTCAGCCCATAAATGGCGGTTTCTCCTGCAAGTTTTTTAAGTAATGACATAATGGATTACGGAATTCGGATTGCGGCTTGCGGATTTTCGCCCCTACCCAATCTAAAAATATTGGGGCAAAAGTAATTAGCTTTTGAATGAACGAAAGCGGGATAAATCAAGTTAACGACGGAACCAATCCGAAATCCCAAATTCGAAATCCGCAATCCCATTACCTTCGCAGCCGCTAACCTAGTCACCAACTGTTATTACGAATGTCAAAAATCTTTCAGACCCTCAAAGAAGCCCTCTCTGGCTCCGAGCAGGAATTCACGTCCGGCAGCATCAACCGGGCCATCGTACTGCTCAGCATCCCGATGGTTTTGGAGATGTTGATGGAGGGCATTTTCGCCTTGGTGGACATTTATTTTGTGTCAAAAGTCAGTGCTGAAGCTGCCGCCACTGTAGGCATGACGGAAAGTGTCATCACGATTATTTACTCTGTGGCATTCGGTCTAAGTTCAGCAGCGACAGCCACCGTCGCACGACGTACCGGGGAGCACGACCACGAAGGGGCTGCCAAAGCCGCCGTTCAAGCCATCTGGATTGCCGTCACGCTTTCCGTTCTTTTCAGCCTGGTCGGCATTTTTTTCTCCGAAAACATCCTGCGCATGATGGGCGCCACGGACGTGCAGGTGGCGGACTGCATCGGTTACACCCGCATCGCCTTTTCGACCAATATCGTCATCATGTTCATTTTCCTGCTCAACGCCGTATTCCGGGGTGTGGGCAATGCCAGCATAGCGATGTGGGTGTTGGTCATCTCCAACGGCATCAACGTAGTGCTTGACCCCATGTTGATATTCGGCTGGGGGCCATTGCCAAAACTTGACGTGGAAGGCGCAGCTCTTGCTACCAGCATCGGCCGGGGCATCGGCGTTTGTATCCAATTGTACATCCTGATTCGGGGTACGAAGCTGATAAAATTGGCAAAGCGACACCTCGTCCTGCATTGGCAGACCATTGGGAGTCTGTTGCGGGTTGCCAGCACCGGGGCATTTCAGTTCATCATCGCCAGTGCTTCCTGGATTTTCCTAATGCGCATTGTGTCCGAGTCGGGCACGGAGGTGGTGGCGGGTTATACCATTGCCATCCGCATCATCGTGTTCACCATCATGCCTGCCTGGGGCATGGCCAATGCCGCCGCCACACTCGTAGGCCAAAATCTCGGTGCCAAACAACCAGACCGTGCCGAGCAGAGCGTCTGGCGCACCGCCAAGATTGACATGGTTTTCATGCTCATCGTTTCCATTTTTTATTTTCTCTTCGCAAAACAAATCGCACTCCGCTTCGACCCAAATCCCGTGGTCGTGGAGGCCGCCGTGCTGTCGCTTCGCATTTTCTCGGTCGGCTACGTCTTCTTCGCTTGGGGCATGGTCGTCTCCTCCGCCTTCAACGGCGCTGGCGACACCCTCACGCCTACCCTCATCAATTTTGTCTGTTTCTGGCTCATTGAAATCCCCATCGGTTACTGGATGGCCGTGATGCTCGACTGGGGCCTTTCTGGCGTAGTCTGGTCGGTCTGCATTGCGGAGACCATCATGGCAGTGGTGTTCATCGTGCTTTTCCGAAGAGGGAAATGGAAGGAAGTGAAGATTTAATTGAAAATGTAAAATGGAGAATTGAAAATGCGGGAACGCAGACTTGTTTAGTTCTTTGACGATTTTACAATTGCGGCTAGGATTTTGATGATTTCCTCACAGTCTGCATTAATGGAATCAAATTCTTTTTGTGTTATATAGTCACCAGTTTTCAACATTTGAATCCAATAGATTGATTCATTTGCCTCTTTCAGTGCAATCGCCATCTTATGAACAAAATCTTTTTGCTTTCGGCATGTTCGGCTTCCCTCGCCATTGCACCAACCGTAGTGCCACTGCGTTTAAGCTGATTAGTTAGAATAAATTCCCGTTTAGTATCATCCAAGTACTTGCATAGTTTTACTATCCTTATTCCAAAGGCTAAAGTTTTCACTTTGATGATGTTTTCCTTCATAGTTCAAAATTGCCAATTGCCACAATTTTCAATTTTCAATTTTTCATTTACAAGTCCTTCGTCAGCCCTGCAATCACATACCATGTATCAATCCCAAGGTTTGGTTTTCCAAACACAAGATTGGAGATGTGGCGAAAGCGGAATTTCATGTCGAGGTTCAGCCCATCGTTGTTGAGTTTTTGATGAATTCCTGTCGTGAAATTATCCGAGAAGATGTAGCCTCGGTGCTGCTGTTTCGTATGCACGGTGATAAAATGCGGGCCAGAGCCAATGGAGGCAGTAATGGCAGTTTGGTCGGAAACATTCCAGCGGTATTCCAGCCCAAGGTTCGAACCAAATTCCCAATCATATTTGTCCTTTGGGGAGAAATGAACCCAGACCAGTTGCGGTTCCAGGTAAATGAAGAGGTCGTTTTGCTTGCCTTTCAGCAGGTTAGTGAAATTGTAGTAGAACAGCAGTTGGTAGGGCTTGTATTTGCGCCCCTCCTTCAGCGTCTCGTTGATGATAGGGATGCCGAGGTGGAAGCCTGCGGCACGGGAGGTTTGGGCGGAGGATTTGAGGGTGATGAGAAAGAAAATGGTGAAGATGGTGATACGCATTGGGTGAATTTTTGGTCAAAGGACGAGAAAAAATCGAAAACGGCTGCGTAACAAAAGTGCAAATACAAGTAGTATCATTCCTCTTTTGCAGCCGAGTATTTAACTAGCGCAGGAAATTTTACTGCAAGTGCCGTTGACCAACACATAGAAAGCGTTTTCTTTAAGTTGGCATATTCATCATAAGTTACCTTTCGCTCCAAATCTTCCAATTTATGAAGTTTTAATTCAAGATTATTTTCAAAATAATGTTCGAGCAAGACAGTAGCTATTGCCGACCTCATATCATCGTCTTCGGAATTACCGTAATTTAAAATAATATCCCAAACTTCGTCACTGAATCGTTCCATAAACTCACTACACACAATTAATGCTTGCCATCTACAGTCATTGTTTTTATCTTCAATTATAGTCTTTGCCTTTTCAAATATTGTTACATCTTGAAACAATTCAATCAGGCGCACAGCATATAGCCCCTCCAATCTTTTTTCACTCATTTTGGAGGATAATAATCCATGAATTTTCTCTAGGTCATAGAGATTTAAATTGGCACTTACATTCTTGTATATTTCTTTCAATCTTTTTGCAATTTCAACTTTGTAAATGTTTCCCAAATTTCGTTTTTTCCAGTTATTCGTTCCCATTATTTCCGAATAATTCTCGACACTTGCACCCTAGCAGCCCCAAATTACCAGATCCCAACAATCAAACTGCCAACTCAAAAAATGACACCCTACCTCATCGAACGTGGCCTTTATCCCCCGCAAATTGACACCCGACCGTCGCCGCTGCTGGGAATCGTAGTGGTCATTCCATGCCACGAAGAGGATTTTCTGCTGCTCAGCCTCATGTCGCTGCGCAAATGCGAGCGGCCCAAATGCGATGTGGAAGTCATCGTGGTTGTCAACGAAAGTGAAGATGCGTCATCTGCCTTACGGGAGAAAAACCAGGCAACTTTTGAACAGGCCCAGCGCTGGGCCACAGCAAACAACCAAGGTTGGCTACGGTTCCACGTCCTGCATCTTGACAATTTGCCGAGAAAACATGCAGGTGTCGGTCTGGCTAGAAAAATCGGGATGGACGAGGCTTGTTACCGCTTCGCAAAAATGGGCAACCAACAGGGCGTCATCGTTTGCTTCGATGCGGATAGCCGCTGTGAACGGAATTATTTCCAAGCTATCCACCGCTATTTTACTGAAAATCCGAAGGCGCATGCCTGTGGAATCCGTTTTGAACATCCCTTAAGCGGGCCGGATTTTGGGGACGAAATCTATGAAGCCATCACCCTGTACGAACTGCACCTGCGATACTATGTGCTGGCGCAGCGCTGGGCGGGCATTCCTCATGCTTGGCAGACGATTGGTAGCAGCATGGCCGTTCGCTGTGATGCTTACCAGCAGCAGGGTGGCATGAACCGCCGACAGGCAGGGGAGGATTTCTATTTTTTGCACAAGTTCATTCCGCTGGGCGGCTTTGGGGAAATCACGGAGACGAAGGTCATACCCTCCCCTCGCCCGTCTCATCGAGTGCCATTTGGTACTGGCCGGGCAGTCGGGGAATTATTGAAAAATGGCGGGAAATATTTGACTTATTCGCCTCGCAGTTTTGAGGATTTACGGAGTTTCACCAACTATGATTTGTATAGAATAACTGATATAGCCGCTTTTTATACGTATATGCCCGAAAGCATCAGTGAGTTTTTAAGGTTGAATGGTTTTGAAAAAAAACTGGCTGAAATCCAATTGAATACCAGCAATGAAGAAGCTTTCCGAAAGCGGTTCTGGCGCTGGTTCGATGCGTTCATGGTGATGAAATATGTGCATTTTGCCAGAGAACATTATTACGAGGATATGGATATTATGGGAGCAACGAAATGGTTATTAAATAATTTTAAGATAAACGCTATTAATCAAACTCCTCCCCATTATTTAACCCTATTACGTAAATATTGACGTCCGCTCCACGGCAAATTGTGGCCGTTCGCTTTGTTCTTCTTTTCCTTCCTCAATCATTTCATTCACTTCTTCCATATCACCGTTTTCCAATTCTTCTACCAATTCCTCTTGCGCATCATCGTTGCGGTTGATATAGAAATTGCAGAACAATGGTAAATGGTCGGAACCAAAATCGGGCAGTACTTTCAAATCCTGCACGAATATGTCTGGGGTATGATACAATTGGTCGAGTGGAAACCGCATGAACCAATACCTGGCGTGGAAGGTAGAAATCAAGCCACGACCAATCCTTGGGTCAACAGTCTCTGAGGTTTTCCGGAACAAAACGGAGGATTTTGCCCAAGCCACATTGTTGAAATCACCAACAACCAAGGTTGTTTTGGCGTCCTTTCTCACCTTTTTTGCGATGGAAAGCAGTTCGCCGTCACGCTCCTTGGAGTTCTCCTCTTCTGTCGGACTAGGTGGTGGCGGGTGGACGCCGAAAAACGTAAATTTGTATCCTTCTTTGGTTATTAGCTCAGCCTCTATACTTGGGATATCATCTGCCACAAAATTATGAACTTGGCATTCTTCCATTTTTAGCTTAGTATAGAAGTGCATACCGTAAGTATTCTCCAATGGCAATTTACAGGAATATGGATATTCCTTTTCCAGCACTTTCATCGCATCTCCCCATGCTTGGTTGCTTTCCATGGTCAGTACAATATCTGGATTAACTTCATTTACTAAATCTATAAAACGGCCATATTCCTTATTAAACTGGTACACATTGGCAGACAATATAGAGACACTATCAGAATGTTCGTCTCTAATATCCACATCTTTTACTTTATATATTGGTGTGTACCTGATTAAAATAATAGCATTATAAATAATGCAGAGTAACAACAAAATTTGGAGAAACCAAAAAATCGGGCTTGGAGAAATGAAAAAGAAGGCCAAGCAAAAAACAAAGACTTTCATCACCAAAAATTGCACTTTACCAAAATCAAAACCCCTAAAAAACCAATGTTGGTGCTGGATGAAAGGAATAACCGTAGCAAATATCAAAAAAACAGCAAGAACTAAATATGCGATGTACATACGTTTTCGTTTTGATTTCCCAGTTAAAAAAACAGGGGTAAAACTGATATAACGCAGAATCGTTCAACCCAGAGCGACCAATTTGACTACCCTCTTGCCGCTAACAAATATAAAACGGCCATTCTTACCGCTACTCCGTTTTCTACCTGCTGCAAAATAATGCTATGCTCCGAGTCTGCTACATCGCTGGTGATTTCTACACCCCGATTGATAGGGCCGGGATGCATAATGATAATTTTCTTATCCAGACTGTCCAGCAATTCCTTATTGATGCCAAAATACTGTGAGTATTCCCGAAGAGAAGGGAAATACTTAATGTCTTGCCGCTCAAGTTGGATGCGAAGTACATTGGCCACATCGCACCATTCAAGGGTCTTTCGTACGTCGTGCTCCACACCGACCCCAAGTTGGGGCAGATGTTTTGGAATGAGGGTTGGTGGGCCACAGACCTTGACCTCTGCGCCAAGTTTTTGCAAACAAAAAATATTGCTGAGCGCTACCCGTGAGTGAGTGATGTCACCGAAAATGGCAATTTTCTTGCCCGCCAAATCGCCCAGTTGCTCCCGGATACTGAAGGCATCCAATAATGCCTGTGTGGGATGCTCGTGCGTCCCATCGCCAGCGTTGATGATATTGGCCTTGATATTCCTAGCCAAAAATTGCGGTGCACCTGGCGCTGGGTGACGCATCACAATCATATCCACTTTCATGGATAGGACATTGTTCACGGTGTCAAGCAGGGTCTCACCTTTGGAGACGGAGGAGGCGCTTGCGCTAAAATTGACGGTGTCCGCACTCAGGCGTTTTTCCGCCAACTCAAATGAAATGCGGGTACGGGTACTGTTCTCAAAAAACATATTGGCGACCGTGATGTCCCGCAAGGACGGCACTTTCTTGATGGGCCGGTTGATGACTTCCTTGAACTCGTCCGCCGTCTCAAAGATGATTTGGATATCGTCTTCGGTGAGGTATTTTATACCCAACAAGTGCTTTGTACTGAGTTGTGCTTGCATGTTCTTTTTTGATGGAGAATTGGTGGATTGAAACAATCGATCCCTTCAGTCCATCTTTCACTCCTCTTTGTGAGGAAACAATAAAACTTGGTCTTCGCCTTCCACTTCTTTCCATTCTACCCGAACGTATGCCTCGTCGAGAGAATCTACCCGAAGGCCTACATAGTCAGCTTTGATGGGCAAATCCCGGTTGAAGCGGCGGTCAATCAACGCCAATAATTCTACTTTTTGTGGCCTCCCAAAATCACCAAGTGCTGACATGGCAGCTTGGACAGAGCGGCCTGTGTAGAGCACGTCGTCCATCAACACAACATTTTTTCCCTCTACCAAAAAATCCATCTGCGTTACGCTGGCACGGATGGGTTTGTCCCGACGGCGGAAGTCGTCACGGTAGAAAGTAATGTCTAGTTTGCCATGTTCTATCAATGTAACGCCCGTAATTTCGAGCAGTCGCTGGTGGATGCGGCGGACGAGCGGCACCCCACCCTGTTGGATGCCAATCAGGCAGGTATTCTGGAAGTTGTCGTGGTTTTCGATCAATTGATGGCACAAGCGGTCAATGGTCAGCGCAAAGCGCTCAGTGGTTAGTATGACACGTCCGTTGCTCATGGCGGCAAAGGTAGAAATTAGTTTGAAGTTCACCCCTTGACAGCGAACTACCAAAGGGTTGTATTTTTGAAAAACCTGCCAATTTCTTCAACTAGGTTCCATCTTAAGTTTTGGATTGACACCAACCCTTTGCAAGCAATCAAATGCTATTTGCAATCCGCTATGGTTTATTCTTAAGCCACCTATCTAACCAACCGAAAAATTCCCTTTGCCAAAGAATCCCATTTTGCGGCTGCAAAACCCAATGCCCTTCATCTGGGAAATAAAGCATTTTGCTTGGAATTCCCCTGAGTTGAGCTGCTTGGAATGCCTGCATACCCTCTGCTTCAGGCACCCTGAAGTCCATACCGCCTTGCACTACGAGCAGTGGGGTGTCCCAATTTTGTACGTATTTGTGTGGACTGTCCAGCTTCCAGGTTTCACCAGGGTTAGCCCCCCAATATGGACCTCCTGTATCGTGGTTGGCAAAGAACATCTCTTCCGTCATACCATACCAGCTTTCCATGTTGAACATGCCGTCATGCTCAATAAATGCCTTGAAGCGCTTCTGGTGGTTGCCCGCCAGCCATAGCACTGAATAGCCACCGAAGCTCGCCCCAACTGCACCAAGTGCGTCTTTGTTTACGTATGGTTCTTTCGACACATCGTCAATAGCAGAGAGCAGATCTTGCATAGCCTGCCCACCCCAGTCACCAGCGATTTCGTCGTTCCATTTTTGACCAAAACCTGGTAGGCCCCGGCGATTGGGTGCCACTACGATATAATCATTGGCAGCCATCATTTGAAAATTCCAGCGGTAGCTCCAGAACTGGCTGACTGGACTTTGTGGGCCTCCTTGGCAATAAAGCAATGTTGGGTATTTTTTTGATGGGTCAAAATTAGGCGGGTAAATTACCCAAGTCAGGATGTCTTGCCCGTCAGTGGCTTTCACCATGCGCTTTTCCACCTTGCCAAATTTCATCGCTGCCAATTTATCCTTGTTGGTATATGTCAGTTGCATGTCTCGGCCGCCATCAAGGGGCAAACTGAAAAGCTCATGCGGCTCTGACATAGAACAGCGGGCGGTCACAATGCCATTTTTACCCACCAAAAATGGCCCGAAGTTGAATTGGCCGTTGGTGATTTGCTCCATACCGTTTCCAGTGAGGCCGATGGAATAAAGCTGCTCTGTGCCTTTTTCCGTACTTTCAAAAACAATGCGTTGGCTGTCAGGCGACCAAGTTGGGCTGGTGGCATTGCGGTCTAAGCCGTTTGTCACCTCACTTTTTTGTTTGGTTTTCGTATCAAAAATATAAATCCGGTGGCGGTCGCTTTCGTATCCTGGTGTGGCCTGGCTTTCCCAGGCGAGGTAGCGGCCGTCAGGCGAAAAGCTTGGGTTCATATCGTAACCATCCATGCCCTGCGTGAGGTTGGTTGTCCGTTTGGTCAACAGGTCGTAAACATAAATATCTGAATTGGTGCTATTGGCTGCAGCAGTGCCTCGGAGTTTCAGGCAAGTGTAGGCGATTTGGTTGCCGTAGGAGTTCCAGGCAATTTGCTCCATGCCACCAAAGGGTTTCAGTGGGGTATCAAATGGCTCCCCCACGATGTTGACAGGTTGGCTCGTCAATTTTCCGTCAGCATAATCTGCTACGAAAATATTAGAGTAACTGCCGTCTTCCCATTCGTCCCAGTGGCGATAAAGCAGTCCATCGATGATTTTTCCACTCGTTTTTTTCAGGTCGGGATGGGCGTCTTGCGTCGTTTTGTCATATTTCACATCAGCAATGAAAAGGATTTTACGACCGTCAGGAGAATATTTGAACCCATTCATATCAAAATCGGATACCTGCATATTTCCCGTACCATCAGGGTTCATTTCCCAGAGTTTGCCACCTTTCAGGTAGGCAATCTTATGCCCATCAGGACGGAAAGTGGCGTCATTTTCGTTACCCTCGAAATTGGTCAATTGTCGGGCTTTCCCTCCATCCGAACCATCGGTGCTAATAGCAAATAAGTCACGATTGCCTTTGTTTGCCTCAATATTGTAGTAGCTGACACCGTACACGGCGGTCTTTCCGTCCGGTGAAATATCAAATAGAGCCACCCTGCCAAGGCTCCACAATTTTTCGGGCGTGAGTCTATCGGAGGATTGAGCAAAAATGTTTTGGGTCAAAAACGGAAGGGCTAACAGTAGGATGAGTTTTTTCATTGTATTGAAATTGATAATTGGAAAATGGTCAAGGAGGGGTTTAGGGGCGAAGATAAGAAGGGTGGGAAAGAATTTGGGCGACCAAATGCCTTCAACACTTGGTAACGACAATTGCTTTGGTGTAAAATATAAGAAATGGCCTTTGAAAATCATCAAAGACAAAAATGAGATTCGGGAAAAAGCTTTAAAAGTAATTTTGCTTGAAGGCCAAATAATTACCTATCAATCTTATCATACTGTGGCGCAGCCGTCAAGAAATCTTCGCTAAATCGGACGCTGTAAGACTCCATCAGTTCCTGTACCCTGGCCGCATCGGGCGAGGCAACGATGACACCCGCATGATTCTTCCGTTGTACCCGATGTACAACTTCAGGGTCATTGTAGCTGCTAAGGTCAGGCCTCTCCTGTTTTGCCAAACAAAGTAAAATACCTGCGTAGTCTTCCCGTTTTTCAGGCACTTTATAAGGTATCTTGTCACCTGCTATTTCGATTTTGGCCCATTCTGTCCAGAGGTTCAGCCCCGTTGCCTGCTCAATCACCTCGGCAATGTAGGCTCCTCCGACCCTTGCAGCTGTTTCCAAAAAATAAAACTTGCCATCGGCATGGCTCTTGATGAACTCCGTGTGCGTGACGCCCCGTTGGAAGCGAAGTGCAGCGATGACCTGCTTGTTCAAGTCCTTCAAAGCCAATACATCAAGGCTGTTGCGTTTCTGCGTACTGGTCATGAAAATGCCACCTCCTTGAATAATTTCCAATGGTGGCCGACCGTACTTGCTCACTTCCACGAACTGTACTTCACCACCAATCGTGATAGCATCCACATGGAAAATATCGCCGGGCACGAACCGCTCCAATACGAAATGTGACTGCTCGTCGCCCATTTGGTTGAGGTGGTGCCAAAGTTCCTCAGCATTGTGGATTTTGCGGATACCAGCCGCACCTGCCTGAGAGCGTGGTTTGAGCACCCAAGGTGCTGGCACCTGCTGCGTGTACTGGTGGATGGCTTGATGATTCAAAACAGGCACGAAAGCTGGTGAAAGGATTCCTTTTTCAGCCGTGACCATACGCATGGCTAGCTTGTCCCGAAAATTGCGAGCCGTGGTATCGCCCATGCCCGGTATGCGAAGGTGCTCCCGCAAGGTTGAGGCAATTTCCACATCAAAGTCATCGAGTGGGATTATACGGTCTATTTTTTCAGTGCGGGCCAGGTAACTCACGGCGTTGATGACCTCGTCCTTTTTGGTAAGCGAAGGCATGTAAAAAAACTCGTCCACATCAGCGCTGGGCCAGCCTTCGTCCCCCTCCAATGCCTGGCGGGTAAGCACAAAAACCCGGCAACCTTCCCGTTTGCACTCGGTGATAAGTTGCTGGCCTTTTACGTCTCCAGCGAGGACGAGGACGGTGAGTTGGTCTGACATTGCTTAAGATTGATGTAAGATGAATCTATGGTTTGGTTGGAGCTTTCAGTTGATTTAGCCTAAAATTACTCGAATTGTTGAAACCACTCGTTCCAGTGCTGCCTTCACAACCGACGTTTCAGAGTGTCGAAGTATTATATAACCTTCCCCCTCATAGCTGAGCGATTTATCCTGCCCGGGTTGCGGGATTTTTGCATCGCAAATGAGGTGGCCGACCTCTCTTTGCACTTGGTCAAAGCCCTGCACTTCCCGCACCTTGCCTGTCCCCTGTCCTCGAAGGAATGCAGCTCCTACTGCGTATTTCCGCTCCACTTTAGGGAATTCCCCAAATATCATCAACCTAGCCCATGCCGCTACGCAGTCAAAATCGTTGGCCCGACTGATGAGGGTGGTTATCTGTGCCCCAGGTGGTCTGGCTGCCACCTCTGAAATGGCAATACTTCCATCATTTCGGCGAAACCATTCCAAATGACTCATGCCTGTTTTCATGCCCAGTGCATCAAGGGTTTCAAATGCCCCTTTTTTAATATCGTCATAAATGGGTATGTCAATTTCTCTTGGCAAAAGCACTTGCCATTGAATCCAAGGTTCCCTCATCACCTCTAGCGGATTGGGATAATAATGGGTGAGCGAGTGGAAAACGGGCTTTCCCTCCAACGAAAATGTGTCAAACGAAAACTCGTCACCGGTAATGAATTCCTCTAACAGCACCTCACGAGTCGGTGTCGGAGGATTGAGCGATAGTGCCCATTCCAGTTCCGCATAATTCCCAACCCGGTAGGTAGATTGTGAGGCAGCGCCATCCAATGGTTTCACGACAAGGGGAAATCCGACGTAGTTTGCGAAGGAGAGGGCTTCATCTTTTGAAATGATCTTTTGATGGCGGGCGCAAGGAAGGCCCGCCTCCCGCAGAAGATTTTTCATGCGGCTTTTGTCCCGAAAATTGTGTGCCGTCTCCACGTCCATACCTTCAATACCGAGCGCTTCCCGCACCTGAGCAACAGGTACTTGCGCTTGTTCCACCGCTCCTAAAATCCTGTGGATTTGGCCTTGCCGACCAGCTAGCAATTTTGCAGCGGCTTCCAATTGAGAAGCAGAAAACACATCGTCAACTTGCTGAAAATCAGTGAGTTTAGGTTGAATATCGGCAGGTAGCCATTCTTTTGGTTCTTGGCTAATGAGGCCGAGGCGTACACCTTCCAGATTGGCCAAAGTCCGTATGAAACGAACAGCATTCTCAGTATAATTAGGTGCAGTGTAGATGACAAATGCCATGTGCAGTTTTTTGTGCCACGGACTACTAGTCCATGCTTTCACGTTTTTAAAAGTGTTCTATTTTTCAAACCATGCAGTATGGACAAGCTGTCCATTATACGGGCAAGCAAATATAAAAAAACGGGCTTCCCATGTTGCAGGGAAGCCCGTTTTTCACAAAAAAGAATCTGAGGTTATTTCTCTACCACAAACTTTTTTGCCAAAACGCCTTCTGGCGTGCTGACCGTGATGAAATACACTCCATCGTTGAAGTCGTCCAAAGTAACTTGCAAATGGCGCTCACCAAGCTGGATGTTTTGTGAAGCAATCATCCTGCCTTGCACATCGAAGAAAAAAGCCTTGCTGGCACCGCTCAATGGTTGTTGGAAATTAACGTTGAGCAAATTGCTGGCAGGGTTTGGAGAAAGCATAATGCTGTTGGCGGAAGCTTTCTCTTCCACGCCAGTTACAGCATTTTCATCAATCACGATGTTCATTTTCGGTGTACCTAGCCAGCCACCTGTTCCATCTTCCACCACGAACGTGAAATAATCGTAATCAGCATTGCCATCTGTGTTGGTATAGGTAATGTCCTGCAAGTGAATATCAGTCATGGTGAAATGGTCACCTACACCCAACGGGATGCCTTTGCGTGAAATGTAGCCAAAGTCGGTTTCATCTACGATGGTGAATTGCAAATCATTGCCTGCATTGTCCAGATCCTCCACAGCCAAATCTGTGTTGAAAATGATGCGAGTATCCATTGGTTTCACGTAAATCGTATCGTTATTCACCAAGAATGGGCTATTAGGTGTGGTGCTGGCGCAAAATTCGAGCGACCATTTTTCCAAAGAACCTCCTTGGCCATCCGTGTCAATAACTTGTACCCGCATGGTCCAGTCACCAATTTTATCTTCGTTGATAAAAGCAGCCAAAGGATTTTGAGGTTTGTATGCCAAGCCATTTAATGGCGGGCAAGCGATATCAAACGGTGCCTCATCGTTAAGACCCAGATTGAATTGGGACACATTGCCGCAGATGTTTTCAAAAAGTTCTACCTCTGTTCCGCTAGGGCTTATCAGCGATACTTTGAGGTCATTCAACTTATCGTGGTTGCCCTTCAGCACGGAAACGTTCAAATCGGTAATGATGCCACTTTGCAAAATGGTCAGGGTACTATTGACAGTTGGCGTACCTACCCCAGAAATGTTTTTGGGCACATCCGTACTTTGGAAGGAGGCACACTCAACCGTGTAAGTCTGGAAGCTCCTTGGCGTAATGAAATCTGACGTTCCACATTCGTTGGACGGACGTATGCGCCAATAGTAAATGGTGCTCTCGTTCAATGCAACAGTAGGTGTGTAGAAAGCATCAGTGATACCTGAGGCATCCTCCAAAATGGAGTTAGGCTCAAAAGATGGATTGGATGCAATTTGAAATTCATATTCATCAGCCTGTGGCAAATCCGTCCAAGTGAAAGTCGGCAAAAGCCCTAAGCTCGATTGGCCATCTGAAGGGGAAATAATATCCAAGGCAGAGAAATCATTGTAAACAATATTGAAAAACATGCTGCGGTACACCGTATCAGTACCTGCTACTGCGCGCAGCACGATTTCAAACTCTCCGTCTGCAGTAACATTGCTCATATCAAAGCTAAGGTCTGAGCTTTGACCTGGCATCACACTAGGGTTGGAGAAATTGACACCTACACCAGCAGGAAGTCCATCAACAACCTCCAATTCAACCAAAGTGTCAAAGTTTAGGATGCTGCCTGTCTGAATGTTGATGCTTGCATTATTTGGCACACAAACCTGTTGTGATTGTGGGCTAAGTGCCAGTGTGAAGCTAGGTTCATCCGCAGGAATAATGGAAAAATTTTGGTTGGAAAGGTCAAAGAAAATATTCTTGGATGCCTCTACCCTAATCCTCGCAGTAGTAGTGGTTACTTCTGGGATGAAAACAGTTTCTGAGCCATCGTTGGGCGTTGCCATCACTAAGGTTTTGGTGAAATTCTGACCACCATCCACGGAAAGCAGGATGTTTACCTCTTTGCAATTGACCAAGCTACCGTCTGTGTTTGCAACATCCCACGTCACGGTTACTTCTTGACCCGCTTTCAATTCAACGCCAGAACTATTGGGGTAGGTAACTTTGAAAGGTCCCGCTGACGCAGTAGCTTTGAACATTACATCTTTCCAAGTGATGCCACCAGCACCCTCTGATACGTTGTAATCACGAACTGTACAGCGGAAATTGAAATCACGACTGTAAGTTGGCAGCACTTCTGTAATGTCCGAACCATTGCTCAAAATGGTGGAAAGCTTAGGAAAATATCGTTTGCCACTAACGACTGGGTCGAAAACACGGAATGCAGGGGATGTACCGACTGGTGTTCCAAGTTGAACGGAAGGGCCAAGGTCAATTTCTTCCCAAACATATTTTAGCGGGTCGTTGTCGGCATCTGTTGCAGCTGCGTTTAGCTCAAAAGGAGTGCTGATTGGAATGTAAAAACCATCAGTATATTCGTGAGTAACCACTGGGGAGTGGTTGGAAGTCTCCACCGTTTGACCACAAAGACTACCACCAGTTTGGTGGGTATTCACCCAAAACTCCTCCACCGTGCCACCATGGTAATGCACGTTGGCTGGGCCAGGGATATTGTTCGAGCCGCAGGAACCTTGGTAAGAAAGAATTGTGCTGCCACTGCCAGGCTCCCAGGCGGAACCAGAATGGTGCTGCCCTTCCAAACCTGGACAATTGTTGAAAGTATGGCCTCCTGTAAACTGGTGGCCCATTTCGTGAGCAGCGATGGAGAGGGTTGTGCCCACTACATCCGTACCCCAGTTGCAGGTGACACCCCGGCCTTTTCCACCACTGCAAACCGAGCCACTTACTACCCCACCAACGTCCTGACAAGGGCCAGTATAAACGTGTCCAATATCGTAGCCTGTCAAACCGACGATGCCATTGATTACATCTTCATTTTGATTGAGCAGCGCACCTCCCATATTTGAGTTTTGGTAGGGGTCATTGTTTGGATCAGTAAAAACCAGCAAATCGTTATTGCCAATAAGTACCAATCGGAAGTCTGCGTCCCGTTCTACAACGGAGTTGAGTGTATTGGTTGCCGTTACCAAAGTGGCCAATACCGTAGTGACCGTGCCACCATGACCAGCGCCGTATTCTCCTGTACAAGCCAAGGCAAAACGGTACGAACGACGCACCGTCAGGGCACCTTCACCACCTCCACGGAAATTTACTTCGTTATCTTGATCGATATTCCCACTAGGGTCAATTGGTCCACCTTCCATTGCCTCATATTTGATGAGCGGAGTTGGCATATCCACTGTTTGCCAACTGAGTTCTGAACGATTGAAGCAGAGATAAAACTGCGTTTGATTATTGGCGTAAGGAGTCACGAGCGAGCCTCCACCATCGGTTACAATAAAGGCATGAAAGCCATCTGGGCCAAATCCGAAACGAACGGTATGCGTTGGGTCATTTACCCCAATTCCCGCAAAAGTACGTATCATCGGATAGCGCTCCGCCAATTCAGGTTCCATCACAAGCGATTCCCAAGCTTTGAAAGTCTCCACTGAGCCATCTGGAAGGGGAAGTTCTACTTTGAAATTTCCAGAAAGCGCTTCCGGAGAACCTTCTGCAGGTGCACTTCGAAGGTGATTGCGCATGGCAGGCAAATCCAGCGAATACAGCAAGTAGCTGTTAGGCATGGTTACTGTTTCCGCATTTTGAGGAAGAAAAACCTGTTGTTGCGTAACCTTCTGAAAATACTTAGGTGTGGTAGATTGTGCAGTCGCTGCGAGCGTAAAGAGGACTGCGAAAAATGTAAAAATGAGATTTCTCATCATGGATAGAAGATTAGTATCGATGGTAATAAAATTGAGATGTTCCAACCGGAACGCAATGTCTCGTGAATAGATTGGCAAATTTACAAATCAATGGCTCAAAAGTTCTATCTATGGTAGGTTTTGTTTAGTTGTTTGAAAGACAAAGCCGCATTGTTGCCAATTGGTTTGCGTTTTAGGTAAAACCGAACGGCTGGCAGATTACTCTGCCAGCCGTTCTTGATACAAGGAAATTGCCTTGTCTATTATTGTTTAGTTCCTTCCTAAAACTATTTCACAGTATTGCGGCCAATGCTATCGTAGTAAAAGCCTTTGTCCTGCATAGCTTCCACATCGTAGAGATTACGGCCATCGAAAATAACAGGCTGTTTTAGCAGTTGCTTCATCACCTCATAGCTTGGAGTGCGGAACACGCTCCACTCTGTCACAATAGCCAATGCGTCAGCTCCAATGAGTGCTTCGTACTGGTCCGCAGCCATATTGACTTGACCGTTGTATTGAGCTTTCACATTGCTCATGGCCTCTGGGTCAAATGCTTTAACAGTGGCGCCAGCGGCTATAAGGTCATCAATCAAGTACAGTGCTGGAGCCTCACGAATATCATCAGTGTTCGGCTTGAAGGCCAGTCCCCAAAGTGCGATGGTTTTACCCTTGAGGTCATTGTTGAAATATGCCTTGATTTTTTCAGTCAAGCGGTGTTTTTGAAGCGTATTCACTCCCATCACCGCCTCAAGTATCTTAAAATCGTAGCTGTTTTCTTGGGCAGTTTTAGCAAGCGCCTGGACATCTTTAGGAAAGCATGAACCACCATAACCCACGCCGGGGAACAGGAATCGCTTACCGATCCGGCTGTCGCTGCCCATACCTACCCGAACTGCGTCCACGTTTGCCCCTAATTTTTCACAAAGATTTGCAATCTCGTTCATGAAAGAAATGCGGGTAGCGAGATAAGAGTTGGCAGCATATTTTGTCATTTCAGCTGAGCGCTCATCCATAAAATAGATTGGATTACCTTGACGAACAAATGGCTCGTAAAGATTTTTCATCACCTTGCGTGCCCGGTCGGATTGAGTACCAATAACGACACGGTCTGGCTTCATGAAATCCTCTACTGCTACGCCTTCACGAAGAAACTCAGGATTGGAAACTACATCAAAAAGGTCTTTGCTGAGGCCTTCAGCCAAGATGGCATGCACCTTTTCAGCAGTGCCTACTGGCACCGTACTTTTATCAATGATGACTTTATAGTCCGTGATGATTTTTGAAAGGTCTTTGGCTACTCCCAAAATGTATTTCAAATCTGCAGAACCATCTTCGCCTGGCGGCGTTGGCAGTGCCAAAAAGATAACTTCAGCATCTTTAATTCCTTCGGCAAGATTGGTGGTGAAGGTCAAGCGGCCTTGCTTAGTATTGCGGTCAAAAATGACATCGAGACCCGGCTCATAAATCGGGATTTCCCCGTTTTGCATCCGTTTTACTTTGTTCTCGTCGATGTCAACGCAAATGACTTGGTTGCCAGTCTCTGCAAAGCAGGTACCTGTAACCAGGCCAACATATCCAGTTCCAACTACTGCAATATTCATTAAAGATAGATTTTTTGAATGAAAAATTAATTTGCGGCGCAAAAGTACTCTTAACACGGGAATGATTCAAGTTTCGATTTCAAAAACGAATTTTTATTTCGTCCGAAAATCCTGAATCATAAGGCTTAGAAAATACATGGTTGCATGCAGAGAAGACAAAGCTAATATCAATGCTGACCACAATCGGTCGAAAGCATACTGTCATATTTTCTACTTTTGTTTTCAAAACAAATCGAATGAAAAATACAGTTCTATTTGCTTTACTATTGACTGTTTTAGCCGCTTGTTCATCACCGCAGCCATTCTTAACAAATTCCGTTCCGCCTGCCCCGGACTATTCGAAAAATTCTTGTTGGGCTGCCCTACCCACAAAAGATGACCCTGCCGATCGTACCCCAGGCCCTGAATTTCAAAACCTACAAAATGAAGCACAAGTAGATGTGTTTTTCTTGCACCCTACTATTTTTCTGGATAAAAAAGCGAAGGATTGGAATGCCTCTTTAGATGACACTAAACTGAACAAAAAAGTAGATGAGTCCACCATGTTGTATCAGGCAAGTGTCTTTAATGGTGCAGGTAGGGTGTACGCACCACGATACCGCCAAGCGCATTATCGTAGTTTTTTTACAAAGGATAAAGAATCTGCAAAAAGAGCGCTCGACCTAGCGTATGAAGATGTGAAAACCGCTTTTGAGTTTTACTTAAAGAATTACAACCAAGGTCGCCCAATAATCATCGCTTCGCATAGTCAAGGCACCCTGCACGCCAAACGTCTCATGAAAGATTTTTTTGATAAAAAGCCCTTGCGAAACAAACTGGTGGTAGCCTATTTGGTCGGATGGCCCATACTTAAAAATGAATTTTCCAGCATACCCCCTTGTGACAACCCAGAGCAAACGGGCTGTTTTTGTACTTGGCGTAGCTATAAATATGGTTATACGCCAAGAAACGCCATGGTTGGTGACAGCATCGCTGTTACTAACCCACTTACATGGAGAACGGATGAAACCCTTGCTATAGCAAGCCTAAACGAAGGCATGATTGCTCGTGATTTTGAAAAAGTGTTGCCACACAGGGCTGATGCTCAGGTCCACGATGGATTACTTTGGGTACATAAGCCAAAATTTCCAGGCAGCCTATTTTTCCAAAGGAAAAGCTATCATATTGCCGATTACAATTTGTTTTATGTAAATCTCCGAAAGAATGCCCAGCGCCGAGTGGATTTATTTTGGAAGTAATGGGATTTGAATTGCTGCCAATTGTGGTTAAGTAAAAAAAGCAGCTAGTGCCAAAATGGAAAAGGCCCCAGAGCAAACTCCGGGGCCTTTTTTAAATATCTTGGTTGCAAAAGCAAGCAGATTACCAACGGTCTCCACCGCCGCCGCCGCCGTAACCACCACGGTCACGACCGCCGCCGCCATAGCCGCCACCGCCACGACCACCGCCGCCGCCGTAACCGCCACGACCACCGCCGCCGCCATAGCCGCCACCGCCACGACCGCCGCCGCCGCCGTAACCGCCACGACCACCGCCGCCGCCACTACGTGCTTCACGTGGTTCGGCTTTTTTCACTACGATAGTACGACCGTCGATTTCGCTTTCGTTCAACTCCGCAATTGCCTTCTCAGCCTCGCTGTCGTTTGGCATTTCTACGAACGCATAGCCTTTAGATTTGCCAGTAAATTTGTCAGTAATAACAGAAGCCGATGTGACTTCGCCATACTCTTCGAACACTTCACGCAGGTAATCTTCCTGTGTGTCAAAGTTCAGTTTTGCTACGAAAATGTTCATTGCAAAAAATGATTAAAGTGAAAAATCAGAGCAACTCCTGAAGCAGTAAATATTTAGGAACGAACAAATTTGGGATAGAAAGGCAGAAGGCGGAAGACGAGTTGCGGAGTTAATGGAACTTACGAAAACTTACTTACCGGGCTACTGACAGAGACCCTTGCCGGATAAATCTCTCTTGCTTACAGAAAATTTCTCAAAGAACAATACAAAGGTAGGTACAAAAAGCAGACTAAAACAATTTCTTACAGATTTAATTATTTTTAATAATAAAGGAACTGGTTAATTTGACACTGATAATCAATGGAAATTAAGATGATCACCTACCGCTACTTGATTAGCGTCACAGTTCCAGTTAGTTCTCTAGCTTTGCCATCTTTGAAAACAATATTTGCTTTCCAAACATACACACCGGTAGAGGCTGGCTTTCCATTATGAGTTCCATCCCAACCCACCACTACATCGTTGGGCTTTATGTCTTGGTTGTTGAAGACCCGTCCACCCCATCGGTCATATACCTCCAAGCTCAGAACCTCCTTTACATCTGCTCCCGAAAAGATGGTGAAAAAATCATTGATACCATCATCATTTGGTGAAATTGCATTTGGAATATAGATGTCGTAAAAATCAAGTACCAAATGTACCAGACTGTCGCAACCTATATACGATTTAAATGCCTCATCATATTCTCCTTTTTTAGAGTATGAATGTTTGCCAATTTGATAACTCTCCGATTCAAAAATCTGAGCATAAACCGTGTCAACACCAGCCGCTGAAATATGTAGGTTCAATTGCACAATGCTATCACACCCGTCCCAAGTCTTTAAATATGCCAAGTATTGACCAGCTTTGTTGATATAGTTCCCATCAAAAAACAAGGCATCATCAAAGCATATGGTGGTATCAACTTCCGTATGGGAAACTGGGATTTTCAAAGTATATGGTGGTGTAACTTTACAGCTATTGGGACCTACTAACTTCACTTGGTACTCCCCCTCTAAGTCTTGAATTCCGTGAATCGTTGCACCAGTTTCCCCAACCAATGCAACGCCATCCCTATACCACTGGTATTGTAAGGTATCCACATCAAGAAGGTTTAGGGCAAAACTGCCATCGCAAGGGTTGCCAGTTGCCTTGATATTGTAACCGAACTGTTCGGTTTCTGCTAGCACAAGGTTGTCGAAGAAATAATAAGTATGCGTAAACAGATCAACTTCTTCACAATTGGGGCCTATGGCGATGGCGTAGATGTCTTGGTTAGGAATAATGTTGATCTCTTTTTTTTTCCACTCCATCACTCCACTGATTGGTACAGAGCCAAGTTCCACCCAGCCCGGCCCATTTGTTGGGCAGCCAAATGTTTCGTCATTAATGCCAAACGGAAGGTTAGCACAATCCGTAGTTCCATAAAAAACGATCGTTGTAGGTGGCGAATTGAATGACTTGGTAAAACCAATCCAAAACTCAAAGGTATAGGCAGTCCCAGCTTTTAAAGGACCAAGCAAACAGGCCCCAGCATATTCTTTCCAATTGGGGTTGCCGGCTTCTGGCCCGCCTGTACTACCGCCTCCACCTGACCCCCCTGTGCCACCAGACGCTCCCACTTTCCCATTTCGGAACCCCATACAGCCTTCACCATCTGGAAAAGGGAGCGGCGGGGGAAGGTCTGGCCAACCCATCCAGCCACATGTATGCAGGAAGTCCGTAGTCGGTTCTGAAGCCTGAATCCAGCCTTTGGCACAATATAATTCTGAACGATCTTGTGGACAACAGTTTCGTTCTTCAAAGGAGGGATTTGGAATAAGTGATGCTGGTATCGCAAGAGGGCAGTTACAATCAGTTGTGTCATTAAGGTCAATAAGGCCATCTCCATCGTCATCTATGCCATTGTCGCAGATTTCAAGTGGCAGGGACGTCCTAGTTTGAGTAGGAATATTTTTCACCCAAAATAAACCGCCCAAAAGCAGGGGCGCCAAGCTGGTCAACAATTTCATAGGCGAAATTTTGGATAGTGATTGGCCTTCTTATGGCAGGGCTTTCTCCAAAGGTAACCAAAGCCTTTGACACCGAAAATAATTGCCAGTACATTTTAATATAATTGTCTGCAAACTGTCCGTTTGAGAATGGTTAACACCCCTTAATGCCCGCTACAGGGTTTTCGGCGCTAACTTTGCGTTCTGTTTTGCCAAAAAATATTTTTGAATGAAAAATACCATCTTATTTGCGGTCGCCCTTTTGCTAGCGACAGCGCTAAAAGCCGAAAAAGGCTGTGAAATAACCATCAAACTCGATTACTACCGCTACGATACGCTTTGGTTTGGAACTTCCTTCGGCAAACGGGCGGTGCCTGATTTTGCCGCTGCAGTGCAGCCGGATGGCAGTTTTGTACTAAAAACTGACAAGCCGCTAGATGAAGGTATGTATGCCATCATCTACAAGAGGACGCCAAGTGCACCCATGCAATATTTCCAATGCTGGATTGTAAATGGCCAACGAAAATTTAGCATTTCTACCAATGCTTCCATCCCTTACGAAAGACCGATCATCGTCGGTTCTCCTGAAAATGTGGCTCTGTTCGATTACCTGCGGCAATTGAATGTGGAAGATAAAAAAATGGACGAGATGGTGGAGCGTGACCGCTTTTTGCAAACTGAAGAGGAGTATAGGAAACGAGTGCAAGTGGAAGAAGAAATGCACCAGATGCAGCTGGATTTTATTAAAAATACCCCGGCTGGACCGACTACCAAACTGGTACAACAGACCTTATTCCCAATTCCTCCTGCTTCTAATGGAAAAAAAAGCAACTGGAAGCAGGAAGCCAACGAGCGTTATCAATATCAGAAAGCACATTTTTTTGACAACACCGATATTGGAACACCAGACTTCATGCGCTACCTCCAATGGCTCGACCGTACCGATTTTTATTTGCTTTCATTGCCACCATCGGACCCAGATACCCTGAAGTCACTTATTGACCAAGTACTCAAACGTTTGGAAGCTTACCCTGAAGGTTATGATTACTATCAAAAATACCTCACCAATTCATTTACAAAACTGAGCAAATACCGGAGCGACGAAGTGTATGTCTATTTAGTCCGCAATTACCTCGAAAAAGGGAAGGCCAACTGGGCCAGTACCAACGATATCCGCAATGCCACCAACGGCGCCAATCAGATGGAATTATTGTTCGAAGGTAAACCGGCACCGACTGTCACCATGCTAGACCGGGACAATAACCCCGTTCCGCTTTACGATATTTCCGCAAAATTGACCTTGCTGGTATTTTATATGCCTGACTGTGGACACTGTAAGCGGGAGATTCCACAAATAGCTACCATCTATGAAAAATATAAGGACAAGGGCCTGAAGGTAGCAGCAGTTTGTCTAAAAACTGGCGATGATGTGCCCTCTTGTTGGGAATTCACTGACAGTCAAAACCTGCCAAAAGATTGGTATTTGCTAGCAGATCCAAAGCGTCAGGCCAATCTCCCCTCAATGTTCAGCATAAAAAGTTACCCAAGGATGTTCCTCTTGGACGCTGACAAGAAGATTGTTTACAAACAAAATGGTGAAATGGCCGATTGGCAGTTCGACGCCGTTTTGGGAGAATTCTTGAAATAAAGCGACTCAAAAATTTCGCATAGTGCCGCCACAAAAGCATCATATAATTCATTTAGTTGCTTTTGTGGCGGCATTTCTTTTGGAACTGTTTAGCGGCCATTCTGAAAGAATGGCCAATTTCTCAACCTCACTCCCCTACCACCCAAGTAAGCACCATTCTTCCCTTCCCGTTTTCCAAAACGACCCGGTACGAGCCCGCCGCCAAGCCCTTCGGCAGGGCATAGCTGCTTTCAATGGTCTGCCCCGCAACGACCAGCCTGCCCTGTGTGTCGAAAACGCTGACTTTTAGCGGACCGGTATGTATGCTCAGGAACAAACTAGCCCCAGCCCTGCCACTCGGGTTCGGCACGATGGCCGCCCCGAACGGGTTGGACCGTGCCTCGACTGCCGCAGAGTTGAAGTCCACGGAAAAGGGGAAGACCGCCGAGCAGCCCTGCGAGTCCGTCACCGTCAGCGAGTAGTCGCCCGTCGGCACGCCCGTCAGGTTTTGTTCGGTACTGATGACGTTGCCTGTCCCTGTGGGACTCCATTCGAACTGGTAGCCGATGCCCGTTCCGCCTGTCACGCTGTTGAGCACTACGCTGCCGTCCGAGGCGGTGGGGCTGCTGGCGTCCGTCACCGTGTCAGTCACCGTGATTTCAGGGTGCTCCGCAATGGTGGTTTCGGATATTGCGGTGCAGCCATTCGAGTCGGTGACAGTGACTGTATAAGTGCCAGCCGAGAGGTTTTCAATTGGCCCATTCCAACCGTATTGCCCCGACCCACCTGACGGCGTCACAATAATAGTCCCATTGGAGGCCCCAAAGCAAAGTATATCCGGCTCGACCGACAGCGACACCTGCAACTGTGGTGGCGCTTGAATGGTAACGGTTCCCACTGCCGTGCAGCCACTTTCATCCGTGACGGTGACCGTGTGAGTACCCTCATCGAGCATCGTTGAGGCGGTGGTGGCACCGTTGTCCCAGAGGAAATGCAAATTGCCAGTCCCACCAGAGCCGCTGACAATTGCTATGCCTTTTTTCCCAAAGCAGAGCGGTTGCATTACCATGATGTCTACATTAACAGGCGTTGGAGGGGTGATAGTAAACTCAATGTCGCCCGTACAGCCGATAGCATCGGTGACGGTGGCGGAGTAGGTGCCGCCACCCAGGCTGTCCAGCATCGGTGTGGTCTCCCCATTCTGCCAAAGCCAAGTATACGGCATAGTGCCGCCGATGGGCTGCACCGTGGCCAAGCCGTCCGAACCGCCGGAGCAGGTGATGGGGCTGATGTTGATGCCGAGGGAGAGGCTGCCCATGAGGCCGACGGTGACGGAGTCCGTGAAGGTGCAGCCGTTGGCGTCCGTGATGGTGACAGTGTAAACGCCGGGAGATAAATTGGTTAAGATGGTATCGGTGCTGCCATCGTACCATTCCAGCTGAAATGGCGCTGCACCACTATTGATGGTCAAGTTTGCCGTGCCGTTTACGCCGGTGGCACAGTGGTAAGGCGTTGCGTCCAAAGTTGCAACGATGCTTGGATAAGTGGGAACTTCCACTTGCGCTTCCACCGATTTGCCAAGTGCATCGGTAATGGTGAAAGTATAATCACCTGGAATTAAATTGGTGGCTCCCGTTCCTGTGGATGTTCCGTTAGTCCACAGATATGAGTAAGGTTCGCAGCCATTGAGCAAAGTAAATTGAACACTGCCATTAGATTGGCCGCTGCAAGCAGTGGACGAAGCGATTGAAACAGACAATACTTCATAATCAGCCGCTTCAAAAGCGCCCATGTCCACGTTGCAGAATTGGATGCGGGGGCTGCCATCATAATCGGAGGTGATGCCCAAAGTATTTACCAAATCGTTGTTGCCCGCATTGATGCCGGGGGAAGTAGGCAATAAATGGAAATCACCGCCAGCCGTATCAGCAAACACTGGGGCAAGCCCGAATATATTGTCTGCGCCACAGGTCACATAAGCGGGTAGATTGCTGCAATCCGGTGATAAAATCAGGGAGTTCTCCAAAATCACATTGGCTGCTTGGAAGGGAAAGGCATTTCCTTCGATTTCTTGGTCGAAGATGCAGTTGGAAATCAAGGCAGTGCCAAAAAGCTGTGTTGCGGTTGTATCGCCGATATTGTTGTGGAAGGTGCAGTTGGTGATGGTGTCGGTAGCAGTTGGGTTGCCTAGTTTGTAGAGGATGCCATTGTTGTTTGAAAAAATGCTGTTTGAAATAGTGTTTCGATGGCAGTAAGAAGTTAAAATGAAATTGTTTTCTTGACTCCCATTTTTTTCAAAAATACAATTGGTGATGTTGCTGGAAGTAAAGGGATTAAAAACAAATCCAGCAGAATTGTTTTTAACCAAGTTATTCTTAAAGGTTAACTTGGTTATGTTGTTTAAGGAATTTCCGTTGGACAAGAATATGACTGAATTGTTAGAGCTGTTGTTGTCGAAAAAGCAATGTGATATGTCCAAATCAAATGTATTTGTATCCTGCAAAAATTGATCGCCATAAAATATTGCTAATGCTGCACCAAATGAATTCGGGCTGTTTGTGTCCAAGTTTCCGACAAAATTTGAATTGGTAATTGATAAAGATGAAGGGTTTGAGGCCATACCAATAGCACCACCACTTATACCCTGGTTGTTTGTGAAATTACAATCTCTAATTTCTATTTTCTCCTCATTTATTTGTGAATAGATTGCAAGTAAACTTATACCTCCCCCCCTCTGTATTGCGTGGTTCGAGATAAAATTACATCCAACAATCTCAAACGTATCATCTTTAGGTAAATAGGAAGTGTAACTTATCGCCCCACCAAGCAATGCACTGTTGTTTTCAAAGGTACAATTCTGAATATCATCTTTGATTTCAACTAAACTATGGCCATATTTATAAATGGCACCACCTTCTCCATCAGCACTGTTGAACTTGAATAAACAATTTTGAAAATGAGGGGCAGCTGAACTGCTTTGGCTAGCATTTATAATATAAACAGCACCTCCAGATTTTATAGCATGATTATTCTCAAATTTACAATTGAGGATTTTCGGGTAAGCATAATAAATATCTGATGATATATATATAGCCGCACCGTTGCTTTTGTTTAAAACGCCTCCACTGGTTGGGGAATCAGCATTGCCATTCTTAAAAATAAGGCCATCTACAATGGTTGTAGTATCTGATACACCGATAAATAGAATTGTATAAGAATTGTCCGAACTATCACCCAGCATCCCAATATCCCCGCTCAATATAGTCTCATTCGTTATCCAATTCCGTTGGCTGAGTTGAGTTTCATTACCTACAAAACCACCGTAAAGCTTCACCCCATCCTTCAGTTCAAAGGAAATATTTCGGTCTGTACCAGCAGTAGGGTAATACGTCCCCTGTGCTACCCAAATCTCATCGCCGTATTGCGAAGCGGCCAGCGCATCCTGCAAATCAAGGTAGGCATTTGCCCAGGAAGTACCGTCGTCGTTGCCGCCCTGCACATTGGTGTTGACGTACTTGACGCCTGGGTTATTGCTGCCAGAGCTGCTTTCATAAGCCCCCATGTCCACCGTGCCGCCCTGAATGCGGGGGTTGCCTTCTATGTCGGTCAGGATGCCTAAGGAATCCACGATGGCATTGTTCCCGGCATTGATGGCGGGGGAGGTGGGGAGTAGGTGGAAATCGCCGTTGTCGGGGTCAACGAACTGGGGGTCGAGGTTGTAGAGCATCCCGGGGCCACAGGTGATGGGGCCTGTCATAATTCCAGAACAGTCAAGAACATCAACTAAAGAGTGGGATATGTACAGTTCGGCATTGTTGGTGTTTAAGAGTGTGGATGCTTGGTTGATGTTATTAGCTATAATGGTATTGTGTATCCTCAGAGGGGGATAGTTTGCAGTCTGACGGTGTATCAAACTTTTACCATCCAAGTTGTTATTAGCAAAGGTACAGTTTGCAATATAATCACAATTGTTTATATTATTGCTTGAATATGAATATATCAAAGCATGCGAATTATTGTGATTTAGGGTGGAATTTATAAACAAGCAATTTAGTATCTTATATGCAGAGCCTGACAATGTTATGCCAGCTTCTTTGCCTATATTTCCAACAAACTTTGTATTACTTATATTCAATTCACCATCATAAATACTAATGACACCACTAAAACAAGTGTCAGCAACAATATTACAATTTTCCACCTTTAAAGGTTTAGCGTTGGCATAGTTTACTAAAACGATGCTCGAGCCTTCTCCTAGAGACTTATTGCAGTTAAAATTGCAATCTAAAATTGTAGTGGTTGCAATTTCATTTGTATTTTCGATAGCAACGCCAGACCCGCCTCCCCAACAAAAATTTTGGTTAAAGCTATCATTGGTTATTTGAAGATTCTTGCTACCATAATTATTTTCAAAATGAATTCCAGCACCATAAAAATCCGAATAATTTCTTTTAAAAATACACTGTTCAATTTTTGTGTCACCATAATTACCTGACCCAGCAAGATACATACCTGCTCCACTGTATGCATAATTTTGCTGAAATATACAATTGGTTATTATTGCGCTAGAACTACCTATTGAACTGCTTCGACAATATATGCCGCCGCCTGCATTGATGGCATAATTGCTCATAAAAGTGCAATTAATTATTAGAGGTCTTGACTCTAGCATAGGGTTGGAATTGTTTATGTACAGCCCACCACCACTTTTGGTTCTGCCATTATCTGGTTCAAACTGTGATTGGCTGTTCGCATTGCCACCCGTGACCACAAAGCCGTCAAAAATAGTGGTGGAGTCAGCAAACCCGTAGCTGGCTACAGTATAGGAGTTGTCCGTGCTATCCCCCGGCACGCCGATATCACCGCTGAGTACAGATGGGTAAAGATTCCAGTCACGTTGATTCAATTGCGTCTCGTTACCTACGAATCCACCAAAGAGCTTCACGCCATTTTTTAGGTCAAAATAGAAGAAGCGATTGGTGCTCGTAGTAGGGTAATACTTTCCCTGCGCTACCCAAATTGTGTCGCCATATACCGAATGCAAAAGGGCATCCTGTAGATTAGGGTAGGCATCGCTCCACGACGACCCGTCCCCCGCCCCCGAAGCGGCGGCGTTGACGTAGTAGCGGGTTTGACCTATGATAATAGTGGAAAAAAACAAGGAGGTTGCCAGCAGCAACGAACGTGTAATCGTAGTCATGGGAATACGGTTTTAAAGTGTTCTAGGTATTATAGATGAGTGTTCCTTCCTAACAATTGCTGTTTATGATGTCGCAAGGTAATTCGAAGCTAGGTAATCTCAAAGCATGAGCTGATTTTGATTCGGCCTACAAGGGAGAACGCCGCACTAAGAAAGCACCCCATGCTTTCATCACTCCCCTACCACCCAAGTAAGCACC
Source organism: Bacteroidota bacterium (assembly GCA_016124585.1). GTDB lineage: Bacteria > Bacteroidota > Bacteroidia > Chitinophagales > Saprospiraceae > UBA6168. Next base: position 177,289 of record WGNL01000011.1, on the reverse strand, counting down.
ATCCGCCGTTTGTTCTTTTCCAATAAAACCTGATAAGTTCCAGCCGCCAATCCCTTTGGCAACTTGTACCCATTTTGGTCGGTTTGCTCCGCAATGACTGGCCGGCCAAGTTCATCGAACACACTGATGGTCAGTCCGGGCAAGGGTTTCACCAGCACCACCTTGGCCCCAGCCCTGCCACTCGGGTTCGGCACGATGGACGCCCCGAACGGGTTCGCCCGTGCCTCGACTGCCGCAGAGTTGAAGTCCACGGAAAAGCCGAAGGCCGCCGTGCAGCCCTGCGGGTCCGTCACCGTCAGCGAGTAGTCGCCCGTCGGCACACCCACGAGGTCCTGGGAGGTGGAACCGTTGCTCCAATCGAACTGGTAGACACTGCCGCTGCCGCCGTGCACATCGGTTAGCACCACGCTACCGTCGGCGGCAGTGGCGCTGCTGGCATTCGTAACCGTGTCCGTCACCATGATTTGGGGGTGCTCCGCAATGTTGGTAGTGGCCGTGGCCGTGCAAGCATTCGAGTCGGTGACGGTGACGGTGTAGGTCCCCGCCGTGAGGTTCTCGGTGGGGCCGCCCCACCCATACTGTCCAGAGCCACCCGTTGGTAAGACGATTATGGTTCCGTTTGAATCCCCAAAACATAGGACTGGTGGCTCCGCCGTCAGCGCCACCTGCAACTGCGGCGGGGGTTGAACCAAGGCGGTGTCCACCGCCGAACAGCCCAGGTCGTCCGTGACGGTGACGGTGTGGGTGCCCTCTGCAAGCATCGCCGAGGCAGCCGTGGCACCGTTGTCCCACAGGAAGTGGAAACCTCCCGTACCGCCCGTGCCGCTGGCAGTGGCGATTCCCAATTCCCCAAAGCAGGGCGGCTGAACCACCATGATGTCCACATCAACTGGCGGTGGCGGGGTGATGGTGAACTCGATGTCGCCCGTGCAGCCGAGCGCATCCGTGACGGTTGCGGAGTAAGCACCTCCGCTCAAACTGTCGAGCATTGGTGAGGTTTCCCCATTCTGCCATAACCAAGTGAAAGGCATGGTGCCGCCGATGGGTTGCACGGCGGCGGTGCCGTCCAAACCGCCGGAGCAGGTGATGGGGCTGATGTTGATGCCGAGGGAGAGGCTGCCCATGAGGCCGACGGTGACGGAGTCCGTGAAGGTGCAGCCGTTCTCGTCACTGACGGTGACCTGGTAGGTGCCCGCCGGCAGGTTGGAGACTGTGGCGGTAGTGCCGATGCTGCCCGCCCCCGTGGAGCTCCACAGGTAGCTGAGGACTCCCGTGCCGCCCACCGCCTCGATGCTGACCGTGCCGCCCGTGCCGATGCCGCAGTCGATGCCCGTGGCGCTGGCGCTGCCGGAGATGGCCGGTGCCGGGCCGATGGTGACGCTGACGGTGTCGCCCTCCATGCGCCCGTCGGTGACGGTGACGGAGTGGGTGCCGACTGGCAGGCTGAGCGTGGCCAGCGACGAATCCGAAATGGTATTGCCGCCCCCCCAGTCGAGGAAGTAGGGCGGGCAGCCGTTCGCCAGCGTGAGGGTGGCGGTGCCGAGGCCGCCGGAGCCACAGGGCAGCGATGTGACGGTCACGTCCGTGGCCTGGAATGCGGGCGACTCGTAGGCGCCCATGTCCACCGTGCCCCCCTGTATGCGGGGGCTGCCCTCGATATCTGTGAGGATGCCGAGGGAGTCCACGATGGCGTTGCTGCCGGCGTTGCGGGCGGGGGAGCAGGGGGAGAGGCGATAGTCGCCTGCGGCGGTGTCGAGGAACTGGGGGTCGAGGTTGTAAAGCATGCCGGGGCCGCAGATGATGTCACCATTGGCAATGCTAGCACAGTCTGGCACATCAATCATAGTCTGAGTAATATACATTTGCGAATTGCTTAGTTGTATGGGTTTTTGACTGACATTTTCATTATCATATATTATAGTATTAGCCATAACATTGTTTGAAGTAAGGATTGATGGTTGGAAATAAAATATAGGCTTACCGTTCAATTCATTATTCGAAAAAGTACAATTAATGAAATTATTCTTAATTCCAGTTCCATTACCAAAAATATAAATTATTGAATTTGAACTAACGTCACTAATTATTTTGGAATCCAAAAATTGACAATTATGAACATCTCCTATAGTGTATAATAACTCTATTCCGGAAAATATACCTACATTTCCTACAAAATTTGAATTTCCTATTTGTAAGTTGCCATCATAACAAGAAACCACCCCATTTTGGCATTCATTTAGTTCAAAATTACATTTTTCAATAGACAGTTTACTAGTGGGTTCTAGGCTCTCACAATAAATACCAGCGCCTTCACCCAAAGTTACATTATTATTGAAATTACAAAGACTGACAATCACTTTCAAATTTGAATTATAATTATCAATTGAAATACCAGACCCTGCAACTTGACTTGTGTTCCTATTGAAATCATTGTTTATAATTTGAAAATCTTTATTGCCAAAATCGTTCGCTAAATATATTCCACTTCCTTTATTGGAATTGTTTTCAATAAAACTACAATCAGTGATTTTTGGACTAGAAACATTACTAGAGCCACTCAAAGCTATACCCCCGCCTGATGAAGCATTATTTTGTTGAAAGCTACAACCAATAACCTGCAAACTTGAACCACCTGTTGAATTGCTACGACAAAAAATGCCACCTCCTGAAGCAATCGCATAGTTATGAATAAAAACACATTTTTCAATCCGAAGCCTGGATTCTTCCATTGAATTCGAATTAGCCATATAAAGCCCACCCCCACTTTTTGTTTTGCCATTGTTTGGTTCAAATTGTGATTGACTATCTGCATTTCCACCAGTAATGACAAAGCCATCAAAAACTGTTGTAGAATCCACAAAACCGCAATTGACCACAGTAAAGGAATTGTCCGTGCTGTCGCCAGACATGCCGATATCACCACTTAGTATAGATGGGTAAAGATTCCAGTCCCGTTGACTTAGTTGCGTCTCATTTCCAGCGAAACCGCCGAAGAGCTTCACGCCGTTTTTTAGGTCAAAATAGAAGAAGCGGTTGGCGCTCGTAGTAGGGTAATACGTTCCCTGCGCCACCCAAATCGTGTCGCCATATACCGAATGCAAAAGGGCATCCTGTAGTTTGAGATAGGCATTGTTCCATGAAGTGCCATCATTACTTCCGCCCTGCACATTGGTATTCACATAAATGACTGTGGCAAAAATGTTAGAATTTAATACAACTAGGAATAATAGTGATAGTAGGTATTGTCTCATGGGAAAATGATTTTATTGACTGGTTGTTAATTTATTCTATTATTTCAAAAAGCAACCCATAACACTAAATAGGTCATTATGGGTTGCTTTATGCAATAATATTACTTAAATCTCGCTATTTTTTGACTACTTTACCAGCTAGAGTTTGCTTGTCGGTTTTCACCTGCCAAGTAAAAACCCCAGAGCCCCAATGTTCCGTTCTGTCGAACTGGATTTCATGTTCGCCAGGCTCCCTATATTCACTTTGAGAAGCTACAACCCGTCCAAGTGCATCGAATACCAACACATCAAGGTAGGTAGCTTCTTTTACTTGTACAAAAAGGCTCAGTTTATCATAAAATGGATTAGGGCTGCTTGTTACTTTCATGGCAATGGCCGGGTCAATCGTTGTCAAAGCAGCGACATCGGCAGAATAGCTTAATTGGATGCCACCCGGGTTGCCATCTTCTTCATAAGCCACGGTCTGCAAGATTTCATCATCCAATTGGAAAAGGGAAGCCAAATCACGGATGGGTTGCAAGGCTTTAAAGCGCAGGCTGAACAACTTGACCTGACTTGTATAAGGAACCGAACCACCAAATCTATCGTACCACAAAGCCCTGATATTGCCTTGGTCAGCTTCTGTTAGGCCAAAATTGCCGATATTCATGCCGTCCAATTCGGATGGCAAAGCCTCTTCAAATTGTAGGGCGATTGGGTCGAACTTGATGCCTGCCTGCCAAGCGGACAATGCAGTTGGGCCTGATAGGAAAAAATCAATCACTACATCTTCACCTTCTTTTACAGTTGAATTGGTGGAGGCTGCCATGGACATTTCCCATTTTACAGACCTATACTCTGCCAAATTTCCTACAAAAGCATTACACATTGCATTACCATTAACATCTCCTATTTTGATGGCAACAAAACTTGCAATTTGATCTTTATCATTAGCACCAGAAAAGTCAAGTTTGGCACATTCCGGAAACAAAGGAGAGAATGGATTTGCTGGGTTGGGAAAGACATAGTCTTTAGGGACAAATCGCCATGAAGTGTTATTGGGGTAGCTCGTATTAATCTGTAAAATCACCTTTCTTATTTCAACAATGTCGTATGTAGACACCGTATTACTTCTGTTGATATCCGCAGCAATAATTTTGTATGGAGAATCCAAATAGGTAGTGCCAAGAACATGTTTGCTAATCAGTACTAAATCATACGTAGAGACGCCATTTAAATGGTTATCCGAATTTTTGTAAGGAGTAATTGAAAAATGGTCATGGGTGCTACATCCATCATTATCAATCTCTACTGTATATTGTCCTGAACAATCACCTATATTCGTTGTTTCTGTAACTTGATTACAGCCACCAGTAGGTGCTGACGGTGGGTCTGGATATACTACATAACAATCTGCGTCTTCAGATGCTTCACCAATAATGAAAATCCCTGAAGTATAATAACCACCTGACTCCAATGCTTCAATATCCACTCCCTCACCATTTTCTTTAGCTATTATACCTCCAATAGTATAAGTCTGACAAGGTGAACAAAATACCAATGGGTCTATCACCGTCACATCCTCTGGATAACAAGCAGCACTGGAGGATAAATCAAATTGTGTAGCCATGGTAAACTGTGGGTCGGTCACACAACCCTCGCCATCGAATACTACACTGAACAAAGGAATATCCGCATTATTTCCAGGAATAGGGGTGGCAGGGCAGTACTGAAAATGTATGGTATTGCCCGTGATAGTAGAGGTTGGAGTACAAGTGTTTCCATAACCTGAGACACTCATTATTGCAGGTGGAATGACCGACAATGTCAGATTATTAGGATTCTGTACGGTTAGTTCAACCACAAAACTTTCCCAACTTTGAACAGAAGGTGATTTCAACGCATGCACCGTAAACCCCGCTTCGCAATCTTCAAGGGCTGGAAAATTATGGGAGTCGTATTCATCTATTTTGATGTAAGAATCATAACAATAGGTACATTCATTTTCAAGTGGAAGAAAACTAAGTGCACTTGCCTCGTCCACCTCTGGTATGCATGCAGATGAACCTGAAATCTGAATCATTGCACTCAAGAGGTCTATTGCTTCTATGGTAGTCCCATCATAACCTTCGAAAATAACTTTGAACATATTGGCATCATCGTATAATGTGACTGTACCAGTTGGCAGGTCAAATGTAGCTTCGTAGGTATTGCACGGGCCCGACAGACCAACCGGGCATCCTGACACAGGGTTAGACACTGTTTTCGTGACGCCAGCAGGAGCTACCAAAGTGGTCATCCCTACCCCTAGGTTGCCTGTGGTAAGTGCGCTAACCACCAAATGCAAATCGGTCAATGTAACGGATGATGCGCCATCTATATCCACATGGATAGCAAAACCGGATTGGCAGTCATCCAAACCCGTTAATTCTTCAAAAGAAAGGCTCACCAATGGTGAGCCACTGCAAGGCAAATCACCAGGGAATTCGACTGTACAGCTCGTTGAAGAAGGCTGGCAACAATCATTGTTGTCATCTGTAATTCTAAGGTATTCCACAGCTATGCCCAGCTCGCCAAGGATATTGTCCAGCCCTTCCGGTGGTTTAACGGAGAAAGCCAGTATCTCTAATTGACTGCTTGCAGCTATGACCCCACTATTTCCTACCGAGCCAAAATGGAAGTAGTGGGTGCCATTCACAGCATCATGCAACTCATAGTCTGGGTCGTTTTGCGTACTGGTATTTTCAACGAAATAGTTCACCCAATCCGTGACAGTGGGCAGTGTTCCGTTGATATCATCAAGAGACAGCAAAAGGTCAATATCATCCAAGGTCACCGAGCTGCCACCATTGTTCCTGATACCAAGCCGGACGGTCACTTCCTCGTGAGGGTCAACAGTAAACACCCCACTGCTGGGTGTGTAACTGCTGGATGCCCCCTCTACAGTGAAAACTAGGGCTAAGTCGGAGCAGGAGGCTGGGGCGGAGATGCCAAGTGTGCCCGTGGATGGATGTGATGCAAAATTATTTGCGTGACAGGTAGAACTGCAAGGGTTGCCAGGTGAATCGTATTTTGTTTCCAAATCACTTGACACTGTATAGGTAACCCCAGGGTCTGAGATAATATAAAGGTCAAAAGTTGAAGGAGAATTGCAATCATCATCCAGATTAACGGTAAAAGACGAACAGGCTCCATGAAACAGCAGTGAATGCGTTGCACCATTACTGTTGTTGTAAACTCCTAATATGTCAGTGGCACATCGGCTGTGGTCAAAATAGGCATCACCACTGCCCCCAGTGATGTTGATAGTGAAAGTTACCGTGATTTCACTGGGTGAAAAATAAGTCGGTGCAGGCGTTGTCATCCCTACATAGGCGAAATAGAAAGTCTGTCGAGTAGTGTAGCAATCTACCTCTACATCTGTTCCACATGCTTGCAAGCTGATATCCCCGCAGGGCACATCAGGTTGGGCAATTGTTTGAAAGTAAAGAAGAGAAAAGAAGAGAAAAGAGAAGCTTTTGGCAAGTGAAGTTGCCAGACGAGAAGAATAATGTGTTTTCATAAAAAGTATTTAAAATGGTAAAGTAATCGGTAAAAAATACATGCTAAAAATAGCCCAGTCAAAGTACAACTGGCAGACATGTAATACGGTGGGTAATCATTTACTAAATATTTCGCTAAGATAAGCAGACCGATTCCAAATAAACAAGCACTCGAGTAAAAATTAACATTTTTTGGAATGCTATTTTTGAACAGGGGTTGGGTACAGGATTTTCTACATCTCTGGGACTCCGTAAACACGGTGTCAAACCACCCTTTGCAGCCCCCATTTCTTACGGTGGTTCCCCCGTTCCTACCTGAGCATTGAAAGAAATAGGGTAAGTGGCAATTAAATCTAGCCGCATTAAGAGAGGTTCCTACCATATCAAGGCTGAACCGAACTGACCACAGCACGATTCTCTCTGAACAACAAAAGATCCCCCTTAATTTAGCTTGTTTTACACATAATTACCGCTGATTTTAACCAAATCAACCCAATATCAACCTTAATAAAGTTAGGGTTGCACCTTGAATAAGGTAGAATCTACCCTGACTTAACTCAAAAATATTTTTTTATAATTTTAATCAGGTTTGGTTTGCGGAAATTAAATACAATTGTTTTTCGGTAGTTTATTATTTTGCATTACTTTGATAAGTCACACGGTGTTGGTTGTAAGGTCAAAAATAATACGCATGTTGTTTGTTTTGCAGTTATTTACTTGATGATGGACTAAGGCGGTCATCCTCCTGTACGTGTACGCCAACGTATGATGGGGCACCTAAGCCATTATATAATGTGAGGGTAAGACGTGTTGAATTAAATGGTCAATTGTTAAATCTGTCATAATGGTCATCGCCTCAGGTGAACTGTTATCGCATTACGTGCAAACAGAACGCAAAGCGTGACGTGGACACGTTGCCTGCGGCAATGATAAGTGGTGCATAGCATGGTAAAACGTTGCGCATAATTGGATATTAACTTTATTTTACCACCCAGCTTTCAGCCCAATTATAAAAATAACGGCGTTCACAGTTCAATCCAGCTTGTGCCGAATCTTACTCCCTTTCCGCAATGACCTTAATAATAGCAGCAGGAAAAACGCCGCCAGTCCAAAGCCCCAGCGCTCGCCTAGGAGTTCATTTTTTTCATAAAAAAGATAGCCGAAATAGGCCGAGGCAATGGCCATGATGGCCAACAGGAACTGCTGGCCCGATTGGTAGAGCAGTTTGGCGGCCTCCCGGATGTCGGGGGTGCGGGTTTCGAGCTTGCCTTTTTCGATTTTGAGGAGCACCCGGTGCAGCTCGTCGGGGAGGCCGAGCGAGGTAGTGACGGTGCGTTTGAGGATGTCCTTCACCACGGTGGCGATGCTGTCCTTTTCCCCCATCACGAAATCACGGGCATAGGGGCGCACCACGTCGAGGGGGTTCAGCGAGGGGTCGAGGGTGGTGCAGATGCCGAGCAGTAGGGTGATGGTGCGGTTGAGGAGCACCCACTCCTTGGGCACCTGCACCGTGCCCATGATGCCGCTCAGGCCAATCTCGCTGATGAGGTCGGTGAGGCTGTTGCTCAGCGGGTTCACCTTGATTTCCTTGAGGTTGAGGCCGTCCATCTGCACCTCGTTTTGGAGGAAATTGCGCATGGCCTCTATCATTTTCTCCGCCATTTCGGTGGCCTCCTGCCCCTTGGCGATGAAGCCGAGCATCCGGGCGGCGTCAATCATGGCGTCGGTGTCGTTTTTTACCCCGGCTTCTATCAACCGCTGAAAACCGCTTCGGAAATCACTGGAAAGCTCCGCCACTGCCCCAAAATCGAGCAGCACGATGGTGCCATCCTCTTTCACCAAAATATTGCCGGGATGCGGGTCGGCGTGGTAGTAGCCGTCCTTGAAAAGCATATGGCTGTATGCTCGCAGCACTCGTGTGGCGAGTTCCCGTTTATCCAGCGACCAAGCGTCCAACTGCTTCAGCTCTGCGATTTTGACGCCGCTGTGCCAAGTGGTGGTGAGCACCCGCCCTGTGCAGAAAGCGGGGTGAACGGTTGGTATTTCGAATTTCTCTTCGCTCCGCAAATTTTCGGCGATGCGCTGCATGGCAATGGCTTCCTTCGCAAAATCAAGCTCCTCCTCAATCATCTGGCGCACCTGCGAATACACGTAATCAAAGCCTTTGATGTCAAAAAACCAGTTGTGCAGCTTGACAAGGTTTTCCATGATTTTGAGGTCCACCTGTGAGGTCTCCTCGATATTGGCGTGCTGGACTTTCACCACCACTTCCGTTCCATCGTGCAGCTTGGCTCGGTGCGCCTGCCCGATAGAGGCAGAGGCCAACGGCAGCTCATCGAAGCGGGCAAATAACTCCTTTGGGCCTTTTCCAAATTCCTTCAGCAGCCGCTCCCGCACTTCTTCGATGGGGCGTGGCGGTATCTTGTCCTGCAAGGATTCAAGCGGTTTCTGGAACTCTTCTGGTAGGAAATTCCCCAGCACGGACAGCAGTTGGCCGATTTTGATGAACAGCCCTTTCAGTTCCAGAATGGCCGTTTTCACCCGCTCCGCATTGCGGATGTGTGTGGCCATTTGGCGGGTTTCGTATTTCTTCTTTGAAATGAACCGCTTCACAAAACTCAGCCATAGGTAGCTGAACATGACAGTGAAGGCAGTACGGTAGGCTCGGCGGAATCGCCAAGTAGCTGATTGTGTTTTGTCTTTCATTTTGCTAGGCTTAAAGGGATGCAGATTCAACGGATTGAACTGATTTTCATGGATTTAGTTTTATGAAAATCAATTTAATCCATTAAATAATTGTGCTATCCTATCATGTTTTTGCTGCAATCCCTACCCTAGCCTTCACCCACTCGTTGGCTTCCAATTCATGCATCATAAAATGCGCAAGGTCGCCAGCTGTCACCCAGTTTTGACCTTCGGGCCGTACATCTAGGCTTAGATTGTATTCGCCAGTGGCGGGTTCATCTTTGATTTGTGGTGGGCAGAGTACCGTCCATTCGAGTGGCGAATCTTGGAGGTATTGCCAAGCTTCCAAGTGCTCATGCGCCACGGGCTTGAGGGAAGACGGGTAACCTGGCATTTGGTAAACCAATTTGCCGGGTTCTGTACTATCTAAAATACCAACGCTTCCAATAGCGATGATGCGCTGAGGCCCTTTTTTTTTCATGGCCTCCACAATGGTTTTCATGCCAAGTGAGCGAGTGCGGTCGGTGCCGTCAGTACCTCCGCCGAGGCAAGAAAGGACAGCATCGGCTCCTTTCACGGCATCCTCCACTTCACCGTGGCTGAGTACCCCGCCCTTGAAAAGTTCGAGGCGTTCCCGCTCAGTACTGAGGGTTTCAAAAACGTTACGACCAAAGGCCCGTACTTCGTGGCCATGTGCCAGTGCTTCGTCAATGGCTCGCTTTCCGGTCATGCCAGTAGCGCCAAAAATGGTGATTCTCATGGTTAGGTTGTTATGAGCTTAACAAGAGGTCAATAATGTTGATGAGCCATTACCAGCCTTTTGTCAACTATTTTTAAGTATTAAACGTCACAATCTCCACGGGTGTGCCCCACATAAAGATGGACATGCCCTCGTCCACTTCTTTGACGGTGACATTGACGGCTTTGCCAGCGTGTTTGAGCTGTTCGGGCATGTTGATGGCCCGCCATTCCCGACCATGATCGTCAATAATACCCCAAAAGCCGGTACCAAGGTGTTGGAAGGTAACGATGCCGTGAATTTTATGCGTTTTCATTTTAAAGGATTGAATGTGTGAAGAATTGAATGAAGGCGAATAATAGCTTTGCCCCTTTCATTCAATCATTTACAAAGAGAACGTATTAGTCGCTATTTGTTCGCTAACTTTTCGATAGTTTCATAAAGATTCTCTATCAAACGGCTCTGTTGCTGTATGACTTTGGTCAATTCGGACATTTCGTTGCGCATCAGGTTTTGGATGCTGGCAGGAGCAGGGAGGAACGGGCTGATTTTGGCCCGAACGTACCAGATTTCCCGTACATCACCGATGGGAACGTTGAACGGCTGGTAATATTCATTGTCGGAATGTAGCTCCAAGCATCGGCCCGTACGGATTTGATTGAACACCCTTTTCACTACCACATCGCCACGTGTAACGATAACGTAGCAGTAATTGTCCTTCAGGCTTGTCTCCCAATAACTCGGCTCCAAAAAGCTGCACACAACCTTGTCACCTTCGAAAAGTGTAGGTTCCATGCTGTCGCCGCTCACATCAAAGGAGCGGTGAGTGCCCACCTTGTATTTGTAATCTGGAAGGGTGTATGTAGGTAAGTCTTCGAAAAAAATTGGGTCGAGTTGTTCTCCAGCGTAGCCTGCCTGGGCGGGCACGGGCACATGCACGATTCGCTCATCGTTGCTGGTGTCCGTCACCACGGTGAGTGTTCGGAAGCTCTTGTGCTCCTCACCAGAGACAAACATCGTACCCTCACCAGTGAACAGGTAAATAGGATTAAAATCGTATTCTTCGACCGCTTTGCGAAGCAATTCAATGGTCACGTCCCTGCGGCCTTTAAGTATTTCGCTGAGGCTTTGAGGCAAGTAGTCAAGCGTGAGTGCAAACATCCTGCTGGAGCGGATTCTGCCGTCCTCTCGGAGTTTATTGTGGCAATTGATAAAGCGGTCGGTAATGATACTGTTCATTTTCAGTTTGGCAGTTAGACAGTGTGCAGTTATCAGTCAATAACTGCATCACCCACATTTGTTACGGGGCGAATATAAAGGGATTGGTGACAAAATCGTACAGAATAGTTGCAAAAAAGTGAAAGCAATGATAGGTTATTATTAGCTGTTTAAAAACTGATCATTTCATTCTGGAAGAATAATAACGGGGTTATATTGTTTCATTTAGTTATTATGAAAATGATGTAAAAAAACATAAATGGTGTAAACATTTCGAAATATATTTACGTTGACTTTTTAAACTTACCCGTTTAGCATTTTCAGAACATTTTTGCTTATGTTCTTCTTTTCAATCAACTCCGAACCTGGAGCCCTATATACCTATAACTATTGATTAAATAATAGCTATTGTTATGGCTAATATATTATAGCCATAGTTATATGCTCATGTCAACTCCTGTCATCCATTCATTGATGGAGATAGGTGACCTATATGTATTTCAAAAATCAAACCTCTATATTATGCAACTATTTACCAATTTTTTCCGTGGATTGATGATGGCAAGCTTAATTGCCATGCTACTTTACCTCCCAACCGAAGTAAAAGCCTCTTCACCAACTGAGCCAGAAAATTCTGCCCTTACAATCAATGTCGTTTCCTTGTTGGATGTCTCATGCTATGGGCTTTCCACTGGCGCAGTGACGGTACTTGCAACTGGCGGAGTACCTCTTTACTCCTATGTCTGGTCTAATGGAATGATAGGCCCTGTCAACCTCACTCTGAGTGCAGGGGTTTATACCGTCACCTGCACTGACCTACTAGGTGCTACTGCCACGCTGGATGTGGCCATCGATGAGCCAGACCCTCTTGACATCATCGAAATTTCACACATAAATATTGATTGTAATCATGCAGCGGGTTCCATAACAGTTGGACAAACAGGTGGTACTGGCTTGGCATTGTACGTATGGTCTAATGGTCAAATTGGACCTACAGCAACAGACCTTACTGCTGGTGTTTATGTCGTAACTGGTACTGATGAAAATGGATGTGTGGCGGTAAATTCAATCACGGTAGAGACCGATTTGACATTACCGACTGTAAATGCCGAAGTGAACGCTGAAATCAACTGCCTGAACGCCAACGTGACGCTCGACGGCACCGGCTCCTCCATCGGCCCGAACATACTGTACCTGTGGACGACTCTGGACGGCCACATCCTTAGTGGGGCGAACACCTTGAACAATTGTGTTGTGGACGAGCCGGGAACCTACACCCTGCTCGTCACTAACCTGCTCAATGGCTGCGATGCAAGTGAAAGCATTAACGTCACCGCAAACCTAGAACTCCCCGACGTGAGCGCCGAAGTGAACGCTGAAATCAACTGCCTGAATGCCAACGTGACACTCAATGGATCTGGATCCTCAGTCGGCCCGAACATACTGTACCTGTGGACGACCCTGGACGGCCACATCCTTAGTGGGGCGAACACCTTGAACAATTGTGTTGTGGACGAGCCAGGAACCTACACCCTACTCGTCACTAATTTGTTGTCCGGTTGCGAAGCAAGTGACAATATTGTAGTCAGCGCCAACCTCGAACTCCCTGACGTGAGCGCCGAAGTGAACGCTGAAATCAACTGCCTGAACGCCAACGTGACGCTCGACGGCACCGGCTCCTCCATCGGCCCGAACATCCTGTACCTGTGGACGACAATCGACGGCCACATCCTCAGCGGGGCGAACACCTTGAACAACTGCGTCGTGGACGAGCCAGGTACATACACCCTGCTGGTTACTAATTTGCTGTCCGGTTGTGATGCTGATGCCAGCGTAGTGGTGACAGCGAATCTAAATATCCCAGAAGTGGAAATTGATGTTGCTGCGCAACTTGGTTGTCAAAATTCCACCATAACCCTGAACGCAATTGGTTCAAGCCAAGGCCCAGGGTTCATTTATCTTTGGACAACTGTTGATGGCAACATTGTAAGTGGTGGAAACACCCTTACTCCGACCGTGAATGCAGCGGGAACCTACACATTGAGCATCACAAATTCCATAAATGGTTGCTCTGCAAACGGCAGTGTGATTGTCGTTGGCACCCCGAGCATGTCCGTTTCTGTGCAAACACTTAACGATGCCAACTGCTTTGGTGGGATGGATGGCTCAGCTACAGTCATGGTCTCTGCTGGCACTGCCCCTTATACTTATCTCTGGTCAAATGGTGAACCCACCGCAACCGTTAATGGGTTGGCTGCTGGCACGTACACCGTTACCATTACTGACGCAGCAGGGTGTGAGGCAGTTGTATTTGTTGTGGTTGGAGAGCCGACCGAACTCGAAGCCAATGCTGATATCACTCCAGTAAGTGGGTCAGGTGCCAATGATGGTGAAATATCCTTGAATGTAAGTGGTGGTTCGCCGATGTACACCTATCTCTGGTCAAATGGAATGACGACAGCTGATGTCACTGGATTGGCACCAGGCACCTATTCCGTCACCATTACCGATATGCATGGCTGCACCTTGTCTATCAATGTGATTGTACCAGATTTTACCGGATGTTTGCTTACAGTTGATTTAACTTCCCAAAACACAGATTGTGGGGCAAGCACAGGTAGTGCCTCCGCTTCTGTATCAAACCCTAGCGGGAACGTGACCTACCTCTGGTCAAATGGTATGACAACCTCAACCATCAGTGGGCTTTCAGCGGGAACCTATTCCGTCACTGTAGAAGATGGCAATGGATGTGAAGCGATTGGCAGTGTTGTCGTAGGAGTCGCAGTTGACCTGACGCCTCCGATTGCTATTGCCCAAAATATCAATATTTACCTGGATGCAGATGGTGTGGTTACGCTAACAGCTGACATGGTAGACAATGGCAGTTCAGACCAGTGTGGAAGCGTAACACTTTCCATTAATGTCACCAGTTTTGATTGTGGCGACATCGGCCCTAATCCGGTCATACTCACTGTTACCGACCAAAATGGCAACACTGCAACGGCAAATGCAATGGTTACAGTCGTGGACAATATTCCACCGGATTTTGATTGCCCAGCTAATATCACCGTCTCAACTTCAGGTATTGTGAGTTATGACCTACCTACTTATTCCGACAATTGCGGATCGGTCGTGAATGGCGTGCCATTACTGATTGCTGGTTATCCAAGTGGCTCTATGTTTCCAAATGGAATAACAACCGTAACTTATGCCATGCTGACTCCTTCGGGAATCGAAACTTGCAGTTTTACAGTCACAGTCACAACTACTGTAACTGTAGTTGTTGACGTGATACCTCCTGGCTGCATTGGAATGAATGATGGAACGGCTACTGCGTCAATAACTGGTTGTACTGGGCCTTTCACTTATTTATGGATGGATTCGAACGGCACTAACGTCGGAACGACAGCGACTATTGATAACCTGTCCGCTGGTGTTTACACCGTGCTTGTAGCCAATATTGCCGGCGACTGCTCTGTCATGCAGACTTTTGTCATGCCGGATCCGACGCCAATTGACATTGATATAGTTGTAATATCCAATGATTGCAGTGGTAGTGGCGGCTCGATTGACCTCACCGTGACAGGCGGCACTCCACCCTATGCCTATGCTTGGTATGATGAAAATGGCGTCCTGATTGCCACAACAGAGGATTTGGATTCCATTCCATCAGGTGACTACACGGTAGAAGTAACAGATGCAGGCGGCTGTGTGGTTACATCTGGCATCCTCACTGTGGATTTCTTGAACAATATCATTGAACTACAAACGGTACAAGGCACGGTTGATATTTACCCAAACCCAACCAATTCATTTGCCACGCTTAAAATAGAATTATCAAATGAAAGTGAAGTATCGGCTAGCATATACAACATGCAGGGTGTACTTATGAAATCAGTCTTGGACGATTATTTCAAATCCAACAGCATACAAATGGATTTGACCGACTTGCCAGCAGGCAGTTATTTGCTCAAGGCCATGATTGATGGCAAGCCCGTCACCCGCAAATTGGTTCGAGTAGTTGAATAATAAATTCGAAGGTTATCTTTTGCAAACCCCTTGCAGCTAGGTTGCTGCAAGGGGTTTTGTTTATCATTTAAAAAAGTATCTGTTCAAAATGGGCCATTGGTTTTGTAAAATTGGGAGATGGTCGCCTTCCCATTTATATTCTTTGTATATCCCTCCTTATCTTCGCCCCACCCGATACTCAAAACCGCATTAGAAAATGACATTAATGACAACTCAAAAATTATGAAAAAACTGATCCTTTCCCTAACCTTTTTATTCGTTGTACGTCTCGCATTTGCTGTTGAGGGCATGTGGCTGCCGCTGCTGCTCGGCCTCTTGAACGAAGCAGAAATGCAAAGCCTTGGCATGAAAATGACCGCTGAGGATATTTATTCTGTCAATAAAGGCTCGCTCAAAGATGCCATCGTACAGTTCGGCGGCGGTTGCACCGCTGAAATCATATCTGGTCAGGGGCTACTACTGACAAACCACCACTGCGGTTTCGGCAGCATACAGCAACACAGCTCCTTGGAACACAACTACCTCGAAGACGGCTTTTGGGCGAAAACCCTCAAGGATGAACTCCCAAACGAGGGGCTCACGGTCACTTTCATTTCCCGTATCGAAGACGTGACAGCAGTTGCTTTGGCCGGTGTGACAGATGACATGGACAAGCGCCTCCGGCAATCCACCATTGATAAAAACCTCGAAGGGTTCAAGTCTTCCGCAAAAAAAGAAGCCTACGAAGACATCATGATCCGCCCTTTTTTCAATGGCAATCAATATTTTATGTTCGTCACTGTGACCTACAAAGACATCCGGTTGGTAGGTGCGCCACCGTCGAGCATTGGCAAATTTGGCGCTGACACAGACAACTGGGTTTGGCCCCGCCATACAGGCGATTTCTCAATGTTCCGGATCTATGCCGATAAAAACAACCTGCCTGCCGAGTACAGTCCTGACAATGTGCCGATGAAACCAAAGCACTTCCTGCCGATCAGCCTTGACGGTGTGGCGGAAGGTGATTTCACGCTGGTTTTTGGCTTCCCCGGACGCACCAACGAATACTTGCCCAGCTATGCGATTGAACAGTTGGCCGATGTGCTCGACCCTGCTCGGGTTATGGTTCGTGACAAAACATTGGCCATTTGGGATGGTGCTATGCGTGCAGATGCACAGGTGAAAATCCAATATGCGAGCAAGCAGGCAGGCCTGGCCAATGCCTGGAAAAAATGGCAGGGAGAAGTGCTCGGTTTGCACAAAACGGGTGCCGTAGCGAAGAAGCAGCAATATGAAACTGATTTCAAGAAATTGGTAGCCATCAACCCGAAATTTGCGAAGTACCAAAACCTGTTGCCGCAGTTTGAACAGCTTTACAAAGACATAACTCCTTACGCAGAGGCAAAAGCTTATTACGATGAAATTTTGGGGAGCAA
Organism: Bacteroidota bacterium; assembly: GCA_016124585.1. GTDB lineage: Bacteria > Bacteroidota > Bacteroidia > Chitinophagales > Saprospiraceae > UBA6168. The sequence goes on along the minus strand of WGNL01000011.1, from coordinate 160,431 downwards.
TGTGGAGATTCTGCGCTTAGCGGGGCGCTTTGCGAACTTGCTGAAAGCCTACGACAAAAACGGTGCGCCGGGCATGGCTGATGAAATCCGTGACTTAAAACCTTGGTTGTCTGGCTTTTACAAAAACTACCGTCCAGAGATTGACCAGCGTGTTTTTGCTGCCCAAATGGAAGTATTGGTGAAGAAGCTGGGCAAAGACTTCCAGTCCGCCACTTTGAACCAAATGCTGGCAAATGCAAATGGTAACTATGACAAACTGGCGGAGAACATGTTCAGTAATGCAATCATTATTGACTCAGCGGCAGTATTTACCATGTTCGACAAACCAATGGATGAAATCATGCGTCTAGTCGTTGAGCAGCCAATTTGCCAATTGGTCATCAACCTCAGGGATGTTTACACCAAGAATATTACCCCAAAATACAACGAGTACAACGACCAAATCGACAACCTACAGGCAACCTACATGCGGGCGCAAATGGAGGTTTTTACGAATAAAAAATTCTACCCGGATGCCAACTCTACCATGCGTTGCAGCTATGGTCAAGTGCAGGGCTACCACCCGCAGGATGCCGTTACCTATGCCGCCCAAACCTATTTGGATGGCGTGATGGAGAAATACGTGCCTGGCGATTACGAGTTCGATGTGCCAGCCCGAATCAGGGAGCTTTACGATAAAAAGGACTATGGCCAATATGGCGAAAACGGCAAAATGCCTGTCTGTTTCCTCGGCTCAAACCACACTACAGGCGGCAACTCCGGCAGCCCTGCTATTGACGCCAACGGCAACCTTATCGGCCTCAATTTTGACCGGGTCTGGGAGGGCACTATGAGCGACTACAACTACGACCCTAGCATTTGTCGCAATATCATGGTAGATGCCCGTTATGTGCTGTTTTTGGTGGACAAATATGCTGGTGCCACGAGGTTGATCAAGGAAATGAAGCTGGTACACCCGAAGAAGGGCACCCCCACCCCTCCTGCTCCAAAAAAGGAAAAAGGAGCGAAACCAACGATGAAGGCACAATCGGGAAGCTTAAGGCCGGAAAAGCTAGAAAAGGAATAGCATTTCAAGGACAACGAAATCCTATGGCATAAATAAAACATCTTGCGGAGGGAGGAACTGCGATACAATCCCTTCCACCGCAAGATGTTCTTTTTTAAGTATTGAAATTTGTATCCCCTTTTCGGAACTTCATTTCCTCCCGGATTTTTCGGTCACGCTCAATATCCCTGCTACGAGGTGCTCGGTATTGATTGAACCCGTCCGGCGCATTGCCTGCTATCCACCCAGCGCTCATGATAGCGCCACCAATCCCTATCGCAATGAATGGCCTTGGGAAAAACAGCCCACCAAACATGACCACCAGGCCAATTATTGATGAAATCAACATGGGCGTTTTGTCCGATTCAGCGGTGACGTCATTTATATGGTATTCGGTTTCGGCAGCACAGTTGGTGCATACTTTACGAAAATACTCACCCGTGATTTGCTCCAAATCGATTCGGGTTTTTGCCTTCTCAGGAATAGTGAAATTCTTCTGGCAAGCGTGACAATGTATGACGAGGGCCATGTTTATTAAAATTGATTAATGTTTTAGAGTCAAAAATGTGAAAATTTTTGTTCCAATTGAATTTTCACACCATGTAATTCCAACTAAAGTAGTTATATCATCCACCCCTTAAGAACAGCCAATCACAACAATTAATTGAGGTAGCATATTTCTGAAGACATGATTGATTAAACATTTATTCATGATTCATACTACATGCGGTTATTCAATCTTTCCATTGAATGTGCATTCTTTTTCATCCCCTGTTGGCCAGAAGTGATGTTCCACATAAACCATGCTGTCATTATTGTAATAAAACCAAGCGTAATAGGCAGAAGTATTAGATTCTGTCCTGTAATATATATGGTCTGTTGTCATTGTAGAATCGTCAAACCAACTTAATCCAACAGTATTAAAAAAAGAAGGAATTATATCAGAAGAGTCTTGATTGAAGTACAAATCTACTGTACCATCTTGAATGGTTTTATTATGAGTATTATTACTGCCTGAATATTCAACATTAGTCCATTCACCCTTGTATTGGCCAATCATTTTCTCATAAATCGTTAACTCAACTGGAGGGGTTATAGGCTCAACTTCGACTTTATTATTTAAACAAGACATTACAGTAAGTGAGACAACTAAATACAAAATCAGGTGTCTGATGTTGAGAAAATTTGTCAGAAAGGCCTTCATTAATTATTGAATTTTATAAGCTCGAAAATTAAGGTAAATAGGAATAAAAAACAAATACCAAGGTATGCTTAGAGAGTGCATTCCGACCTTGCTAAAATTTCCCAAGATTTCTCTCACGCCGAATACTTCTCCACAAACGCCTTCATCTCATCCACCATTTCTGGGCTGCCCATCGCCACCGTCACACGTTGGTGAAGGCCGTTTGGTTCGAGTTCCAGCACCCGTTCCAATTGACAAGTGATGGCCTTGCCGCCCGCCTGCTCTACCACAAAACCGATGGGATTGCACTCGTACAGCAGGCGTAGCTTGCCTTTCGGATACTTTCGGGTATTTGGATAAAGGAAAATCCCACCCTGAAACAGGATGCGGTGAATATCGCTCACCATCGAGCCGATGTAGCGGAGCTGCATATTGCTGTCCGAACAGTGGTCAATATAGCGGCGCATTTCAATGTCGAATTTCAGGTAGTAGCCCTGGTTCAGCGAGTAGTAGTTGCTGCGCTTTGGAATCTGAATGTTCTGGTGCGACAGGCAGAACTCACCGATGGTCGGGTCGAGGGTGAACCCGTTCACACCATTCCCCGTTGAGTAAACGAGGATAGTGGAAGTGCCGTAAAGCACATAGCCAGCGGCCACCAAATCCGTCCCTTTTTGAAGGAAATCCTCCTGTTTCACAGGCCCGCTAGGGTCACTTACCCTTCGGTAAATTCCGAAAATGGTGCCCACGCTCACATTTACGTCAATATTGGAGGAACCATCGAGCGGATCCATTACTACCACGTACTTGCTCGCTTTATCGTGGAGCGGCGGCAGGGGGATGAACTCTTCGTTCTCCTCTGAAGCGATGCCAGCACATTCGCCACTGTTGCGCAAGCACTCAATAAATTTTTCGTTGGCGTAGATGTCCAACTTCTGCACCGTGTCGCCATGAAGGTTTTCATTGCCGACGGCACCCAAAATATTGAGCAGACCAGCCTTGTTGACCTCCCGGTTTACGATTTTGGCGGCTACGCCAATGTCACGGAGCAATCCGGTGAGTTCGCCCGTAGCGAAATTATGCTCCTGCTGCCGACGAATGATAAACTCGTCGAGGGTAATGATTCGGTTTTGCATAAATAATTTGGTTAGGCTCAAATGGTTTTGGGTTTCAGGTTTCATGGGGTTTCAGGGAGTGCAAAGTTCATTGTTCTAAAACATTTTCAAAGCACTGGATGCAATCATTTCCATTTAATCCCTTTTAGGTCACATTTCTTCAAGTATTCCATTAGGCCATGATTGGCTTTTCCTACTCGGTTTGCAAGTTTAAACAGCTCATTAAATTCTTCCTTTGAGAGGTAGCCTGCGTCAAATGCCCTGTAAGATTGCGACCGCACTTCCCCTGCCGACCCCTTACTTATGCTCAGGAAATTGATGAATTCTTTCGTTCCATCCCGCTCATAACCTTCAGCGATATTGTCCATAGAAGACCCGGCAGCATCACGAATTTGATTCTTCAAGGCAAAATCCTTCGCAAAATTGCCTTGGCAGGAAAGTTTATAAACCAGCTTACAAAGTTCTCTTGCGAGTTGCCATGCCTCTATTTCTTCAAATCGCTTAAAAGTAGCCATATCAAATAAGTTTGAGTGAAACTATATTTGAAAGGGTCGGCGGAGCGGGGTCAGAGGGTTTCGGGTTTCAAGGGTTTCGGGTTTCATGGGGTTTCAAGGCGTACCTAGTTATCAAATCGGGCAAAAATGCAATCATTTTAATTTAACCCTTACCCCTCCCTGAAACCCAAAACCAAATGAAACCTGAAACCTTTCAAAACCCGAAACCTTAAAATCTGCTATCAATATAATACGGCAGCATCGCCCGCCAAGTCGGCCAATCATGGCGCATGTCAGGTCCCCAGATGTCAAGTTCGTGGGGGATTCCCTTGCTGGAGAGGATGCCAGAAAGCGTTTTGGAACCTTCTGGATTTTCATAAGCTCCACTGCCCGTCACAATGTGGCAATGATGCCTGTTGCGTAAAATAGGCAGAAAATAATCGTCGTTCAGATTCGGCAAATATGACACCGGGCTGTTGAAATAAACATCCTCATCGTAGTATCCGTTGGTGTACTCCTGCAACTCATACATACCACTCATGGCGATGACACCACTGAGCAAATCTGGGCGTTTAAAATAAAGATTAGCGGAATGCAGCGCACCGAGCGAAGCTCCAGTCACATAAATCGGCGTCTCAGGGCTGGTTTTGCTTTTGATGAAAGGTACTACCTCGTTGTAAACGTAGCTGTTGAACTGTGTGTGGCGGATAGCCTTGTGGCGAGGGTGCATCCGGTTGTTCAACCAGCTCTCAGAATTGATGCTGTTGATGGAAAACACCTTGCATTTGCCAGAATTAATTTGGTTGGATAGCACGTCCATCATCTGGAAACGCTCGTATTCCAAATAGTCGGCAGCGGCGGTTGGCAACATGAGCAGAGCAAAACCATAGTTTCCCCAAATACCGATTTCCATGTTTTTGTTGAGGGAGGGACTGTGCCATTGGTGTATTTCCCGATGCATTTCGTTTTGTTTTGTGGTGTGAGTAGTAAGTTTCGAATTGGCAGCTGGCCAATCCGCACGGCACAAAGATATTTACCTAAATTTGCCCTGCAAAATTAGTTTGCAGTTAGTCAGTGGGCAGTTGGCAGTCAGTCTTGAAGTTGAGCAGTCTCGAAGTCCAATGACAGAATTTGACTAAAGAACTAAACAACTGCCACCAGACCGCCAACTGCCCACTGACGAACTGCCGAACTTTAAAAATGCAGCATCTTTTTTACCTAAATAAATACTTTTTCAAGTACCGCAAGCGCTTGCTGTTGGGTATACTTTTCATCTTCATTTCAAACTATTTTCAGTCGCTCCAACCTCAGATGATTCGCCAAGCGCTTGACCTCGTGGTAGATAATATCACGCTGTACCATACCTTCGATGGCTTTAAATTGCAATCAGAAGTCTACAGCCAGCTTGGGCGTACCCTGCTTTATTTTGGCATCATCGTATTGGTTTTGGCACTGCTCATGGGTGGATTTTTGTTCCTAGTACGACAAACTATCATCGTCATGTCAAGGCTGATAGAGTACGACCTCCGGAAAGAGGTCTTTCAGCATTACGAAGAACTTCATCTTGCTTTTTACAAAAAAAACGCCACCGGCGACCTCATGGCAAGGGTCATGGAAGATGTTTCGAAGGTGCGGATGTACCTGGGTCCAGCAATTTTGTATGGCCTAAACCTCGCATCATTGTTCACCCTCGTCATCATTTCCATGCTGCGGGTGAACGTTACGCTCACGCTCTGGTCGCTGCTGCCACTGCCGATTTTGTCCGTTTCGATTTACTACGTCAGCAGTTTGATTTCTAAAAACAGCACCAAAATCCAGCAGCAGCTCTCCAAGCTCACCAGCATTTCGCAAGAAGTCTTCAGCGGTATTAGGGTCGTAAAAAGCTATACGCAGGAAAAACCGATGGGCCATTTTTTCCAAGAAGAAAGCCAAGCCTACATGGATAAGTCCCTGAAACTCGCCCGGGTGGACTCACTTTTCCAGCCCACTATGTTGGTACTGATTGGCCTTAGCACCATCATCACCGTTTACGTCGGCGGCCTCCAAGTCGCCAAAGGCGCCATCACCACGGGCAATATCGCCGAGTTCATCATCTACGTGAACATGCTCACCTGGCCTGTCACCTCCCTCGGCTGGATTAGCTCCCTGATTCAACAAGCCGCCGCTTCGCAAAAACGTATCAACGAATTTTTGAGCATAAAACCGGAAATTCTAAGTCCAAAGTTGGCAGTTGACAATGCGCAGTCCACCCAATCCGAAATCCGAAATCCGAAATCCGAAATCGTCTTCGACGCCGTCTCCTTCACCTACCCCGACACCGGCATCGTGGCGCTTCGCAATATCAGCTTCGAGCTGCTGCCGGGGCAAAAAATGGCCATCATCGGGCGGACGGGCTGCGGCAAGTCCACCATCGCCGACCTGCTGGTGCGGCTCTACGATGTTTCCGAAGGAAAAATCACTGTGGACGGCGTGGACATCCGCCAGCATGACCTCAACCAATTGCGCCAGCGGATAGGCTACGTGCCGCAGGATGTTTTCCTTTTTTCCGATTCGGTGAGCAACAACGTCCGTTTTGGTCGCCCCGATGCCTCACAGGCCGAGGTGGAAACTTACACTCGACATGCCGCCATTTACAATGAAATCGCAGAACTGCCCGAAGGCTTCGAAACGGTGGTCGGTGAGCGGGGCGTCACCCTCTCCGGCGGCCAGAAGCAGCGGGTCAGCATCGCCCGTGCCCTGCTGAAAAAGCCCGACATCGTCCTTCTCGACGATTGCCTGAGCGCCGTGGACACCAATACCGAAAAGCGCATCCTCGGCTACCTCGGCGGCGATATTGCCGACAAAACGGCCATCATCATCACCCACCGCATTTACTCCCTGCTGGAATTTGACAAAATCATCGTGTTGGACGATGGGCGGATTGTGGAGGAAGGAACGCACACCGAGCTTTTGCAAAACAAGGGGTATTACTTTGAGCAGTATGAGAAGCAGCGAATGGAAGACAGCAATGGGAATGGTGAACGGTGAATGGTGAATTGTGAACGGTGAACGGTGAACGGTGAATTATGCCCTTTGTGTTTGTCATGGCTTGTCGCTTTTGTCATGGCCTTAGGCCAACTGCGGCGTCACAAGTGCGGTCACGTATGACGTTGCAGGTCGTCTTCGACGATGACAAAGAAGGGCAGCCCATTCTCATTTATCAATCGGTTCCTTCCATTGCTCCGCAAAATACTCCTGTAGGATGCGGTGCCGAAAGCGCCAAGTAGCACCTGATTTGATTATCTTTCCATTTTTGTCGAAGATGGCACCGTCTGATTCGAGGATATGGCACTCGGTCATTTCGTTTAGGAAGGGTACGAGCTTGCGGGGCAGCAGCCCCCGCCGGGCCAGCAGCCAGCAGAGGTGCTTGTGCTGGAGGATGGAAAAGTGGAATGAACAATATGATGCTTTGAAGCGCTGAAATGGATCGGAGATTTGAAGAAAGGAAGTGTAGCTATTATTTATCATGTCCATTAGCCCTTCGACCAGCACAAAGACCAGCCCACCAACCGGCCCACCGACCAGCACAAATATCGGCCCACCGACCAAACCAAAGACCAACCCACCGACCAGCACAAAGACCAGAAATATTTTATAGTAAGCCTTAATTATATTAAGATAAATTTTAAATGACCATTTTCTCTCTTCTTTAGTCTTTATTTCAGGTAAGTCAAGTACCAGCCCAAGTACCAGCCCAAGTACCAGCCCACCGACCAGCGCAACTATTAGCCCATCGCCTTGCCCAAAGATTAGCCCAAAGATTAGTCCATGAACCAGCCCAAAAATTAGTCCAACGGAAAACCCTATTACCAGACCAAAGACCACCCCCGCCCCCACTCGCTGCCACCTCCCCCATTCCCACCAATCATACTGCAAATCCACCAATTCAAACACCACCTTGTTATTACGGGTCATACGGGAGGCAAGAAAGCCCAGCCAGCGTTTTGCGTTGGCGGAATCCTTGGCTTGATTGAAGGGGGGGTGCAGGACATCGGCGACGAAACGCTCCACGATTTCCTGTTTTCTGTCGTCCAAGGCTTGGGTGGTAAAGGAGAAATCCTTGAGCGTTTTGCCATCGGCAAACAGCAATTGCATGGCGTTCAAATAAAAAGGGGTCTGCACCGCTTCCCGTAAAAGTGGGTCTTGCTGTAAAGCAAAATAAAGCCGCATCGCCTCCGGCTGCTCATGTCCCATCCCTGCCAATGATTTTTCCACTTGCTCAATCGTCAATGGCCCAACCTCTATTTGCAGGTTGACAGGCGCATCTTTTTCCACCATTTTATATTCCTCCATCCGGGAAGTGATGACAAAGCGGCGCTTGGCATCCATGCCATACCTTCCGATGGCTTCTAAACAGGTCTTGCGGTTTTCTTCTTTTACCTCATCCAAACCATCGAATAACAAAATAAGGCTATTGTCCAACAAGATTTGTTTAGCAAGTGCTTTATTCACCCCCAATTCAGCAGGCAATATTTCACGAAGCCAATCTTCTAAATTAGCATAATCCTTTGTCCAAGTAGCGAGGTTGACAATAACAGGCAACGCTTCTTTTTCCGTTTCTAAGAGGTCTAATACTAATTGCAAAAGCAAACTAGTCTTTCCCGCACCCCGTGCACCTATCAGCAGTAATCGGCCTCTTGCTTCCCGAAAGGTTTGCGCCATTTCTTCTTGAATTTCACCGGGACCATAAGGTACATACGTAATTGCAGTTTCATCGGAAGTTCCATAAAAAGAAGGCAGTCGCCGCAAGTTCACAGGTTGGCGATTCGCTAACTTTTGGTTTAGGCGGCTTTGGTAGCGGGTTTTGAGGTATTCCTTGATTTTGGGGTAGAAATCGGAGATGTCTTCGGGCTTGGGGAGTGCGTTATCGCCCTTTTTATTGGGCAATAGGTCGCTGATGAGGTCGGGTTTGTATTTTATGGCCACCAATACAATAAGTGCGAAGAAGATAACCACGATGATGCGCCAATTGACACCGAGGTTTAGCTCACACCAATCTTTCAGGTCTCCACCAAAAAGCTCAGGCATCATGGCCAACAAAATGGCTAATGAGGCGAGTACAATGAACGGGATGGCTTTTCCGAGAAAGTTTCGCACGTTGTTTGGCGTTTTGTTTTTGTGCGGGTAAATATAGTATTATGGTTTGATAAATCTGAAACCCCTCTGTGCCTCCATGCCTCCGTGTTCAATTTAAAACACAGAGCCACGGAGACACAAAGCAGTTTCAACCACAAAAAAAAAGCCGCCAGAAGTCTCCTTCCGGCGGCTCATTAACCCTAAAAAACCAAATGAAAACAATTCAATTCGTTGGCTGGGGCGTATCCTCCCCAGCGCCATCCTGTTCCGCCATACCGGCATCAGGCTCCGCCGGGTTGGCGGCGGCTTCGGAAGGGATGGCCACCATGCTTACGTTATAGATGCTCGTGGTGCCCACTTTAATTTCCTTGTCCAGCAATACCACGTCTTCGTAGCCTGCTTTTTTGAAGGTGAAGGAATGGGGGCCGCTCGCCATGCGCAGCAGGTATTTGCCATTTTTTTCGGTCAGCATGGACACGGTACCGTTGGATGCCTCTACGCCCAGCAGCGGCTTGCCGTTTGTTCCGTCAATGATAAGCCCTTTGAGTCCGGCAGGGTCGTTGCCCCGCACCTCCATGATGAGGTCTTCGTAGGTGAATTTCTTGAGGTTGACCGGGTCGTTGTAATAGATTTGCTTGCCCAGTGCGAACAGGGTGGAAAGCGGCTCCTCCACATTCTCCCGGATGGCCTTGTCCTTGAGCGAAGTGCCCGCTCCGGCTTGCTCCAGCTTGTTCTGGAACACCGTCCGTTCGGCGCTGAAAGCAGTGGCCAAGTTCCCGAATTCAGTGGGGAAATCCGGTGACATGATGCCATCGGCAGTCAGTTCGGTCGCATAAGTGGTCATGAACGCCTTTGCATCGGTGATGAGGCTTGCCGTGAAGTCAAATTTCCCGCCCTTTGCATCCGTGTAGTACTGGTTGCCAGCGGCTTCCAGTTTGATGCTGTAAAGCGACTTGGGGAATGCCCGCTTGATGAAGGTCTTCAGCATTTGCCAGGCCCGGCACACGGCTGCGTTGGCCTCCACCAACTCTACGTGCGCTGACACGTGCCCATCCTTGCGCTGTGTATTATTGGGAAGTAGATCGGCAGCTTCCACCTTTGCATTCTGCGCTGCCACGAAGGCCGCATCGATACTTGGGCTTACTGCCGTGAAGGCTGCGATTAATTCCAGACAATACTGCCAAGCCCGCCCCGCCAACGTGATGATGTTTTGTTGGGTACAAGGGTACATTCGAGGATACTGCTTTACCTTCTTCTGCTTTTTTTTCTTAGGAGATTCCATGTGCAAAATATTGAAGTGAATAAAATTTTGATTCCTTACGAATAACCACTCACTGGTTGCATTCAACCCATTCAGCACGATATTTAATGGCGACCAAATTAAGTGCCAAAAACATTTTTAAAAAAATAAATTAAAAATAAAACCGTGATGTAACTTCAACTTTTGCCATAATCCTGCTCGTTTGCCGTTTAGCGCCCGAATCATTGTCCTTAATTCCCTTAGCTACTCGTTTAGCGCCCGAATCTTCGTCCATAATTCCCTTACCTTGGCGTTTAGCGACCGAATCTTCGTCCATAATTCCCTTACCTTGGCGTTTAGCGACCGAATCTTCGTCCTTAAATCCCTTATCTTGGCGTTTAGCGCCCGAATCTTCGTCTTTAACAATGCCTCCGGCAAAGGCTGGCCGAGCATCCTTTACTTAAAAATTTCTCTACGGAAGGATTTTCTTGCTGATGGGTCGAATTGGTTTACCGTTTTATAATATCAGTCATCTATTATCATATCCTGTTTTGCCTGAGAAATGGCTGTACCTATCCGATTGAAGAATGCAGGTGTCGGGTTCTGGCATATATAAATCTGATTGCCATGCTGTCGGGAGAGCGGCATGTCCAGTTCCCATACTTTTTCTATATCCTGAAAAAAGCCGTTCATATCATCGCCCAATTCATCGTTTACATAAATCAAGGTTTTAAAATCATGCGGCAATGAGTCGGGCAGCCAATAGCGGTAATTATCGCTGAAACTTATGACATCAGGCACATTAAATGGTTTTCCAAATTTTTCAATGGCCGCCGCCTGTCCATAATTTTCAGCATATATGGCAGCGGTGGATTTATCGGGAATTTGCTGCCAGGTTTCGCCCACTTTTTCTCCTAATTCTTCCCAGCCTATCATATCGGCAAAGTCTTGCGGGAGCGTGTGCTGCTCCCCATCTTCCCAGCGTAGGCTGCTTTCCAGACCAGGCAGCCATGCTAGTTTTTTCATCATCTCAGCTTCTTTGGCTGGTGGGAAAAGCGGTAACGAAATGGGCATCCCCATCGCACCGATGACCAACATAAAGGCTGGAATGGCGAAGCGAATCCAGCGGTACTTATTTTGCGATAGTTGCTCCATATAAGCCGCTCCTGCCGCCAATAAAACGGGATATGCGCCCAAGGAATAATAGCTTTTTGCATTAAAAAACACCAATACCGCCAATACCATTAAATACATCCAACCGAATATACGCCAAGGTGCCGCCGCTTTTTTAAACAATAAAAAATAAAGGCCGCATAACCATACAGGCAGTGCTGATGCGAAGAAAGTTAATTGGTCGAGCAATATGCCGGATATGGAGACATGTGTAAATTGCGTAGCCGCCAGTTCGCTCATATGCCGAAATACGGGGAATTTATGCGCCACTTGCCAAGCTATATTCGGCGAGAATATCAGCAGTGCCAATCCAGCAGTAAAGTATAGGTTTTTATTGGTGAGTAATTGGCGGTTTTTGGTAAAAAGAATTCCCGGCAACATGGCAAACAGCAGCATGAAAACCGTGTATTTATTGAGCAAACCGATGCCCGCCGCCACACCGAACCATAACAGCCATGAATTCCGGGAAGTATTGAGGTATTTAAGGAAAAGCCAACACAGCAAAGTCCAATAAAATATATCGAAAACAACAGGCTGGAACAACATACAAGGCCGCAAGAAGGCCCCACACACCAGCCCTGCCAACCCAATGATGAATGCTGAAAATCGGCCATTTTCCTCGTTCTTTGGCAACATTTCCTTGGCCATCAAACCCGTGAGCAGCACCGTACCCGTACCAAACAGTGTCGAAAACAACCGAACCACCCAAACATCACCACCCAGCACTTCCCCACTCAGCCATGCCCAAAACCCGATGCCCGCCGGAACGGAAGCATAGCCCCAGTCCAGATGCCGACCGAGCGCAAGGTAGAGCAGGCCATCCCGATGAAACGACCATTGACCATTAAGGTACAGATGGAAAGCCAGCTTGAACAGCAGGAAAAAGGCGAGTATTTGAATCCAGTTCAGTTTTTTCATGCCGCAATTTTACAGTTAATCATCTTCCAACAAAAACTCAATCTGCCCACCAGCAGCACCTAGCAGCCGCACCACCCGATACACCGTCGCTCCGAATTCCGCCTTTTTCAGTTCATGTTCCCAAATGCGCACGACCTGCCAGCCAAGGGCTTCGAGTTCAGCGTTCACTTCCCGGTCACGCTGCATGTTCCGTTCTATTTTCGGAATCCAGAAGGCAGGGTTGGACTTGATTTTGTCCCGTTTGTGCCGCCAGTCGTAGCCATGCCAGAAATCCCCATCCACGAAGACGACGGTTTTCTGCTTCGCAAAAACGAGGTCGGGCTTGCCGGGTAGATGCTTGTCATGGATGCGATAGCGGTAGCCGAAATGCCAGAGTGCCTTGCGCAGCGCCACCTCCGGCTTCGTGTTCACCCCACGGATGCGGCTCATCATCTCCGACCGCTGCGGCGTGGTGTGAAAGCCAGCGTCCTCGGCGAAGCGGGGGACTTTGATTTTGGGCTGGATGTATGGCTTGGGCTTGGCCAAATTGTTTTTAGTAAAAATGGCAATTTTTTGCAAATCTCACCCTGTTTTCTAAAACCGCTTTGACAAACCTAAAAAAGGAATAAACCCCCAAAAATCATCAAACGCCGTTTGAAGTCCGACTTCATACACTAGCGCTCTGATTTTCAAATCGAAACCTGAAAATAAATTGAGGTTTTCTTGATAAAGGTTTGTGTGAGCCAATTCGGCGAAGAGCTTGGATCTGCGCAATTTTACGCTACCTCCAATGCTATAAGTAAAGCCATTTTCATTTTCTGAAAAACCTCTACCTATAATTCGACCTCCCATGAAATTGAGGAAATGCTTTTGATTGCCCACGGTGAGAATGCCAAATCCACTAATAAATCCAAAGCTTTCTGGCTTGAACCCAACATCACCGCCCAATCCTCCTATAAATGCCACGCCGACGCCCAAACGTATGTTCTTATTCAATGGGATAGTGGATTTGGCATCTACAAATGCCGAATTTAAAATAACGGTCGGAACTATGCCACCCCCAATTGAAATATTATCCGTTAAACCAGTATGAAAGGCATTATATACGACATCTATATTGCGGTATTCGCATTCTCCTTTTTTTAAATTATAGGCTGTAGGGCTGACGAATATGCGCTGATTAAATTCATCACCAATATCAAGGCGTTTAAATTTGGGACGATAAGAAAAATAGTATTCAGACACCTCCCCTGCTTGAAATTCGGAAACTTCATTCTCCGATGTTAATAAAGTTATGGAGAAACTATCAACCCTTATTAAATTTCCAAAAACAGTATCATTTCCAATGGTTAGAAGCACGACCTCGGTGGATGTTTTTATTGGTACTCCCTCAAATTCAAATATTGTTTGCGAATTACAGCATAGCTTACAGAAGGCGATGAAGAAAAAAGTATAGAAAAGGCGATTCATAATTTTATAATCTATTTAAATAACCAACCCATCATACGCCAGCCCCACCCCCTTTGGTAGCAGCTTCGAGCGCTCTTCATGCAACCCCATCCGATGGCTGAGATGAGTGAGCCAAGACTGTTCAGGTTTTATTTCAGCAATAAAGGCTAGTGCCTCCTCCAAGTTCAGATGGGAGTGGTGCCAATCGAGGTGCAGGGCATTTACGACTAGGGTCTTCACTCCGAGCAGTTTTTCTTTTTCACCTTCGGCGATGGTCTTCATATCGGTGATATAGGCAAAGTCGCCGATGCGGAAGGCGGTAACAGGCAATTGGCCGTGCATCACTTCGAATGGCAGGAACGGGATGCCCGCCACCTCGAAGGTTTCACCATTTTCAAATTCAACAGGCTGAATCATCGGCGCACCGGGGTAGGGATTTTCTTCGAAAATATAGGCAAACCGCTTTTTCACCTCTGCCAACACAGATGTCCTTCCGTAAAGAGGCATGTGGCGGTGTTGCATGAAATTGAAAGGCCGCACATCGTCCAAGCCGATGATATGGTCGTTGTGCTCATGGGTCAACACGACGGCCTCCAAACTTTTCACCTTGGCCCGCAGCATCTGCTGCCGGAAGTCTGGCCCGCTGTCAATCACGACATTTTTCCCTTCGTGCGAAACGAGCAGCGAGGTACGCAAGCGGTTGTCCCTTGAGTCGCTTGAAGTGCAGACTTCACAGTCGCAGCCGATGATGGGTACGCCTTGGGAGGTGCCTGTGCCTAGAAAGGTGAAGGTCAATGAAAATGAATTGAATGAGTGAAGGATTGAATTTCAGAGCAAAGGTAAAATGTAAACTTGGAAAGGATGGAGATGGAAGCAGAAGGAAAAAATGAAGGCGGTCCCTATTTTCGTTTACAATTAGTGAGAGTAAACGGGGCCGCCTCCATGTAAATAACGCCTATTTCTTTAAACCAATACCAATACGTACAGGAGTTTTGATTCGCTGCTTAGAGGTTAAAAATTTCTTAAAAAAAAGTAGTTATTCAAGTTTGAATTTGACTGGTAGATTGAAAACCGACCTAACTGGTCTTCCATTTTGTGTTGCGGGTTCGAAATCAGGCATCAATTTTACAACCCTCAACGCTTCATTTCCACAACCTCCGCCTATGTCTCGTAAGATTTGATGGTCTGATAGTTTCCCATCTTTTTCAATTGTAAACCTTACGTAAACTGTGCCTTGAATACAATTTGATAATGCATCGATTGGATAATTAAGGTTGCAGTATAAAAATTCTAGCATGCTTGATTCAGCACATCTATGCTTTTCAGATTTATCTACAATCTTCTCACATCCCGGAAAATAGGCTTGAACTTCAATTGGACAAAGTATAACTTCATCCTGTTCTTTACCGAATTGGCCTTGAGCTTTTAGAATAACCCACGATAAAAAAAGAAGGGTATTAATACAAGATATTCTGGTTATCTTCTTGCTTTTAGGGATTAAATTTTTCATGACAAAGGTTGAACTTCAAGCTAGATGCATTTCAACTATACAGAAGTTGTATCACCTTCCACAAAATACATCTCTACCTCCCCCTTCCCTTTTGCTACCACCTTTCCCCGGGGAACGCACTGGAATTTGTCTTTCACCAATTGGTAAGCCGCCTCACTGATGTTCACCCGCTCAGGTTCGCCGCTAGACTCCATGCGGGCGCCCATGTTCACAGTATCACCCCAGATGTCGTAGGCAAACTTCTTTTGTCCAACCACCCCAGCGACAACTGGGCCTGTATGAATACCGATGCGGCAGACGAAGACAGGCTTGCCCGCTGCTCGCTGTTTTTCGCCGAATTGTTTCATAAAAACCTGCATCTCCAACGCTGCCCGTACCATGTCCTCGGCGTGGGTCGTGGTCGGTTCTGGCAGGCCAGCGGCGCAGAAATAGGCATCGCCAATGGTCTTGATTTTTTCGATACCGTAGCGCCCGATAATTTCATCGAAAGCCCGGAAACACTCGTCAAGTTCGGCCACCAATGCCTCGGCGGGCATCTGCTCCGCAATGGTCGTGAAGGATTTGAAATCCGTGAAAAGCACCGTCACAGCATCGTACCGGCGGGCTTTTGCCTTGCCGTGGGCCTTGAGTTCCTCGGCGGTTTTTTCCGGTAAGATATTGAGCAGCAAATCGTCGGAGCGCTGCTTTTCCCGCTTCACGGTGCGGTTGCTGCGGAGCAATGTCAGTGCTAAAAGCCCTAGCAGTGCTGCCCCGCCAATCAGTGAATAACGGAAGGTGCGTTCGCTCCGCAGTTTGGCATCCTGCAACTCAATTTCCCGGTTCTTCTTCTCAATTTCCTGTTGTTTTTTCTTGTCGGTGTAAACAGCTTCCCGGCGCTGCTCAGCCACCAGCCGCTCTTCCGTGAATGTCGAGTACCGAAGCTCGTCGTACTGCACCCGATATTTGTACGCTTCTTCGAAATCTCCCATTTTCGAGTAAATACGGGCGAAGTCCTTCAAACCACTCTGCTGGAACTTCCGGTCGTTGATTTCCTTCGCAATGGCATAGTAGCGTTGTGTGTAGTCCAGCGCTTCGGGGTAGCGTTTTTGACGGCGGCGCACATCAGCTATGCCGTTGTAAACTTCCATAATGCCTGCTTTTTCGCCAAGTTCCTCTCGGATTTTGAGTGAGCGGGCGAAGTAGTCCTCAGTCTGTGCCCAAGTCTTTTCGGCCAGCGCTTCGTCTCCTTTTTTTTCGTAAAAACTGCCGAAATTCTTCAACACATATCCTAAGTTGTTAAAGATTTCGGCCTGTCCGCTTTGGTCTTCCAGTCTCTCCCGAATAAGCAGGGCCTCTTGGTAAATACTGATGGCATTTTCATAAAAACCCTGCACGCTGTCCACCAGAATGTCCTTGTCCATCAGGTCTTCGGCCTTGGTATCATTCAGATTGGCAATGTTCGTGAGCACGCTGGCTTGCTGCCATTCGTTGCCTAGTTGCTTATGCAAGTCAAGTGCTTTTTGATAGGCTTCCAGCGCTTCAGGGTAGCGGTCGGTTTCCGTACGGATGTTCCCGACGATGTTCCAAGCATTTGCCACCCCCTCAGCATCTTCGTTAATATCGGTGTTTTCGAGGTAAAAAAACACATTGTCAAGCGCCTCTGGGTAATCGCCTAATTTCTCCAGGACATTAGCGATGTTGTAATGTGCACGCACCGCACGTGCAGTGTCGCCGAGTTCCTCCCGGACTTTCAGTGACTGCTGATAGCCGGTCAATGCGCCTAGGAAATCACCTTTGTTTTCCTTGACGTTGGCAATGTTGTTGAGGAGCGAAGCGACGCCTTTTCTATCACCCAACTGCTCACGCACCGCCATGCTTCTTTGAAAAAAATCAATAGCTACATCGCTTTCGCCATGGATGTCGGCGACCACACCTCGGTAGTTGAGGGTATTGCCTTCGCCTTTTTTGAAACCCAATTTTTTGGAAAGAACAAGTGCAGAATCGAGGTGGAGGATGGCAGTTTTGGGGTCATCAAATTTAAGTTCCCATGCAAGGTCATTCAGCAAGTTTACCCGGGTAGTATCTGGCCTTGCCGTTTTCAACAGACCTGCCAAGCTATCCGCCACTTGCGAGGATGCAAGGCAGGGTAGCAACGCCAAGGCGATGAATGGGAAGATGATTTTCATGTTTGTGTGTGTTTGGGTGTCCATGCGATTTGGAAAAGACGGACTTTTACCTCAGCCGTAGAAATTAGTACATGAACGCCCAAACACAATCTCCTAAATTTACTGTTTGTTTTCTGGCAGCAGCAATACGCCACTTGCCAAAAATTTCAATTCTTCTTTTGGCTGAGTGATGGCCTCAATTTCCTCTTTTGTCTTGCCCTCGTCCTCTGCATAGTGCTTAAGGTCTTCCACAGAGGTGATTTCCCTGAATGCATAGCCATCCATCACTACTTCCCTTCCTGCGATGTCTTTCGGCAGGAAAAACCCATAGTCTTTGAACTTGACAAACACATCGCCGGCTTGGTCGTCGTGGAGGTTGACCCAGCAGCCTTTTACTTGACACACTGACTCTACCTTGCCTTTTACTTTTACCTGCACGGAGTCAACGCCCTGAAGTTTGGCAACCATCTCGCCCATTGTTACTGCACCATCGGTGGTGATTGCTTCGCCAAAGCTTTGTGGTTGCCCAGTTTGAACAGTGGTGTCTGCAGGCTGATCGGCACCACATGCCCAAAGTAGCGATGTGAATAGGCCTAGAATGAAAAATTTCTTAACCATTGGAGCTGATTTTTTATGATGTAATAAAATTTGTTGTGTGGCAAAAATAGCCATTCATTTTCAAACGACCGATTTCAACGTATTTACCTGTTTGGCAATTTTTTCTCCTAAAAAAATTTTATTATAAAATAAGTCGCACAGGGCTTGGCGTTCTATTTACACAAAACAGCAAACCGAGATTCTCAGCCCTCAGACCTGACCATTCAAATTTCCAAATTCTTTAATTACTAACTTCGTTAACATCACCCGATGCAACACTGCTACCTGCTTGTGAATTTTTTTCTTTTCACCATGAAAACTCGGAACAATGAGGAATGCAATGCAATGGGCAGTGTTGATGGGGTTCGCCCTCCTAATATCTTTTTCGGCTACCGCCAACGGCGCTGACAGCCGTTTTTTCACCAAACACAACGTAAACGAGCCGAGCGGCTGCCTCACAGGTGACTGCGCCAACGGCTATGGCACCTATGTTTTCCCGAACGGAAACAAATACATGGGCGACTTCAAGGCTGGCAAACCAAATGGCAAGGGAATCCTGTATTGCGCTAATGGCAACAAGTACATGGGCGACTGGGAGGACAATTACCAACAGGGTGAAGGCAAGTTTACCTATGCTGAGGGACACGAATATTTGGGGCAATTTCAGCGAAACCAATTTCATGGCAGAGGTGTCATGAGCTATGCCAATGGCGATGTATATGATGGCAACTGGGCTGCAAATAAGCAGGAAGGGTTTGGCATTTATGCATTCCATACTGGCGACCGCTACGAAGGCAATTTCATGAGTGGAATGTTCAACGGGCCTGGCACCATGTTTTACAAAGGCGGCGCTAAATACGTTGGGCAGTGGGCCGATAATAAAAAAAACGGGAAAGGCATTTTTTATGACGAAAACGGGAATGCAAATGCTGGAGAGTGGGTCAATGGAAAGAATCGCCGCACAAACAGTGAAGCATCTAATGCTGATGACGGAGACCTCAGCCAAAAATCAACAACCAATGCCCCTGTTTATGACCCGGCTGTCAAAGTTTGGGCCGTCGTGGTGGGGGTGGCTAGCTATGAGCACATGCCCGCACTGCGTTACACCGACGACGATGCATACCAGTTTTACGCCTTTCTTAAAAGCCCTGAAGGCGGCGCCTTACCTGACAACCAACTGAAGGTATTGGTGGACGACAATGCTACCCGTGATAATATTTTGCAGACCATGCGAAGCGTCTTCTTACAAGCCGATGAAAACGATGTAGTGTTGTTTTATTTCTCTGGGCACGGCATCGAAGGGGCTTTCGTTCCAGTTGATTTTGACGGGTACGGCCATCGCCTGGAACACTCAGAAATCCGTCATATTTTAGAACAAAGTCATGCCAGACAAAAACTGGTATTGGGAGACGCTTGCCATTCAGGCTCGCTCATCGGTGGAGAGTTTGCACCAGACATGTTGGCGGCTAAAGGGCCTTCTGTGGGTGACATGCTGAACAAGTATTACAAAGCTTTCGACCAATGCGACCGGGGCATGGCGCTGTTCATGTCTTCAAAAGGAGCTGAAGTCTCGTTGGAAGATTCTGGTTTAAGGTCGGGGGTGTTCAGTCATTTTTTAATAAAAGGCCTAAAAGGTGAGGCCGACACCGACCACGACAAGATTGTATCGATTCAGGAGCTTTTCGACTATGTAAACTTGAAAGTCAGCAAATATACTGCTGGTGCACAAACCCCTGTTTTGACAGGGAAGTATGATGGCAAGTTACCGGTCGGCGTTGTGCGGGAGTAATCATAATTGAGCATGGGGAACTTACATAGCGTTCAGTTCTCCATGCTCAATTTGCATTATTCAGACATATCCATTGTGTGGAAAACATTCTGCACATCATCGTCCTCCTCCATTTTGTCAATCAATTTGATGACTTCCTCCACCTCTTCATCACTCAGCTTTTTCTGCATGGAAGGCACCCATTCAAACCTCGACTCCTGAATTTCAAGTCCTTTGTCTTCCAAAGCTTTGTTCAAGGTTCCGAAGTCGCCAAAATCTGCGGTAAGCAACAATTGCCCTTCTTCTTCCCTAATTTCTTCCAAACCTGCATCTATCATTTCCAACTCAAACTCATCACGGTCGGCCACATCACTTGCATTGATCGCAAAAATTGTTTTGTGAGCAAACATGTAGCTCACAGAACCAGAAGTCCCAAGCGAGCCTCCATATTTTGAAAAAACGTGGCGGACGTTGGCCACGGTTCTTGTGGGATTATCAGTCGCTGTTTCCACCAAGATGGCAATGCCGTGCGGAGCGTATCCTTCGTAAATGACCTCCTCGTAATTTTCGGAATCTTTGGAGGTTGCTTTTTTAATGGCGTTGTCAACATTGGCTTTAGGCATGTTGGCGGCCTTGGCGTTTTGAATGGCCAGTCGCAGGCGTGGGTTGTAGTTGGGGTCGCCACCGCCAGATTTTACAGCAAGCGCAATTTGCCTGCCCACCCGAGTGAACGCTTTGGCCATGCCCGCCCACCGCTTCATTTTTGTTGCTTTGCGATATTCAAATGCTCTTCCCATGATAGAGGATTGCTTTATTGTTGAATTTTTAATTGCATGAGCGACTGCTCAACCATCGCCCAAAACGGGTGCAAAGGTAGTTTTTCAGCTAATAAAAATCCTATGTGTATTCGTGATTTTTTTGCTCAGAAATCGGAGCGATTGGCTTCTTTCAGGTCGAGTGTCAATTGCTTGAAAATTATTTTGCCTTTATTTATTTTCAAATGCTCCACCAGTACCAATGCCCGCTTCAACCGTACCTCCGAGGTCTTGGGCTGGCCAGCGATGTAGAGTAGGTTGCGTTTCTTGCCGGGAGGGAGTTCCAGAAAATAGCGGTTGCCTTCCTCATCCTGTTTCAACACTTCTGCGAATTCCTCCGGCATTGGAAGCCCGAATTCGCTCTCGTCCTTGCGGAGTAAAACCTCCACCTGGCTGCCCTCTTGCAGCTTTAGTTTATCCCTGATTTTTTTGTTGATGTTGATAAAAAAATGACCGTCGCCCTTGGGCATAAGGGCGCATTGAAATTCATAAGCACCGTCCAAAGTACACATTACCCTACGGTCATTTCCATCGATGAACGTCTCAGCTTGTTTATCCAAGACGAGGATGTGAAACGTCCACAAGGCGGAATGAAAATTTTGGATGGTAGTCGTGAATTTCATGCTACAGCAGGTTTTAGGAATTAGATTTTAGACCGTAGGACTTAGTTGCAAGTTTTAAAAGCCTAAAATCTAATGTCACAGGTCTGTCCCATATCACTTTGGCCAGCTACAGACGATGCCGCCCATGATGCCAATGCAGATAAACCAGTAGAAGAAATTTATCAAAACGTATTTCACGCTCCTGCGCTCAAACAAGGCATTGGTGGCCATGATGGGTAATCCAAAGAACACCATCATAATCATTCCGTGAACCAAACCATGTGTAAAGGTGCGGTGCAGGCTACCATATTTTGATAAAAAATCTGAAACAAAATTAGCCTCTGGTGAGCCTGGCGCGGGCTGTTGCCCATTTACTACAAAAAGACTGGGAACACCAAATTGGTGAATTGTAATGCTGTTCATAGACATTGCCAGCATAAAACTAAAGAAAAATGCAAGGCCAAAAATTAAAGGCATGTTGGCCCCTTTAGCTTTTTCCTCCGTCATGCCGGATGCATTCATCCAAGCAGTTCCTACCACTTTCGGGTTGTAGTAGATAAATCCCATTACCATCGGTACGAATGCAGCGACAAGCACTGCGAGCCAGTTAATCTCCATTTTAGTGTGATTTTAGTGTAAAAAATAGTTGTTCAAAATATTGGGCCGAAGGTATTAAACTTTTTGTTTCAAAAAAGAACAAATTTGTTTCTTTGTGAGGAGAGCAAAAAAAAACGGTGTCCCAATAGAACACCGTCTGCATGGCTGAAACTAACAGCCTATTTTTGGAAATGCGGTTGGGCGAAGATTACTTCTTGCCACCTTTTGGAGCAGCAGCTTTAACAGCTGGTTTTGTAGCAGGCTTCGCAGCTGCCTTTGGAGCAGCAGTTTTCGCAGCGGCTTTTGGCGCTGTTGTAGCTGCAGCCTTAACGGCTGGTTTTGCAGCGGCTTTAGGTGCAGCGGCTTTAACAACTACAGGTTTAGCTTCTGCCTTTGGAGCTGTAGTTTTCGCAGCGGCTTTAGGTGTGGCAGTTGTTTTAGTTGCAGTAGTTTTTGCAGCAGGCTTCGTAGCGGCTTTAGGTGCAGCAGTTTTCGCAGCAGCGGCTTTAGCAGTAGCAACGGCAGCTACTTCACGAAGGGAAAGCACGGAATTGTAACCACCGAAAGGCGAAACTTCGTAGCTATCGGCGTTCCAGTCATTTTCCCAGATGTGGTTATCAATCAAGTAACGGAACTGGTATTCTTTGCCAGCAGCCAGTTCAACTTCAGTAGTAAATTCTGCTTTTTGTGCTTTCATTTTGTAGCCCTTTTCCCAGCTCCAATCGTTGAAGTCGCCAAGGATGCGCACCTCTTTACCGCCTTGAGCAGCTTCGAGTGGCAGGGTGAAAGTAACCTTGCAGACAGGTTTTGTCTTGGAAAAATCTTTTTTCAACATGGTTGACATAAGTAAAAAATGGTTTGTGAATGATGGTAGTACGAGAATTAATTTTGAATGGTTGTATTTGTCAGGTAGTTTTTGGCCGGAAGGTTTGTTAACTGCTTGCGTTATGTAGTATTTGTAAAAAATGTTTGCAGCAAGGCCTTTTTTCTCAATTTGAATGGATTGAGAAGCAATTTTCGATTTGCGCCGCAAAGATAAGTATTATTAATGAATCTGCAACCTTATCTACTTGAATTTCAATCGGTTATGATAAAATTGATAAGAAAACAATAAAGCATTTTCTGAAAATAATTTGCAAGAATTTGGAGACGTGCCGATTAGAAAGAAAAAAATTTTACCAAAACCCCACTATCCCCATTTTTGTTTCACAAAATTTTTATTAAATTTTTACTAAAAAAAACACCAAAAACCATCAATAATTTTGCGGGCTATTACATTGAGCCTGCTATACGTAGAAATGGCACAATGATTGCCAAAACCTTGCTTGCTTCCCTTTTTTATTTCCCTCACGGTAAAAATTTACAGAATAAACAAAAACTTGAACGAATGAACAATGTTCGCCTACTCTTCCTATTTGCAGCTGTTGTATTTTTCGGCAATTATTCTTTTGCCCAAGTCCACTTGAAGGTCGAAGCCATTGCTGGCACAACAAACACTTACGGCGTTTACGCCAAGGTTTGCGATAATATAATGCCAAGCGGCAACACCATTACTGGTTCTGGACAAGTTACACTCATCTACCCTTCGGGCATGACTTTTTCCAGCCTGACTCCAGTTGCAGGGCTATGGATGCAGAACGCAATGGTCACAAACCCCTCAGAAGCGCCTGGAAAAGTGTATGTCTCAATGGGCTTTGTAAATGACGTTCCCCAAATCATTTACCAACCTGATACTGAAACCCTGCTTTTCACTTTTCAGCTTAATGGCAATGGAACAGGGACTCCGTCGTTGATTGTGAATGGGATTGACCCGTTTGACCATCTGCCCAACTCGGTTAGCTCTAACCCTGGAAACGAACTTACAATTCTTGACTTTGGTGTTCAGCCTTTGGGGCTTTACACTTACGAAGGCAATTACACTGGCAGTTCGGTTGATTGCAGCAACATTCCACAAGACACGACTACCCAGGACACGACCATTATAACCCCTCCGGGTGACACGACAACTCAGGACACGACCATTATAACCCCTCCGGGCGACACGACCACCCAGGATACGACCATCATCACTCCCCCAGGTGACACGACAACGCAGGATACGACCATCATCACTCCCCCAGGTGACACGACTAACCAGACTTCTGGGGTAAGGGATTTGAATAAAAAAAGTGATTATTTTACACTTTATCCTACTCCAGCCTTTGAATGGGTGACGGTCAAATTCTTAAGCCCTTCGACCGAAGGGGGAACGATTAAGTTGTTCACCATGAATGGCATTGCGCTTGGAGAAATTCAGCGAGGGCAAAAACAGGAGCTCACCCTGAATATTAGTGGGCTTTCGTCAGGCTTCTACCTTATCAGGTACGACAAGGACGGCAAGACCCTACAGCGGGGCAAATTTTTAAAACAATAACTATTAACATAATTCATTCGGTAAGGGCATTGACTGCGTCAATGCCCTTTATTTTTTTCGTATGATTGCTGTTGAGTTTGCTTTATCGAACAACCAGCTTTTGGGTTTTTGCCCCTAACTCAGTTTGAACTTGTACAAGGTAAATACCACTGGGGAAACCTTGAGTTAAGAGCTCGAAACTTTCGTTCCCAGACAATTCCGTACGGTAAACTTCTCGTCCCGTTACATCAAAAACTTGAAGTAAATCTGCCTTGCCAATGACCTCAACAAGCACCTGACCATCAGCAGGATTAGGAGCCAGCCTTAATTTTCCAGTTTTTGAATCCACCTCGTTTGTTGCGGAGACGCCCACCGTAACTGGAACCCTGTCGGACACACAATCGAAACTTTTTGCCTGCACCATCCAATCATAAAAATAATAGTAGTAGTAATTACCAAAGGCATCGTTGGTCAATTCACCCCAATTCCCGATTGCATAAGGAAATGACGTATTCACGTTGGTATTTCGAAACAGATTGTTTTCAGCGCAGCGCAATGAAAAATTATTGCCGACAGGCAAATCAAAATTCAGGGTCAATTCATGGGTTCCAGCATTTAGGCTGAAAATATTTTCATCCAAAAGCACATTGTTTTCATCATACAATTGGATAGTCCGGAGGCCAGTTGGAGCAGTGTTCGGAACGTAAACTTTCACACTAACCAATGTGAACGGTTCCCAGACATCAAACAGGTTATATGAGCCTTGCGTAGGTAACCCGCCTGGCCCTGTATTGTCCAACTTACCTCCTGTCTGAATTTCACCTGGGTAATGCTCGTGGGATTCCACGTAATAAGTAGTTGTTTGGTCAAGTACTGGGGTTTGTAAGCTGTCGCCTGTGCTAAGGAGAAGACCATTGATAGGTGCATTGTACCAATGCAAGTCATTGCCCGAAGCCATCAAAAGCACTGAATCTCCAGGAGCAATATTGACGCCATTCACTACTGGTTCATCGACATCCAAAACCTCCACCAATTCTGAGACAGAGGCAATTGGGTCGTCATTGCAAATGGCATCTGTGGAAACATAATATTCCCCTGCATTTGATACAGTAATACTCCAACCAGTCTCACCTGTTGACCAAACTGGGTTTTCCCCACCAGTGGCTGTCAAAACAACAGAGCCGCCCTTGCAAAATTTGGTATCACCCTCAGCAGTGACAACTGGGATAATCTCCTGAACTACGTTGACTTGGACACTATTGCTCAAAGAAATGCAACCCGTAGAATCTGTCAAAACGGCGCTATAACTTCCTGAAGTTGACACCGAGATTGCCTGTTGGCTTGAAAAATTTGACCATTCGTAACTATACCCACTTGGCAAGGAAAGTTCAACGGTTTCGCCGGGACAGATATTCGTTTCGCCATTTACCAAAATCGCAGTCTGCGCTAAAACACAACCAGCTTCAGGCACCGTCACCATGGTGTTGATGGCAGGGTTCTCTATCACCGTCCGAATACCAGAAGGCCATTTCACCACAACAGAATCAATTACTGTAGCTTGGCCAATACCAAAATAAGTCAGCAGAGAACTCATTGGATTAAAACTTTGCCCACTCCTGACTTCCCTACTCTGCTTACCCCATGCTCCATATATTTCAACCCTAGCACCAATACCATTCCGATTACTAATTGTTCCTATCGTATTGATTTTCAACCAATTATTAAAATTCCCAGCATTTAAGTAAACTGTGCTGCCTCTCACTACATCCAAGAAACCATCGTTGTTCAAGTCGCCAATTCCGCCACCAGTGAACGGTAAGTTCTGACCCGTAAAATTGAGGTTGCCATTGTTGAGATAGAGGTGGGTTGCCATTTCAGAAAGGATGTCCACCCAACCATCATTATTGAAATCGGCAGCAGCATTTGACCAAGAACCAAGCTGATTTGGGTTAATTCCAGTGGAGGCGATAATATCCGTAAATGTTCCGTCGCCGTTGTTGCGGAAAAAACGGTTTTGAAAATCATGGTTGACAATGAAAGCGTCAAAGTCACCGTCGTTGTCAAAATCTTCAAAATCGGTAGCCCATGACTGGGCATTGTCATCTAAACCTGCCGTGGCCGCCATCTCCGTGTAAGTGCCGTCCGAATTGTTCCGATAGAGCAGGTTCGTCCGGTCAATATCGCCTGGAACCGCCCCGCCTTTGCATTTGGTGATATACAAATCGTTGTCGCCATCGTTGTCATAATCGGTCCAAATGGCTGCGTAGTTGCCAGGGCGGTCTGCCGTGACGATAAGGCTCTGGTCCAGCGTCATATTTCCGTTGCCATCGTTCCGATAAGGGTGCGATTGGTCAACGTCATGGCAAACAAAAGCATCCAGATCACCATCATTATCAATATCAGACATAGTGGAACGCTGGCTGAAAATCCATTCAGGTTTTGCAAATTCGGAATATCCCAACCCGCCTGCACCGGCCATCACGAAGGAAACCCCTGAAGAATTCCCAAACAACAAATCGTTGTAGCCGTTATTGTCGAGGTCGCCAGCACAGATGCTCCAATCTGGCACATTCACGATATTTAGCCCAAAGAAAGACTGTGTAAAACTGCCATCCGGTTGCTGGTAATCGATGTACATGCCATTGCTGGTGACCCGAACTACGTCGTCGAGTTGGTCATTATTCATATCCACAACGCAATCATTGTATGAAAAACCAAGAATGCTGTTGAGAAGGGTCGTGCTGGGTATCATCACAACGGGTTGTTGGGCGAACACCTTGCCGATGGCAAAAATGAGGAGGATAGCAGGGAGTAATCGATTTTCCATGAAGGTTGAAGTTTTAGAAAAAGGTTATTTTACAATTATTTTTTCAGTTTGAACCCGTCCATCACGTCCTTTGAATTGTATCAAAAAGACGCCAGATTCTGTCAGGTTGATTTCGTAATCCCCTGTTTTGTTCCGCAAATATTCCACCTCCCGCCCCTTGAGGTCGAACACCCGAACATCGTGTACCTGCGAAGATTCCACGAACAAGTGCCCATCGCTTGACGGCGTTGGGTACAATTTCACAAAAAGGGAAACCTGGCGGTTTTTCACGCTACTGATGATGGGGTCAACCATGATTTCGGCTGCTCTTACCAGCACTGGCTCGCGGTCGGCGGCAGCGAACATAGGTCTGAATGTCTCGATTTCCGGGGTGGTTTCACTGAACATTTCAATCATCCACTTAGGCGGTGTGGGCTGGTAAAAAACCTTTGCCGTCACCAAAAGCAGGTTTTTTTCGCCATGCATCGGTATCGTAAAATATACCATGTCAGTGCCAGTACCTTGCACACCATTTTCCTGGTTGAAATCTGGGTCAGAAAGTGCTGCTCCAGCAATAGTTGTCGTATCGTAAGCGGGGTGCGACTGGGCGAAACCCAAAGGAGGTAGCCGGTTATCTTTGATGGAATGGTCGGCCCTCTCAAGCACTGTGGTCACATTGTTGTTCACATCCCCCATCACCATTTCATAAATCTGCACTTGGTCTTCAGAGCTAATCGTTTGATAGTGAGGCTCATAACTTGGATTTTGCCCCAACACTTCATAATTCTCGTCCATTTTGCCAGAAACAAAAACGGTATCCCCCGCTTCGGTTTGCACCATGAACTGGATAAACGCACGCCGGGACGGATAGCCAGAAGGAAATTTATGTCCAGCAAGGTTAGTGAGTTTTAGGGCAAATTTGGCGGTATCCAAGGTTCGCTCCAATAGCTGCAAATCGAGAAGGAGCGTCCTGTTTTGGAGCAGAGCCTTCGTTTTGCCAATCACATCTTCAAACTGTGAAGGCCCGGCAGTGAGGCCAAGTGCCGCTACATTATCCCGCAGCAAACCAAGCATCGTCACATTGCCCCCTACCAATTCATGAAGAAAAAATGGGCTGCGAGGTTCGGTCATTGCTCCCGTCACCAGGTGTACAGGCCATTTGTCCAAACTGGGCATGTGGCAACCTTGACAAGCGATGCTGTCTTTATAAGCTGAATTAAGCCATTCGTGGTAGGTGGCTTGCTCAACAAATTTGTTTCCGGTAATATTTCCCTGATAATCAAGCGTTTCGGTAATCAGCGTATGGCATGTTGCGCAAGCTTCACCCAATTCCATTTTGCTGCTATACTTGGGCTTGTAGCCTGTTTCTGTCAGCATTGGGCTTACTAGCGGCGACAAATAAGGGCCATAAACTGTTTTGAAAGTGTCGAATGTCAGCATTCCGCTAAACTTAGTACCCAAGCCAACTTGCTCCTGCATGTGGCAAGCCAAGCAGGACACGCCATCCAAAGCCAAAGAGTCGCCTTCCATATCGGTGATTCCATAGTGCAGTGCTCCAAGGTGTTTTGCATTGAAATGCCCCATGGGGGCATGGCAAGAGGTGCATTTGTCCTCAATTTCTGCCTTGTGTTCTGGGTAAAGCAAAACTTCATGGCTCACTTTTGCCCGCCAAAATGGGTCTTTGGCCGAATTGGCCATCATAGTTGCCCGCCAATCATCAACCAGGTTCACATCATTGCCATTGACATCCACACTAGCCACACCAAGGGTGTCAAAGCCGTGGCATTTTTGGCAGACACCACTACCGGCAAACAGGTAGCTGTAGCCTTTCGGCAAAGTAGTGTCTAACACAACCATCTGAAAATGAGCTAATTCTGCATCTGAATGGAAGCGACTGATTTCCTCATCCTTGGCTAAAGTGAGATTGGACAGCAAAAGTGGCAATAGGACAATGGGCAGTAAAACAAGTAAGGTGTAGCGGTATTTTTTCATTCAAACGAATTTGTCAAGGTGGCAAATTTACCGCTAAAGCAACGCAGAGCTGCATGTTTTTAGGAAAAGAAATGGCGGGTGGTTTTCAAATTTGGGAATTGTTGAGCAATTTCTTCAACGATCATTTTGATAAGCTTTTAAGGTGATTTTCAGCGCTTTACTTAAGTCAACATCGAAGCCACATCATTGTCCAAGAACCAGTGCAGGTCTCCACTTTCAGGTTGAATCAACTGCGCCGGAAACTCATCTGGATTATTTTCACCTTTTATTACCGCCCCCAGTGCGGCTGCTTTATTTTTTCCGAAAACAAGAAATGCAACATGCTTTGCTTGGTTTATTAGCGGAGCTGAAAATGAAATCCGGTAGGCATTATCATCTTTTAAAAATACTTCACTGATTGTTGGTATTTTTTCATGAATAATTGGCGTAAATGGAAACAATGACGCTGTATGTGCATTGTCTCCCAGACCTAACAAAACCAAGTCAAACTGAATAGGCTTAATATTAAAATGATTATTGATGGCCTCCATATATTCTTTTGCGCAATCGGCAGGTGACAGTGAGGTGTTCATGCTAAAAATATGGTTATCAGCAATATTCAAAGGGGTAAAAAGTGCTTTTTTAACCATCAGCGCATTGTTTCTTGCATCATTAGCCGGCACATAGCGTTCATCCCCAAAGAAAAAATAAACTTTTGACCAATCTATTTGGTCTTGAAAACTCGGTGTCGCCAATAGTTCATACACTTTTTGAGGGGAGCTACCTCCCGATAATGCTACATTAAATCGGCCATTTTCCTTGATATAGCTTCCAGCTATCCGAATAAAATAAATAGCATAAGCATAAAGTAATTCTTCGACCGTATTGTATATATGCAGATTCATTATCTTGTAGATTTAGTGGAAGAAGGCAATGCAAACCAATGAAATCCATCCCGTGCAATGAGCGCTTCAGCAGTTTCTGGGCCCCAGGAATCGGCGCTGTAATTGGGGAAATCCAAGCTCGGTTTTGTTTCCCATGATTGCAGCACAGGCATTAGCAATTCCCAGGCAGCTTCCACTTGGTCGCCCCGCATGAAGAGCGTTTGGTCGCCCATCATTGTATCCAATAAAAGCGTTTCATAAGCTTCAGGTGTTTCCTGTCCATACGTTTCGTCATAATTAAAAACCATATCCACAGTATTTAAAACCATATCCAAACCTGGGCGCTTTGCCTGTACTTGCAATCGGATGCTCATTTCAGGTTGTATGCTGATAATCAAGCGGTTCTGTCGCCAATTATCAATGGCTTCTTCTGGGAAAACCTTGTGGGGAACGTCCCGAAATTGGATGGAAATGACTGAGGCTGACTGGTGAAGCCGCTTGCCTGTGCGAACATAAAAAGGCACACCATCCCACCGCCAATTGTCCACAAAAAACTTGAGCGCCGCAAAGGTTTCTGTGTTGGAATGTGCATCAACGCTGGATTCTTCCCGGTAGCCTGGTACTTTTTCACCTTCAATCCAACCTTCGCCATATTGTCCCCGCACTGCATTGCGCTTTATATCTTCTGGTTTAAATGGGCGCATGGAGCGAAGCACATCTACTTTGCGGTTTCGCACTTCATCTGCTTCGAAATTAATGGGCGTTTCCATGGCGATGAGACAGAGCAATTGCAGCACATGATTCTGTACCATATCCCGTAATGCACCAGAGCCCTCATAATATCCACCCCGGCTGCCAACGCCCAATTGCTCCGTCACTGAGAGTTGCACATGCTGTATATAATTCCGGTTCCATATCGGCTCCAATATTGAATTGGCAAACCGGAATGCCAATATATTCTGCACAGTTTCTTTCCCTAAATAATGGTCAATGCGATATATCTGCTTTTCGTCAAAAATATCACAGAGCAATTTATTCAGTGCCTTGGCGGATTCCAAGTCAGTCCCAAACGGTTTTTCAATCACTATGCGAGCCATATCGGCACGTTGGGCGAGCTTGTTTTTCTTGAGATTTTCCGCAATAGTTGGAAAAAAATCGGAAGCTACTGCCATATAGAAAATAACAACCGGTTCTTGTCCCCATTCTTTTTTCAGGGCATTTATATTGGCACCTAAATCTTGGTATGCCTTTGAATCGTTTATATCAGCAGCTTGATAAGTTATATTGTTGGCATATTTTTCCCAAGCTGTTTTCTCTGCTTCACCTTTTCGGGAAAATTTATTGACGCCTTCCAATAGCTTTTTCCGGAAATCTTTATCCGAATATTCCGTGCGGCCAGTGCCAATTATGGCAAACTGCTCAGGCATCCATTTATCCAAGAAAAGGTTGTAGAGTGCTGGGTTTATTTTACGCCAATTCAGGTCACCAGTGGCACCGAAAATGACAAATATAACAGGTTGCGATTTTGAGTTTTTCATCTCGAATTTTTAAACAATTAGGCTTGAAAAATCAGCTAAATCAGGCATTCCATTTTGTATGGAACACGCCTTCCTTTCCGATTAATTCATAAGTATGCGCTCCGAAATAATCCCGCTGCGCTTGAATCAAGTTGGTTGGCATCCGGCCAGTCCGCAGTGCATCGAAATAATTCAGCGAGGCTGAGAAAACTGGCACTGAAAAACCCTGCTGCATGGCTCCCGTAATGATGGAGCGGGCACTATTTAAATTGGCTTTTATGGATATCTTTACATTATCATCTAAAAACAAGTGTTCCAACTCCTCATTTCTATTGAAAGCAGCATAAATATCTTCCAAAAACTTGGAACGAATAATACAACCGCCCCGCCATATTTTGGCAATTTCAGCCAAATGCAGTTCATATTTGTACTCAATGGAGGCCAAATATAACAAGTGCATACCCTGCGCATATATCACCGTCATAGCAAAATAAAATGCCTCCTCCAACTGGGTTAAATAACCTGCCGAATCATTGGCTAATTTCCCTAGTTTATCATTTGGATATTTCTCTGCCAATTGCACCCGCAAGGATTTATATTTTGACAAATCCCGCATGGATACTGCCACATCAATGGCTGGAGTGGGTGATTGCAAGTCCATTGCAAACTGGGATGTCCATTTTCCGGTGCCCTTGGATTTTGCTTCGTCCTTAATTTCATCCAATAAATACTGGGAAGTATTGGGGTCTTTAAAGGCAAATATATCCCGGGTTATTTCCATCAAAAAGGAATGCAAACGGCCATCGTTCCAATCCTTAAACACCGTATGAATGGCTTCATTATTCATTTGAAGCCCATTTTTCATTAAATCATAAGTTTCAGCCAATAATTGCATAATTGCATATTCAATGCCATTATGCACCATTTTAACGAAATGCCCAGACGCACCAGGGCCGATATAGGTCACGCAGGGTTCACCGTTAACTTTCGCCGCTATTTTATCGAAAATTGGCTTCACGTGTTGATAGGCGTCCTTGTCGCCGCCAGGCATCATGCTTGGGCCCCGCCTAGCGCCCTCTTCTCCACCAGAAATTCCCATCCCGAAAAAATGGAGGCCAATATTCTCCAGTTCAACCGCCCGGCGCTCAGTATCGGTGAACTTGGAATTGCCTCCGTCAATGATGAGGTCGCCCTTTTCTAGCAATGGCTTCAAATCCGCAATGACGCTGTCCACGATAGGGCCAGCAGGTACAAGCATCATCACAGCCCGTGGTGCTTTCAGGCTCTGGACAAGCTGGCCCAAATCCGTGAACCCTTTCACTTTTTTGCCTTCCCCGGCTTTTTCCAGCAAGGAGATTTGGTCGGCATTTTTATCGTAACCCGCCACTGCAACGCCGTAATCGGCCATGTTGAGCAGGAGGTTTCGGCCCATCGTGCCAAGGCCAATCATGCCAAACTGGTATTGCCCATTGTGTGTGTTTTCCATTTTTATTAGTTTTTCTTAATTTTTACAATTTGGCATTTTGTGAGTTATCCTTGAACCAAATTAATATGTCAATAGCAACCGGCAAATTAAACAGATTATTTAAAAGACAGTTTTATGGACCATTAAGCATTTTTAAATACCCCAAACTCACGTTTTTTTAATTTTATCGTTTGTTACTAATGTGCCCAAATTATTTCAAACCCTAAACAAGTAAGTTGTTTTTTGCCCTTTAAAAACCTGATTCACAGCTTTTTATAATCAAATAAAAAAATGTCTAACTTTGGCCGCTAAAGTACAACACCTGTCATCAACCAGCAACTCGCATGACTACTGACGTTAACAAAGCCATTCAAGAACTACTCTTCGAAAAAACTGCTGTAATAGTGCCCGGTTTGGGCGGATTTACCTCCATGCCTGGCTCCGCTACAGTGGACTATGTGCAGGATGTAATTACACCGCCCACTTCTAAACTAGAATTCAACCCAAACTTGGTACTAAACGATGGGATTTTGGTGCAATACCTCCAAAAACATAATATAAGCACTTACCAAGAAGCAGAGGGGATGGTGGAAAGGTATGTGAACACGGTGCGGGATACGTTGGAACGGCGGGAAATTTATGAGATTCCGAAAGTTGGCCGACTCTACCAAGACTACGAGCAAAAAATCCGGTTCATGCCGGAAGGCACCAATTTCAATGCCGATTCTTTTGGGTTGCCCACCATTGATTTCCAACCTTTGGTGAGAGAGAAGCCGAAAGTGGCCCCTCCGATGCCAAAACCAACCGTAGCTGAATCCCTTTTCGAACCAGCAGAGGTGGCCGCCATCAAAGTCGATGAATCGCCTGCTTCGCTCACAATGAAGGTTTTGCCATGGGCAGTATTATTGCTGGCCATATTGATAGCCTTGTCCCTTTATAATATTTTCGGAGGGCAAAGGCAAAAACCTATTGCAGAAGTGCCAGAGCGGGTGAACGTTAAACCCTCTTTGCCCGAAGAATCTGGTGCCAACAAACAAATTGAGACCTCGCCTACTGAAGACAATCCTTCTGTTACACAGGAAGCGGAAAAAAGCACGCCACCTGCCTCCAAACCTGAAGCAACTATACCTGATGGGGCTGATACTGAACAAGATAGTTTTGAACCAACAAAAGATAAGCTTTATATGGTCGTGCATAGTTTTGGGGTGAAAAACAATGCCACAAAATTTGCCCAAACCCTAACTGAAGATGGTTACGCCACACAGACAAAGCGGGCTGGAAAGCTTTATCGGGTTGGCGTCACCTTTGCTTACAATTCCCAATCCGACATTGAAAAAATGAGGAAGGAACTAGCCACGAAGTATAAAGCTGGGCCTAAAACAGAGAAGGAACTGGAGGAAATGGGGCAATAGTAACCTTGGGTAGTCCGAGATATGGCTAAACACTGGCCGGCAACCAATTTTTCAAAAAACTTTACTCCAAATCCCCAACAATGAAAAAAATTGGCCTTCTTTCCGATACGCACAGCCACTTGGAGGAAAGCATATTTTCCTACCTCGAGCCTTGCGATGAAATTTGGCACGCTGGCGATATTGGCAATCCGATGGTGGCCGACCGCCTTGAGACTTTCCGACCGTTCCGGGCAGTTTATGGCAATATTGATGGGTTACCAATTCAGCACCGCTTTCCATTGGATTTGCGTTTTGAATGCGAAGGTGTGGATGTTTTCATGACGCATATTGGCGGCTACCCAACCAAGTACGTACCGCGGGTGCGAGAGATTTTAAGCACTAATCCACCGAAATTATACATCTGCGGTCACTCGCATATCCTAAAAGTGATACCTGACAAGGCACTCGGACTATTGCACATGAACCCAGGTGCTTGCGGCAACGAAGGGTGGCACAAGGTCAAAACCTTGCTGCGATTTGACCTGCATGCTGGCCGTATCGAAAACTTGGAAGTGGTAGAATTGGGCAGGCGGGGAACTTAAATCAGTCGGTCGGAGTCATTTGCCGTAATCTTTCAATCCAAAGACAAATGACTCCACCGACTGAGGAGACTTTAATTACAGGTTACCAGCTAAGGTCGTCGTCAAACTTCACATTGTGAGATGATGGCGGCGGGGAATCAGCTGATTGTGATGGCTTCTTCCATTGGTTGCCATCCTCTTCAATTTCATCATCAACATTGCTATTTTCCCGAGAAGACCGAGGTGAGCGTTCATAGCCATTGGCCTCGTCCTGCGCATCCCACTCTTCGTGCAGACGGTCAAACTCCTCATAGTCGTAATCAGGCATCAACTCCGTTTTGATGTAATTGATAACCTCTTCAAGGTTGTTCACAAAACGGTTGAAATCTTCCTTGTAAAGAAAAATTTTGTGGCGCTCAAAGCCATCGCCATTAAAGCGTTTCGTGCTTTCTGTGAGCGTGAGGTAAAAATCATCGCCCTTTGTTTGGCGAACGTCAAAGAAGTAAGTTCTTCGTTTACCAGCATTCATTTTTTTTGAGAAAACGCTCTCAAACCTTCTGTCTCTGTCCACTGGTTAAAGGATTTTAGTGAAAAAATGGGCTGAAAACCCCAGTATTCTGTTAAACTGGGAATTTCCGGCCTGACAAATGTAGGTAATTGGCTTAAACCTCCAAATTTCTTTGCGAAAACCTTAAGTTTTTGACAAAAAACAAGGGCGACAAGTCTGCTTACCCATTTTTTTAATTTTGATTAAATCTAAATAAGCCATAGTGGAAAGAATGATTTTGCCTACTATTTCCTAGTTTCAAACCTTTTATAACTTTGCCACGCTTTGACAGAAGGTTGGGCTTGGTAAATGAACGGGCTGCCAATTTTCCTGCGGAGCGGCTGTTTCAGCCTAATTTTGATTTGACCAACATTCCTTCATTTAATGCATTTGAAGCATGAGAAAGGGTTTTACGAGGCTCCACCTGATTACTTCCTTATTGTTCATCCATCAACTGGCACAAGCGCAATCCCCATCTGGCAGTGGTGCCAACAGTTTCACAATGATTCTGCTGGCGATCGTGGTGCTGATTGCGTTTTTCATCATCCTGCGGGTCTCTGACAACCTTGTTCGCATCGAGGCAAATAAAAGTGGCCTCAACAGTGAAGATGAAAGCCTATCTTCTCTGCCCGCCGCTTCGGATATTTTCAAGCAAAAGAATGGACCTGCTTATGCCAAAGGCAGATATGTGGCCTTGAAAAAAGGCCATAACATTTTATTGGAAGGTAAAGCTGAAGGGCCAGTTATAGCTGCTAATGCCAATACTTTCGCCCTGCAGCCTGCCAATTTCCGTGGCATGTCACCTATCCCGAAGGTCGAAGTGGAGGTAGGCAATACAGTTAAGGCTGGTGACCACCTGTTTTTTGACAAAAAGAATCCTGATGTAAAGTATGTGTCCCCAGTGAGCGGCGAGGTTATTGCCGTGAACCGTGGCGACCGTCGTTCCATCGCCAATATCGTCATACTGGCCGATAAGCAGCAGCAATATCGCAGTTTGAACGCACCAAATTTGGAGACTTGCAGCCGGGAAGAACTTGTGAGCTTTCTGCTCGATTCCGGTGGTTGGTCTTTTTTGCGTCAGCGTCCGTTCGACATCATTGCCAGCACGACCGAAATTCCAGACAATATTTTCGTTTCCACTTTTGATACTGCCCCACTTGCGCCTAATCTCGATGTTGTGATGGAAGGCAAAGGCGCAGCTTTCCAACGTGGTCTTGATGTTTTGGGCAAATTGACAAAAGGAAAGGTTCAGCTTGGACTGGATGCCACGGGTGAAAATCCACCGAGTGCCGTTTTCACTACCGCCACAGGCGTTGGAAAAACCTGGTTCAGCGGCAAGCACCCGGTCGGAAACGTGGGTGTACAAATTCACCACACTGCACCCATTACAACCAAAAATACTGTAT
The DNA here is from genome assembly GCA_016124585.1 of Bacteroidota bacterium. Lineage (GTDB taxonomy): Bacteria > Bacteroidota > Bacteroidia > Chitinophagales > Saprospiraceae > UBA6168. Next base: position 123,730 of record WGNL01000011.1, on the reverse strand, counting down.
GGACAGTTGGTGTGCAGGATGTTGCCACGATTGGTGCTCTATTTACCGAAGGTCGTTTCAATGCTGACCGGGTTGTCGCAATTACTGGTGCTGAATTGATTCAGCCCAAATACGTACAGACCAAGATTGGGGCAAATATTGGTGAGCTGCTGGAGGGCAACCTAGCGAATGACCACGTGCGCATCCTCACTGGCGATGTACTCAGTGGCAGCAAGGTATCCAAAGATGGGTTCCTACATTTTTACGACGACCAAATAACCGTGGTGGAAGAAGGCGATCAAGTGGAAATGTTTGGTTGGCTGCTGCCGGACCTATCAACTCCAAGTGCATCAAAGGCATTGCCGGGCAGCCGTTTTCCAGATACAGTTTATCGGGCAAATACCAATATGCACGGTGAGAAAAGGGCATTCGTCGTTACTGGACAATATGAAGAAATGTTGCCAATGGATATTTACCCGCAACATTTGATGAAGGCCATTTTGACCAATGATTACGAAAAAATGGAAGGCCTTGGTATCCACGAACTAATCGAGGAAGACGTGGCATTGTGTGAATTTGCCTGCACTTCCAAGCAGCCTTTGCAGCGGATTTTGCGGGAAGGACTAGATATGGTTCACGAGCAGGGGTGATTTGAAATGTTGGATTGCTAAATTGTTGAATTGATTTCCTCTCGGTTCAACTAGCTTAATTTAACAATCAAACAATAGAACAATCGAACAATTAAGCCCAACTGGGCAAACAATCAACTATAAATGAGTACTCTTTTAGAAAAGATAAAGAAGCTGGAGCCACCGAAGGAAAAGCGTTTCCTCCATACACTGTATGACGGCTTTTTCACCTTCCTTTATACGCCGGACCACACGACGCAAGGCGTAGGCGTTCACATCCGTGACCGTATGGACCTCAAGCGTACCATGGTGATGGTGGTGTTGGCGCTTCAATTGTGCTATGTTTTTGGCACCTATAATATTGGCCATCAGCATTTTTTGGCGCTGGGTCAGCACACATCGTTCTTGGCTGCTATTCACCTGAAACTGGCGTACGGATTAATAAAAATACTGCCAATTTTCGTCGTGACGCACTTGGTTGGTCTGGGAATTGAGTTCTATTATGCCGCCAAAAAAGGCCACGGTATCGAAGAGGGGTTCTTGGTAACAGGCGCACTTATCCCACTGATCATGCCGCCGGATATTCCACTTTGGATATTGGCAATGGCCGTTGCATTTGCCGTTATCTTGGGAAAAGAAGCATTTGGTGGCACTGGCATGAATGTCGTGAACATCGCTCTCTTGTCGAGGGTCTTTGTCTTCTTTGCTTACCCTACTACTATTTCCGGCGACCAATGCTGGGTAGCTGGTCTTGAATATGCCAACGGTGCCGCTACTGGCCAAACCTACGGTGGGGTGTATCATTTCTTCGACTGGATATTCAACGGGTTAGGCTGGGCGACCTTTGGCGAAGGCGGACGTACAGTGGCGGATGCCTTTACGGGTGCCACACCGCTGGGTCTTGCTTCGCAAGGCTGGGATAAAGTGACATCCGTTTACTCACCAATGCAAATGTTCTGGGGCGCTATACCTGGGTCTGTCGGTGAAACCTGTAAACCTTTGATTATCATCGGTGCATTGATGCTGATTGCTACGGGAATTGCTAGTTGGCGGATCATGCTTTCCTGCCTGCTGGGTGCTGGGTTCATGGCCATCGTTTTCAACTGGTGGGGTTTCGATGCGTTTATGAATATACCTTGGTACTACCATTTTTACATGGGTAGTTTTTGGTTTGCAATGGCTTTCATGGCGACCGATCCAGTCACTGCCGCCAGCACCAATCGGGGCAAGTGGATTTACGGATTCTTCATCGGTATGCTAGGCATCATCATTCGGGTAATGAACCCTGCATACCCAGAGGGCTGGATGTTGGCCATCCTGTTCATGAACGTATTTGCACCACTGATTGACCACTTCGTAATCGAATCAAACATCAAGCGCCGCCAAAAACTGGCAACGGCTTCGGGCAATTGATTCCTGATCGGAAAATGAACAAAGGATTTTGTTTTTCAAAAAATTGAAAAATGCACAGTAATAAATATGTAACCGTTTATACCGTCATCATGACCTTGGTTGTTTCGGTTGTATTGGCGGTCGTTGTTTCTGGGTTGAAACCCATCCACGACGACAACGCTGCCGTTTACAAAAAAAGGGAAATACTGAAAGCCGTCAAAGGTTATCTCGGCAGTGATTTGGACAAGATGTCCGACAAAGAAGTGCTTGACCTCTTTGACAAAAATATCAAGCAAGTCGTCATCGATGCCAATGGTAAACCTGTGGAAGGTGAAAAGGCAGAAGACCTTGACATGGCGCAGGAGGAAAAGAAACCACTTGCCGACCGCCACTACCCAGTTTTTACCTTTGAAAGCGATAAGGGCACATTTTATCTCGTTTCCATTCGTGGCAACGGACTTTGGGATAAAATTTGGGGTACCATAGCGCTAAAAGATGACTTCAACACCATTGCTGGCGCATCTTTTGGACATGTTGGTGAAACGCCCGGCCTTGGTGCCGAGATTTCGGACAATCCAGCTTTCCCAAAACAATTCGAAGGCAAAACCATTAACGAAGACGGGAAGTATGTTTCGGTAGCAGTGGTAAAAGGGGGCATCAAAAAGCCCGCTCACCAGGTGGATGCCATCACAGGTGCTACCATCACATCCAAAGGTGTTACCGAAATGCTTGACCGGGGGCTCAGGATTTACCTCCCCTATTTTGAAAGCTTGAAAAAATAAATTCTCTTTCGGCAAAAGCAGGTTTGCGGTCGCCGAATTGAATCATTAAACAATATCACAATGGCTGAAATTGCAACACAGGTAGAGCAGGAAAAAGAACCGTTCTTCGGCAAGAAAGAACGCAAGCTCTTGACCGACCCACTCAGCGACAACAACCCCATCACCGTGCAGGTCTTGGGTATTTGCTCGGCGCTAGCTGTAACAACCTTGGTAAACAAAGCATTCGTCATGGCAATTGCCGTAACCTTTGTGACTGCCATGTCCAATTTTGCGGTTTCATTTCTTCGCAAAGGCATGCCCAAGCAGATCCGGATGATTGTACAGTTGGTCGTGGTAGCCTTCTTGGTGACCTTGGTGGAGCTGGCGCTCAAAGCTGCCAACTACCCCATCTGGAAGGAACTTTCGGTGTACATCGGGCTCATCATCACGAACTGTATCGTGATGGGCCGTTTGGAGGCTTACGCAATGGCCAACAAGCCTTGGCGCTCCTTTGTGGACGGTATCGGCAACGGGTTGGGCTATGGCGTCATCCTCATCATCGTAGCGGCATTCAGGGAACTGTTTGGAAAAGGCAGCTTGGCTGGTTTTCAAATCATCGGCAACACGCCTGATTATTTGATTGATACCACAAAGAACAGCTTCTTCTCTTGGTACATGCCTAACAATATGATGGTGATTCCCGCTGCGGCACTGTTCCTGATTGGTTCCATCATTTGGATTCAGCGTTCCAAGAATCAAAACTTAGTTGACGTTTCTTAAATTTGGAAAGAGGTATGAGGTATGAGGAATGCGATGTGTCGCGCCGCTCATACCTCATACCTTTCACCTCATACCTTTATAAAAATGGGTGATTTACTCAATATCTTCATAAAATCCGTTTTCATTGAAAACATGGTGCTGGCGTACTTCCTTGGGATGTGCTCCTTCCTTGCTGTTTCCAAGTCAGTGAAAACGGCCATCGGACTTGGCGCTGCCGTGGTCTTCGTACTTACGCTTACCGTGCCCATCAATTGGTTCATCAACGAGAAAATCTTGGGGCCAAATGGCATTTTCGGGATGGACCTGACCTTCCTGCGCTTCATTCTGTTCATCGCTACCATTGCCGCTTTCGTGCAATTAGTGGAAATGGCCGTGGAGAAATTTTCACCATCGCTCTACAACGCATTGGGCATTTTCCTACCGCTAATCACGGTGAACTGCTCCATCCTCGGGGGCGCCCTTTTCATGGTGGCAAGGGAATACAACCTTGCCGAGGCCACTACATTTGGCTTTGGTTCAGGGATTGGGTTCATGGTAGCCATCGTTGTCATGGCAGCCATTCGTGAAAAAATCAGGTACAGTGCGGTTCCGCCAGCACTGCGGGGATTGGGTATTGCATTCCTACTCACAGGCTTGATGGGAATTGCCTTTATGAGCCTGATGGGTATCAACCCCGGCAACTACATGACACATCATTAATTGAAAACGGATAATCGTCTTCGGTCAATTATCCGTTTTCCATTTTCAATAGCATTATGATTTTTCTATTCGATGCAATGTTTGTTCTCTGGGGTGCGGTGGCGTTTACCGCTGTCATTCTGGTGCTGACTTTCGGGCTGCTGGTAGCTCAAAAGAAGCTCGTACCGCAGGGTGATGTCAAGATAATCGTCAACGGTGACACCGCCAATCCGCTGATAGTACAGCCCGGTGGGTCACTGCTTACGGCACTTTCCAACAAAAACATGTTCCTACCTTCTGCCTGTGGCGGTGGTGGAACCTGTGCCATGTGCAAATGCCATGTGGACAGCGGTGGTGGCGATGTGCTCCCCACGGAAATGAACCACCTCAGCCGCAAGCAGGCTGCTGAGCACATGCGGCTGGCTTGCCAAGTGAAGGTGCGCACCGACATGGACATCCGAGTACCAGAGGAGGTCTTTGGTATCAAAAAATGGGAGTGCGAAGTGGAATCCAATTACAACGTGGCCACTTTCATCAAGGAGTTTGTGGTGAAACTGCCGCCGGGCGAAAACCTCGACTTCGAATCGGGCGGCTACATCCAAGTGGATGTGCCAGCCATCGAATGTGATTTCAAGGACATAGACATCACGGCGCACCCACGGATGGGCAAACAGCCAGACGAATACCGTCCTGAATGGGATAAATTCAATATGTGGGGTCTGAAAATGAAGAACCCGGAACCGATTTTCCGGGCATACTCCATGGCCAACCACCCTGCCGAGGGCAACCGCATCATGCTCAATATCCGTATCGCCACCCCACCTTGGGACCGTGCAGCGAAAGGTTGGATGAACGTGAACCCCGGCATCTGTTCCAGCTACGTTTTTACCCGCAAGCCTGGTGACAAAGTGGTTATCTCTGGCCCTTATGGTGAGTTCCACATCAAAAACACGAAGCGGGAAATGCTCTACATCGGTGGTGGTGCAGGTATGGCGCCGCTGCGCTCGCATATTTTCCACCTGTTCCACACGGAAAAGACCCGTGACCGCCAGGTAAGCTACTGGTACGGTGGCCGCTCCAGCCGGGAGTTGTTCTATACAGAAGATTTCCGGGAAATCGAAAGAGAGTTCCCAAACTTCAAGTACCATATCGCCCTCAGCGAGCCTTTACCAGAGGACAACTGGACTGGCCCAGTCGGATTCATCCACCAAGTGGTGCTAGAGAACTACCTCAAAAACCACCCGGAGCCGGAGGAAATCGAATACTACCTCTGTGGCCCGCCGCTCATGCTATCGGCGGTACAGAAAATGCTTACCGACCTCGGCGTACCGGAGGAAAACATCGCCTTCGACGATTTCGGAAGCTAAAACAAAAAAGCCCGGCTGTGAAGCTGGGCTTTTTTGTTCATAAAATTATTGTACCTTTTAATATTGTTAAATCCGAAGGATCGGCTACGACCTGCTTGGCCATGTGGACAATGCCGTTTATGCCGCCTAACGCTACATTAGCATTAACTCATACAGGTACCACAGAGCGATAAACAACCAAGGTCACTTCATTGGAAGGTGAACCAACTGGTACGTTATCATTGCCAATCATGCGTATAATATAAGCATATTGTGCAGTGTTCACCCCCTCCGGTAGCTCAGTTATATCCAAATAATATCGGGACAAACTAATGCCAATCTTGACAAAAGAACCACCCGGTGTATCCTGCCGCCATACTTCATATCCCTTGAAATTCCGCAGAGGGCAGTTCAATTGAGCTTGGCCATTAACGATTTTACCTTTTAACAGTGGCATGTCACCATCCTCATATTTAGAAATTGGCCTATTATCCAAGCCCAATGCTTTGGACAGGGTAGCATTCATATTAGGATTGGTACGAAGGTTAGCCACCAAGGAGGTAATCCAAGCATGCTCATTGGGCGGCACCTGATCGGCTGGCACTGCTGGGCCAGCAGGCACAGGCTCATATTCTGTCAGTTCAAGTTCTAGATTCGCAGGGTCGCCATATATCATGATATTGCGGTTGCTGTAACATTTGCTGAGAAACCCATCAAAAGTAGTAATACAATTACCGTAGTAGCCGAGGCCAAGGTTGAACTTGTTCACTCGGGCCAGCACGTCTACCGTAATACCGAGCAATACTTTGTTGGCATCCAATACCGTGTAGAAATTGGCCAGCCATGCCGGATACTCAGATGGAGTGGGCGGGAAATAATAGATTCTGGGTGTTTCCATGATTTGAAATTTAGTGAAGGATTAAATTTAAAGACTTTACAAATTTAAATAAAAATAAATTGTAAAAAATATTTTTTGTGCCTTTTTTGTTATTTTGTTTTGAATGGCCTGTAAAAAGTTGGTACAAGGCTCCTTTATCACCTAGAAAGTGGGCATGATAGGTCAACAATAGCCTCATTGTAGCATAGAAAGGCAGCGTAGTAGGCCATCAATGACCCCGTTGTCGGATAGAAAGCAGGCGTTGTAGGTCATCAATGCCCCTATTGTCGGATAGAAAGCGGACATTGTAGGTCTATGATGACGTTTTAAACCCCTAGAAGACCGCATTTTTAGCCATTGTTTAGCACAGCGGCATTTGTGTATGCAGGACAGACCAGCGCAAGTGCCACTTCGCCACCAAAAGCTGGTAGAAATATTTTTTGGTAAAAGCTTTCCTAGTGTAGAGACCCTTCCCTTGGCCAACCGAAGTTGGCGTAAATGCTCTTCAAAAGCCTTGATGCCCTTTTTGTGCCTCGTCTGTTTTATTAGATAGACAACACCATGCTAGTTCTGTCAAAACAATTCTTCCAGCAATAAGTAGTTCCTTAATAGTAAATAAATAGAAAAACATTGATGCCAATCTGAACAGAGGTTAAGGTGTACTGCCTTTCCCAGTTGTGCCAAGTCTTCCATAACTTATCCCATAAACCTACCTATCTTTCTGTGAAATAACCTACAGTACCTTGCTTGAACTACTGCATAAATTTAAAAAAGAACTTACTAGCATTGTTAAGGCTGTGGAAGACTTGACGCAACTGGGGGCAACCTATTTGCCTTTGGAGGCTTTCTTTACTAACCATACTATAGTTATCAATGCAATTTTAAGTATCACGCTAAAAACTATTATCATGTTGAAAAAAAATAGCGTATATAGCAAATCTGAAGTTTTGCATAACCTGCTAATAATAACTAAGAATATTACCCCAAGAATTTCAAACAATGAAATGAACAGTAGTCTGACCCAGACACTAACGCCTTCATAGAGCAATAACAAATAAGGCAAGCAAAAGCAGATAATCAGAAATAATAATATCATTGGTTGTTCTTCATTTTAGCATAAATTTGAAGATTAACATTTGAATGAATATTTGGTTGTTGGATGAATGAGTTGGTGAATTGGGAGAGTGGAAGGTTTGCGCAAACGGGTTGCAACAACTGTCTAAGGTACGCTGTGCTAAACTTGAAAGAGCGGTGGCTATTTTTAGGCATATACTCAGAACAACTGGGCCTTCATGATTATTCTTTTTTCAATTCTACCATATTATAAATTGTTCCTGCGCTGTCAAGTGGTGTGTTACATACGTACTTTTCAGCATCTTTAATTTTAATCATCTTTCGTCTAAAATTCATTCCGTCTTTGCCGTCAATATCAGCTTCCACTATTGGATTATCTTCTGATTTTATGAATTTGAATTTGTAATTATGCTGATGTTTTCGATTAAATTTGAATTGTCGGAACGATAAGTAGTATTCATCTTCATAAGTTAACAAGAAGTCATTTTCGCCATATTCGTTTTCTATTTTAGTCCTTGGTTTTCCGTCGAAAACAATTGCATACTTTCCTCTATCATTAAATAAATCCAAGTCGTTTACCCTACTGATTGTATTCACGCTTATTCCATGTTCAATTTTCACCTTATCCTCTGATAATCCACTATCTACACTTACCATTACTTGATTAGCATTCCATATATTCAAGAAATTCTTATTCAGGTAAAACAATCCAAATATTCCAATTCCTAAAATGGTTAATATGATTGTTGTTTTTTTCATTTTTTATTTGTGATGCCTAATGGTTAGCGCCGGCGACGTGCCCAGCTTTTGCTGGACATAGACGCTGGCGCAGTGTTGGCTACATTTATCCTTCATTTTATCTTATTCCCAAAATGGACGAAAACACTTTTTCAAAAAACCTTTGAACAGCATCGGTTACATTTTCATCCGTATGGTCTTTTTCCCAGTTTGGGTTTCCTTCGTCACTATTTGCATATCTAATGACTACTCTTCCATCATCCGCAATGTAAAACGACCTCAATGAAATGGCTTTTGAGTACTCTGTATAGCCAATAAACTTGAAATCTCCAGAATCGGCATCATACATATTTAACTCAATAGGAATCACATTAGGAGTCAAAGGATACTTGTTATTAGAACGATAGAATCGAAACATTAGGGTTGCTACTATTCTATTTGTATCATTATTGTGGAATCTAATTGAAAAAAAGTTGGTGCTTGGTGCGATTCCTCTTTCTTTTAGTTGCTGATACTTTTCGAAGGTGATAGGGGGGTATTCATAAAAACTAACATAGTAACTTTCAATATTCTCATCAATTACAGAAACTATTTGTTTAAATTCTAATTTTATCTGATTGACTCGGTTTAGCCACAATTCGAATTCAGCCTTTCTCATAGCAAGCCTTTGCTGGGTGTCAATTGAACCAATCCTCTTAGCCCAGTCCTTCAATCGATTAGATTCGTCTCTGACCCTCGTGTACTCTGAAAACAATTCAATACAATTTTTTGCAACTACCTCGATTATTGGCTCATATTCTCCTTCATCAGCCAAGCTAAGTGCATTGTAATAGTCAGGTCTTTCACTTCTCTTGATGTTGCAAATTGGAAATCCATTTTTTAATAAAATAAGGTTCAAAAGCAATCTGGCAGTTCTACCATTTCCGTCCTTAAATGGATGAATTTTTACTAATTCATGATGCGCAATGGCTGCGACTATTATTGGATTTTCGTCTTTGTTGGCTTTTATCCATTCAAAAAGTTCCCTCATTCTAATTGGCACTTCAAACGGTTCTGGTGGTTTATGCTCAGAACCAGTAATTAATACGCCAATATTTCTGTAGTCTCCGGGGTTTAATGATGGATTATCCCCAATTATCAGACTATGAAGCTGTTTCAGATAGTTTTCTGTAATCTCAACATCTTGATCGACTAATTCATGTAGAAAATCGAATGCAATACCAAGGTTTTTTACTTCAATACTGTCTTTTAATGGTTTTCCAGTAATGTCGATTCCCTCTTTTAACACCAAAGAGGTTTCTTGTAAGGTAAGTCGGTTCCCTTCTATCCCAGAGCTGTGGTAAATATGGTGAGTTCTGAAGTGCTCCCTCAACTTTTCTACAGCGATGGAATCTAATGGTTGTTTTCTAAAATCTTCAATTTCATCTTGAAGATTTTTGATTTCTTGCCTCAAATCTGGTGACAAAAAGTCGTTACTTAGTTGAATCATAATTCTTCTTTTATTTCATTATTTAACTGATGCGTTGTTGGCATCAGTTTTCATTTTTTCTTTTCTGTGCGGTGAAATATGGCCTGTTAATTTTCTGACAGGGCTTCCCCAAGGGCGTTTTTCTTTTCTATTTTTCTTTTTTTCTTAATTGATGCCAACTACCCCACTCCCGAAAACGACTCAGTAAAATACGAAATCGCCACCATCCATTTGTTTTTTAAGTTTTCCCTTTGTGTGCTCAGTAAATCCCAGCGCTGGGCAGTGTATAAATCAACACCCGCTAAGTTAACACCGTATTTCTATCTTACAACACCCCTCAAAAAGTTTAATAAAAGATGTTTAGAAGTTTTAAATGCGATTCCATGAAGTCATTGCCACTTAGGTTTTGCCACAATGGAAATTGCCAACCCCAACTTGCAAAAAACCATCGTTCAAGCGAAGGTTTGGTGAAGCTGCTCATGCAGCGAGCGTACTCTCCCAAAATCCCTACTTTTACCCCCTCAGAACCACCCAACTATGCGGCGCCGCCTGAACTTATTGCTTTTCTTGTTTTTGAAGATACTGCCTGCCACGGGGCAAGAACTGCCGCATATCATCAATTTTGACAGGTCGAGCTATGGTGCACAGAACCAGAACTGGTCCATTGCGCAAGCACCGGACGGCAGCATATACTTCGCCAACAATGCCGGGCTCTTGGAGTTCGACGGTGCCCGTTGGCGCAGCTTCCAACTGCCCGACCGGCAAGTGGTGAGGGCTGTAGCCTATCAAAACGAGCGGGTATTTGTAGGTGGATTTGCCGAGTTCGGCTACTTTGAGCCAGACCCCATGACTAAGTGGCGCTACCATTCGCTCAGCCTAAACCTGAACAGCGACCTGGTGCGAAAAGAGGAGATATGGCATATCCTCGCTACCCCAGATGCAGTCTATTTCCAGTCGTTCTCCTCCATTTACAAATTTGACGGCAAGCAGGTGGAGCAGGTGGAAACACCTTCCAATCTGATGTTTTTGCAGGAAGCTAGGGAGCAGTTGGTGTTTCAGGGAATCAGCCGTGGACTCTACGAACTGCTGCCCGACGGTGGGTTCCGATTATTGGATGGTTCGCAAGCTTTGGCCAATTTCATCGTTGCGTTCATCCTGCCCGGCAAGGGCGGCGACCTGTTCGTGGGCACCAAAAACAACGGCGTTTTTATTTGCAAAAACGGTGCGTGCAGGCCCTGGGCCAACCCCCTCAACGAATACCTGAAAGCACACCAGCTCAACAAAGCCGCACTGCTGCCCGATGGAGGCTTGGCCTTGGGTACGGTGCTGGACGGTGTTTTCCTGCTGGACAGCCTTGAGAACCTGCGCTACCACCTCAACCAAGAAAACGGGCTGCAAGACAATACCATACTGTCCATGTTTGCTGATTGTTCTGGCAATCTTTGGCTTGGGCTGGACAAGGGCATCGACCTATTGGAGCTGAATTCTCCACTCACTTTTTTCAATGACCGCAGCGGGAAGGTTGGGGCCGTATTTACGGCTGCATTATTCGAGGGGAAACTTTTCATTGGCACCAATCATGGCGTTTTTCAAAAACCTTGGCGGCTCGAACCGGGCAATACCCCGTTCGAACTGGTGCCCGGCACGCAGGGTCAGGTCTGGGAACTCCAAACCCTGGGCGACCAACTGCTCTGCGGCCACAACGAGGGCAGTTTTTTGATAAAAAACAACCGGGCTACCAAAATCTCGGATGTCACGGGGGGGTGGACAACCCAGCCCGTCCCCGGCAACCCAAGTGCGATGATTCAGGGAACCTACACGGGCCTCATCGTTTTTTTGAAAAACCAACTGGGAGAATGGGCATTCAGCCACCGGGTGGAAGGCTTTTTGGAACCTGTGAAACAGATACAGTTCGATGCCAACGGCTCACTTTGGTTGGCGCACCCGAACCGTGGTATTTGGCGGGTACGACTCTCGGAGGACCTTCGTCGGATTGTTGAAATCCGGCAGTTCACCACCGCAGATGGACTCCCCTCCGTTTTCAAACCAAGGCTGCTGGACTGGAATGGGCAAATTTGCGCCCAATTGGATACGGCTTTTTTTCGGGTAGATAACGACCATTTGGTAGAGATGACGCATCCATTTTTAGGGGAAGGTAAAGTATTTGCCTTGCCAAACGGGGAAAGTTACAGCGTTTTGCCAGCTGCAGTAATTGATTTCAGTACTGGCTTAGAGCAAGGTTGGACCTTGCCTTTGACGCTGGTGCCAGGGTACGAAAACATTGTGTCACTGACACAAGACATCCAGCTGTTCTGCCTCGAAAACGGCTTCGCATTGCTGAACAAAAAACAGGTGCCAACTAGCAAACAAAACTGTGATTTTGCCCTAAAAATTAGTGCCGTTGAAATTCTAACCAACCCGCCGCAGTGGTTTTACCCTGGCAAAGAAACCAAGCGGATGGAGTTGCTAGCTGGGCACAACAATATCCGGATTTACCGGACTGGCGGGTCGCTGGCGCAGATTTCCGATGCCTGCTGGGTGCGAAACGGTAACGTATTAAATTGTGGAAAAACAGATGCCATTGAACTGACGGGCCTGTCATCGGGTACACATCTCATCAAATTGGAGTCGTCGAATGGGGCTGTTTCCGAAAATTTTGGAATCTATATACGTCCTCCGTGGTGGAGGGCTTGGTGGGCCCTTCTGCTGTGGTTCATCTGCCTGATTGGCGTATTCTTTTTAGTTGAAAATTACAACCGAAAACGCTTGGCGAAGCAGTTGGCACTCTTGCAAAAAGAAAAAGAACGGGAACTGGCCGCCGAGCGCATGGCTGCCGAACGACAAAGGCTACAATCGGAGGTGGACAATAAAAACCGGGAACTCTCCAATGCCACACTCAACCTTATCAGAAAAAATGAGGCGTTGCTTTCCCTGAAATCGGAACTGGAAAAAACGGAACTGCCGCAGAAGGAATCTGACCGAATTGACCGGCACATCGAGGCGCATTTGAGCGGCGACAAAGACTGGGAGCTTTTCGAGGCAGCTTTCAATCAAGTCCACGATGCTTTTTTCAAAAAACTAAAAAATCAATATCCCGAACTCACGACCGGCGACCTCCGCCTTGCTGCATTTCTCAAGTTGAACCTATCCTCCAAGGAAATCGCCTCCCTACTCGGACTCTCCGTGCGTGGCGTAGAGAACAAACGCTATCGTTTGCGCAAGAAAATGGCCCTCAACGAAGCAGATAACCTGACAGAAGTACTGATGAGCATTTAAGGTTGATGCGTTCATTTTTTCAAATGGCGTAGTCATAGTGAGGTGGTTTTTATCCTCGGTTCGAGTCATTCTTCCTAATTTCACCAAATTCTTATCGCCAGCGAGAATGCGATTTTTCCGACCCAGTCAAAAAAACGAATGTTAAGAACTGTACACTTCCCTAGCCGTTGTTTGTTTGCCTGCGCCATGTTGTTTTCCTTGCAAATGGGAGCGCAGGTCAGTTTTCCGCTTTCCGTCAACGGTTACGATAGCCATGTAGAACTTCGCTGGCCCATTCCCAGTGGCCAAGTACCAGATTCTTACAAAATTTATCGTTCCACATCAGGTCAAGGCTTTTCCTTTCTAAAAACAGTAAATCAAAATTCCAGCATCGATTTCACGGGGTTTGCCGGGGACACACCGGATACCTACTCCTATTTTGTGCAGGGGCTGAACGGTATTGGTACCGTCGTGGCAAATTCCGACACGCTAACGACCATCGTCCAAAAATTCACCGACAACCAGCTGCTCGACATGGTGCAGCGGTACACTTTCCGTTATTTCTGGGATTTTGGCCATCCGGTGAGCGGCATGGCTCGGGAACGGAATTCAAGTGGCGATGTGGTTACGACAGGAGGCACTGGTTTCGGCGTCATGGCAGTGTTGGTAGGCATAGAGCGGGGCTTCATCACCCGGCAGGAGGGGCGTGACCGTATTTTGAAAATAGTCAGTTTCTTGCAGTTTGCCGACAGTTTTCATGGTGCTTTTCCGCATTGGATGAACGGAAACACGGGCAATGTCATCCCATTTGGAACATACGACAACGGCGGAGACCTCGTTGAAACGGCTTTTCTGATGGAAGGGCTGTTGGCGGCTCGCCAATATTTTGACCAAAGCGAACCCTACGAGGATGCGCTTCGTCAAGCGACTACCAACCTCTGGGAGGATGTAGAATGGGATTTTTACCGGAAAAACAATTCCAATGTGCTTTACTGGCACTGGTCACCGAACTACGCCTGGCAGATGAACTTTCCTATTCGGGGCTACAACGAAGCGATGATGGTCTATCTACTAGCCATTGCTTCGCCTACACACCCAGTTCCTGCTAGTCTTTGGGCGAATGGTTGGGCTTCGCAAAACTATGTCAGTGGCCTCAGTTGGTACGGTCACCAATTGTACGTTGGGCCTTCCTATGGTGGGCCATTGTTCTTTGCCCACTATTCATTCTTGGGCTTCGACCCACGGAATAAAAAAGACGCCTACGCCAATTATTTCCTTCAAAACAAAAACCATACGCTCATCAACCGGGCATTTTGCATCGCAAATCCGCTGAATCACGAAGGCTACGGCGAAACCTGTTGGGGGCTGACCGCCAGCGACGACCCTTTCGGCTACCTAGCCCATGCGCCTGGTGGCAGTACCGACAACGGCACGATTTCGCCGACGGCAGCCCTGTCTTCCATGCCCTATACTTTCAATGAAAGCATGGCGGCACTGAAGCATTTTTACCGGGAGCATGGCGAGCGGCTTTGGGGAGAAATGGGTTTCTACGATGCCTTCAACCTCGACCAAGATTGGTTTGCTGACAGTTACCTTGCCATTGACCAAGGGCCTATCATCGGCATGATTGAAAACTACCGTACGAACCTGCTTTGGAACCTTTTCATGTCGAATCCTGAAATTCAGCCAGCATTGGATGCCATCGGGTTCACCGAAGATTTATCAGCCACAGCGGCAGAGCCAAATAAGGAATGGGGTTGGAATGTTTTCCCAAACCCAGCAAATAGCGTGATAAACGTGGAGGTTGCTACACAAAAAACACAAACAGCCAGCCTTGACTTGTTCAATGCCAATGGGCAACCAATCAGCTCAGTTTTCAAAAATAAGTTGTTCAGTTCGGGTACACATCGCCAGTCTGTAGCAGTCGAAAAACTGCCGGTAGGGGTGTATTTTCTAGTGCTGAACATCGACAATCAAAAACAGGTGTTGGGTTTTCTGAAAAATTGACAACCCAGACGAAACGCCAGTTTGAACAATCATGCAAAACAACAATTCAAACTATTAAACAATCCATTTCACACTTAACCGCTTAAATTGTATTACATGAAAAACTCATTACTAATCTTGCTCTTTTTGTGTTTTGGCGCATCATGGGCGCAGGCGCAAATCACCTACGAAACCTTCGAGGGAGGAGCCACTATTCCTTGGGAGGGAATCAACGGCACTTATGACGGCGCCGTTGCCAACCCTGATATGTCAGGCATCAATACCAGTGCTACTGTAGGTTCCTACACCACTAATCCGGCATCTGACTTCAATTTTGCCATTGGCGTTTTACCGAATGGCCCTGCCGATTTAACAGAATACAACCTCTTCAAAGTGAAAATTTGGTCACCAGTTGCACCATCGAAATGCTTGTTGAAGTTTGAGGGAAGCGGCCCAGCCGTAGAGCGCTTCGCCGACATCACGGTCGCCAATCAATGGGTTGAATACACTTTTGACATGAGTGGCGGTGCTGGCAACACCACTGGTCTCACCAAATGCCTCATCAGCTTTCACAGCTTTTTGCCTGGCATCACAGGCACATTTTATTGGGACGACATCCGTGCGGTAAGCCCAGTAACATGCTACGAGACTTTTGAATCGGGCAATGAACTACCTTGGAATGCACTTGATGGCACTTTCACTGGCCCAGTGGACAACCCTGCACCAAACAGCGTAAACAGCTCCGCAAAATGTGGTGAATACGTTAAATCAGGTGCCACAGGCTACAGCTTGCTGTTGGCCGACAACGGCACCACGACTTTTGACCTGAGCGTTCAAAATCAATTCAAATTGGATGTTTACACGACCGCTGCAACGCAGGTTTTGCTGAAATTGGAAGGCCCAAGCGGCCCGAACATTGAGGTGACCAAGAACATCGGCGTAACGAATGCTTGGCAGACCTACACCTTTGATTTCTCTGCTGCAGCGACTTACACCAACCTCACCAAAGTCATCATTTTCTTTGACCCCGGTGTTGCGACCAGCACAGACACCTACTATTTCGACAACCTATGCGCTATGCCAAAAGGCGCTTGTACAGGCGTTGACTCAGACCCAGAGATTATCGATGATTTTGAGTGCAGCCGCAATGCTACCTACGTCAACGGCTGGGACAGCCTCAGCGTGGTTCCAAATCCTGCACCGAGCACAGTGAACAACTCTTCCTTGGTGGGTCAGTACAACGACCCTGTGGGTGAACCATACGCTGCCTTGTTGATCGATTACCAAAACCCCATTGATTTGAGCACCAAAAACCAGTTGAACGCAAAAATTTGGTCGCCAAAGGTTTGCCAGATTTTGTTCAAACTGGAAGGCGGTTCCTCCCCAGCCAAAGAGGTTTGGGTGGACGTGACCGAAGCCAACAAATGGGTAGACTACAGTGTGGATTTTAGCGATCAAGCTCTCGCTAGCCACAAAAAAATTGTGTTCTTCTTCAATGGAGGACAAGATGGTGAGGCTGGTGATGTTTACTATATTGACGACATCAAATGGGGCGAGCCTACTTCTACCGTTATCGAAGATTTTGAAAACGGCGCATTCCTTCCTTGGGAACCAAAAGACCAGCAAACATTGCTAAACGGCACTTTTGCCGTAGTGGCCAACCCCGCTCCAGGTGGTGTCAATACCTCTGCCAATGTGGGTAAATACACCAAAGGAACTGCTGCCTTCTCCATCGTAACGGCGGTTGCACCTGGCGTCATTGACATTTCATCAAAACCACAATACAACTTGGATGTGTGGGCACCTGTCGGTTCCGTGAACGTGACCTTCCAATTGGAAAGCGTATCACAGGGCAACAAGGAAGTAACACGTGACCTACAAAGTCCAGGTAGCTGGGAGACAGTTAATTTCGACTTCTCCGCCTTCCAAAACATCACGGACTGGGTAAGCATGAACCTGATTTTCAACCCAGGCGTGGCCGAGCAGGGTGCAATGTTCTTCTTCGATAATTTGACCCAAAGTGCCTCCTCCGTGGATCCTTGCGAAGATATTCTGCCAATCGCCAATATCATCGACGACTTCGAGTGCCAGCGGAACTACAGTTATGGCGCAGGTGCAGGACAGCTTTCAGTAGTGGACAACCCGCTGTTGGTGCAGGCCAATCAGTCTTCCAAAGTAGGTCTGTATAAAGACCCAGTAGGTGAAGCCTACGCTGCGCTCTGCGCTGAGGTGCCAGATGGCATCGACCTCTCTGTTTTCAATCAACTTTCAGTCATGGTTTTGGCACCGAGCAACCTCCCAACACCCATCCCAGTTTTGATGAAACTGGAAGGTGGCTCAAGCCCAGCTTCTGAAATTTCTACAGACATCACCACTACTGGTGATTGGCAAAAACTTACGGTGGACTTCTCCAACCAAGCTGGCCAAGACCACAAACGAGTTTGCTTGTTCATGAATGCAGGCAATGCACCTACTGCGGAAGACGAGTATTACCTCGATAATATCCGTTTCGACCATGCACCATTTGATGGCTGCATCATGAACTTTGAAAGCCCAGCGTTCACGTCCTTGGAGTGGAAATACTTCCCTAATGACACGGATGGCCCATTCTCTTTGGTGGATAATCCTGCACCTGGTGGCATCAACACCAGTGCCAAAGTTGGTAAAGCCGTTGAAAATGCCAGCAGTGGTCAACCTTGGCAGGGCATGTACGCCGACCTTCCGGCACCTATCAAGTTCGGGGCTAACAAACTGGTGAAAATGAAGGTTTACATGCCAGTAGTGGCCTCTGTGACCATGAAACTGGAAAACCCAGCCAACCCGAACGCACCTGGTTCATCGGGTGATAACACGGTTGCCAATACAAAAGCCAACGAATGGGAGGAACTGACTTGGGACTTCTCGGCTTCGCCAAACCCACTTCCTGACGATGGCGACTACCGCAGGGTTACCCTCATTTGGGACATCAACGAATTGCCAACGACAGACCGGATTCACTATTTCGACGATGTAAAATTGGACAACGGCAGCTGCACCACTACTGGCGTATTTGAACCACTCCAAGTGGAGGCGCTCAAAGTTGCACCGAACCCAGTTAGCAGTGTACTTCGGGTGGACAATCTCGCCCAAGTTTCACGCTTGGACATCTTCAACCTCGTCGGCAACCGGGTTGCTTCAGTTTGGGTAGGCAATGATGCTGATGCTGCATTGGACGTGACCAGCTTACCTGCTGGTATGTACCTCTTGGCAGGATACAACGGCAATGGCCTGCTCATGGCCAACTCCAAGTTTGTGAAAGAATAATATCTAGGAATTTAGGAATGAGGGATGAGTTGGTACGCCAACTTCATCTCTCACTCCTATTTTTTCATTTGACTTCATTAGCTCGATACTAATAACATGAAACATTCCTACCTACTCATATTTCTCGCCTTTTCTTTAAGCCAACTTTTTTCAGAAAAACTTTTAGCACAGCACCGGGTCAAAGGTATCGTGACTGACCATACAACAGGGCAGACTATCATCGGTACCAATATCTTGGAAAAAGGCACTTCCAATGGTACAATCTCTGATTTGGATGGCAGTTACGAGTTGACGGTTGCTTCATCGGAAGCTGTGCTCGAATTCAGTTTTACGGGTTTTGCTTCGCAAGAAATCCCCATTGCTGGGCGGGCAACAGTGGATGTTGTCATGTCTGAAGCCATCACTTTGCTCAACCAAATCGTGGTCGTTGGTTACGGAACACAACGGAAAAGCGACCTCACAGGCGCTGTGGGTTCTGTGAAAACAAAGGACATAGAACGCATACCGACGGCAAATATCGAACAGGCATTGCAGGGTAAAATAGCCGGGGTGTACGTCGCTCCAAGCTCTGGGGTACCCGGTGCGGGGGCAGTCATCAGGATCCGTGGTACTGGTACATTGAACAACGCCAACCCCCTCTTCGTCATTGACGGCATGATTACTTACGATGCCAGCTTTGTCAATCCACAGGATGTGGCAAGTGTGGAGGTGTTGAAAGACGCCTCTGCTGCAGCAATCTACGGCAGCCGAGGTTCCAATGGGGTCATCATCATCACTACCAAGAGCGGTGTGAAGCGAGACCATGCAGTCATTTCACTCACCAGTTACTACGGCACACAGCAGGTAACCAAGCAAATTTCAATGGCCAACGCCACGGAATTTGCCACCCTGTACAACGAACTCCGTGGGCAGTCCTACTTCCCAGACCCTGCCGCATTGGGCGAAGGCACTAACTGGCAGAACGAGATTTTCCGAAGTGCCCCCATCGGCAATGTGCAGCTTTCAGCGAACGGTGGTACGGAAATGTTCTCCTATAATTTCAGCGCTAACTATTTCGCTCAGGACGGTATCATCAAAAATTCCAATTTCGAACGTACCACCCTGCGCCTCAACCTCGAATACAAACTAAACTCCTGGCTTACACTCGGAAACAATATTTCGTACGCCAATGTGGGTACCCAAAATTCGCCTGATGTGATTACCAGTGCGTATCGAATGCCGCCTGTTTTTGCTCCTCGTGACAGCACAGGCGATTTCACGGATCCTACTTTTTTCGGTTTGGCCATTGCTAACCCAGCAGCAGATTTGTACTATAAAAGCAACAACCATGGCAAAGGCAACCGTCTGTTTGGAAACATCTACGCACAGGTCAATTTCCTGAAAGACTTTAGCTTTCGCTCCAATTTTGGTTTTGATAGAAAAAACTCCCAAGGCAAATATTTTGAACCAAAATTTGAAGTGAGTGCCTCGCAACGTAATGTGCAAGACCGCCTCAGCGTCAGCTACAGCCTGGGCAATGATTGGATTTGGGAACAAACTTTAAACTACAACAAGGATTTGGGAAGACACCACATCAGCGTTCTGGCAGGTTATACGGCGGAAGAACGTGCTAGCGAATATTTCGGCGCCAGCCGGGAAAACTTCCCAGGTACGGCAGATGAGTTGTTGTATTTGTCTGCCGGAAACGACACCACCCAGCAGAATTACGGTGGGGCTGTTGACGAAGCTTTGGTCTCCTACCTTTTCCGCTTGAACTACACGTTGATGGACCGCTACTTGCTGACGGTCTCGTTCCGTCGTGACCTTTCTTCCCGCTTCAAGGAAGCCAATCGGGATGGCAATTTTCCATCGTTCAGCGTTGGTTGGAATTTAGGTCAAGAAAACTTTGTGCAAAACATGGGGCTGTTCGACCGCCTGAAACTGCGCTTTAGCTACGGCATCCTCGGCAATCAAGCCTCCGCCTCCGCCTATCCTAGTTCAGGCGTGGTGACAAGCGGACTTTACGGCGTTTTCGGACCCAACGAAGCATTGAACCAAGGAGCAATACTCACGTCCCTTGCCAATCCTAATCTCAAATGGGAAACCAGTCGCCAAACCGACGCTGGCTTAGAGATAGGCTTTTTCAAAAACAGATTGGAACTGGAAACGGACTGGTACAACCGATACACCTACGATATCATTGCTGCCGTGCCTATTCCAGATTATGTAGGCTCCCAGTCGGACCCTGTTGTGAACACTGCCGCCGTTCGAAACCGAGGATGGGACTTCACCGCCAACTGGCGCCAATCCGGCAAATTCGTCTGGAATATAGGTGCTACCGTTTCTCCCGTGAAAAATGAAGTAATCAAATTGGCGCAGGGAAGGAATGAGATATTTGCCGCCTTCATTCAAGGTGAGCCCGCTTCGCACACCGAGGTTGGCCAACCAATCGGCTCATTTTATGGTTACAAAGTGGCGGGTATTTTCCAAAATGAAGATGAACTCGCTACCCTGCCGAAAATTGGCGGTGAACAAGTTGGAGACGTCCGCTACGCTGACCTCAACGGTGACGGTGTGGTTGACGGCGATGACCGCACCAACCTCGGAAGCCCAATCCCAGACCTGATTTATTCTTTCACTGCTGGGTTTGAATGGAAAGGAATCGACTTTGCCGCCGACTTTCTTGGCTCCCAGGGCAATATGGTCTTCAATGCCAAAAAGACTTTTCGCTTTAGCGTTTACAATTGGGAGAAATCCTTCACGAAAGCCTGGACGGAAGAAAATCCAAGTGACACCGAACCTCGTATAACCAATGGGGGGCATAACTACCGGGTGAGCGATCGCTTTTTGGAGGATGGCAGCTTCTTCCGTTTGCGCAGCATTTCGATTGGCTACTCCTTGCCGATTGCCATGTTGGAGAAAGCGAAAATCTCCAAGCTGCGAGTGTTTGCCATTGGCAACAACCTATGGACCAAGCAGGATTACAGCGGCTACTCACCTGAATTCCCGAATGGCGGCAACCCGTTTGAAGTGGGATTTGACAACGGAGGTTACCCGGTGGCCAAGTCTTGGCAAGCTGGCATTGAGGTGACGTTTTAGAGACTGAATTTTTGAAAATCAAAATTTTACAAAAATGAAAATGCACAAATCATATCGCAATACATGGATGCTCATCGGAGCGGCCATGCTACTGATGACCAGTTGCAAAAAAGACTTTCTCGACCGCAAACCAAAGGGCCAACTCACCTACGACACCTATTTTCAGACGGAAGACCATGCGCTTTGGGCTACCAACGCCATTTACCAGAACTTCCGGTCGTGGGAAATGTGCGCTTTTCCGTATATCGGCATTACGGACATTATCAGCGATGATGCGGATAAGGGCAGCACAGAAAACGATGGTTTGCCGCTTTTGCAAATAGACAATTTCACCTTCGATGCCACCAACGAGATGTTCAGTCTCTCCTGGAAAGGCACCTACCACACAATTTTCAGGGCCAACCAGGCAATTGAAAATATACCAAATATCGACATGGACGAAGCGCTTCGGGCACGCCTGGTGGGGGAAGCAAAGTTCTTGCGGGCCTACTGCTATTTCCGGTTGGTACAATGGTATGGCGATGTGCCTATCATCACCAGCCTACTCAGCGATGACGAATATTTCACCCAAACCCGCCGCCCGGTGGCCGAAGTGTATGACCTTATCGAAAAGGATTTATTGGATGCAGCCGCTGCATTGCCATTGAAATCTGGGTATGCTACAGCCGACCTTGGCCGGGCAACGCAAGGTGCTGCAAAAGGGATTTTGGCAAAATTGTACATGCTGAAAAAAGAGTATGACAAAGCTGAAACACAATGCCTTGACATCATCAATTCTGGGGAGTACAGCCTGTTGCCAAAATATGCCGACAATTTTGCGGAGGCGAGCGAAAACGGCGCAGAAAGCATTTTTGAAATTGGAGCAGTAGCTGTGCAAGCCGCCGTAGCTGGCCCTGGGGCAACACCTTTCAACATGATTCAGGGTGTGCGTGGCGTGCCGAACCTAGGCTGGGGCTTCAACCGCCCAAGCGATGATCTTGTATCGGAATTCGAAGCAGGCGACCCACGTCGGCAAGCAACTATCATTTACGTGGGTGAGGTGCTGCCTGACGGTGCCACCATCGTGCAGGACAACCCAGAAATCCTGAACGAACGCTACAACCAAAAAGCATGGGTACCTGCCCATGCTGGCTTGCAGGACAATGGTCCCGGCAATATCCGCATTCTACGTTACGCCGATATTTTGCTGCTTGCTGCCGAGGCGCTGAACGAGGACGGCAAAGCGGCCGATGCCCTTGTTTACCTAAATATGGTGCGGGCTAGGGCTAGAGGCAGCAATAATTTTATCCTGCCTGAAGTAACCACTACTGACCAGGCTGAGCTTCGTACGGCTATTCGCCATGAACGCCGAGTTGAATTGGCCATGGAACAGCAACGCTGGTTCGACCTGCTCCGCTGGGGTATTGCGGGTGAAAGAATGCGGGCTGTTGGGAAGGATTTCGTAGATGGCAAACATGAACTTTTGCCATTGCCGCAGGCTGAAATTGATTTGAGCGCCAATAATTTGAAACAAAATCCGAATTATTAAGTGATTATATAGCGTCTTTTAAAAGCCTCATTAAATTAGATTTAATGGGGCTTTTTTATTTTATCGCATTGAGTTTTATAAAAAACATAGAATTTAGAACTTGCAAATAATCACTGCATATTGCAGGTAAAATTATTCACATGAAATTAAGCAGCTTAATATCAATTTGTTCTTTGACATTAATAATCACGCAAGCAAACGCCACAACTTGGAAAGTTGGCCCTACCCGCTCCTACCCTGTCCCATCCGCTGTTGCGGGACTCGTTTCCGATGGAGATACAGTGGAAATAGATGCAGGACTTTACACTGGCGATGTGGCCAAATGGTTTGCCAATGACCTACTTCTGAGAAGTGTAGGTGTAGGCTACGCACACCTTGCTGCGGGTGGCAACAATGCTGAAGGCAAGGCTATTTGGGTCATTAAAGGGAATAACTGCTCGGTGGAAGGCATCGAGTTTTCGGGTTGCCAAGTACCTGACCAAAATGGCGCTGGCATCCGACAAGAAGGCATCAACCTCACACTGCAGCATTGCTATTTCCACAATAACGAAATGGGCATTTTAACCAATAATGACGGTGTGAGCAACTATGTTTTCGAATATTGCGAATTTTCAGAAAACGGCTACGGCGATGGTTATTCCCATAATATTTACGTCGGCCATGTCAACAGCCTTACCATGCGTTTTTGCTATTCGCATGACGCTAAAGTCGGGCATTTGGTGAAAAGCCGGGCAAACAATAATTACCTGTTTTATAATCGATTGACAGGGGAAAACGGGGACGGCAGCTATGAAATAGACTTACCCAATGCGGGCAAGGCATTGCTGATTGGCAATATCATCGAACAGTCGCCCAATTCGCAGAACGGTGGGATTATTTCCTTCGGGCTGGAGGGTGCAACCAATCCTGAAAAAACACTATTGCTTTTAAACAATACAGTTGTCAACGACCGCTTCGATGGGCGTTTTGTGCAGTTTTCAAATGAAATAGATTTGGTAAAAATGGCCAACAACCTCTTCCTTGGTCCCGGCCAATTGTTGCAAGGGAACACTGCCAGCTTGGACACCACCAACAACATCCACCATCTTGACATTGCCAGCGGAATGCTAGCCGACCCCGCTAATTATGATTATCACCTCCTTGAAAATGCAACCAGTGTGGACGCTGGCGTGGATTCCATATTTTTTGCAGGTGAAAACTGGAAGGCACATTTTCAATACCTTCACCCTATGATGTCGGTAGCTCGCCAAACACATGGTACGGCAACCGATATCGGTGCTTTTGAGTTTGAGCCGGAAGTCTCGGCCATTGTGCCGATATTGTACAGCCCTTCATTTAGCATTGCTCCCAACCCGGTCATTGGCAACCGATTGCAATTGAGTTTCGAGGAACTACTGCGGGAGGAATGCCAGGCTTACATCATGGATTTATCAGGTAAAATAATTGTGCGGTCCATAATTCCGAAAGGAACATATAGCTTTGAATTCAATCTAGAGGAAAGTCCAAGTGGTGTGAATATGATTGAAATACAGGGGTTTGGAAGCTACCTTTTTATAAAAAACTAGCACAGGTTTTAGTCTGCAATAACAACTATGAAAAACAAACTACTATTTATTCTAGGTTTCACAGTTTTAGTTTTCCAAAATGAGCATTGTTTCAAAAGGCATTCGTCGGGCAACATTCAAGTCTGGACAACTTCCGCCGATGGGCAAAACCTTCTGAGCCAAGCGTCGCTAGTTTTTGTCAGTGCAGCAGACAATAGGCTCCCTATCCTTCAAATTGATACGACCCAACACTACCAGGCCATCGAAGGCTTTGGCTACACGATGACAGGTGGCAGCGCCAAACTCCTGGTGCAGATGGGCGCTGCGGAACGCACTGCCTTGCTCCGTCAATTCTTCGGTACCGACAGCACGGCCATCGGTGTGAGCTATCTACGCATCAGCATCGGGGCTTCCGATTTGGATGCCGAGGTGTTCAGCTACGATGATTTGCCAGCAGGGCAGACGGATACCGACCTTTCGAAATTCAGCATTGCTAAGGATGAAGCCAGCTTGATTCCTGTGCTGAAAGAAGTGCTAGCCATCAATCCAAACATGAAATTCATGGGCTCACCTTGGAGCCCGCCCTCCTGGATGAAAAACAACGGCAGCAGCATGGGCGGTAACCTGAATCCAGCATATTACAGCGTTTACGCCCAGTATTTTGTCAAATATATTCAAGCGTACAAAGCACATGGCATCTCCATCGATGCAGTGACGATACAGAACGAACCGCACCACGGTGGCAATAATCCTAGCATGGTAATGTCTTCTGCACAGCAAGCGGCATTCATCAAAACTAGCCTTGGTCCTGCATTTCGGGCTGCGGGCATTTCCACAAAAATCATCGTTTGGGACCACAATTGCGATGAACCGAACTACCCCATCGAAGTGCTGAGCGACCCAGCGGCCAAGGAATATGTGCAGGGCTCTGCCTTCCATCTCTATGCTGGTGACGAGGCGGCCCTCAGCGCAGTTCACGACACCCACCCGGATAAGGCACTATATTTTACGGAGCAATGGACAGGTAAAAACGGCGACTTTGGCGGCGATTTAATGTGGCACATCCGCCACGTCATCATTGGTACGATGCGCAACTGGAGCCAGGTAGCCCTCGAATGGAACTTGGCCAACGACCCCAATTTCGGCCCACATACCCCTGGCGGCTGCACGGAATGTCGGGGCGCCGTGACAATTGATGGCAACGCTGTCACCAAAAACGTAAGCTATTATATCATTGGTCAAGCTTCAAAATTTGTGACGCCGGGCTCGGTGAGGCTTGGCAGCAATATACCAAATGAAATGTGGAACGTGGCTTTCAGAAGGCCAGATGGCAAAACGGTGCTGATCGTGCTGAACGAAGCTTCAGCACCCCAATCTTTCAATATACAATTGGGCCGTCGTTACATCAAAGCGTCGCTGCAAGGGAAGACAGTGGGGACCTTTGTTTGGTGACTTAGCCATTTGGCCATTCGATATTTATCATTAAAAATGGCGACACCTTTTCTAAAAGGTGTCGCCATTTTTGTTTGTCATTGCAGTAGGCAACCTCCTCTCACCCAATCATGCTATACCACCCCACCCTTTCCCGTTTTTTTAGCTAAATCATGCGATTTGTTGCCCTTCTTGGCCGCTGCACCTTTGCATCACCAAATGAGACAATTCAAAACCATTGAAAACATTTGAAGACCATTGAAAACAATCTTTTTTATCAAGAACCATTTTTTATCACCTGACGACACAGGCGGCCAACACCGCCTGTGTTTTTTAAAATTCCTTTTGAAAATCATGAAATTAAAATTGACATTCATCTTTGCTTTTGCCTGCATGGCAATTGCTGGTTTTTCCCAAATCACCCTTACCGCTGCCGACGTAGCCATCGCCGGACAGAGCATGACACAAGTCAACGACACGCTGCCCGACGCCTCCATCGTAGCAGGCACAGGCGGTCAGAACAAAATCTGGGATTTCTCAGCGCTGCATGACCATGAGGTATATTCCTTTAGTATCGTGGCACCAAATGCGACACCTTACGCAGCCATGTTTCCTACCGCAAATGTGGCGGCCATCGAAAATGACAGCGCCTATGCTTATTTTGAAAAGGATAATAATGGCCTTCGTATGCTCGGCATATATGGTTCATTTCCGGTGGAAGATGGCAATATAGAGTTGGCCGTCCGCTCGACCCCAGCCTCCAGCATATTGAGGTTCCCAACCACTTTTAATGACGGGTATACGGAGTCTTATAAGCGGGTATTTGAGATGTCCGGCGTGGATGCTGGCTTTCCGGTTGATAGCTTTAAAGTGGTGAGCACGGTGCAGCGCAGCGTACAATATGACGCTTATGGTAGCTTGACCACCCCTGCTGGCACTTTCCAAGTATTGCGGGTGAAAGAAACGGAAGTATCCACTGATACGAGCTATATCTTGTTCTTGGGCGCTTGGACGGAACTGCCTGGTGACCAGATAACGGATATTGCTTATAATTTTTGGACAAAACAAAATGGTGTGAGCTTCCCCATCGCTTCCATCCAGGCCGATGAAAACGGCAACACAGTTTCGGCCACTTATTTGCGTGATTTTGCAGTCAGCCCAACCTACGAGGACAAGCAGGACATAGCTTTCGATGTATTTCCAAACCCATGTAGTGACCAGCTTTCACTGGATTTGCCGGATGGCTTTGATGGCACGGTAGCAGTATATGATATGGTAAGCCGGGAACTTATTTCCCAAAATATAGCTGGCCATTTTGCCACACTGGATACCCATGCTTTGCAGCAAGGCCATTATATAGCCGTATTAAAAAACAACAAAAATCGAATCGTAGGCTATAAGAAGTTTGAGGTCAGTAGATAAACATTCCATTCGCTTCATACAAAGTTCAATATACAAGCCCTTTCCGGTAGATGCCGGGAGGGGCTTTGCTTTTTTACTCGACTTTAATAAGCTTCCCTCGACCAAGCACTCCCTTCGTGTCCTCTACTTCGTACAGGTACAACCCCACTGTCGGTGACTTCATTAGCACCTAGTTTCAGACATAGGCAGCCGCCTTGAATAGATTAAACCATACAATGTCTATTATTTAAATTAAAACCTAAAATCTGTAGAGCGTCACTGAGCAGTAAACCATTTAAATGTGGGTTATCCGCCGAGAAGTTCTTTTGACTCCATTGAGTAAACATTAAAAAACAATTTAGACCGCAACTATCACCCAAAGCTGGAAGTGCCCCAGATATTGGGTGTTAAAATTTTACATTTTTTTACTATGCATGTTACTTGAACAAATAATTCACGTCGTGATACAACAACCACTTTGCAGCCTCTGGGGGCAACAGTCAAACCGCATAGCATTTTAACAATCATTTGTAACTATTTAATATTTCATATTATGCCACTTCACAATCTTATTCAGCAGCATGTCAGCGAGTCTGATATTACAGACATTGATGCGGCCATCGAGCTTATCGAGGCTAAATTGATGGGGAAAGTAGCCAACCTTACACCGGAGGAACGCCAGCGCTACGGCAGCATCCACGAAAAGAACAAACTTGTGGTGAACAAGGTCTGGGATTTTAGGGTGTCACAGCCCGACCTCAGCAGCCCCGATGTGGACTGGGTGGAGTTCGAGGCCGACCTTAAAGACCGTCTCTTCTTCGAGACCCGCAGCATCCGATTTCTCAGCCTCGTGGAGCGCATGGTCAATGCCAAGATGCTCCATGACTGGGACAATTACCAGAATGCCCTGACGGATTATGATTACACCAAGTACAAGGCTGGCACACAGGCACCTGGCTTTCAGAAAAAGCGCACCGAGCTTGCCCAGTTCTTCGAAAAAAACAGCTCCACTTATGATGCCAATGCGGGAAGCAATTTGCCATCAGATACCAACGACTCACCTACAACCTGATCAGGCTTGTTTGTATTAAAAGGAAGGGCTCCCGATGTACTCGGGAGCCCTATTTTTTTGCACAAATATTTGATTTTCAGCGAAATAAACAATTTCACCACTTTAAAGCAGTAATCTGTCAACCCCAACGATGGGGTTATATGACCACAAGCGTGGGGTCGTACAACCACACCAATGGGGTGGTACAAACCCAAAACTGGGGTTATGAGACCCCAAATTTATGGTCACTTGACCACATATTTGTGGTTCACCAACCCCGTGGATGGGGTTATAGGACCCCATCCACGGGGTTGGTGAAGTCCTCCATTGGGGTTGGTAAGACCCTAAATAGGAAATACCCAAGCTTACAAATCCTTCGGCATAGGCTCACCCAATTTATCCAAACTCTTCGCCACTATCATGGAGACACAGAGGTCGCTGGTCACATTGGCAATGGTCCGGCACATGTCTAAGGGACGGTCAACAGCGAAGATGAGCGCAAGGCCAGCCTCTGGGATGCCCGCTTGCGCCAGCACGATGACGAGCATGACCATGCCTGCCCCAGGCACGGCTGCCGTGCCGATACTGGCCAGCGTCGCCGTTAGGATGATGCCGAGCTGCGCCCCAAGGCCGAGATTCATGCCGAAAGCCTGTGCGATGAATACCGCCGCTACGCCTTGGTAAAGCGCTGTGCCGTCCATGTTGATGGTGGCACCGATGGGCAGCACGAAGCTGGCCACTTCCTCATCCACACCGAGGTGTTCCTCTGCACGTTCCATCGAAACGGGAAGTGTGGCGGCACTTGAACTGGTACTGAACGCCAGCAATTGCGCTGGGGCGATACCCTTTAGAAAAAAGCCGTAACCCTTTTTTGCGAAGGTTTTAACCAAAAATGGGTAGAAGCCAAAAATGAGGATAGCAAGGCCAAGCAGCACACAGAAGGAATAGCCAAGCAGTGCCACCAGTAGGTCTGTGGAAGGCAATTCCACGATGAGCGAGGCCAGCAGTGCAAATACACCGATTGGTGCAAAAAGCATGATGATGTCAATCAATTTCATGATGACCTCATTGGCACCGCCAAAGAAATCCACAACGGGTTTGGCTTTTTCGGCAGGTATGAGAATGAGCCCGATGCCAAAGAAAACGACAAAGAAAATGACCTTCAACATGCTGGAATTCTCCGTGGCAGCCTTGAAGAGGTTATCGGGAACCATATCGACGAGGGGCTGGAGCGGGCCGCTTTTCCGTACATCATCGGCCGCCTTGATTTTATCGGCGGCACTGGCACCAAAGGTAGTGGACATCATTTCACGGGTCTCCGGTTGGATGAAATGCCCAGGCTGGATGATATTGACGACAATGAGGCCAACGCTGATGGCGACGGCAGTTGTCAGCACGTAGATGCCGAAGGTACGCCCACCCATTTTGCCGAGCTTGCGGATGTCCTTGAGGTCAGCCACTCCGGTGACGAGCGAAGTCACGATGAGCGGCACAGCTATCATTTTCAGCAAATTGATGAAGATGGTGCCAAAGGGTTTTATCCAGTCCTGGATAAAGCTGCTCCATCCCATCTCTGCCCCCAAAAGCCCAAAAAGAATACCTATTGCAATACCAATCAGAATTTGCCAGTGTAGCGCCAGTTTTTTCATAAAAATAAAAAGTTGGGTAAATAAATGCCTTGCGTTAGCGAGGGCAAGTTACCCAAGTTTTTCATTCTCAAAAACAGAAGACAAAGTGTGGAGGTCTCTTCAACTGGCTTACTGCTTGGCATTTCCATCGCTGGAAGTTAGGTTGACCGGGGTTGTTGTCATCGATTTTTTCACTTCGTAAATATCGAAACAACCAAAGCCTTCAATGCTACCAGTGCATTGCGAACCGGGACGGTCGGATGCGAGGTAGCCCGTCTGCGAAGACTCATGGTAAGTGTAGAACATATCGTCGTAGGCTGTATTGTAGGGGCGGCCAAGGTTTTGCGGCGCAACCCATACCCCGCCAAGGGTCTTCTTTGTGGAAAAAACATCGAAGCGGCCAAAGCCTTTGATGCCGTTGGAGCTGAAGAACAGGGTCTGACCAGTTTGGCTGTAGCTAGGAGTTACCTCGTCTTCCGGGGTGTTGAACGGTAGGCAAACTGGTGCTTCAAACTTGCCATCCCAGGTGATGGTGCTGGCCCAGATGTCCATTTTACCCTTGCCGCCAGTACGGTTGGTGGCGAAGAACAGGGTATATTTTTTTGAAACAGCATCCCAGCCGATGGCAGGTTGCGTGGTGTTGGCACCACGTTCATTGATGATTTCTGGTAGTTTTTGCGGCGCACCATAGGTACCTTCATATTCCCGGTCACGGTACCAGATTTCACATTTCTGCATCGCCTCATCTCGGCAAAGTGTGAAGTACATACGGCTGGCGTCAGGCATCAACGTGGGACAAGCCATGTGGCTGCTGTTGTTTTTTGGGTTAAATTCCGTATCAACTGTAGGTGGCTGCCCGGGCGTATAGGAGAAGATGCGGCTAAAAGGTGTGCCATTGGACGTCTCTTGACGAAGGCTGGAAAAATAGACTCGGTCGCCGTAACGGACGGGGGCAAAGTCAGCGATGGGCGAGTTCACCGTGTTGTCGAGCCGTTTGACTTGAACAGTGGGTTTGGTCGTTGGCAGCTGTGCAGCCAAGTTGGCGACTGCAAGGATGCAGCCCGCAAGCGTCAGGATTCTGGTTAACATTTTACGTAAGTTTTGGTATAAAAAATCAAAAAAACGCCGGGGTCAATTGCCGGACGAGGTCAAAATCGTAAGTGAATTGTCAGACTTAAATTGAGTGAAATGAAACCAGAATGTGTTCGTAAAAAACTGTGATGTGGAGAAGGAGATGGTAAGAATTGTGGTGCAAAGATAAGGTTGGAAATGGCCAAAGGCAAGGGGATGAAGCGTTGCGCCAGCAAACTACATCGAAAGCGGTAGCATTCCGATAAATGTTTTCACACAATCATTATTTTATTGAAAATGAATGAGTTAAACGCCTTTCAAGCGATAATTCAGCCCCTATCTCCAAAGAAAAAAAACTTTAATGGGTGGCAAGCAATCAAGGGTCGAGTGGTCGTTTAAGGTAAATCTGGCGGTTCAATTGAATGAAATAGCTGATATCCTCAGTGCTAAATTCGAATTTATAAGGTGAGTAGCCATCTGCCAAGATGGTGAATTGGTAGCGTTTTCCAGTTTCGAGTCGAATCTTGACACCGTTTTCGTCATTGCGGGCGGCAAAGGAACCCGTTTCACTTGTATTGATTTCCCGAATTTCCACCTGAGGGGCGTAAACTGGCAAATTGTCCAAAGAGCGAAAGACTTTCAACTCAATCTCAGCGAAAATGCGGGCTTCGTAAATATCAAAACTGGAGCCGGAATCCAAATCTTGCTTGTTGTTGGTTGGTCGATTTGAAACTAGGTAGGCATTTTGGCTCTGCGTATGAAAGCTGTAGTAAGTGTCATCGTAGGCACTGTTGAGCATATCACCCAAGTTTTCTGGTACCCTCCATTCTCCATCCTCTGTTTTTGCTTCTCTATAAACATCAAAACCGCCCATGCCAGGCCAGCCGTTGGAACTAAAGAAAAGTGTCTGGCTAGGTTGGTGGAAAAATGGCGTAATGTCGTCATCAGGCGTATTGAAAGGTAAGCAAAACGGTTTTGAAAATGTCCCGTCCCTACGAATGGTACTGCACCAGATATCCATACCACCACGGCCCCCTGGCCTATCGCTGGCATAGTAGAGGATGTACTGTTTTCTATTTTTATCCCAACCAATGGACGGTTGGGTGGATGAATAGCCTTTCAAGTTTACTTGCTCTGGCAACCGCTTGGGAGGCCCCCAATTGCCTTCGTACTCACGCTCCCGGTACCATATTTTACAGCCTTCATTTTTGGCAAACTCACCGCTGCAAAGCGTGTAGTAAACCCTACTAGCATCCGGCGTGAGCGATATATTACCAGCACTGATGCTGTTTTTTTGGGGATTACCTTCAAATTCAATGGCAGGATAATTAGGCCTAGCCTCATAAATTCGACTCACCTCCATTTTATCATTTCGCTTGCCAATATTGAATTCCTTCAGTGTGGTAAAGTACATTTTGTCGCCATACCGAAGCGGTGCATATTCATCTTTAGGGGAGTTCACGTTGCTACCTACCGAATGGGTAGCCAAAGGACTCTCCTTGCTTTTGTCTTCTTTACCAATCGATTTAAGTGCTTCCAAGGCGAGGTAAGCGAAAAGGTTGTTAGCCTCGTTGTGTTGGTTGAGGTATTTTTGGAAATAAAATTTGGCGTCGCTGGTTTTGTTCAAGTCCATTTTTACACTGGCCAATTGGAAATCAGCGACAGCATAGTAGCCCACTTTTGCCTCATCAGGGATGCGCTCCAGGTAAGTCTCAGCCTTGACAAAATCGCTCGAAAGCCTAGCAGCTTCGCCAGCAACAAAAAGGGAAGAAATACTAGTACTGTCTACTTCCAACACTTTCTCGCAGAACAACAATGCCGATTGATAATCCTTCGAATGGAAAGCAGTTAGCGCTCGCTTCTCGTAGTTTTCCAAATATTGCCCATAAGCAAGATTGGAAGTCAGCATAAAAGCTGCAATAAATAAGTTCCAATAGCGCATTGAAAGGTTAATTTATAGCGACTGCTTCATGGTATATAGTTCCTAAAAATCGAAGTCGAGGGGGAGAGTGAATAAAGTTAAATAAGTGAGCAATTCGTGAAGGTGCTTGTTATGAATCAAATACTAAGCCATACGGATAAATGATAATTTGAAGAAAACAGCAAAAAAATCTGTTGCATTTTTGAACCCAACACAATTACCCGTGTAAAAGGCACTGTGATTTTTAAATTCGAGAAGATGAAAACGACCTTACCAGTTTCAATTTTAGTGCTGCTTTTCGCAACGAACATTTTTGCCAACAGAAGCAACCTCCTGTTGCCAGAGCCCATCCAGCCGCTCTCCAAAGTGGCTTATCCGATGGAGTATTACGCCGACCAAGCCAATCTTTGGCAGCTCGAAACGGTCAAGAACACGATGAACCCCGATGCTTGGCTCAACTATTTTAGGGCAGCTCGCTATGCCAATATATTGTCTCGTGACGGCCAGCCAGCTTTCGATCTGCCAGCAATTGTGACATCGATACCAACTGCATTGACCAATACTTTCGAGTACCAGTTCATCCGGTTCTTGAATGCTAATTGGGATGAAAGGCGCTTCGAGTACTTGTTGAAAGCACACGAGATTGCACCGCAGCGCACTGAAGTCTATCACGACCTTGTCACATATTACGAAACCAAGGGTGAGCAATCCCAAGCACTGTTTTATCTTGAAAAACTGTTTGAAGCCGGTGATTTCCCTGCTGAATTATTGGCATGGAACTATAATCTCCTAGCCTCAGTGGAGCCAGACGCTATCCTGCTGACCTATGGCGATAACGATACTTATCCGCTCTGGGTGCTACAATCGGCAAGGGGCATCCGAAAAGATGTTAAAGTACTGAACATCAACCTGTTGTTGATGGATGACTATCGGGAGAAAGCACTAAAAGAACTAGGCATTGCCAAAGTTGACCTTAATCCCAGCGAGGAGTACAAAGAAAAATGCCTCAAAGTTTTAAAACAAATAACAGCCAGTACTGTCAAGCCCGTATACGTTGCCAACACGATGCCCGAACCCCTTCGTCAAGCATTAGGCGACAGCCTCTACCTAACGGGACTTGCATTTTGCTATGCACCAGTTGCATTCGACAATTTGGCCCTTTTAAAAAATAATTATGAAAACCGCTTCCTGCTCGATTACCTGCGGGTTGATTTTAGCCCTGACTCTGTATCCTCGGTGCTATCCAGCATGAACCTTCAGTACCTACCCGCCTTTATTTTATTGCACCAACACTACGAAGCAAGTGGTGAAAAATTCAAAGCTGCCAATTTGGAACCCATCATGCGGCGTGTGGCCAAGGAAGGAGGCCGTGAAGCCGAGTTGGAAAACTACCTTGCCAGCTATTCGAAATCTAGCGGAGTTCTGGAGTCCACTATCTCGGTTCGAGGTTTAGACAAGGGTCTAAAAAAAATACATGGCGCACAGGGGCTTTACGCATTCGATACGGAAGTAACCAATGGACAATACGAAGCCTTTTTGATGGATTTGGTGAAAAACAGGGCCTACGACCTGCTCGAAACTTGCAAAGCCCCTCGCACCGATTGGCGCAGTCTTCTCCCCGAACAGTACAAAAACCTGCCTGACAGCGAAGTCTTCAAAAACGCAAATCCGGACGACCCGCAAGCCCCGATTGTCAACATCAGCCACGAGGCTGCTGAACAGTATTGTGCATGGATAACGAAAGTGTACAATGCCAGTAACGACAAGAAGAAAGCCTTCCGAAAAGTGCGGTTCCGCCTGCCCTCTGAAGCAGAATGGGAACTCGCTGCCAAAGCGGGTAGGAAGGATGTACCCTATCCATGGGGCGGTTATTTTATTCGGAATTCGAAAGGCTGTTTCTTGGCTAATTACGATGTTCAAAAAGAAGAACCCTGTAAGGATTGCCCCAGCGCTAACACTGGCAGACCCGACGATGGCGGTTTTTTCCCAGTAAAAGTGGACTCTTATTTCCCCAATGATTTCGGCCTTTACAACGTAAGTGGGAACGTCGCAGAGATGATTGACCAACCCGGTGTGACAAAAGGTGGTAGCTGGAACGAAATTCCATATTACGGTCAAATTACTAGCCACAATACTTACACCAGCCCTCAACCGTTTATTGGATTTCGGGTATTTATGGAGGTAGTTGAATGAGGTTGTTACCAGCATTAAAACAATAAATTAATACCCTCAGGATTTATCATAAACTTTTGTCAAGCGATAAAACATACCAAACCCTTTCCGACGAGCAGCTGATGCGACGCCTTGCCAGCGATGGCTGCGAAGCGTCGTTTGAGGAGTTGTACAATCGTTACAGCGACCGGATGCACCGCTATTTTTATCGACTATTGGGCAATGACGCACACCGGGCCGACGATTTCACGCAAGAGCTTTTCATGAAAGTAGTTGAAAAAACTTCCCTTTTCGACCCAGAGCGGCGGTTCTCGACTTGGCTGTATGCCGTAGCAGGAAATATGGTAAAAAATGAGTACCGACGTACTTCCAGACAAGCGGCACCACCTAGTGTGGACGATTTTTTAAGTGAAAACTTTTCGGAAGATTTTGACAATCAAGTTTTTGCGGAGCAACTGCACCAAGCTCTCGGCGAACTGGACGAAACACAGCGCCAATGCTTTGTATTGCGCTACCAAGAAGAATTGAGCGTTCGGGAAATTGCTGAAATACTGGATTGCCCGGAAGGCACCGTGAAGTCTAGGATGTTTTACACTTTAAAAAAACTGGGACACAAGCTGCGGGCGTTTGCTAGTGCTTTTTAGGTTGTGGTATTAAGGTTTTTGGAGAAAATCTTTTACCCAAAAACAATGCATCAAATTTAAAAATGATGAAAAACAGTAAAGATATATCCATGAAGCAGTTGTTGGCTGAACGGCCGTTTGAACTGTTGTCCACTTCGGAAAAAGAAGCCGTTTTGGCGGAGATGCCAGAATGGCAATACCAGCATTTGCATCAAGTTTTGAACCGGAGCCGAGCGGTCCTCAAGCAAAGTCCAGCACCCAACCCGGCTATTCGGGAACGCTTGTTGACTGCATTGCGGCAGCAGCCTAAGCCGCTGCCAGTTCGACGGACTGGTATTTTGGTACGGCTGGCGCAATACCGTTTGCCCGCTTGGCAGGCAGCGGCAGGGTTGGCATTGTTGCTGGCCGCTCATTTTGCACTTCAAAAACCAATGTCTGAATCCCTACGCACCGAAACCGTTTACGTAAACACGACAGATACCATTTACAAAGAAGTGGCGCTGCCCGTAGCCGATACTGCGACTAAGCCCCCCGTCAGCCGTGTGAATGTGCGGCCTTCCATGGTCAAAAACGTTGCCCCCGCCAGCCTGTCTTCGGAGGCACTTGCCGATACTGCCTTTCGTCATCAAGGACGCTTCAGCGACCTTCCCGATACTTTACCGGGCTTCCGCCTCAGTTTTGAGCAACCGGCAGGCCGCTCCGCCAATGAGATGGAAGAGCTTTGGCAGTTTTTAGGGGAAGTGCATTGAATTTATCGGTCGGACAAACGGCATTTTAATGGCCAATGCCTTATTTGC
Organism: Bacteroidota bacterium; assembly: GCA_016124585.1. Lineage (GTDB taxonomy): Bacteria > Bacteroidota > Bacteroidia > Chitinophagales > Saprospiraceae > UBA6168. The sequence goes on along the minus strand of WGNL01000011.1, from coordinate 87,219 downwards.
GGCTAATAACTGTAAACAACCCACTGTCTAACAGTAACTAAAAAAACCAAACTCTTTTATACATTTGCGCAGCTTTTTGGAAGGGCTACCTGCATTTGCCCGTCAATATTCTTCTTCTTTGAAATTTGGCGTTGAGTATCAATCAATTACCCATTCAAAATCAGGTAGCGCAAGTTTAATTTCCAACCATTTTCACCTACATGAATTCCTTAAAAACAATTAGTAACATCACAGGCTGGCTAGTTTTTGCCATTGCCGCTTTCGTCTATTTCCAAACGGCCGAACCTACCGGTAGCCTTTGGGACTGTGGTGAGTTCATATTGGGCGCCTACAAACAGGAAGTTGTCCACCCCCCTGGAGCACCGTTGTTCCTGCTGGTTGGACGCATGTTCATTTGGTTCGCCGAAACATTCAGCGATACCAAGGCTCATCCTGAAAATATTGCTTTTGCTGTCAACTTCATGTCGGGCATTTGCACGGCGTTTGGTGCCATGTTCCTGGCTTGGATTACCATTATTTTGGGCAAGTTGTCACTGGTAGGTCGTGAAGGTGAAACCGACAATGGCCAAAACATCGCATTGGCAGGTGCTGGCCTCGTCGCAGGTTTGTGCATGACCTTTGCCACTTCCGTTTGGTTTTCTGCGGTAGAGGGGGAGGTGTACGCCATGTCCACGTTCTTCACCTGCCTCACGGTCTGGAGCATGTTGAAATGGTACAACCTACCTAATGAATCTAAGCATGACCGCTGGTTGGTCTTCACAATTTATGCTGCAGCACTGTCTATTGGTGTACACTTGTTGAGCTTGCTGACCTTCCCCGCTCTGGCAATGTTGTATTATTTTAAAAGAGACATACAAATCAGCAAGCCTGTTTCGGTATTGCTTCGCATTGGATTGGCAATTGGCCTTTTGGTCACCCTGATTGTAGTCGCCTCCGGCGCAAGCGGAATTCTGATGAAAGGTCTAGGCTCACTGCTAGTTTTGGCTTTAGCCATTTACCTGCCTTGGAAAAGCGAGGACAAGTATATTGGTGCATTGGGTGCTTTCGCAATGGGTTTTCTCATCATTGCTGCCATTCAAAGTTTGGTAATCACAGGGATTGCCAATATGTGGAGTTGGATGGAACTTCAAATGGTCAATGGATTTGGTATGCCTTTCAATTCTGGCTTGATACCAACTGCCTTAGTCCTCATGGCCATCTTTTTCTTCGGAATGCGGTATGCTTCCCGACGTGGTAAAGTTGACCAAATCATACTTTGCAGCTTAGCCGTTTTATATGGTTTTTTTGCATTTGGTTGGGCAAACCTTTTGATTTCGCCCGTTGTCGCATTATTATTCCATTTTGGCTTGCGCAATGCAGATCGCCACTTGTTGCAAGTGCTGATTTTCAGTGCCCTAATGGCGGTCGTAGGGTTCTCAACCATCGGCGTCGTATTGGTTCGTGCCAATGTTGACCCACCCGTCAACATGAACAAGCCAAGTGACCCAATCCGACTCTTGAGCTATGTGAACCGTGAGCAATACGGAGAGCGTCCCCTACTCTATGGCACTGATTTCGATGCCGATCCTGTTGACAACGATGTCACGCCACGCTATGGCCAGGTGGTGAAAACAGTGAATGGTAAAGAAGAATGCAGCTACGAAATCACCGACGAGAAAGTATCCTACAAATACAATCCTGAAGACAAGCACCTCTTCCCCCGCATGGGCGATGATTCACAAAACCGCCCTGAGAAATATCGGGCTTGGGTGGATAAACCTACAGGTCGCATCACCTTCGGGGACAACATGACCTACATGTTCCGTTACCAGTTCGGCTGGATGTACTGGCGCTATTTTGCCTGGAATTTCATTGGTCGCCAAAATGCCGAGCAAGGCTACTATTCTTGGGATGTGAAAAGCGGTAACTGGGAAAGTGGTATCAAATTCATTGATGAAATGCGGCTTTACAAAGCCCGCAACCTTCCTGATTCGATGAAGAACGACCAATCGAAAAACCATTATTTCTTTATTCCCTTGATTTTTGGCTTGCTCGGTTTGTTCTTCCATTTTTACAGAAAACCAGAAGATGCGATGTCCATTATGGCCATGTTCCTGATAACTGGCCTCGGCATCATCATTTACTCTAACCAACCACCAAACGAGCCTCGTGAACGGGACTACGTGTTGGTCGGCTCCATGTTTACCTTCTGTATTTGGATTGGCATGGGCGTGCTGGCGGTTTATCATATGCTCAAGGACAAAATAGGCGGACTTGGTGCTGGTGGCTTGGCCACGGTACTAGCACTTTCTGCCCCATACCTCATGGGGAGCCAAAACTGGGACGACCACAGCCGCGCTGGACATTATGCATCCCGTGACTATGCGTCCAACTTCTTGAACAGTTGTCAACCGAACGCCATTATTTTCACCTACGGTGACAATGACACTTATCCGCTTTGGTATGCGCAAGAGGTGGAGGGCATCCGTCGGGATGTGCGTGTAGTAAACCTTTCGCTCATCCAAGTGGATTGGTACATCAATTTGTTGCGGCGCAAAATCAACGATTCACCACCTGTCAAATTGACGATACCAGCGGATGCCTACCGCGGGAAAAAACGCAACGCCGTTTACTATCTAGCCAACCAAGATGCTGGTGAAATGACCGCTCAACGTGCGTTGGAAATGACGGGTGAGGATAAAACTTCCAAAAACAACCGGGTGGATGCGATTTTCCCATCTGCCAACGTGTACCTTCCAATTGACCTGTCAAAAGCTGGTGAATTGTTCGGTATTAACCCAGGCGACAGCCTGACCCTGACCGATAAAGTTCCTTTGAAATTGCCGTTCCATAAAACCGGGAACAAGGACCTGTCTTACTTGACCAAAGACGAATTGGCTGTACTCGACGTTGTTGCTTCAAATATCAATGACCGTCCAGTTTACTTCGCCGTGACTTGTCGGCCAGATAAAATGTTGGGCCTTGAGGATTACATGCAGTTGGAAGGACTCGGCTTGCGAATCACACCAATCAAATCACAGAGTGAACAAGGGCTGTACGTTTATGGTTATGGCCGAGTGAACACCGATTTGCTCTACGACAACGTGATGAACAAGTTTAAATGGGGCAATTTCGATACACACCCAACTTTCATTGACCGCAGCTACGGCCCAAGCATCCAGAGTATGCGGGTAGTGATGTTGCGTGGCGCAAGAAGGCTGGCTGACAAAGGCGAAAAAGAAAAAGCTGTCAACCTCATCGAAAAATACCTGCAATCTTTCCCGAACTACAATTTCCCGTACGACTGGAATACAATGCAGATGCTGAACGTGATGGTGGCTGCTGGGGGCTACGAAAAAGCCAAGCCACATTTGAAAATATTAGCTGAAGAAACTAGGCAGCAATTGACCTTCTTGAATGGACTCGATCCACGACTTACAGGAAAAGATGGTACTTTTGAGCAGGATTTGCAGTTATTCATGAATGTGAAAGACCTGCTGACCCGGGCTGTAGAAAGCCAAAAAGATGAAGAATTCAAGAAGGAATTAGATACTATGTTCGAACCTTTTAAGTAATGAATATTGGAATGGAGGATTGGATATTTTCACAACTTATCCAATCCTCCATTTTAACATTCTTTCCTCCTAACCATACATGAAGAAAGAGGGGAAACCTGTAAAATCCCTTGAGCAACTTGAGAAAATTGCCAAAGCCTTTGGTGCATCGCCGGGTGGTGAGCCTGCCTTAGATTTTTCCAATACCCAAATTGCATTTGCCGGGAAATCCGATGAGGAGTTGTTGAAAACCCAATGGTTGTTCAAGATGATGAACAATCGCCACCTTGTCAATATCGGCTCCAAACTAGGTTTGCTGGGCACCAAAATCCCACTTCCATTTTTTGAAGCAACAGTCAAAAGCACCATTTTCAAACAATTTTGCGGTGGAACTACCCTGCTAGAATCACTTCCTGCCATCGAACATCTGCACGAGTTGAATGTGGACTCGGTGCTGGATTATGGGGCCGAGGCCAAGGAAAATGAGGAAGATTTCAACCGCACGATGAACGAAAATTTGCGGGCCATTGATTTTGCAGCAACGCTCGGATCAGTACCAGTTATTAGTACAAAAATCACTGGGTTGGCTCGGTTTGAGTTGCTGGAAAAAATCAGTAGCAGCAACCCTGCGCTGAGTGCAGAGGAAAAAGGGGAGTTCAAAAACGTGCTTAAAAGAATTGATGCCATTTGCCATCATGCCAATGAGATGGGCATGTCCGTGTTCATTGATGCGGAGGAAACTTGGATTCAGCCTGCCATCGACCTCCTAGCCAACCGCATGATGAAGCGCTATAACAAGGAAAAAGTCGTTGTTTTCAATACTTTTCAGATGTACCGCACTGACCGCTTGGCTTACATCGCCGAGTCATTCGATCTCGCCAAAGAGCAAGGCTACTTGTTAGGTGCAAAACTCGTGCGGGGTGCTTACATGGAAAAAGAGCGGAAACGGGCGGAAGAAATGGGCTATCCCTCCCCAATCCAACCGAACAAGGCCGCTACCGACCACGATTTCAACCTTGGCATTCAGTTCTGCATCGAAAATTTTGAGCAAATAGCTGTGTGTTGTGCAAGCCACAATGCCGAGAGCAACCTCCAAATGGCGGCCCTTATTTCAAAGAAAAATTTGCCAAAGAACCATCCCCACCTTCAGTTCTGCCAACTGCTCGGCATGAGCGACAACATCACTTTCAATCTCGCCGCCGCAGGCTACAACGTAGCAAAATACATGGTGTATGGCCAAGTGAAGGAAGTAATTCCATACCTGATTCGGCGGACACAGGAGAATACCTCCATGACGGGTGACCTGAGCCGGGAGCTGACTTTGGTGATGAAAGAAGTGAAAAGAAGGAGTATTTGAAAGTTGGCAGTCAGTACCTGAGTTGCACTCCTCGACTACCCACTGCCAACTCAAAATACCCGCCTACCCTCCTCGGGGTCTTCAAAAAAATCGTAACCTGCGGTAATTGTATGGCTGGCTGGCAAAGAGACAGAGCTAGCAGCTTGGTTGTTGTATTGGATAGCATAGCCAAAGCGGATATTGCCAAAAAGAAGGGTGGCCGAGAGCCCTAAACGGGTCTGGTTGAAACCGAATTCTGGGTGCGAATATCCAGCCAATAGCCCAATCACATAAGTACCCTGCACAAACACACTGGCATGTGCATCCACAGAAACAACTGTGTAGTCTGTCATGGAGTTTTGTTCGGGAATTCCATAAACATTGGCGTAACGGAACAAGAGCGTAGGTTTCAAATAAATATCATCGTTGATGCGAAAGAGGCTGCCCATGTGCAAATTGATAGGGCGGGAACGGGGCAGGCTGCCGGTGTTGTCATCTTGGGTCGACAAGGTTTTTTCAAAAAAACTGAGCATGGACACCCCTAGGAATGAACGTTGATTGTGATAAAAAACACCTACCCCACCATCCACGGAAAAAAAACTGGAACTGAGGGATGTAAGCACCGTTTCATCCACATCGAAATAATTGAAACCGACAGTAGCGCCAAAGGAAACATTCCCTGAAGATAATCGAAGTATCCTTGAAAAAGCTGGGTGAAAATTCAGTTCGTTGTAAAATTCCTGGTTGTGAAACTGGAGCACACCACCCCACCCCAACTGTTGTGAAGCACCGCCACGCCCATGCAGACTGACCATCGCAGAGCGGCTGACCTGCTGTTGCGAAGCAAAACTTCCGTAGTAAAATGCCTCAAAACTTGTTGCCTCCAACCGTCCGGCATAGGCAGGATTAAGCGGCAGGGCATTAAATTGATATTGCATCAGCGAAGCTCTCAGGCTCTGAATATCTTGTGATTTGGCCCCTAAAAAGGCAAAAACCAGGGAAGCAAGCAGGATGTTTTTTTTCATCTTGCGAAGTTAGGGAAAGGATTGGAGCTGTAAGCGAGTGGTTGACCCGATTTCCCTACATTTGCCAACGAATTACCAAAACCAGCCAACTATCACCATGCGTTTTCGCCTACCATCCTATCCGAAAATCGCCGAAGCTTTCGAGCGGCACCCTTGGGTGCAGGCGATTTTGAATTGGGCTAAAACACATTCGTTTCCCGGTTTTTTTGGTGTTCCGCTCTACGATGTGATGGTGTTCTTGTATAACGAATCCAAGCGTATCACGCTCTTCTCGAGGGCCAATGCGATGGCCTACAGCTTCTTCCTCTCCTTGTTTCCCGCTATTATTTTTTTGTTTACAGTGGCTACCTATTTGCCCATTTACGAAAATTTTGAGCAAGAAATCAATGCATACATCAGCCTCATCATGCCTAACAACGCAGGCTTGGAGCTACAATCCACCATCAAGGAATTGGTAAAGCCTAGCTCCAGTTTTCTATCCTTGGGCTTTGTGCTGGCCATTTACTTCTCTTCGAATGGCATGTTATCCATGATGCAAGGTTTCGAGAAAACACATGTGGCCGTTTTCCAAAAAAGGCCAGCCTGGAAAAAGCGGCTTATCGCAATCGGCCTGACCATGCAATTGGGGTTACTACTTGCCAGTTCCGTACTGCTCATCATCCTTGGCGACATCATAATTAATTGGATAGCAGACCTGTTGAAGCTAAACAATGCCACCGAACGTTCCATCGAAATATTCCGATGGGTGGTCATTTTGTCACTTTTCTATTTCAGCATAGCCCTCATTTACCGCTACGGTTCTGCTTTGCGCACTAGGTTCAAATGGATTACGCCAGGCGCTACACTCGCCACGCTACTTTCCATCACCATTTCTGTTGCCTTTTCTTTCTACGTCAACTCTTTTGGCACTTACAACAAAGTTTATGGCTCCATCGGCACCATCATCGTACTGATGCTCTGGATACAACTCAATTGTCTTATCCTACAAATAGGTTTTGAGCTGAATGCCAGCATTGCCGCCAACAGGGACTTGAAAACCGAGGTCAACGAGGAAGAAGATTGATTAAGCGATTTAAGACTGAGGAGTAAGCTCAGTGCTCTCAGTTGCGGATTCAAGCGGTTTTTCCACAATTTTTTTACCTCCCAAATAAAAAAACCAACAGCCGAGTGCCATTGTCACGTGGGCTATGTCCATGTGGTTGAACCAAACGCCGATCGCCCACTCATTTACGAAGAAAAGCGCCCCAATGGTGGCCGTGATCACACCTCTCAAAAATTGCTTGCTCCCCTCATGACGGGTTTTGAAAAAAACAAATCCTTGGAAGCCGCCCGTAACTATCAGGATGCCGTAAGCAGCATGTCCCATGACGAAGTAAAAATTCATGGTAGCGACCGAAATAATGAGGAAAAACAACAGCTCCACAATATTGAGGACGGCAAAAAACTGAGCTAATCTGGGACGTATCAGTGGGAATGTATGAAAAATGGAAGCCCGCTCCAAAAAGGCAACCGAAAACATGCTGATGTACCAGCCGGGAATTTTCCAATGGATACCTAGTGCGTAATTGAAGCTGTGGCCAATGAGCCCGCCCAACAATGTGGCCATTCCCATCGTCAAAAAATAGCCCCGAAGCAGGCGATGGATGGAGCCTTTGCCGACGGGAAGCGGATGTCGCATTTTGCCCAATTGGCGAAAAGCAAACCAACAAACTACAGTCACCAGTAAGTCGGTGAGCATCGTGATGGGTTCATCAACCCGAAGGCCAAAAAAGTCAATGGATGGATTTCGGTAAATGGATGGCTGCATTTGGGCAATATTTTGAAGCTTGAAGAACAGCCAAAATACTATTTTTTCGGTAAAAAATCAGAGTGGGAACAAAGCATGAAATTACCGCAAATAACCAATCTGATAACGGAGCGTAAGCAGTGAAATCAATTCATCAATCGGTCGAAAAGTGTTCTTCAGGTTCAGTCGTTCCATTTTGGTAAGTTCGGCAGGTTTGAAAAAACGGCCAGAACTTTTGTTTTTCAAACCCTGCAAGGTGCGGTATCGAATCAGTATTTCATAAGCTTCTGCCGCAGATTCGAACAGCTCCCGGTTCTGTTCCTCCAGTTCCGCCAGTTTTTCAAATCGCTGGAACGTGTTGTTGATTTTGCCCACTTTGGCATCCAGAATCAACACCCTAGCAGCATCTGCCAGGGGTATCATTGCCCTTTTTTTGATGTCAAAATTGTCCTTGTGTTCTCCGCTGGCCTCCACCACGAAATTGCGGAAAAAGCTCAGCGGTGGCGGATTCTCTACCGTGCTTTTGGCCATGTGCGACAGGAAGCCGGGATTATGTTCCACCACATCGAAAATATGCTGGGTCAATAAATCCGTCAGCGCCTCATCTCCGTACACCGGACGATAGTCAATGAAAATAGTGCAATAACGGATGTGCTGAGGGTCCGGCGTGAGCATCCAATTCGCAAACTGGCGCTTCCAAGAAGTCAGAGACTTGCACCAGAGTGGGTTGCTGGCCATCATTTTGCCGGGGCAATAATCAAAGCCAATATCGTACAGCATTTTCGTCACCCGTTCAGACAGGGCCAGAAAATAGTTTTGTGTTTTCTCCAAATCCATCTCAGGCACATCAGCGAACACTAAGGCATTGTCTTGGTCGGTGCGCAAGAGTTGCTCCTTTCGGCCGCCACTGCCAAGCGTCAACCAAGCGAATGGCACTTCGGTTCTTGGCTGGCCTTCTTGTTCCAAATCTTCCATCCCCAGTTCAATGGCCCTGCGCACGAGCGTATCGTTCACCTCGGACATGATGTTGCAGATGTAGGAAATGCTGACCTCTTGGTAAATATATTTCTCCAACAACCGCTCAGAACGCTCCCGGATTCGGCGCAATTCCAAGGCAGTTTTGCTCCGCAAAATTTCCCGAACCAATACAGCGGGGTTGTTGCCTTGAATCACTAAGAGGTCATGTTCGCTCAGGACGCCGAGCACCTTGGTATGGGGAGTACCGTCTTCCGTCACGCAGAGGTGATGAATGCGGCGGCGAACCATTTCTATTTGCACGTCGGCCACCGTCACCTCGGCACCGACTGTAATCACTGGGCTACTCATCAGCGCTGCGACAGTCTCTGTTGCCTCGAATTTTCCTGTGACTACCTTGCTCCGAAAGTCCAAATCTGTCACGATACCAACGGGGCGCCCCTCCTCGTCCACGACAATAATACTGCTAACCCGATGCTTGGTCATTATCACAGCTGCATCTCGAATCGAGCAGGTCGGCGGGCAGGTCACAGGCTTTTTGCTTGTTTCCAGCGATTGTATTTCTACGAGCCTGAACTGACCATCGAGGTACTTATCTTGGTCTAAAAAAAGGTGGCCTTTGTGCAGGTTGGCAAAATTGCGGCCAGCATCCGTTGCGAGGTGTTTGGCGAGGTACCAAGTCACTTTCGGGTTTCCCTTCAAAATAGGTTTGAAAACACTGATGGGAATGGCATATACCAACGATTCTTCCTCTGCCTTGCCCGTGAAGGCATAGTTCTGCCCAGCCAGTAGCGGCCTCATGCCAAACAAGTCGCCCTCACCGCACTCATCCACCAAGATTTCCTTGCCGTTTTCTTCTTTAAACAACATGATTGCCCCTTCCCGTACTACAAAAAAGTAAGCACCTGGGTCACCATCCTGATGAAACAATTCCTGTCCCTGCTGATAGTATTTTACCACAACATTGGCTGAAACTTGCAGCAGCACCTCTCGTTCCAGCAGGTTGAACGGCTGGTAGTTTTTCAAAAAATCATAAATGCGAGTGGCAATGTTGTTGCTCATTTTTGAAGCAAAAAAGGTGATGCAGCGAAGGTAAAAAAGAACTAGACACTTAGTTATATTTGCGAAAATGACATTTACCGACCAAATTGAACATACCATCCAGCTAGACGCAAACCCGAAGCGCATCATCTCACTTGTGCCCTCTCAGACCGAACTTCTGTTTGGTCTTGGCCTAGAAGACGAGGTGGTTGGAGTGACCAAATTTTGCGTCCACCCCAAAGAAAAATACCGCTCAAAAACCCAAGTTGGAGGCACTAAAAATGTGAGTTTCGAAAAAATTGCTGCGCTTAAGCCAGACCTAATCATCGCCAACAAAGAGGAAAACGACCGCTCACAAATTGAACAGTTGCAGGCAATTTACCCAGTTTGGGCCAGCGACATTTCGACTTTAGAAGATGCTTTGGGCATGATAAAATCAGTTGGGGAAATAACTGGGACATCAGAAAAAGCAAGTGCACTTGCCAACCGAATAGCCTCTGCCTTCCATTCACTTGTGTCTTCGGTAGCACCCGTCAATGCCAATTCCTCTATTAAAGTGGCTTACCTCATTTGGTACCGCCCGTGGATGGCCGTTGGCAGCAATACATTCATAGATAACATGTTGGAGCAGGCAGGTTTCACAAATATTTTTAACGCCAAAACACGCTACCCGGAAATCACGTTGGAGGAGCTTGCTTCCTTGAATCCAGATGTGGTCATGCTTTCTTCTGAACCGTATCCGTTCAAGGAAAAGCATTTTGAGGAAATTAAACAACTTTGTCCTTTGGCAGTCGTAAAACTTGTTGACGGTGAGTTGTTTTCTTGGTATGGCAACCGTATGTTGCAGGCTGTGCCATATTTGGTTAGCTTGCGTAATGAATTAATTAATTCGCTCAAAAAATAAGTTATGAAACTATTTTATCCCATCGCTACCTTGTTCATGCTTCATGGACTGTTTGCTTTTTCGCAAGCAAATTTTGCTTTACAGCCACAGGTTACCAGTCAAAAGCTTGATGAAATAGTTGTCCAGCTTCAAAGCGGAACCAATCCGTCCGTTTTTATAGACAACGCCAACATTTCCTGCCAATTTGCGAAGCAAATAACAATTGAAAAAACGCTATCCGAGCGATTTCATATTTACCTCCTCAGCGCTTCCAAAATAATTGACCGCCAAGCATTTATTGATTTCATCAAAAACAAACCGGAAGTCGTATCCGCATCTTGGAATGCCCCCATCACCTTTCGTGACAGCATCCCGAACGATGAACTTTACAATACCCAATGGAGTATGGAGCGCATTGGAGCGCCAAAAGTTTGGGAAATATCCACTGGTGGCACCTCCGCTACTGGCCGTGAAATCGTGGTAGCTGTGCTTGACAAAGGCTTTGACATCAGCCACCCTGACCTCTTAGGCAATTCATGGAAAAATACCGCTGAAATACCCAATGATGGCATTGACAACGATGGCAATGGCTTCACCGATGACGTGTATGGTTGGAACTTCAGGGCAAACTCCCCCATTTTCACGGTCGAAAAGCATGGCACTTCGGTCAGTGGCATAATTGGAGCTAGTGGGAACAACGGAATTGGCATTTCAGGTATCAATTGGAACGTGAAGCTTATGTATCTGGCTGTTGAGTATGTGGATGAAGTCATTTCTGCCTTCAATTATGTGCTGGACCAACGGGAATTATACAACCAAACAAATGGAGAGAAGGGAGCTTTCGTTGTGGTGACCAATGGCTCCTTTGGCATAGACCAAGTGAAATGTATTGAGCAACCTGTCTGGGGTTCATTGTACGATGTGCTGGGACAAGCTGGGGTGCTTAGCGTGGCCGCTACCGCTAATGGCGATTGGGATGTGGACGTGGTCGGTGATATTCCCACAAGCTGTACGAGCCCATATCTTCTATCAGTGACCAATACAGGGCAGGATGATAAGCGAGCAAATGGTGCGGCCTACGGCTTTGAAAGCATTGACCTTGGCGCCCCCGGTCAAGGCATAGCTACTGCAAATACGAACAGTACTTTCAGGCAGGATTTCAGCGGCACTTCAGCGGCATGTCCGCATGTAGCGGGGTCAGTAGCCCTATTGTACAGCTTGCCTTGCACCGAACTAGATTCTCTGGCTTTGTCCGCTCCTGCTGAGTGTGCCCTGCTCATTCGGAATGCCGTCTTGGAAAACACAGATGCCGTACCTAGCCTTGCCAAAGAAACCGTTTCTGGCGGCAGGCTGAATGTTTACGAAGCCATGAAATACCTCCATGCCTATTGCATTAGCCGTGCACCAGAACGGGAAGAAGGCAATTTTAAGGAATTGTACATCGACAAAAAAGGGCTAATCCGAGTGACGCCCAATCCAACTTCTGATTTGATTTCGATTGATTACGGCAACGTTGATTTCAAGGATGTAAAAATCCGTGTGTTCAACATGTTGGGTCAGGAAATGACGATTGACCTTGACGCCACCCCCAAACCATTTGAACCCCAATCCATTGTGCTTGACGTAACAGATTGGTCATCAGGCGTTTACATTGTAAACATGTTTGATTTAACTAAAAAGATTTCGGTTAGCTTTGTGAAAATTTAATATTCCAGACCAACTCAGCTTAGACAATTAAACAGGTTTGACAATTGTCAAAACCAAAAATTACGCTCATGAAAACGTTACTCTATCCCATCCTACTTCTCCTGCCTGTACTTGGGCTCGCAACTACGCAATCTCCGTGCGAACATTCGGAAATTATCGTTCAATTGAAAAAAAGCGAATCGCCGAACAGACTTGTCATGCGGCTCCAAGCCAAATGGCCGCAGGCAAATTTTAACTTAGAAAGCACTATTTCGGAGCGTTTCCAATTTTACCTGCTTTCACAAACCTGTGATAAAGAAAAAACGGTGGGTTTGGAGTCGCTCCGCAACGACGAGGCAATAATTTCGGCTAGCTGGAATTTGAAAGTAGAACCCCGAAGGGATTCGGTGCCCAACGACCCACTTTTTCCTACCCAGTGGAATTTGGATAAAATCCGCTTACCGGAGGTTTGGTCGCTTGCTCAGGGTGGCCCAACGACAAGTGGGAAGGAAATCGTTGCGGCGGTGATAGACGGGGGTTTTGACCTTTTGCACCAAGATTTGCAAGCTAATATTTGGCATAACCCCAATGAATTGCTAGACGGCATGGACAACGATGGCAATGGATATGTTGACGACCTGTATGGTTGGAATTTCAGTGCGGATAGCCTGTATTTCCCGTTTACCACAAATCATGGCACCAACGTGCTCGGTGTAATTGGAGCCGAAGGCGATAACAACGAAGGTGTAAGCGGGGTAAACTGGCACATAAAAATATTGCCACTTCATATTAATTATGGATTCAATTCCATTGGTCCGGTAATTAAAGCTCTTGAATATGCAATCACGATGAGGGAGCTTTACAATGACACCGGTGGCGAAAAAGGTGCATTTATTGTAGCTACCAATGGTTCATTTGGCCTAGATGATCCAGTTGATTGTGCAACCCAGCCTGTTTGGGCTTCATTGTACGATACCTTAGGCGCTCTTGGCGTGCTAAATGTGGTAGCTACCAGAAATGATAATTTTGATATTGACCAAACTGGCGACATGCCCTCCTCTTGTGCTAGTGAATACCTGATTACTGTGACAGCCTCTGATTCGCTTGACCAAAAACTGCCTGGTGTTGCCTATGGAAAAAAGACAATTGACCTAACCGCTCCTGGTTCCTCTATGCCAACTACCGACCTCAACGGAAAATACCGAGCAGGATTCTCAGGTGCTTCTGCTGCCTGCCCACACGTGGCTGGTGCAATTGCCTTGCTTTACAGCCTACCTTGTTCCGACCTCGACAAACTTGCTGAGACTGACCCTGCCGCAGCCGCCCGATTGGTACGGGATGCCATACTAAAGGGAGTTGACAAATTGCCAAACTTAAAAAACAGGACTTCAACTGGTGGAAGGCTTGATGTTTACAACAGTATGAAATACCTCCACAGCTACTGCATCGCAATGCAAAAAGAACGAGAGGCTGGAAGTTTCGAGGAAGATTACATCGGTGGAAGGGATATTTTCAGCGTTTACCCCAATCCTGTAGCTGACAAATTGACTGTGGAATATTCAATTGCGGATTTTCAGTTGCTCCGATTTAGGGTGTTCAACATACTGGGTCAAGAAATACACTATGAAATTCTTGAACAAGCAAAGCCTTTTGAACCTCAGATTTTAGAAATTGACGTGAGCGGCTGGGCAGCAGGCACTTATTTTGTCAATATTTTTGACCTTGGGAAAGGGATTTCGGCGAAATTTGTCAAACTTTGAACCCTTGACGAAACAATTAAAAAGTTTTTTCGGTAAAAAATTTTTCTTTGTTCTTGAAAGCGCTATTTTTGCAGCCGCTTCCGAAAAAAATAGTTTTTTGGAACTTTGAAAACTAGAAAAACGAGCACAGGATGAACTTCTTTTCATGAAAAAGTGGTTAGGTGCATCGTTCAAAAATGGCTCCGTGGCTCAATTGGATAGAGCATCTGACTACGGATCAGAAGGTTAGAGGTTCGAGTCCTCTCGGAGTCACGTGTAAAATGTTTTGGGTTTTGGGTTTTGGGTTGGAACAACTTGAAATTCAATACTCGAAACTCGAAACTTAGAAATTATGTCAAGAGTTTGTGAATTAACAGGAAAACGTCCGGTATCCGGTAATTCGGTATCGCACTCGAACCGGAAGACCCGCCGTAGGTTTTTGCCGAACTTGTTCAAGAAGCGCTTTTTCATCCCTGAAACTGGCGAATGGATTGTACTTAAGGTCTCCAACACAGCACTTCGGAGTATCAGCAAGCACGGCTTGTCAGCTTACTTGAAAAAACAGCAAGCAAGGGGTTTCGCACAGCATATCTCCCTCACGCCAAAGAAAGGCTAATTTTTGAACCAATTCTGTTTTAAAAACAGTATAACTGAAATAAAATGGCTAAGAAAAGCAAAGGAAATCGCATTCTCATTACTTTGGAGTGCACCGAGCAGCGCAAGATGGATGTTTCTGGAATTTCCCGTTATGTAACGGAGAAAAATCGCAAGAACACACCAGATCGCCTCGAATTAAAAAAATACAACCCTTTTCTGAAAAAAGTTACCATTCACCGGGAGATTAAGTAATCTTTTTGGAACGTGGTATTGTTCTTGGGAAGTAAAAAAATATCAACATTTTCAATTCCGTAAGTCATGGCAAAAGTATCAAAGAACGCAAAAGTTGCCCAACGTGCTGCCAACGTAGGTTCTGGGCGTGATTTCGTTAAAGTCGTAAAGAGTATCAAAGATCCTAAGACAGGCAGGTACACTTACAAAGAATTGATGATTCACAAAGACAAGGTGAAGGAGTTCTTCGAGAAGAAGTAATTTTCCGCACACCATTTTGCCGATAAATCTCGAAGGCTTTTCTTAAACCTGCTTTAAGAAAAGCCTTTGTCGTTTCACGAAACTGGTATTGGCATTAGGGGTAAACTTAATTCTACACCCGTTCTACCTCATGTCTCATACCTCATTCCTCACAAAATGAGTTTTTTCAAAAAATTCTTCACCAAGGAAAAAGAGCAAGACCTAGACCAAGGGCTTGAAAAAACCAAAACTGGCTTCTTCGATAAACTGAGCAAAGCTGTAGCTGGCAAATCAACAGTGGACGTGGAAGTACTTGACGAAGTCGAAAACATCCTCATCGCTTCGGATGTAGGTCTGGAGACTACCGTCAAAATCATTGACCGGATTGAAGACCGTGTCAAGCGTGATAAATACCTGAATACCAGCGAATTGGACCGCATCATGCGAGACGAAATCGTTCAGTTGTTGGAAGAGAACAATACTGGGGACACGGAGGATTTCATGCCACCTCCAGTAAAAAAGCCCTATGTGTTGTTGGTCGTCGGGGTAAATGGTGTGGGCAAAACTACGACCATCGGCAAGTTAGCCTACCAATTTACGAAGGCAGGTCAAAAAGTCGTGATAGGTGCAGGTGACACATTCCGGGCAGCTGCCGTTGACCAGTTGAAAATCTGGTCTGAACGGGTTGGGTGCCATTTTTATGCAAAAGGTATGAATACCGACCCCGCCGCTGTGGCTTATGAAACCGTAGATTATGCGCTTAAAAACAATCTCGATGTATGCATAATTGACACTGCTGGCCGCCTTCACACGAAAATCAACCTGATGAACGAGTTGACCAAGATCAAGCGCTCCATCAGCAAATGCTTACCGGATGCACCGCATGATGTGATGTTGATTTTGGATGCAACCACTGGCCAAAATGCCATTGAACAGGCCAAACAATTCACCGCTGCCACGGAAGTTAGCTGTCTTGCATTGACCAAACTGGACGGCACTGCCAAAGGTGGTGTTGCCATTGGTATTTCAGACCAGTTTAAAATTCCCATCAAGTACATCGGTGTTGGGGAATCCATGGACAAGCTGCAGGTTTTTAACAAACGGGCTTTTGTGGAATCGCTTTTTAAGCGTTGAGAAATATTATCAGGTAGAAAAATGAGAGGGGTGAGCGTCAACTAGATGCTCACCCCTCTCATTTTTCTACCTGATATTCCCCCACATAAAAAAGTCCCGCCCAAGGGCAGGACTCCAAATATAAAGCTATGAAAACTAAAACTATTCAGATTGATTATTCCTCTTCCGAGGTGGAAACTGCTTTGCCTCCATCGAGTTCATCTTGCAGTTTCTTCAGCTCATCCCATTTGCCAGCGGCTGCCAAGCTAGCTTGGTGAGGCCATGTGGTTGGGTCGTGGAAGCCGAAACGTGAACCAGCTGCAACAAGGATGTCTTTAATTTTGTCAGCAGCTGTTTCTGACAACCCTGCAAATGTAACGATTCCTTCTGCATTAAGCAACTTCTCAATTGCTGGGCCGATTCCTTCAATTTTCTTCAGGTCGTCCTTTTTACTAGCGGCTGGTTTGGCCGCTGCTGCTGGCTCAGCAGCTTTGACTGGGATTGCTACAGGCACCACTACTTTCTCCTCTTTCTTAGGAGCTGGTTTGGCCTTAGCAACTGGAGCCACAGTTTCTGCGGTCAAAGGCATAATGCTCACGAAAGTACGGTCACGACGGCTCTTGCGGAAAACCACTGTGCCATCAATGCCTGCATGGAGAGTATAATCTTTGCCCATATAAACATGCTCACCTGCGTGAAATTTAGTGCCACGCTGACGAACGATGATATTTCCTGCTACGGCCGCTTGGCCGCCATAAAGTTTCACACCAAGTCGTTTCGCATTACTGTCCCGACCGTTCTGGGTTGAACCTTCCCCTTTCTTATGTGCCATTTTTGAAAAATTTTATGGTTGAAAAATTGCCCAGCTCACTAGCTGGAAAGAACAGACGCCCGTATTATGCAGTGATCGAGTCGATTTTGATTTTCGAAAACTGCTGACGGTGGCCTTTTTTTACACGGTAGCCTTTGCGCCTTTTCTTTTTGAAAACAATGACTTTGTCACCCTTTACGAGTGGATTTAGGACAGTAGCACCAATTTTGGCGCCCTTCACTATCGGCGTGCCGATGTTGACGGAACCGCTGTTGTCAACCAAGTGTACCTGATCGAACGAAACGCTGGCACCCTCTTCGGCTTCTAACCGGTGAACAAAAAGCTCCTGGCCTTCTGTCACTTTAAACTGCTGACCGGCTATGGTTACGATTGCGAACATGCTTATAAAATTTATGAATAAATTATTAATGGTCGTTTCGAATTGCACAAAAGCTCTTCAAAAACGGGCGCAAAGATAGGCACAGCATTTTGGAAAAACTATTTTTTCCGTTGAAAAAACCAATTAAAAAATAAAGAATGATAGTCGTATTATTTTGAAATCAAGAATCGGCCAGCAGGAAGCCAATTACCACCTACCGAAATTCGATATTGGTAAAAGCCTTGCTCCCAATTTCCAGTTTCCAACCTGTAAATCTGGCCACTAAAAACCTGCTGATCAACCAATTGTCCTAAGGCATTGAAAACCTGCAACTGCATTGGCAAATTAGGTATGTTTTCGCCTTTTAAATCAATGATGACATGGTCACTGGCTGGATTTGGCCGTGTGGTAAGCGTAAAATCGGAAGTATCAAAATCCAAAGTGCTGGTAGTGCCGCCATTTTTGACAACCTTTAGCTCAAAGTCATCAAAATAAAACCCATCTTCTTGGATGGCCTCGTCAGATACCAACTTAAAGGCAAACTTGAAATTTACGCTATCGCCAATCACCAGCCATTCGGTCAAATCGATTTCTTCCCGCACCCAATTTTGCTGATGTCCGTCATAAAGTGGCTCAAGGAAGACCTGCTGATCGGTACCTGCCTCTGTGTATTTTCCGCAAAGCGACTGGTATCCGATATTATTGAAATTGCCCAAAATTTGCACATAATCTTCATCCTCCTCAATATCCCATTTTGCCCAATAGCTCAATACTACACTGGTCGCATCTTTTACTTTTACCGGATTTTTTAATTCAATTTCAGTAATGGAATTTGAGTCGTACTGACCATTTGGAGAATCTGTAAAACTTGTTGGTGCTGAATGGTACTGCTCATTTGTAAGTGACCAACCACCAGTGTTCCAGTTGTTTCCATTGTCAGCTGCGTCCAAGAAATTTGTTTGAACAAGGCTGGTATAAACTCGCTCAACTGGGGTACGCCATTGGTAAAGGCCATTGTCCAGCACCAAGTTAAATTGCACTAGCTCGCCATCCTGCACCGTAGATTTTAGGGTAAACGGTATACTGTTCGATGCTTCTTCTAAGTGGAACATGCCATAGTTGATAGGGTTTCCAACTGCTGCGATATTGCTGCTAACAGGCTCCAGCTTGACAGTTAGCTGCCCAGAAGCTAGCCCCATTTTTTTCAAGGAAAACAGGATAGAGCCTTGCTGTTGACTCAAAAAACGATCGCCACCTGGTGTCAGCACCCCAAAATTCAATACTAGGTGCGCTGCAGTCAGGTTCATTGTCATATTCGAACGGTTGAGGTCATCAATGGCTATGGAAGGCGGCCAGAATCCGTAATTATCGGGGCCAACTTCCGGGGTCATGGAGTATATTTTTGGTTTAGTGGATTGCTCGCCGTACATCCAATCGTCAGAGTCGCCATTCGTGGTGTAGCCCACGGTCTGAGAGCCGAAGCCAGTGAGAAAATCATTTTCACGGGTAAGATATGGGCCAAAAGTGGAGAATGTGGCATGGTCTGGTGAAGCACCATCAACCCAACCCCACGGATAGATGAGCAGGTTACCGTACGTGTGATAATTGAGCGCAATCTGAAAATGGTGAGCAAGGCAAAAATCCCGCATCATTTGGGTTTCGGGCTCAGAAAACGGTTCAGTACCACGGTATGTCTCGGAGTTTGGATTTGGCGAGGAGCCAGAATTGTCGAAGCCCCATTTATAACCATAATTGCGATTTAGGTCAATTCCAAATGTGCCATTTCCATTATCACGACGGTTTTTACGCCAGAAACCACTGCCATTTGGATTGGTGGTTTCATTGTAAATATACCCATCTGGGTTCACGCAAGGCACGAAATACATTTCTGTGTTGTCGACGAGGTATTTGATTTCAGGGTCAGTGTCATAGTTTTCCAGTAAATACCACATGTAAAATATCAGCTGCGACATGCTGTTAGGCTCACGAGCATGGTGAACGGCATCATACAGTACCTCTGGCTCGTCCTCATCCACATTGGGGTTGTCTGATATTTTTAGCCAATAAATCGGTCGGCCTTCAATCGTGGTGTACGCATTGGTGATGGGGGTCCGTGCTTTCACAAGATTTGGGTACAAAGCCGCCATTTGATCGACCATATCCAACATCTCTTGGTATTTGAAGTAACCTCCCATTGTACCAGCGTGATAGTTGGCAGGAGTCTGGTAATTGGTGGGTTGTTGGGGTTCGCAAGGTGGCAATACACGCTCTTCGGTAGAAGCAATTTGCTGTTCCAGGAATTGGCGGTGAGCAACTAAATCAGGGATGAGAACTTCCGTGCTAAACCCCGCTGACCTCATTTGGTCAATTTCAGTTGAAGAAAATTCACCAATCAAATACTTGCCCGGTTGTAGTTTACCATGGTCAACTTCTAAGCCTAGACCAGCCAATTTTTCCAAAGTCTGGTTTTCATCAAATTTGATTTTTACTCTTGAAAATTGTTGGGCTGATAATGAAATGGAAATGGAAAGGAAACAAAGGAATAGGATTTTCCGCATGGTGTATTGATTATTGAATTAGTGTGTTTGAAAGGGCGCAAATGTACCATATTGTAGCGCCCTCAACTGTCAATCAACCTACAAAAGCCGTGACTACCCATTCAAATATGAAAACATGTATTATTTGTAGCTTACAATCCATATCTTTTCAAAATATCAAATAATACAATTAAGTTGCACCCAATTTTAAACCAAAAGTCCTTTCAAATATGGAAACTATCAAACTGGGTTCAAAATCCCCACAAGTAAAGAACTGGCAATATTTCCTCATCGGTCTTGGCAACAATCATATTGTGGCAGATGGTGATTTCGGCCCGAAAACCCATGCGGCTACCTTGAAATTCCAAGAGGCAAACGGTTTAGTCGCAGATGGCATCGTAGGTCCAAAATCTTACTTAGCTGCATTTAAGGCTGGCTACCATTTAAAGGAAGCTTATGAATATCCATCAAAACCGGGTTTCAAGCCACTTGTGGGCAATTCAGCCCGTGCTAAAATCTTCGGAAATTTCAAGTTCAGGTCTGCAGGAGACGGTACGGAAGCAATTGTAATCACAGATGGTTGGGCGGATAAAAACATCGTGCGGGTGGACATTCCACAATTGCATGGTATGAAAAACGTGCCACCAAGTGGCAAAATCCAGTTTCACCGCCTGGGAGCTAAGCAGCTTCAGTCACTGTTTAATGATTGGGAAAAAGCAGATTTGATAAAAAATATCCTGACATACGAAGGCTCCTACGTTCCGAGGTATGTGAGGGGAAGCCGGACCACTTTGAGTAACCACTCATTCGGCACGGCCTTCGACATCAATTATGCTTGGAATAAACTTGGACAGGTACCTGCTTTAGTTGGGCAAAAAGGTAGCGTCCGTGAATTGGTCGCAATTGCCAACAAAAATGGATTCTACTGGGGCGGCCATTTCAGCCGCATGGATGGGATGCACTTTGAAGTGGCAGTGGTAAAATAGGGATGAGGAATGAGGAAATAGCGATGAAAATGCTTCGAATTCATTCCTATTTCCTCATTCCTCATCCCTTTAGTTAGCTCGCCATTTTCATTCCTTCCCAACGTTGCAAATACCTGCGCTTGCTCCCGTCTTTCACTTCTTCTGCCAGTGCACCGTTGAGTTCTGGTAAAAATGCGGGTGAGGCTTCCCGGTCGTCAAAAATTTCGACATTCATTTCCCTAGCTAAGGCTTTAGCTAAATCACCTAGGCTACGGGCATAGTGCGCCGACTTGCCCAAGCTCATGAAAAGGTCGACCACTGCTGTGCGCACCATTTCATATTTATCCACCTGCATAAGCATCTGCCGTTGTGATTTGCCATCAGGACGTTTGCCAATTTTAATCATAGCTTTCTTCAACTTTTCAGAGGAGTAGCCAAGCAATTCCGAGCGGAAATTCCACCAATTGGCAGCACTGCCTTGGTTGCGTTCTTCGTAGGTGTCCAAGTGCTTTTGCTCGCAGGCAGTTTGGCAAGAGACAAGTCCCATCACCTTAGAGAGTTCCACCATGGCTAACACTTGTTCAACACTAAGCAGGTCGCTTTCCTCAATTGGGTCTTCGTGACCTAGTAGCCAAGTGGCATATTTCAGTTTAACCTTACTTTTTGAATTGAGGGTAATTAGCTTCGCAAACTCAATGGACAGATAGTAGTCATCCATTGCTACTTCCTTACTTTGCCGCTTCGCAAAGTCCTTAAAATGCTCTGGTTTGCGGATGCCATCGTAGAATTGGTAAATGTCGTGAAGCCAGTGCCGTAGGTTGGCGGCGTACTGTTTGTTCGGAAGGCCCAGCTCTGCGTGGAGGCTGGAAGCCAAAACGACTTTCGTTCCTTTTTTGCTAACCAAGATTTGTAGTTCCATTGCAACAAGATTTATTGATGTGGACCTCCCTTTATCCGTTGGTTGTCGTTCTGTTCTCTTTTATTAGCCATTCATAACATAATAATTAAATGTATGAATGGGGAAATTTGTTCATTTTAAACGAAAACCTGTTGCAAAGATGTTTTACTTGTTTTAAAAAACAAAATTTTAAAACAATTTTTTTTAATCAAAAAAGGAATTAAAGAATGATTAATCAAAAATTGACACTAAATTGATGACAAAAAAATTGAAAACTTAAATTATTTCCATTGCATGCTTTTCCCATTTTTGAATACTCATTTTTTCACCAATCCAAAGCTGTAACTTTCATTACTCAATGTTAGCGTGAGAAAATAGGAACCTGAGGCAAGTTTTGAAACCTCGTTTATGGTGAAAGATTGGTTAGTTCCTTCTATCGGGCGTGAGCCCTCGTAAACTAGCCTTCCAAGCTCATCATGAATTTCCACACCCAATTCCCCATCTCCACTCAAGCCTGCTGCACCAATGTTCAGCACATCATTCATAGGGTTAGGAAAAACGGTGAACCTTTCATCGGTCACCAGATTTACGGCCCTGATGTCGCTATAAGTTAAAGTGCCGTTGAAATCAACCTGTTTGAGCCTGTAGTAATTGATACCAAAATTGGGTTGGGCGTCCAACGCACGATAATTGATTTCGGTGCTAGAATTGCCTGCACCGTCAACAATTGCTATTTCCTTGAAGAATTTACCGTCGAGTGAGCGCTCCACGATGAAATAGTCGTTGTTGATTTCAGTGGCTGTTGTCCAGAAAATGTCCACTTCGTTTTTCTGGTTTAGTCTGACATCGAAATTTGTCAGTTCTATGGGCAACGGAGCATTCATTTCTTCGGCGAGGGTTAATGTGTGGAGGAAGGAAAAGCCCGAAGCTTCCACCCAATTAGCAGTCGGGTTAACACTGTTGAGGTTTTGCGTCGCCCAATTGACCCCATCTGATTGCCAAATTTTGAGGTCTGTTTCTGTAAGTTCGGCCAATTCCTCATCGAAATAATGGATGCGCAAAGTGGCGTCCAAGTCGGAATTATTGGCAGGAGAAATATCAAAGTGTCTGTAAATGCTGTGGTTTCCGTTGTTGGTCAGTTGGACATGCCGCCGTTGGATGGTGGTGGAACCAAGATTTTCGGTCGAGGTGATTTCCACACCGATGTTCCCAGGGTTTTCAGCAATTGGCATATTCAAATTGACGGTTTTGATGATAGCACCACCGTCTGTGCCAGTTATTCTGGTTGAGGCAGTTTCACCGTTGATGCTACCCCCCAAGTTGATGTCGCTGTAATTCAGGATGAGGTTACCACCTTTCATGGTGAGGTCGCCATCTATTTCGATGTCGTAAACCAACCAGGTGTCGTTGCTACTTTTGTTGATTTCAAGATCGTTGAATATGGTTACCGAAGTGCCACCGATGGTGGAGTAACCAGTAGCTGCAGTACCAGTGATATGTACTGTGCTTGCGTCAGCTGAAAAATCGCCGTCATTGCTGAATTTCCCATTTTCAACGATGATGTGTGGCTGGCCGGAAGCAACCATATTGATGCCGCTACCGATGAATAGGCCGCCTTGGGCTTGGAGGAAAAATGGCAGCAATAAAAACAGAATGGCGGATACGTATTTCATGATATAAATTGTTGGTAGTAAAGATGGATTACCCATCAGATTGATTCAATTTATCAATAAAGAGCCAGCGGAGAACAATTGCCCGTTACCTGTTGCCCTAAAGTGATAGATGCCCTTTTGGATATTTTCAACAGGGATTGAATTTTCACCCAAAAATAGTGTGCGCTTCACCAAAAGCCTACCCAGAGAATCGAACAGTTGAATCTGAATCCCATCGGGTTCAGGATTTTCCATTAATGCGATAATTTGGCTATCTGAGGCAAAAACTCGAATCTCAATTTTTGAATTATCGGAATATTGGATGGAAACGATGGGGGACAATTCCATTTTCCCATCAAAATCAACTTGGCGTAGGCGGTAATAATTATCGCCGATGCTGGGGGTATCCAAGTATTGGTAAGTTTTCGGGGTGGTGGCTTGTCCTCGTCCTGTGATATTTCCAATTGTTTGGAATTTTATCCCATCGGCGGATTTTTCGATGGCAAAAAAATCATTGTCCGTTTCTGATGCTACCACCCACGACAACATGACTTTTTCCCCTACCATCTCTGCATCAAATGATACAAGTTCGACTGTGAGCGGCTGGAGAGGAAAACTTTCGGTCAATGCCGTGGCCATTTTTTGCCAGCCAGTCGAATTGTCCCGTAGCCTCGTTTTTTCCTGTTCGATATGAACAAACCTGCCACTTGTTGAGGTGGCATTAGTTGTGCAATGGTTGGCACTTGAATTAATCAAGCGGCCATTGGTGTTGGTGAATCCAATCAACCTGTCCCAATCGAGGTCAATATGGGCTATCTTGAAGGTCAGCACCGGGTCAGCAATCAAAAGTTCATCACGGATGGCAGTGATGGGGTCTGGCCCAGGTGTTTGCCGGGTGCCGTTGCTCATGATGACATAGGGGTCGCTGCCTGTTTTGGTAAACCCGTGCAATTGGATGAAATAGCTGTCGGAAGTCAGGGTGAACAAATATTCTGTGGTCGCTTGCCAGATTGAATTGACGGAATGTGCCAAATCTGAAATCCGGTAGGGAGCGGAAGAACCGCAAGCATCCGTTGTACCCGAACAAGTTGACTCGTCCGTATGGTTGCATCGGTGTGTCCCCGCCATCATGAAAAAACCGGCATCTATTGCTTTGAAACAATATATTCCTTCTTTGGCGGTATTGAAGTCGAATCTAGGATGTGGCGACATCAATATGACTTCCTCCCTGTCGGCATTTGGATTTAATACATAGGTGCCCCAATAATTAGCCCCGTTCCCCAATTTTTCCAAGACATAATAAGTCTCGCTGGTGGTGTTGTCAGAGAACTCTACCACATCGTAGCCAAGGGCATCGGCTTTGGCGTCAGCACTGGCATAGTTGGCGGTGAACAGGTCGTCCAGCATATCTATCCAATCCAGAATTTCACCGTTTGTAGGCTCGGAGTAATCATCTCCATTTTCCAATGGCATGTTTGAAATGATGGTAGAAATTTTGGTGAAAACATCCCCGCTTTCCATCGTCTGGCCAAACAAGAAAAGAGGTTGCCATAGGAGAATTACCCAAATCAGTTTTCGCATATGATATCGATTTTTTGCTTTTTGGTGCAAAATATCAATTGCTTTTGTTGTCCGCTTTCGCTTTCAAAGATTCAACTTCTGAAACGAGCCGCTCCACCACACTTTTCAAATTGGCTATTTCGTTGATTTTATCGTCCAATTCCAATTGCTTTTTATACAATTCTTGGATGGAAACAAGTGCCACTCCAGCAGGGTCAATGGTGGATATAGTTTTTTCATCCCTACCCAATCCAAAGGCTGCATAAAAATCCTGTGCCATTGGCCCGATGTGCTTAATGGAGTCATCTTCCTTGATGTAGTTCCATTGAGTGATGGGGAGTTGCGCTATCTTTTCCAACACCTCACTACCATTCACAGATGTAATGTTTTCCTTTACATTACGGTCAGAGGCATTGGTCCATGTACCGCCCGAAGACAAATAGGCAGTATTGACATAAAATGCCATGGCCTCGCTGGCACCTGCTTCTTTTCCGAAACCGACTTTAGTGATGTTTTTACCTATCAGGGCCGTACTAGCAGCAGTTACATAGGTGTCGTATCCTATGGCGATGCAATTGTTTTGATTGAGTAGTGACCGTGAACTATAACCAATCAAAGTATTTGAACTGCTAGAACCTAAAGATGAGGCAGTACTTGCTCCGATAACCACATTTTGAGATCCACTAGTAAGCCCAGATGCCGCACTTTGTCCGACGATGGTATTGCTATGCCCTGTAAAAGTACCTGCGGCACCGGCGTCACTACCAATAATAGTATTCTTGATGTTGGTGACGGCCTTTCCTGCGTTATATCCGATGAGGGTATTGTCGCTGCTGGTAGCACTTTTGCCTGCATAGGCACCCAAAAAAGTGCAGTTGTCAGCACTGCCAGAAAACGACTCACCTGCTCCCATTCCGACCATGGTATTTAAAGTGCCGAGAGTAAAGGTCCGGCCAGCCCCTTTTCCGATGAAAGTATTGTCGCTTGCAAGGTTATCCTTTCCAGCTTCATAGCCAATGAAAGTGTTGTCCGACCCCGACTGATTGTCTAATCCTGCCGAAGTGCCAACAAAGACGTTATAATCTCCTGTTAGATTTTCATGCCCCGCTGAGCTCCCGTAAAACGCATTGCCATCGCCGCTTTCATTTTTCTCTCCTGCCAAGTAACCAACAAATGCATTAAAATTTCCAGTAAGGTTTCCACCGCCTGCTCTATACCCCATAAATGCATTGCTGTATCCTGTGCCGTTGGACTTGCCAGATTGGTAGCCTAAAAATACATTCCAAGAGCCGGAAGTATTGTAAAATCCAACATTGTACCCTGAGAATAAATTGTAATTTCCGAAAGTATTTGACTTCCCTGCTTGAGTTCCTATAAAGACATTTTCAATTCCGGTAGTATTGGATGTGCCAGCCTCGTACCCCGAAAAATAGTTTTTGCTGCCAGTTGTATTCGTAGTTCCTGCTTTATAGCCATCGAATTGGTTCAATGTTCCGGATGAATTGTTTTCACCAGCCTGAACGCCGACGAAATGGTTGCCACTTGCAGTTGAGTTAACTTTTCCTGCAAGATATCCGATGAAAAGGTTGTCGCTACCAGTTGTATTGCCCGTTCCGGCCTCCCGCCCTACGAACAGATTCCTGCTCCCAAATGTGTTGGCATAACCAGCCTGATAGCCTATGAACTGGTTGGCGACCCCGGTAGTGTTGCTATACCCGGCCCTGTATCCTGCGAAATGGTTGGCTCCGATGGTGGTGTTAGAGTAACCTGCTTCATAACCTGAAAAGTAATTTTTACCAGCAGTGGTGTTGGAGTAGCCGGACTGGTAACCAGTGAAATAGTTTTCACTACCGGTGGTATTGCTGTATCCACTGAACAAACCCTGCATAATATTATTACTGCCCGAAGTGTTGTTGATTCCAGCATTTGCACCTACGAATGTGTTTCCACTTGAAGTTGTCTTAAATCCAGCGGCTCTTCCCAAAAACGTGTTACCCAAACCAATCACATTGAAAGCCCCAGCATAAGAACCAAGGAAGGTATTTTGAATAGCCGTGTTGTTGGAATATCCTGCTGAATAACCAATAAATGTGTTCTGATTGCCAAGTCCGTCGTTGATGCCATCATCATTCAGGCCAGCATCCGTACCAATAAATAGGCTTTCTCCGGGCGCCTCGGCGTGCAGCGTTTTACCATCGTGGCGCATCACTTCTACCCCTGCCACATCAAAGCGGATGACATCTTCGTCGGGGCTTTCTTCCACTTGTATTTTGGTATCAGAATCTGCATCCTCCAATGCGAGTTTGGACATATCCAGCCATTTGGTCCCGTCGTAATACCAAAAAGTGCCGGTATCGGTGTCAAAAACCATCATACCATTAGCAGGGCTGCCTCCACTGATGGCGGTCCGTTGGACGCTGGTCATGCGGGGAATAAGCAAGCCCTTGTCTGAGGATTTCAAGTCAAGAATAGCCCCAACATTAGGTGAAGAGCCGTCTTCGTTGATACCGACACTTGCCTGTGCATTGGATTTTATGGCCTTACCAGCCATAACCGTCAAAATCAGGAGGGTTAGTTTCAAACTGTGAGGTAAAGATTTAAGGAAGCTCATGGCAGAATTTATTAGTTGTTTGAAAAATTAGTAGGGGAAAAGGGTGGGTGTTATTATGTTGTTTTACTAGCTATATTGCTTGCTTTCATTCGGTTGGGATTATGAGGGCAAAGTTCCCGGCAGCCGTCGGCAAAGCCGATTAACGCTCTTCAAAAAGTGTAAAAAAGTATAAAAACGGGGTCAGGTTTCGTCCACGATGGTGCTTTTCCGGTTAGTGGATGACCATTCAAAAGGCTGTTTTCTAATTTTAGAAATAGCTAGATTCCAACCGATTATTCCCAATGAAATAGTTACCAGTGCTATCTTCAATATTGAAAAAGCTGCCGTCAGGTAATAAAGCACTTTGTGGGAATCTGGAAATGTCAAAATCATGGAAACCATGCCCGCATTTTCCAGTAAAAAGACAATTAGAATGAAGGATGCAAGTCGGATGAGATAGCTGTGATTCAGGTGTTTGTTTTTTGAAAGATGAAAAGACCACACCATGAGGAAACACAAGAACAAGGAAGATACGACATCAAAAAACACATCGGCTGTAAGCTCGATGGCCACGAAATGTTGGCGTCCATTTTCGCCATATTGACCAATGATTCCATAAAATTCCTCCTGTGTAATACGGAGCGGGCTACCAATCCTTTCGGCTCCTTTGGCATATAGGCTGTTTTGGCGCATGGCTTCTGGCATGACAAATAGGCTCATCACCAACCATAATGCACCGATTAGCAAGGTATTGGTGATAGTGACTGTCTTTCTTATGGTTGTATCTATGATTGTATTCATTGCCCTGACTTCATACATGGTCAAAGGTGGACCTTGTATGGAGGGGAATGAATCAACAAATTTTAAAAAGTATCAAAAAGCTTCAAAAGCAATGCAATGAAAGCCCGTAAATGGAAAAGGCTCTAATTTTGCTAACTTCATCGAACCATTTCAAACAACTGCCTAGATGCCACATATTCTATTTGTTGATGATGAACAGCAATTCAGTGCCATGACTGCTGAATACCTTCAGGCGAAGGGATTCGATGTTACTTTGAGGCACAGTGCAGACGATGCGATGGCGGCATTCCGCTCTGGCCAGTTCGACTGCTGCATTTTAGATGTTAGGATGCCAATCAAGGACGGCTTCGCCCTGGCTGGGGATATCAGGTCATTGGATGACAACATTCCCATCGTTTTTCTGACTGGACAGTCTAACAAGGAAGATCGTATCAAAGGTCTTACCATCGGCGCAGACGATTATGTCACCAAGCCTTTTAGTATGGAGGAGCTTTACCTGCGCATCAAGGCCATCTTGAAAAGGACGAGAGCGCAAGTGAAAAAGCCATCGGAACATTATGAATTGGGCCGTTATGCCTTCGACCCAATTTCGCAGGAGTTGGTTTTTGAGGGGGAAATAACGAAGCTCTCCGCCATAGAAACGAAGCTGCTGAAACTGTTTTGCGAAAAGAAAAACAGCCTCCTGCCACGTGATTATGCGCTGTCGCAAATCTGGCAGGACGAAGACCAACTGAAAAGCCACAGCATGAACGTCTATGTCAGTAAACTGCGTTCCTTGCTGGAGAAAGACAATCGCATTGAAATCTTAAATGTGCACGGAGAAGGGTATAAAATGGTGGTGAAAGCGTAAATTAGTCGGCAGTCTACAGTTCGCAGTTGGCAGTCCTAGGTCAGTTCATTTTCAATAATCCTCATCAGTTCCTTTTTCAAGTCCTCCACCAAATTTGGAAGTTCCTCCATTTGAGTTCCAGCCTCGGTTATCGCTTCAATCCGGTAGGCCATTTCCGCCTGTTTTTCCAGCGTAAGAAACCTGCAATGGCTCTTGATGGTATGCGCAGTTATAGATGCTTGCTCCCAATCTTGTTTCGCCAAAAAGCCATCCAATTGCACCAGAAGTTCCGGGATTTGAGCTTTGAAAATGCTTAGGTATTTGTCCACCATTTTCTCCTCGTTGGCCATTAGCGACTTGAGTTTTTGCCTGTCGATTTGAGGGCCTTTTTGGGTGAGTTGGAAAATCTTTTCCAACAACTCAGCCTCATCAATCGGCTTGGTCACGTGGTCGTTCATACCTGCTTCCTTGCATTTTTGCAATTGTTCCGGCAGTGCGTTAGCTGTTACCGCAAGGATGGGGATGCCTGCCCTATCATTTTCCAAACGGCGTATGGCAGAAGCCGCAGTGTAACCGTCCATCACGGGCATTTTAACGTCCATGATGATGAGGTCGAATTGACGACCGTCGAGTTTCTCCAATGCTATTTTCCCATTTTCAGCAATGTCGGTTTCCACACCTGACACGTACTTTTCCAGAATTTCTACCATGAGCATCTGGTTAAATTGGTTGTCCTCCACGACCAAGATTTTCAAGCCAGACAACGGATGCAGTGTCTTTACAGCGGCTTTGCTTTCGGGTTCTGTTTTGTTTTTTTCAAATCCAAGTTCAAACCAAAGCCTCGTACCTTTTCCCAGCTCGCTTTCAATGAAAAGCTGCCCACCCTGCCGCTCAACCAACTGACGGGCAATGCCCAACCCAAGACCTGTACTTTCCCGTGTTTCCGCTTGGTGGGCTTGACCGAAGCTTTCAAAAATATGCTCCAACTGGTCATTGGCGATGCCAATGCCAGTGTCGCCAACTTCAAAGCGGAGTCGGACGCTGTTTTCCTTTTCATCCGCCTTTTGAATGTTGAGCCAAACTTTGCCCGTTTCTGTGAATTTGATGGAATTGCCTAGAAGGTTGGTCAAAATCTGGTTTAGCCGGAGTGGGTCACCAATCAACTCAGAGGGCAATGCAGATGAAGTTTTTACCAAAAAAGTCAGCCCCTTTTCTGCCGCTTTGAACTGCAGGGTGTCGTTCAGTTGGTCAATCAGCTCTTGTAATGAGAATGGCTTTTTCACAAAAGTAAACTTGCCGCTTTCCAGCTTGGTGTGGTCCAACAGGTCGTTGATGATGGTCAACAGGTTTTGGGAAGACTGCCGAATGGCCTGGATGAATTTGGTCTGCTTTGCATCCAGCGGGGTGTCGAGCGTGAGTTTGCTGAGGCCAATGATGGCGTTCATCGGAGTTCGAATTTCATGGCTGACATCAGCGAGGAAACGGGTTTTGTATTCGGCTGACTGTTCCGCCATTTCCTTTTGCCTTTTCAACAGGAGTTGGTTTTGCCTATTTTTTAGCAAGGCATATCCAATTGAAAGAATCATGAGAACTATCAGCGATTCAAACCATAGTGTTTGCCAAAATGCTGGTGTGATGGTGAGTTTGACATTCAAGCCAGTCTCGTTCCAGACGCCATCGCTGTTGGCGGCAACGACTAGAAAAGTGTACTGGCCGGGGTTCAGATTGGTATAGCTTACCTTGTGCTCGTTGCCCAACGTACGCCAGTTTTTATCAAAACCCACCAGCCTACACTTGTATTCGTTGGCTTTGGGGTTGATGAAATGAAGCCCTGAAAATTCAAAGGATACGTCATTCTCGTCGTGCGATAGCAGGATTTCCCTTGTAGTTTCAAAGGGTTGTTCCAACAGAAAAGATTCGTTCCTGACCTTAAAATCTGTCAGTACGATGTCAGGGGTAATCTGGTTTTTTTTGATGTGGTCAGGGTGAAAGGAAATTACACCATTAAGCGTACCGAAGCAAATCGTTCCATCTTTGGCCAAATGTTTTGATTTAGCCTGAAATTGAAGGACTTTTTTGGATATCGTGTAATTATGGAACGTATGGCTAGCTTCGTCGAACTGGGCGAAAAAACGGTTCCCACATACCCAAATCTGGTCTTTCTTGTCAATCACCACGCTTTGCAGTTCATTTTCCAGCAAGCCTTCCCGCTGGCCAAACATTGAAAATTTCTTTGTGTTAATGTTGAAATTGGTAAGCCCGAAGGTGGTAGGTATCCAAATATTTCCGTCTTTCCCGATTTCCATGTCCTTAATCACACCCTCCAGCACGGCCCCTTCTTCTGGGCTAGGTAAGTAGAGATTGAATTTCCCAGTTTTTTTGTCGAAACGGCCTAGACTGTTTGAGATAGTGTAGTACACCCAGATTTCATCTTCGCCGAACTGCTCAAAAATGACAATGCGGTTATTGGCAATTTCGGTCAGATCATCCAACGGGCGGTACCAATCCATTTGGTGAGTTTTCCAGTTGAATTTGCAAAGTCCATCTGTTGTGCCGAGCCAAAAAACATTTTTGTCTCTGTTGTCAATGACCATCCTGATGATGCCGACCTTCTCAAAAGTCGAGTCCAATGGGATTTTATGAAATACCTTTTCGTTGGGTGGCCTCCTGTAAATGCCGTCACCACTCACACTGAACCATTTGCCGCCTTCGTAGTCTTCAAGAAACCAATCGTAACCCACACCAAAAATGGGATATGGCAACTCCTCGATTTTTTTACCATACGTATGACCTGATTCGATGGCGTAAACACCTTCCGGTGTTTTGGTCCAGATGGTGCCTTCACTGTCCCGGAAGACCCCGGTGATATTGTTGGCGATATTGCCTTCCCCGCCCTCATTCATGAACCATTCGAAACCTGAGTCATCCAGGCGTACCTTGCAAAATCCATTCTTTGTGCCGACCCAAATTTGCTGGAACCTATCCTCATAAATGCAGGTCACGTTGTCATTGTTGAGGCTGTTGGTCCAGTTTGGACGGTATTTGAAATGGGTGAAACGTTTTTGACCAATGTCGTAAAACCCCAAGCCGTTGTCGACGAGGCCGAACCATGGGTTTCCTTTATGGTCCAAAATCAAATAGCTGAGTTGAATTCCCTTGAGTTCTTTTGGGAGGAAGTCTGTTAGTATGGTATTTGTTTCAGGGTTCCAGTTCGCCAATCCGCCAGTGGTGGCGAGCCAAAATGACCCATCAGTGGCTTCGCATATCCCGGTGATGAGTTTGTTGAAGTCGCTAGTGCTGTCGGGGTGAGGTAGAATATGCACAAAAGTGGAATCGCCCTCATTTAATTTTAGCAAACCATAATTAGTGCTTGCCCATACTTTTCCAAGTTGGTCTTCCAAGAATGCCCTGATAAAATGTCTAGATTCGGGATTATCTGCTTCTTTGGTGGGAATAAAAGCCTTGGTCTGCCCATCGAAGCGCAACATGTTTTTTGTGGAAACAGAGGCCAACCAAAAATTTCCTCGGCTATCTTCAAATACCCGTCTGATGTAATTGTTGATTTTGGTCTTCGTGTCATTTCTGGCTCCAGGCAAATAGCGCTGGACTTTGCCGGTTCTGCGATCTAGTAGGTTCAACCCGTGGCCTGTCCCAATCCAAAGCTCACCATCTCGTGCTTCGCAAACCCAATGGACGTTGGTACTTGACAAAGAAGTGCTGTCATGTACATTGTGTCGGTAGGCTTTGAACTCATAGCCATCGTACCTGAACAACCCCTCATCTACCGCAAACCACAAAAAGCCAAATCTATCTTCTTTGATGTCATAGATATAGCTATTGGGAAGCCCTTCGTTGACACTTACCCTTTCAAAATTCAATTGACTGTTTTGGGCTGGGAGCAGGAAAGCTTTGCTGCCTAGTAAAGTCACTAAAAGAAAAAACGCAACCAGCGGAGATTGGAAAAATTACAGTTTTGAAGATATTTTCTGAAAAAACTTGAGCCAGAAAAACAGGAGTTTAACCAGACGCTACCCATCCAGTGAAGCCGATTTACCTGCTTGTCGAAATGGAAGCTGTTGGATGCCATGTTGTCGGTTTGAGAAAAATTATGTGACTGCTGTGGCTTCTTTATTTTGATTTGGAACTAAGCTTCCAATTCACGCAACCTAGGGAATAATTATTGTATTCGGTCAGAGCATCAAATTTGTTGCAATCAAAATCCGAAAACGTTTGCAAACACTTAATGGGTAGAGTTTTAAAAAGCCAGTTGGGGCATTATTGCCTAATTTGCCTAAATGCTGACAGTCTTTGCAACGGTGCCTTTCCCGCCAATTTTATCAAATTGGAAATAAATAGTAACCAAAAATGACAACAGGCAAAAAGCAAGAACAGCCATGCTGCCGATCGTTCCCATCCCAAACCAATCCCAGCCCTGCCACCACAACAACCCAATGCCGAAAACTGCCCTGAGTCCTTCTGTGAAAACTGCCCAGCGGCTTTTGTCCATCAAAGTCGTGTAACTGAAAACGCTCAGGAAGAGAAATGCACCGTAGATAAAAATGCCCGGCACCCCGATTTTGGCGATTTGGTTGAAGAGCCAAAACATCAGTACCAGCGTGACCGTCAGCTGCACCCATGACCATGCGATGAGCGGCTTCGAAGCTTGGGAATCGTATTTTTCAAAACCATTAAAATCCTCCAAAATCGCAACCGGGTATTTCTCAGCCACATCGGCAGGGCGCCAGCCTGTGGGCATGAACCAGAGGCGAAGCTTGTCCCGCCACGAGTGGGTACGCCATGCATCCTTGAACAGCAGCCAGAAATGTTGCCAGCCAATGAGCAGTGGGTTCCAAGTTTTGACGGGTCGTTTCACACCATAAACAGGTGGCACCGCCGCCAGCTCAGGCTGAAAAGTCCCGAACCACTTGTCCCAGACGATGAAAATCTGCCCATAATTTTTGTCCAAATACTCCTTGTTCATGGCGTGGTGTACCCGATGATGACTGGGCGTGACGATGATTTTTTCCAAAAAACCCATCTTGC
Source organism: Bacteroidota bacterium (assembly GCA_016124585.1). Taxonomy (GTDB): domain Bacteria; phylum Bacteroidota; class Bacteroidia; order Chitinophagales; family Saprospiraceae; genus UBA6168. The sequence goes on along the minus strand of WGNL01000011.1, from coordinate 52,969 downwards.
CGATGAGCCTCGTGTGGTACCAGAATTGTGCGAAAAGTTGGATGGGTGCAATGATGGCGATGACCTCAGTGGGAATGCCCAATATTGCCGCAGGCAGTAACAAAAAAGTAAATAGCCGGAAAATTTCGCTGATGCTTTGCCGCAAAGCACAACTTAGATTGAACTCCTCACTGCTGTGGTGGATGATATGGCGGTTCCAAAGAAAATTGACGGTATGCTCCATCCGGTGCGTCCAGTAACCCGCAAAATCCTTGGCGATAAAGGCAAGTACGAACACGAGCCAAGTAGCTTTTATTTCAAAAATGGCAAGGTGCTCCACCATCCAGGCATAGCTGATGATGCCTATGCTGAGGCCGAGCACGTCTTTCACCACGTTGGTGATGCCGCTGCTGAGGCTGCTGATGGCGTCCATGCCACGGTTCACGGATTTTCCCATGAGTCGGGCGGCCACTTCTTCAATGATGATGAGGAGTACAAAAAACGGGACGGCGATGTTTAAGGCTTGGGCGTAAGCTTCCATTTTATGTGAACTAGTTAAAATGGTTGAATCTGTTGAATCGAGGCGTGCCACGAAGTTCGGGTTTCCCTACCAATTTACAAATTCAACCAGTTTAACTAATTCAACCAATTTCCTCAAAACCTCACATGCACGGTATCCACCATTTCCAAGTTAAAATGTCCCACCCCACCCTCAATATTGCTGAGCACATTCACAGGTTCGGCAAAGGGGTTGTCGTGTGTATCTTGGTATTGCACCAGAGAAAGTGTGTATAGGTACTGCTCACGTGTGATGTGTACCAGATGAACAACAATATCATATCCCTCCTCCGCTGGATAATAGCCGTAAAAAAAGGTCTTCAGCTTCACTTTCTTGCCATCAAAAGATTTATCGCTAATCAGCAAAAGACCGTTTGGGCCATACTCCAAAAGTGGGTCAAATGTATCAAGTGATAAATCGAAATCCCCCTCAAATGTATCCATGTTGATTGAATCAAAGTACAACCAATGAGAGAAACTCCGGATTCCGTAGTAATCGCCCTCTCCAGTTGGGTCATCAAATTCGATGGTGAGTTCAGTGGCCTTGTCGCCGTCGGGTGTAATGACCCCATCCATTTTCAAGTTAGCCTTCGTAATGGTTACCAAGCTTGGCATTGTTTGTTCCGAAAACACAGGTTCAAATCCCGGTGCCGACACTTCCAGACGATAGGTGGTTCCGGCTTCCAATATGCCAGCGTCCTGCGTGTAGTAAAATTCGTTTGGCGGTGAAGGATTATAGTTCCAAAACAGGCTGCCATTTTTGTAAATTTTCACTACTGCATCTGTGACAGCAGGGTTGTTGGGCCGCTCTGTCGTTGGCCAAGTTCGACCCACAATGATGGTTCGGCTGGAATCCAGATTGCTCAGTTCCGCTGAGATGGAAAGCAGCGGTTTGTGTTCAGGCAAGTCAACCTCAACCACTTGTGAGAACTTGTCACCGCTGCAAGAGCTGAGTATTGAAATGATATTTGCGAAGCAAAAAAAGAAGAAAATATTGCGTAGCATCTGACTGGTTTTTTAAAATTTGAAATTATAGGCAATGGATGGGATAATCGGCAAAATGCTGATTTCCTTGAACACCGTTTTTCGCCCGATTTGATTGCCGTTCTGGTCGTAAACATTTTTCGTTGTGGAAACTAAATAATAGGGATTACGGTGCCAGTAGGCATTGTAAACACCCACTACCCAAGTCGCTTGCCCCCATTTTTTGTCCTTTTTGAATTCTAAACTGGCATCCAATCGGTGATAATCCGTCATTCTGAAACTGTTTTTTTCACCATTTGTGCCTACGATATTTGAATAGTCGAAGTAAGTATTGCCATTAGCATCGTAATATTTTTGCCAACTCTCATACCCAAATACTTCCAAGGTGACCGCATTCCCGGTGCCGTAAACCCAGGCAAGGCTACCGCTTATTTTCTTCGTAAAATCATGTGAAACGACCACTGAAATATCATGCCTGCGATCATATCGGAACGGATAGCGTTTGCCGCCGTTCACGTCATCGAACTGCCGCCAGTTCCATGAAAGCGTGTAACCAATCCAGCCCGTCGTGCGGCCTTTTTTCTTTTGCACAAAAAACTCAGCGCCGTAGGTCTGGCCATGACCTTGCGTCACCTTGTCCTGCCAGTCGTTTTCGAGGCCAAAAAGGAACGAAGCACCTTCTTTGAACGAAAGCACATTCTTCAGATCCTTGTAGTAGCCCTCCACACTGAATTCGTATTCGTCCCAAAGCGTTTTCGCCACCCCGGCCGCCACCTGCCACGATTGCTGTGGCTTCACCAGTTTGGTGCTCGGCACCCACAAATCAGTCGGCAAACTGAGCGCCTCACTCGTGAGCAGGTTGATGTACTGGGTCATTGTTGCGAAGCTGGCTTTCAGCGCTACATCGTTGGAGAGCAGATACCGCAGACCGATACGGGGTTGGATGGAATGGTAAAACTTATTGTTCACAGCAAAACCAGAAGCATGAAGCCCAATATTTGCTTTAAAAGCACCCAGCGAAATATCATCCTCAGCGTACAGGGCGAACTCCATGCTGTAAGCATTTTGCGAGCCGATGAGCGTGTCCAGTTGGTCATCGGGGTCATTGGATTTCAGGGCCAGCGCACCCGGTTTGTAGGTATGGTGCGTGGCTGCACCACCAAAACGCAGGTAATGCTTGGGGCTTGGGATAAAATCAAAATCCATTTTCAAGCCCAAATCTTCGATGCCGGAAATGTATTTGGCGGAAAACTTATCAGTTGGCTCTCCCGGTTCTTTTTCTTCGAAAGCAGCGAAAATATCCAGTTGGTAATTGGAATAGGTCGCTGTTGTGTTGGCAAAAAGTTTTGGGTTGATCTGCCAATTCCAGCGGGCAGAGGAAATGATATTCCCCCAATCTATGCCCCCTTCGAAAGTGTCGCCGTCCTCACTAAATCTATTGGAGAAAATGTCGGAACCTGAGTAGGCACTCAAAAATAAGCGGTGCTTGTCGTTGAATTTGTGGTTGATTTTGGCATTTAAATCATAAAAAAACAGCTTCAATTTCACATCTACACCTTCGGATGCTGCCGCAGCCCTGATGAGCGGGCGTGTCAAAAGGTCAATATAAGTTCGTCTTCCTGAAATTAGAAAGGAAGTCTTGTCCTTCCAAATCGGCCCTTCCAATGTCAGTTTGGAAGAAATCAGCCCCACACTGCCCTCTCCGTGGAACTCGTTCATGTTCCCTTCTTTCATGTTGATTTCCAGCACACTTGAAAGCCTGCCGCCGTACCGAGCCGGGAAGCCGCCCTTGGTTAGCGTCACGTTTTTGATGGCATCAGCGTTGAAAACGGAGAAGATGCCAAGGACGTGGGACACATTATAAACAGGCACGCCATCCAACAGAATCAAGTTCTGGTCGGGGCTTCCACCACGGACATAGAGGCCATTTTGTCCCTCGCCGCCCGATTGGACACCGGGTAAAAGCTGTAGCGATTTCAGCACATCTACCTCCCCGAGTAGGGCAGGTATTTTCTTGATTTGCTCGATGGGGACATCCACTTGACTCATCTGCACATCCTCCTCAATCCGGGCCTGTCGGGTGGCACTCACTTCCACCACAGCCAGCTCGACGCTTGAACCCAGCTTGATGTTCAGCGTCGTGTTTTTATCGAGAAAAATATCGAACGCCTTTGTTTCATAGCCGATGTAGGAGATTTCCAAGTGGACAGAGTCCTTCGGCAAGGTGAGGCTGTAAAATCCGTAGGTGTTGGAGACTGCGCCGGAACCCGTGCGAAGGTCGAAGGCATTGGCAGAGATCAGCTTTTCTCCTGTGTCAGCATCTTCGATATACCCGCTGATGGTGAATTTTTGCGCAGCAAGTTGGAAGGATAAAATGCTGAATACCAGCAAGCTAGCTGCCCTGAAAACGTGTAGCATAAAAAGGGTTTTAGTTGGAAAATTTAGCGTGTCAGCAAGACAGGCTTGAAACTTCAATCATTGGCTTCGTGTTGCATTTTGCCCTGCAAAAATTATTTTTTCCGGCTACGTAAAACTGCCTCCACGTCCGCCAATGAAAAGCCCTTCGCCCGCAACAACACTAACAGGTGGAACACCAAATCCGCTGCTTCCCCCAAAAACAAATCCGGTTTGTCATCCTGTGCTTCCAAGACAAGCTCCACCGCCTCTTCCCCTACTTTTTGCGCAATTTTTTTCACCCCTTTTTTCGCAAGGCTCGCTACGTAGCTGTTTTCATCAAGATTTTTGAAGCGGCCATTAATGATAGTTTCCAATTCAGGAAGGAACATTTCACTGACCGGGTGACTTTGAGTCACCCGGTCAGTTCTCACATCATTTTTCTCCCCAAAACAAGTGTCACTTCCCGTGTGACAGACTGGCCCATGAGGTTTTGCTTTGATTAAAATCGTATCTGCATCGCAATCCGGCAGTACTTCCACCACATCAAGGAAATTGCCACTCATCTCACCTTTCATCCAGAGCCGTTGCTTGCTTCGGCTGAAAAACGTGACCCGTTGCTCCTCCAACGTCTTCACAAAAGCCGCCTCGTCCATGAAGCCAAGCATGAGCACCACACCCGTTTGAGCATCCTGAATGATGGCCGGGGCGAGGCCGTCGGGGTATTTTTTGAAATTGATTTGCATGATTTTCCAATGATTAACTACGCCGCTTTTGTCATCGCCGCAGGCGACCCACAAAGTCATCAGAGCAGTCACACATGACTTCGCAGTTTGCCTTCCGCAATGACAAAAGTGACATTGACCATTACATTCGAACAAGAATTTTTTTGCTTCGCAAATAGGTTTTCAACTCCGGCACCGGTATCTCCCCAAAATGGAAGATGCTCGCCGCCAGTGCCGCATCGGCTTTTCCCTCGGTAAAAACTTCGGTAAAATGCTCCATGCTGCCCGCCCCACCGCTGGCGATAACTGGGAGGTGCAGCCGTTCCGATATGGCCCTCGTCAGTTCAATGGCAAAACCGTTTTTGCTGCCGTCGTGATCCATCGAGGTGAGAAGAATTTCACCAGCGCCACGTTCCTGCGCCTCGACTGCCCAAGCCAACGCCCGAACCGCCGTACGCAAACGACCGCCATTCAGAAAGACCCACCAATCGCCTTCATCCCATTTTGCATCAATGGCCACGACGATGCATTGGCTCCCAAATTCCCTGGTCAAATCGTTGATTAGCAAAGGATTACGTACCGCAGCTGAATTCACTGACACCTTGTCCGCACCGGCATCCAGCAGCACCGACACATCGGCTACCGAACCGATGCCACCACCCACTGTGAACGGGATGTTGATAGCCTTCGCAATGCGGCGCACCAATTCTGCAAAGGTTTTGCGCCCCTCCACCGTTGCCGTGATGTCAAGGAAAACGAGTTCATCGGCACCTTCAGCAGCGTACCGTGCGGCCAGTTCCACCGGATCGCCAGCGTCCCGCAAGTTGATGAAATTAACCCCTTTCACCGTGCGCCCGTCCTTGATGTCGAGGCAGGGAATTATACGTTTTGCAAGCATTTTTTTGGGTTGATAAAGGTTGATAACAGTTGATAAGGGTTGATATAGTCCGTTTTTCAATCCATCTACGTCACGTTTGTAATTCTCGAAGGGAACCTGTCCACGCCGCTAAGTTGTCTATGTCCTCATAAATTGCCTTCCCCACAATCGCTCCAGCGCAGCCAATCTCTGCTAATTCCGCCAAATCACTTGGCCTGCTGGCCCCACCGCTGGCAATCAGCCGCAGCCCCGGAAATTGCGCAAGCACCCGCCGATAAAGCTGGGTGGAAGGCCCGGTGAGCAGCCCATCCCGTCCGATGTCCGTACAGAAAACCTGCCGTACACCCGCCCTGGTCATTTCCTCCAGGAACTCGAAAAGCCCGATTTCCGTCTGCTCCAGCCAGCCGCTGATAGCCAGTCTTTCGTCCCGAACATCCACCCCGAGCAGGATTTTTTCAGCGCCGTATTGTTGCAACCACTTGAAAAACAGCGGTTTATTCTTTACTGCGACACTTCCGATGGCTGCTATGGCCGCCCCTGCTTCGAATACGGCCTTGATGTCCGCATCCGTTTTGATGCCGCCGCTGAAATCAATGGTGAGCGAGGTTTCCGCCGCTACTTTTTGGAGGATGTGCAGGTGTTGCGGCTTGCCCGTTTTTGCCCCGTCCAAGTCCACCATGTGCAGGCGTTGGAAGCCTGCCTCCTCGAACTGCTTGGCGACCTCAAGTGGGTCGGAGGAGTACTTTGTTTGTTGCGCAAAATCGCCTTGGCGCAGGCGGACGCAGTGGCCGTTCATCAGGTCCATTGCAGGTATGGTGTTGAAGGCGACCAGAGGTGACACCTTTTTAAAAGGTGTCACCTCTGGGGTTTGCAAGTTCAAAAAATTGCGAAGCAACTGCTCACCCGCCTCTGCGCTTTTCTCAGGGTGGAACTGCACCCCGTAGAAATTCTGCCATTGCACTGCACTTGTGAACGGGATGCCGTACTCGGTTTTGGCGATTGTCGCCTCGTTCAGCTCCATTGCGTAGGAATGTACGAAGTAGAAAAAGGGGTTTTCTGGAAGGTTTATAAATAATTTATTATCAATAGATTGAACCGAATTCCAGCCCATATGCGGTACTTTCAAGCCAAGGCCGTTTGGAAGTTTCTGCACCCTAGCTGGCACGATGCCGAGACATTCCGTGTCATTCTCTTCCGAGTGTTCGCCTAGTAATTGCATGCCCAAACAGATGCCTAAAACAGGCTGAGTCAGGCTGCGGATGACCTCGTCCACCCCCCGTTCCCGAAGGTATTTCATGGCTGTGCTCGCCTCACCCACGCCGGGGAAGATGACCCGCTCTGCCGCCCGAATCTCCGCCGGGTCGTCCGTCAAAATTGCCTCCACACCGAGCCGCTCCAAGGCGTTCAGCACGGACTGGATATTGCCTGCGTTGTATTTAATAATGGCTGTTTTCATAAGTAGCGTCGGTTTTAGCCGGCGTAGTACAACAAACTTTAGTTTGTTGACAGCCGACCAATATTTCATTTAATCAATTGATTATCAATATTTTGGAAAATTTTTTTTGCGCAATTTTTCTTTGGGCTACAACCTGAAGGTTGTTGTACTTCGCCGGCTAAAGTCGACGCTACAATACGCCCTTCGTACTCGGCAGCGCATTCCCTTCCTTCCGCACCGCCATTTTAATTGCCTTCGCAAACGCCTTGAAAATCGCCTCGATTTTATGGTGTTCGTTCTGACCTTCGGCCTTAATGTTCAGGTTGCACTTGGCCGTGTCGCTGAAGGATTTGAAGAAGTGGAAGAACATTTCGGTAGGCATATCACCGACTTTTTCCCTTTTAAAATCGGCTTCCCAAACCAGCCACGGACGCCCTCCAAAATCGAGCGCCACCTGCGCCAAGCAGTCATCCATAGGTAGGCAGAAACCGTAGCGTTCGATGCCCCGCTTGTCGCCTAGTGCATTCAAAAATGCCTCGCCTAGTGCCAGGCCTGTGTCCTCGATTGTATGGTGTTCGTCAATGTGAAGGTCGCCTAACGCCTTGGTTTTCAGGTCGATACTGCCATGTCGAGCAACCTGCTCCAACATGTGGTCGAAGAAACCGAGGCCAGTAGAAATTTCAACTAGACCATTACCGTCCAAATTGACTTCGATGAAAATATCGGTCTCTTTGGTCTTGCGATGCACACTTGCAGTACGCTTTGGTCGCAGCAGGTAGTCTCCTATCTCATCCCAAGCATCCACAACAAGTTCTGCCTGCTGTTCCCATTCCCCAAAAGGCAAAAGGCCTCGAATACCGATGGCCCGAGCACCGAGGTTCTTGGCCAACATGATGTCCGTGCGGCGGTCGCCGACGACGTAGCTGTTGGCGAGGTCATAGTCGCCGTTCAGATACTCTGTGAGCATGGCTATGCCGGGTTTTCGGGTAGGTAGGTTCTCGTGTTCAAAACTCTTGTCCACATGGATGGCATCGAATACAATCCCCTCGTTTTCAAGGATTTGCAACAGTTTGCCCTGCACCCGGTCGAAGTTTTCCTGCGGATAAACCTTCGTGCCAAGGCCGTCTTGGTTGGTGACCATCACCAGCAGGTAATCAGTTTGCATTCTGATTTTGTGCAGGTTGCGGATGAGGCCGGGAAGCAGCACCATTTGTTCCAAGGTGTCAATCTGGAAGGTTTCGGGCACTTCATCGATGAGTACGCCGTCCCGGTCGAGGAAGAGTATCTTTTTCATGAAGGATTGAAGGTTTGAATGAGAGAAGGTTTGAATGCAGCCAGTAGCTCAAGCAGTACGTTATTTTCGTCAGGAGTGCCCACCGTAATCCTCAGACATCCCTCACAAAGTGGTTCCCGTGACCTATCCCTGACCACTACGCCATTCTGTTTTAAGTAATTGAAAATCAAGGCACTACCTTTCATTTTTACCAAGAGGAAATTAGCATCACTGGGATAGATTTTTTCAACAAACTCAAATTCTGCCAGCGCCTTTTCCAGTTTTTTTCGCTCCGCAATAATGGCTGAAACCGTGCCTTCCAGGCCCTGTTCCAACGCTGATAAAACCACCCGTTGTGTGGGTGCCCCGACATTGTACGGATACTTCACGGCGTTCAAGTAGTGGATGATTTCGGGGCTAGCGAAGGCCATTCCCAATCTCGCTCCAGCCAGCGCCCACGCCTTGGAGAGTGTTTGAAGTACTACCAAGTTCGGGAATTCAGTTAGCCGTTGTGACCAAGATTTTGAGCCTTCGGCAAAGTCAATGTAGGCCTCGTCTACCACCACGATGCCTTGGAAGTTGCGGAGCAAAAACTCCACGGCAGCGGGGTCGAGGAGGTTGCCCGTGGGATTATTTGGAGAGCACAAAAACAACAATTTGGTGTTGGGAGTGGACACTTCGAGCACTTCCTCGGGGCGAAGTTGGAAGTCTTTCGCTAACAGAACCTGTCGAATTGGGGTTCCGTGAATATCAGCCTGCACCCGATACATGCCGTAAGTGGGTGGGCAAATAATGGCCTCATCCTCGCCTGGCTCGCAGAAGATGCGGAAGAGCAGGTCAATGGCTTCGTCACTGCCATTTCCTAGAAAAATGGACTCAATTGGAACTCCCTTTAACTTCGCAATGCGTTGTTTTACAGCCAGTTGCAGCGGGTCGGGGTAGCGGTTAAGCCCCTCCCCGAGCAGGTCGTGGCCGTTTTCGTTGGCATCCAAAAAGACGGAGGCCATGCCACTGAACTCGCTGCGAGCGGAGGAGTACGGCTTGAGATTTCGGATGTTTTTTCTTATAAGATTATACATAACTAGTTGAAATTGAGTTCTAGCGGTTCGTCTGGTCGGCCCACCCCGTTAGGGTTTTTGAACCCTAACGGGGTGGGCCGACCAGACGAACCGCCACCGCCCTCGCATGTGCCTCCAATTCCTCTGCCCTCGCCAGTTCGACGATGCTCGGCCCGATGCCTGCCATTCCCTCACGGCTGATGCGCTGAAACGTAATTTTTTTCACAAAACTATCCAACGAAACGCCGGAATAGCTGCGGGCGAAGCCGCTGGTGGGCAAAGTGTGGTTCGTACCGCTGGCATAATCGCCAGCCGCTTCTGGGGTGTAGTTGCCGAGGAAGACGGAACCAGCATTGACCACTTTTTCGGCCAATGCCTCGGCGTTTTCACAAGCTAAAATCAAGTGTTCAGGGGCGTAAAAATTGATAGCTTTGAGTACAACTTGCTGATTTTCAAGCAATAAGAAAACGCTGTGGTCGAGTGCTGCTTGGAGCATTTGCTGACGGGGCAAGGTGGCCACTTGTTTTTCCACTTCATCAATCACCTTCTCCAAGATAGTTTCGGAAGTAGTCAAAAACACGACCTGCGAATCCACGTCGTGCTCTGCTTGGGAAAGCAGGTCAGCGGCGACGAAGGCGGGAACGCAAGTTTCATCCGCAAAAACCAACACCTCGCTCGGCCCGGCAGGCATGTCGATTGGAGTACCGGATTGCTGCACGAGCAGCTTGGCGGCGGTTACATATCGATTGCCGGGTCCGAAGATTTTATAGACCTGCGGAATGGTTTCCGTGCCGTAGGCCATAGCTCCAATGGCTTGTGCTCCCCCTACTTTGAAGATTCGATTGATTCCTGCCGTTTGCGCAGCGAACAAAATGGCTGGGTGAACGGAGCCGTCTTTCGCTGGAGGTGTACACATCACAATTTCCTGACAGCCAGCCAATTGCGCAGGAATGCCTAGCATCAGCACGGTTGAAAAAAGTGGCGCTGTACCGCCGGGAATGTAAAGCCCTACCCGTTCGATGCCCACGCTTTTGCGCCAACAGACGACGCCGGGAATGGTCTCGATTTGACGGACAGGTTCCCGTTGTGCAGCGTGGAAGGTTTCGATGTTTTTGGCGGCGAGGCGAATGGCGGCTTTCAGTCCATCGGTCAATAGTCGCTCGGCTGTGGCCAGTTCCTCAGCAGTCACCTCAAACTGGTCAAGTTCGACCCCATCAAATCGGGCAGCGAAGCCACGAAGCGCCTCATCGCCACTGTTTTTTACGCTCCGCAACACTTGAGCAACCGTGGCCGACAGGTCTTCTTGGTCAATTGCTGGGCGTTGGAGAAGTTGCGCAAGTTGTTGATTGTCAGGATATTTTGAAATTCGCATGTGATTTGAATTTAGGGCTTGAAAAGCCCGCAGGGATTTTCAAGCCCGGAAGAACAAAATCGGTCGTGCTTTTCAATCCTTTGCTATATCATAAAATCATTTTTTCAATTGGCACCACCAGAATCCCTTGTGCGCCGTTCACCTTCAGGTCTTCGATGATATCCCAAAAACGGTCTTCCTGCACGACGGAATGGACACTGCTCCAACCCGCATCGGCGAGGGGCAGCACGGTTGGGCTTTTCATGCCAGGCAGGATGCGGATGATGTCGGACAGGCGGTCGTTGGGGGCATTGAGCAGGATGTACTTGTTGTTTTTGGACTGCTTGACGGCCCGGATTCGGAAGAGCAGCTTTTCGAGCAATACCTGTTTTTCCGAAGGCAGATTTTGCGAAGCAACCAAAACCGCCTGTGATTCCAAAACGGTTTCTACTTCCCGTAAACCATTGGAAATCAACGTACTACCTGTGCTGACGAGGTCGCAGATGCAGTCGGCGAGACCAATGCTCGGGGCTATTTCGACACTGCCGCTGATTTCGTGGAGGTCGGCAGTGACGCCGTTTTTAAGAAGAAAATCCCCTAAAATCTGCGGGTAGGATGTGGCGATGCGAGCACCCTGCAAACTGGCTACCCCATCGTAGTTAGCAGATTTTGGGACAGCAAGCGAGAGTCGGCAGCGACCAAATCCGAGCGGTTCGATAACCTTGACTTCCTTGTTTTTTTCAAAAACGACATTCTCTCCGACGATACCACAGTCGGCCACGCCGTCCTCGACGTATTGCGGGATGTCGTCGTCACGAAGGAAGAACACCTCTAGTGGAAAATTCGACGCAACGGTTCGTAACCGCCCGCCGCCGGTGCTGACACCAATGGAGCAGGATTTGAGCAGGCCGACGGAGTCTTCGTAGAGGCGACCGGATTTTTGGATGGCGAGTTTAAGCATTGTTGAATTGTTATATTGCTATATTGTTGGTGTTGCAGGTTGCCTACGGCAATGACAAAATTGGTAAAAACAAAAAAGGCTTGCCGGGTGTGCCGACAAGCCTTTTTTGACTTTGAAAAACTTCCGTTTTTACATCAAAAACAAGACTGCTCGCCGGGCTGCGGTGAGAAGAAATGATGATGATGTATGTGAATGAAATTTTTCATGATGGCGGCAAAGCTAAGCGTGTTTTTATCAGAAAACAATATGTGGCTGAAAAATTAGGTTCTAATGACCGAGTTTTGACCGAATAAAATTCGCCGATGGAAGCGAAAGTGACCTTGGTTACTTAGCAAAATGGCCTCACTGTCTTAATTTGCACGATTATTTCATAAGACTTGGCCTGAGTAGCTTCGCAAATTTTAAGACTGCCGTGCAAAAAGTGCAATTTTCAAATATTCTTCCTAAAATTTTTCCCATTCTTTCTTGGTGGCCAGAGGTGAGCCGCAGCACGCTTCGGGCGGATTTGTTGGCGGGGCTGACTGGTGCTGTAATTGTACTTCCTCAGGGGGTGGCGTTTGCGATGATTGCCGGGTTGCCCCCGATTTACGGTCTATACACAGCGATGGTCGTTCCCATTGTGGCAGCGATTTTTGGTTCTTCGAAACATATGGTTTCTGGGCCGAACACCCCAATTTCACTGGTGGTTTTTGCAGCCGTGAGCCAATTGGGAGCGACACCCGGTTCACCCGAGTTCATTGCCAAAGCGCTCACTATCACGTTGTTGGCGGGGCTGATTCAGTTGGCATTGGGAGCAGGACGGATGGGCACGCTGGTCAATTTCGTATCGCATGTGGTGGTGGTCGGCTTCACGGCAGGAGCGGCCATCCTCATCATGGAAAGCCAAGCGAAACATTTTTTGGGTCTGACTATCCCTTCTGGAAAATCTTTCCTGCAAACGCTGGAAGCCATTGGTGAAAATATCAGCCACACCAATTTGTATGCGGTCGGGGTTGGAGTTTTTACGCTGTTGTTGTCCATTCTATCAAAAAAATATTATCCCCGATTGCCCAATATGCTCGTTGCCTTGGTAGGTGGGGCGCTGCTGGCTTTCGTCTTGGGAGGCGAAACAGTAGGGCTTAAAATGGTGGGCGAAGTGCCCGGTCGATTGCCCATGCCTTCGATGCCTGATTTTAGTTTTCATGCCATGTCGGAGCTGGCGCAAAGTGCCTTCGCCATCGCACTTTTGGGGTTGATTCAATCGGTGGCGATTGCCCGCTCCATTGCGACAAAGTCGCAGCAAATGATAGATGCCAACCAAGAATTCATCGGTCAGGGTGTTTCAAACATCATCGGCAGTTTTTTCTCCTGCTACGCTGGGGCAGGGTCGTTTACCCGTTCAGGCCTGAATTACGAAGTGGGTGCAAAAACGCCTGTGTCAGCCATTTTTGCCTCACTGATTTTGATGCTGATTGTGTTGTTCATCGCTCCGCTGATTGCCTATTTGCCCATCGCAGGCATGGCGGCGGCTATTTTGCTGGTGGCTTACAACCTGATTGATTTCCATTTTTTAAAAACGGTTTTGAAGGCGAGCAAGCGGCAGAGTGTCGTATTGTTCATCACTTTCCTTTCCACGCTTTTCCTTGATTTGGAAAATGCAGTGTACATCGGTGTACTTTTCTCGCTGATTTTTTACCTCCAACGCTCTTCCACACCGAACGTGGCAGTGATGTCGGTTGACCCCGATGCCCATCGTCGTTTTATTTATTTGGAGAGAAAAGCGCTGCTGGAATGCCCGCAGTTGAAGGTTTTGCGCATTGACGGTTCCATCTTTTTTGGGTCGGTGATGCACATTGCCCAAGAAATCAGGCGGCTAGTGGACGAGGAGGCACCGGAAGTTAAGAACCTGCTGATTCTCGCCAAAGGAATCAATTTCGTGGATGTGGCTGGAGCGGAGTGGCTGGCATTGGAAGCAAGACGCTGGAAAGAGGCTGGGGGCGGGCTCTATTTTGCGGGCCTTAAGCTTATTGCCCAAGACAGCCTCATCAGGGGGGGCTTTAAAAAAGAAATTGGTGAAGACCATTTTTTTGTCTCAAAGGAATCGGCCTTGGCGAGTATCGTCCCCACCTTGCAAGACTCCATTTGCGCAACCTGCAAGTTTCGTATTTTTAATGAATGTGAAGGAAAGGCTGGTGCAAATGCACTTATCAAAGCGAATAAAGCCACCACAATTGCTTCCAACTAACCTCTATCTGCTACTTTTTTTTGTCAGTCTAAGATAAACTGCCCACTTTTGACCCCATTTTCAAATCAATGGCAAAAAGCAGAGAAGGCACTTCCACCAGTTCATTTGGCACCAGCGGCAGGATCAACCACGACGCATCCAAATTTTACAATTCCCGACTTTACACGGAATTGGATGGTGGTGATGTGCTGGAATCAGAGGTAAACGACTTCCCAAAATCACTTGAAAATCAAGTATTTACTGCTAGTTCCGAATCTATGTCCGTCATTCCAGATGGCTCGGTTCACCTGATGATTACCTCCCCTCCCTACAATGCCAACAAGGACTACGACGAAGACCTTTCCCTGCTAGAATACCTTGATTTTTTGAAAAATGTCTTCACGGAAACTTACCGAGTGCTGGTGCCAGGTGGCCGTGCCTGCATTAATCTCGCCAACTTAGGCCGCAAACCATACATCCCGCTCACCTCGCATCTTGCCTTGTTGATGCAAGAAATCGGCTTCATCATGCGGGGCGAAATTATTTGGGACAAAGGAGCCAGTTCAACTTCCAGCACCGCATGGGGCAGTTGGCAAAGTGCCTCAAATCCCATTTTGAGGGACGTCCATGAGTACATCCTGATTTTTTCGAAGGGTGACTACAAGCGGCATTTGACGAAGGAAGAAAAGCTGGCAAAGAAAAGTACCATTAGCCGGGACGAGTTTCTGGATTGGACAAAAACCATTTGGCAAATGAATGCGGAATCGGCAAAACGAGTAGGACACCCGGCGCCTTTTCCGTTGGAACTACCTCATCGCCTCATCCAATTGTATTCATTTGAAACGGATGTAGTGCTTGACCCGTTCATGGGCAGCGGCACGACGGCGATGGCAGCATTGCGGAGCGGCAGAAAATTCGTGGGTTACGAAATCGTTGAGGAATATGTAAAATTGGCTAAGAAGCGAATCGCTGCAGCCCAGAAGCAAACCTCTTAATTCAAGTTAAATTCCAAACTGTCCAAAATGGTAGTCGGTGTGTTTAAACATGTGTCGCCCCCATTCCTCAGCGGTCATATTACCAAAAAATGGGTGCTTCAAAGTCTTTACTACCTGTGGCCCAACGGCCAATTTCCTGAAATTTTCTTCAAAATTCATTTTAGCTACAGCGAAATCTATGTCTGCTGGAATCAAAAATTCCGGTGCGGTGGGTGAGTTTTTCTTGTAAGGTTTTTCGCTTAAAACTGATTTTTTGATCATCGGCCCAATCAATCGCAAAAGAAACGGGACAGGCTTCAATTGAATTTCGCCCGTGGCTGTTTGGAATGCAACGCCACAGTGCTCCAACATCTGCGCAGCGTTCATTTTTCCCCACTGCGGTTTGGTTTCAGGTGTCAGTTTCCCCAGTCTTTCAAGGAGTTCCTTTTGGGCCTCTGCATCAAAAAAAGATTTCATATCAAAATCATTATTGTTTAAAAATCAATTTTTTAAACCAAAAACACAGCCTATTTCACTGCTCTTAGCCAATCTAAAGTCTTCGATAGGCCCTGTTCAAGACCAAGTGGCTGATAGCCCAATTCTTTTTGGGCTTTTTCGATTGATAATTCCCAATTGTAGTGGAAACGTTTCACCCAAGGTGGTGTCAAAACCGGTGGCTTACCCGTCAAATTTGCATGTGCCTCCATGACGTGGGATACCAGTTTCATCACTGGGAGAGGCACTTTCACCATCCTGACTTGCTTGCCAGACAATTTGGCCAATGTTTCAAAAAAGCCATTGAAAGAAGCATTTGCGCCACCCAAAATATAGCGCTCACCTGCCCTACCCTGCCGCATGGCTGCCAAATGACCTTCCACTACGTCGTCGATAAAAACATAGTTGCCCAAGCTATTCCCATCGCCTGGAAGAAGCCGGAACTTGCCTTCGAGGTACATTTTCACCATTCTTGTTACCCCGTTACTATCGCTTAGGAGGCCGGGGCCATACACCCGACTGGGATTTACCGTCACGATTTCCAAATCTGGGCTGGACATCTGCTTGGCGATAGCCTCAGCCTGCCCCTTTGAACGGTCATAATCCGTGAAAAAATCATTAGACCGTGCAGTGGATTCATTGCTTTTGCCACCTTGGTTTGGGCTCATAGTGCCTGCAGTGGAGGTAAAAATGACCCGCTTCACACCAGCTTGTTTGGCAGCTTCGAATACATTCACCGCACCATCAAGATTGTAGTCATAAAATGTTTTGGGATTTTTGTCCCAAGGTTTTGCGAAAGCTGCCACATGGAAAACGGCATCACAACCCTCTGCTGCTGCCAATAAGCTTGGCTTATCCAGTAAATCTCCTTTTTTCAGATTTGTATTGGGCAACTCCTTTAATTCCGCCGCTTTGCCTTCGCTGCGGTACAAGGCATGAACAATATGGCCTTCGGCAACGAGTCGCTTGGTAAGCTGTGTGCCAATGTATCCTGTCGCCCCTGTGATTAAATACTTCATTCCACTATTTCAAACCAGAACGGCTTGCCCAGTTAGGCAAGCCGTTTGATTTTGTTTTATTCTATCACTAATTTTTCAACAAATACACCTGCCAAGGTACGTACCTGTACGAAGTACAAACCTGGTAGTACCGTAGATGTATTTAATTTCACTAGTCCAGTACCTAAGCCTTCAACTGCAACTGGAATCAAACGTCCTCGCACATCCAGCATTTGGACGGCGATGGTTTTGTCTACTTGCTTCGCAAACAAAATGGTCGCCTCGTTAGTAGCTGGATTTGGGAAGATTTGGAACTGGGCATTGTCCAGCTTGCTGTCCGTTCCGCCAATGATGTCAGCACCTGCATCCATTTTGAAATTGAAACGGGGTGTGCCAGTATAACCACCCTCACCATCGTTTACCGAAAAAGTAAAATAATCGTACAATGCGGTAGTGTTGGTGTTAGTGTAGGTGAGATATTGGTTGAAAACATCATCCATTGTGAAATGACCTCCCACACCAAGCGTTTGGCCATTGAGCTTCACTTGCCCGAATGCCGTGTTTTTTACTATTGTAAACTGGAGCTCTCCCCAAGTATTGTCGGCATCATTTGCCACCAAATTGGTCGTGTAAATGCGGTTAGTACCACCAGGTGGCACCGCCAATGTATCATTTTTGACAACTACAGGGCTTGCCGAGGTAACTGCACCACATACCTCCAATGTCCAGTTCGCAAAATTGCCGCCCTCACCCGCCGTGTTAACAACCTCCAATTCCAAAGTCCAGTCCCCCTGTGAGTTTTGGCCGTTGAGGACGGAAAGTGGATCCACTGGCTTGTAGCTGAGCAGTGACGGACAATTGGTCAGGGTGTTAGCCGATTGGTCGTCGAAGCCGGTGTTCAGGCTGTTGCTATTGCAGTTTGGCTCAGACATTAGCACGACAGGCGTGCCACTTGGGCTTTTCAAACGCAGCTGAATATGCCGCAATGCAGAATGCGTAGCCGTCACGTTTTTCACGTTGACATCCGAAATAGCGCCGCCCTGCGGGATATTAATTTTTGAACTGATCAGCGGCAAGCCAGTAGCAGGTATATTGATGTTGTTTTGACTACCTGAGCTAGTGGTTTGGAGACAAGCTTGTGAAACGGTGCGGAAACTGAATGGGTCGCCGAAATCACCTGTGCCACAAAGATTGCTGGCACGCACTCGCCAGTAGTAAACTTGGTTGTCGTCCAAGGTAATACTTGGCGTAAACTGTGCAGAAGTCAGCCCAGTGCCGCTGTCCACGATATTAGTAAAACCAGGGTCGGTAGCGATTTCGATTTCGTAGGTCTGTGCATTTGGCAGTGCGGTCCAACCAAAAACAGGCAATGTCTCCTGCCCGGCTGCACCATCAGTTGGAGCGGTAGCGGCAATGCCGCTCAAATCCGTGTCCACAATATTGATGGTCAAAGTCCGAGTCTGGTCTGGCTGGCCAGGTGAAGTAGCAACGATGTCGAAAACGATGCTGCCAGTGGCTGCAGAGGCACTGGTGTTGATGGTCAAGGTAGAAGATTGCCCTGCCGCAATTGGGTTGGCTGAAAAATCAGCAGTGGCACCGTTTGGCAATCCATTTACAGCAAAACTGATATTGTCGGCGAAGCCAAGCAATGCAGATGTTTGAAGATTTACGGTAAATTCATTGCAGGACAAGCCTCCCTCAACTGGGTCTGTGGTCAAAATGTAACCAGGCTGTGTAGCTGCCTCAATGGTGAAATCTTGGTTGGAAATATCGAAGAAGATATTGTCGGCAGCTTCCACTTTGATGCGAGCAGTGGTCGTTGGCAAGTTGGGCATTACGACAAAAGCCATTCCGTCGTTGTCGCCTTGCGAAAGCAACAAAGTAGGGTAAGTCATACCGCCGTCAGTGCTCAAGTACAGATTGACTTTTTTGCAATTAACGGGAGCTAAGTTTGTATTTGCCACATCCCAAGTCACTTCAACATATTCACCTACAGTCAAAGTCTCGCCACCGTTCGGGTAAGTTTCCACGAATGGGCCAGCGCTGGAGGCGCAGTTGAACTGAATTTCATCATAGTTGAAAGCCCCAGCGTTCGGGTGGTTGTCCCTCACTGTGAAGCGGAAAGTAAGTACCCGGTCAGTGGTCGGCAAGATTTCCTGAATATCCGAAGTACCAGCGATGATTGTTTCGATTTTGGGGAAAATCCGGGTTGGAGTCGTCTTTGGCGGGTAGGAGCGGAAAAGTGGGGCAGTACCCGTTGGCATTCCCAAAGTGCTAGGCGGACCAAGGTCATATTGTTCCCAGCAATATGTTAAAGTGTTCGGGTCTTCGGTATCAGTAGCAGTACCCGTGAGCAAAAACGGTGTTGATTTTGGAATATAAAATCCGCCCTGCATCGGGATGCTAGCCTCTGGTTTGTTGTTGCCACCAGGAACGACTTGCCGACATTGCAAGCCAGCCCCCGTCCGGGTAAATTCTTCAATCCGCACCATTGAGTTATTGTGAAAATAGTCGTCAGTGGTTGGTTGCAAATGGTTCACGGTACAAACGCCATTGCCATTGTAGCACATGATGGTAGAACCACTGCCAGGTTCATAGGCCGTGGCAGGTGTCTCGTTTTCGTTGTCGCATTTGTTGAAGGTATGCGTAGCATTGAATTGGTGCCCCATTTCGTGGCCAGCCACGATGTAGAAAAGTGGCCCTGTATATGGCCCAAACTTACAAGAAGCTGCCCGTGCCTTGGGGTAGTTGGAAATGCCCGCTTCCCCGTTACACACACCACCCAACTGTGCCAATCCGCCACCGTTGGTACCGAAGACATGGCCAATATCATAGCCATTGACTGTAAATTTTTCGTTCAAAAAAGCCGGGTTTTGGCTAATCATCATTTCCGTATTTCCATTGGTATATGGGTCTGGATTCGTGAAGTTGAAAGCTTCATCGGTATTGGCAATGAGCAAAAGCCGTACTGCTGCATCCCGCTCAAACACACTGTTGATATTGTTCACGACCGTAGTAACGGCAGCCATGACGGAAGCTGGTGTATTTCCTTCGCTCGTCGAATATTCAACGGAAGTGGCCACCGCAAGGCGATAGGTGAACAGGTCAACTGGCACAGCGGCACGATCTGTCGTCAAGGCAAAATTCTCAGTGAAAGACTCAATATCGGCTTGGGTGTGTTCTACTTCGCAATGGAACTGCTGTGCATCTGCTGTGGCCAGGTCCACATTTTTCAACCAAAAACTTAGGTAAACCTGCTCCTCCGGGGAGTTCGGGACGATGAGCGTGGTATTGTCGTTTTCATGGATGATGGCATTGAATCCTTGTGGCGAAAAATCGAGACGGATGGTAGTTTCCGGATGCAAAACACTTTTACCAGCATAGGTTTTTATCATCGGGTATTTAGCGGCCAAAGCTGGTTCCATGATGGGCGACTCCCAAATATGAAACGCTGCCATTGAGCCATCGGGCATCGGCAATTCCAATTCCAATGGAGCGCTCAGGGCAGTTGGAGTTGACTCCATGGGCGCTTGACGAAGGTGGTTGCGCATAGCATCGAGATTGAGCGAAAGTGCCCGCCATGCTTGCGGCATAAATGCTGGTTGGGTGAAATCGGAGCGGTCGCTTTCACTCCAAAAACTTGCCGAAGACTGCGAAAAAAGCGTGAGCACAGTCAGCAGTGCGGCACAAGTAGTTAAGAATTTTTTCATGCTGAAATAGATGTTTTGTTGGAAGATGGCGGCAGCCAATGCTCAGCTAAGCAAGGTCAGGTTGCCTGCGGCAAAGCTAATGAACCGCTAGCGCAAATGATAGCTGGGAAGAAACTTAGGTTGCTTAGAAGACAAAATCGGGTACAAACCACTGGCGTGGAGGCATTTGAAGGCAGAGCAATCTTAAAAAATGGGCTGCTTAGCATTTAATGCTTTTTCTGGCCAACCCAATTCTTTTCTCCAGCAGGAATTTCCACTTTTAAAGTATTCGCAACAGGCGGGATCGGGCAACTGAAACCATCTGAGTAATGGCACCAAGGATTGTAGCACTTGTTGAAATCGATGATGGGGTTCGCCGCTTCCACCTCAGGAATGGTCATGTCAATGAAGCGGCCACCGCCATAAGTCGTGTCACCATTGGTCTCATCCCGAAATGGAAGGAACAAATGTTGGGCATATTTGGGTTGGCTCGTCACTGTAAGATTTTGATAAACAGCAAGTTGCATTTTCTTGCCATCCAATTCAAAACTCAATACGCCGTATTTGACGAAGGGCTTTGTTTTACCATTTGAGGTAGGTAGCTCAAACTGCTTTTCGTTGGGGGTACGCTTGAAGGTACAGGCTACCTTGTATTTAAGGTTCGCATCAAAAAAACGTAGGCTGTTGATATCTTCGAGTTTGAGCGGAGAGCGGGCATTGTGCAAAAAGCTTTGCTTATAATCATCCCGAAATTTCAAGATTTCCTTAGCATAGATAGCAGCTGGCGAAACTTGGCCGAAGGCCAAACCAAATGAAAAGCTAAGCAGGAAAGCTACTACTGAAAATTTCATAAAGCTCAGATTATTAGCATTTTGCATCGTTTCTAATTTTAGGAACAGTCAATAATCAATATCCTTCATCATCGTCATCATCTTCCTCATTCAGCATGTCTGCCAGCGAATCATTGAACGTCAGGGTTGCCTCGACGAAGCTCTTGTTGATGACGTTCATCTCAGAAAGCCCATGCAAAACAAGTTCCATAAACGTGTAAAGCTGGTCTTTGGGTAAATCTTGGCTTTCGACCAGGCGCTTCAATCCAGCCACTTTATCGAGTTCGCTGCGAAAGTCTTTTTCAGTAGCATCGTTGAGGATATTCACAGCATTACCACCTGAAAACCAAGCCTTTATGATACCGTAGGGGTCACTCTCACGGCCTTTTCGAAGCTTATCGGGATTGGGAAAATGCTTCAAAAAAACTGCCTCAATGGAGTCGCCGATTAATTCCAGCGCCACAGCGTATGGGCCTTCTTGTTCGCCTTCGTAAACAAGCTCTACCTTACCCGTGATGGCAGGTATGACACCCCAAAAATCGGAAATACGGGCTGTTGCTGATTTTTCGCCATTTATCAGCATCCTGCGCTCGGCCGTACTCACAAGGTTTTCGTAGCCGCTGATGCTTAGGCGAGCCGACACCCCACTTTTTTCATCCACCAACTCGCTTTCCCGTGCAGTAAAGCTGATTTGTTCCAACAAAACCTGCAATGTGGAAGGAACATGAATTGATTTGAGCTGCTCTGGAGAAAGCTTTGCTTCTTGCTGTGTGATGCGTTGCGCCACCTCGATGGTACGGGGGTAATGAGTCAGAATCTGGCTTTCAATCCGGTCTTTCAATGGGGTGATGATGCTGCCCCGGTTGGTGTAATCTTCGGGATTTGCAGTGAAAACAAACTGGATTTCTAGTGGCAATCGCAACTTGAAACCCCGGATTTGCATATCACCTTCCTGCAACATGTTGAACAAGGCCACTTGAATACGGGCCTGCAAGTCAGGAAGTTCGTTGATGACAAAAATGCTTCGGTGCGACCGTGGAATTAAGCCAAAGTGTATAACTCTTTCATCAGAGTATGGTAGCTTGAGTGTGGCAGCCTTGATAGGGTCAACATCCCCAACGAGGTCAGCGATGCTCACATCAGGGGTAGCCAATTTTTCTACGTAGCGGTCATTACGGTGTACCCATTCGATAGGGGTTGCATCTCCTTTTTCAGCAATCAAATCAAAAGCATAACGTGAAATGGGAGCCAACGGGTCATCGTTCACCTCGCTGCCCTCCACAATGGGCATCCACTCGTCCAGAAGTTGCACGAGCATCCGGGCAATCCGGGTTTTAGCTTGTCCCCGTAGACCAAGTAGTACAATATTGTGGCGGCTGAGAACTGCCCGTTCAATGTCTGGCAATACAGTATCCTCGAAACCAAAAATGCCTTCAAAGACAGTCTGTTTCTTTTTAAGTTTTTGAATGAGGTTCTGTCGGAGTTCATCCTTAACGGAGCGTGGGCGGTAGCCAGTAGCTTTAAGCTCGCCTAATGTTTTTGCTTTGTTCATAAAATATTAAGTTTTTCAGCACCTGCTGTGAATTGGCAAATTTGGGGACTTTGGGGGAAACACGGGGCAAGCATGATTGTTTTGTCCACAATAAAATGCAGGCTCATCAAAAGAAAACCCAACAAATACTAGTGGAAGACAAATAGGTCATTTCGAATACTGACTAGAACACCCAATTTCATTTTACACAACATACTATTCCATTTAAAAATAAATTTTTCATATCCCCTCCTTTTCCCTTTCTTTCGGCCAAAATTAAACGAATGAACGAGCTAAAAACTTTAGACTACCTAGTCTTTCTGATTTACTTCTTCGTGGTGGCTGGCTACGGCTACTACATTTACCGAAAAAAAAAGGCGAAAGAAGCCTCCTCTGCTGATTACTTTCTAGCAGAAGGAGCGCTGACTTGGTGGGCCATTGGTGCTTCACTAATCGCCTCCAACATATCCGCCGAGCAGTTTATCGGCATGTCCGGCTCTGGTTTCGCAATGGGCTTGGCCATTTCAACTTACGAATGGATGGCGGCGCTGACCTTGCTTTTCGTAGCCATTTTCCTCATGCCCGGCTACCTTAAGAACAAAATCTTTACCATGCCGCAGTTCCTCCAACAACGTTACAGCGGCACGGTGGCCACCCTCATGGCAGTGTTCTGGCTCTTTGTGTACGTCTTCGTAAACCTCTCGGCTATTCTATACCTCGGGGCCTTGGCCATTAGCACAATCTCAGGTTTTAGTTTCATGGCCTGCGCCCTGTTCTGTGCCATTTTTGCTGTCATCATAACCTTGGGCGGCATGAAAGTAATCGGATATACGGACGTGATTCAAGTCTTTGTACTGGTACTCGGCGGCTTGGCTACCACTTATTTGGCCTTGGACTTAGTTGCTACGCAATTTGGGGGAAGCGGTGCCTGGGCTGGGCTTGGTTTGTTGAAGGAAAAAGCCCCAGAGCATTTCCACATGATTTTTTCACGAGGACAAATGGACATGCCTGACGGGCTTGGCGGAACCCGGGATGCCTACATGGATCTTCCAGGCCTTACCGTCCTCATCGGGGGCATGTGGATAGCCAATTTGAACTATTGGGGATGCAACCAATACATCACTCAGCGGGCACTTGGCGCTACCCTGCCAACGGCTCGGAAAGGCATTCTTTTCGCCGCTTTTTTGAAATTGTTGATGCCAGTGATAGTAGTGCTTCCGGGCATTGCCGCTTATGTTTTATACAAAAATGGAAATGGAACCTTCGAGTCTGGCATACTTGGATCAGCAGTCGTTGACGGCGTTTCAAATATGGTTGTCAAACCAGACAAAAGCTATGGTCTGCTGATCAACTTGTTGCCAATCGGCCTGAAGGGGCTTTCCTTTGCTGCATTGACGGCAGCCATTGTGGCCTCATTGGCTGGTAAAGCCAACTCGATTTCAACTATTTTCACCTTGGATATTTACAAGAAGTTTTTTGGTAAAAATGCCTCTGAAAAACAACTCGTAAACATTGGCAGGGCGACCATCGTAGCGGCGATGGTCATTGCAATCCTCGTTGCACCATTGCTACGCAATCTCGACCAAGCCTTCCAATATATTCAAGAATACACGGGCTTCATTTCTCCGGGTGTGGTAGCCATTTTCATTTTGGGTTTCTTCTGGAAACGCACCAACTCACTGGCAGCGTTGGTGGCAGCACTACTGACCATTCCGTTGTCCACTGCATTCAAGTTCATGGCGCCGGATATTCCTTTCCTGGACCGTATGGGCTGGGTCTTTGTCATCCTTGTAGCGCTAATGGTGGTCATCAGCTTGGCTGACCCAAAGAGCAAAGACAACCCAAAAGCCATGAAAGTGGATATCGAAGACTTCAAGATTGGGGGCTCGTTTGCTGTTGGCACTTTGATTATCATGTGCTTGCTTGCAGGGCTTTATATTGTGTTTTGGTAAAAAAGCCACCCATCTTTAATTCAAAACGCCGCTGCGAGCGATGCCGCAGCGGCGTTTTTATTAGACATTATTAAAATGCCGCAAGCCCGACACTTAACATCAAAAACCAAAAGTTAACCTAACTATTTCAGTACAAAAACCGTAATTTGAGCCGTTAAGTACTTGGAACTCCAGTGCAAAACATTACATCATCGCAAACACCTAAAACCCACTCTACTCATGAAATTCGCTCTTTACCACCTTTTCACCCTCGTATTTTTCATTTTTTTCGGATTACCACTCTTCTCGCAAAACGTGACTATCACCTACGTCAACCCGCCTGACATGACTGTGTGTGACACTTTGCAGTTCGAAGTGACAGTTTCCAATACGCTCGCCACGCCTTTACAAGCTGTAGAACTTACGGCAGTAATGCCCCCTGGAATTGCCTACGTTCAGGGTAGTATCACCAATGGCACGGAGGCGAACATCGGGAACCTAAGTGCTCCAAAATTTGGACTGCCTTCTGTACTTAGCGGCGACTCGCACACCCTCATTTTTCGGGCTAGAACGCAGTGCGACATCATCGGGCCCATCAATGCGGGAGACCTTTTCACAAATACCTACAACCTGAGCTATACGGGCGGCACCAAGACTGTCACCACCATGCCATACGTCATTGAAACAGCACTGCTTCAACCCATTGCACTGAACGCAGCCAATATGTCAGGCACCTCTGGCGACGTACTCACGAGGACTTGGACGCTGACAAACACCCGCCTTGGTGCACTCAGCAAACTTACTTTTAGGGATGTTTATGGGCCAGGCATCAGCCCGTCAACAACACAAGGAACGACGATAACCAACACTCCAGGCTTGCTCGAAGTGGAACTTGGGCCCGCTGATTTTCAAGCATTTGGGGATGGTGACGGACTGTTTGAACTGAACGAACAAATCGTCATCACGGAATCGATTCTCATCACTGCCTGCGGCACACCCAATTCCTCCTTGAGCAACCTAACCGCAGCATGGGGGTGCCACGGTGAAGTTTGCCAAGCTATCACAGCAACATCGTTCATCGTCATCATGCCTCCAACGATGAACCCGAATATTACGGCAACCGTGACCTCAAATTTTCCAAGCGACTACTGCGCCACATCAGGGAACGAACAAATTCTCGAGTTGAAAAATGATGGTAATGTTCCCGCCACTGACGTTTGGGTACACCTCGACCATTTCGGAATGAACAGAATGGGGCTTGCCCCAACGACTATTGCAGTCACAATAAACGGCTCGCCCGTAACGGTAATGCCTACATGGACGAATGAGGTAGAATTCATGGGCTGTGCCAACAACGGGAATATTTTCGACGACGCTGAATTCGTCATCCCGACCATTTTGCCGGGGCAAACCGCCATCATTACCTGGGAATCCTATCTCTGCGATGTGGAATGCGGGGACGATGCGGCAAGTTGGGGATATGAATTCCGGTATGACAAAACCTGTCCCGAAGACCTCTCCGGGCAAGGAAGTGGCACCAACTCAGGCTCAGGCGGCACTGTTCCTGTGAACCAATTCGTGACCTATTACATCGGGCAGTTTCTGGAAAATGACGGTGTTTACCAACTGACTTACACACTCAAATCGCCATTGATGGTGGACTCCGTGGGGGTGCTCCGTATCGACCTTGACCTGCCTTGCGGTGTTGGTTGGGATTACAACAGTGGCTTCGAATTAGCGGGCAATTCCCCCGACAGTGTGGATGTCATCACTTACCCAACTGCCGGTGACGATGTCACTTTATACTTCACCCTGCCGTTCGGGGTGGACACCGTGTCCTCCAATTTTTACCTAAAATACAATTGCTACGAGGAATGCACGGGCCCATTGCCACCCTGCAAAACGATTTTCGTAACGAGCTGCCCGCTACCACCTTCGGAAGGTAAAATTGGCGAGTCCACAGTGGCTGTCAGTACGACCTTGCTGCTTGACCAATCACAATGTGGCCCCAAAGATTGCGAAGAGTTCGACCTAACTTGGTTTTGCGAAGCAAACACAAACGACATTTGTTACGACACGATTCTAGGTTACTTCTTGCCTCAAATGGATTTCCATCGGGAAAATGTTGGCACTCCTGACAACAACAACGACCGTTTTGAGGATGCCTCTGGCTCACTTAACGAAAACCTCATCCGACGTGACCGAGCGTTGGCTGGCGACACAGTTCACACGCACATGGCTTCAGCGATGATCATCGACGTGCCGGGGGCTACCATCCCTGCCGCCGCCGGAGTTGTGAACTTCGAGGCGCACACGATGGACTTTGGATGGGATGGAGGCGACACTTTGCATGTTCAAAACGACTACAAATTGTTGATGAACGATATTGGGTTCAAAAACCTTGGGGGCGAGGTGCACATCGTGGATGTTTCCACTGGGCAAACTTTTGATTGTCAATTGCCAGCACCCACTTCTTTCGATACGCTTGAAGGAGAAATATCGGTGGTAAATACCCGCCCATTGGATGTAGTGGACAAATGGACCTATCTGCAGTACCAATACAATATCACCCCTGCATTGCTGGCACAACAGGGCTGCCCCATCCCTGCCAATTTTGAGTTTGACCAAGGTGACAGCGTGGTGATGGATGTTTATCACAAAACCCTCTTCAACATTGGACCTTACGTGGCCAATTTGCGCACTACCTCTGGCGTATTTGCATGGAACCCGCCTGGGCCTCATCAAGTCCAGCCGTTTATTTGCTATGGAAATTTCGAACAATGGCAATACTCCGGCTATCGGTATACTATCGGGTCGGGACAGTACAACATGCCGCCATGCGAAACTTCCAGCACACCCGGTGGCACTTATTTTACTTTCAGAATTGGCAAGGACAACTTCTTCCCTTTTGAATTTAGAAGCTTTGCTCACCTCGCCGAGTGGCGATATAATGTGCCATCATCAGCCACACTTCTGAGCGCAGTCATGAAAAAACTGGAAATCCAAACTGGCATCATCGCTGCTTCCAACGTGCCTGTCTCTTGGACGCAATCAGGAAATATTTACGAATTTGATGTGGCCAACCTCCAAACGCCACGGGTGGATGAGGGCTTTTTGATGGAATTTGGCCATGAATGGGACTTGGCCTGTTCAGAAGATAAGCCTGTAACCGTGGGCATCAACGCAGTGATAGATTTTGCCCCAAGCTTGCCCGTGGCCAGCAACCCCCTTGTGCTCAACGTGAACGGTGTAGGCATGCTGTACCCCATCCGCCCCGATTTAACGGTAATCCCCGTAAACCCTGATTTTACAGGTTTCAGCAACACGGCAGTCTGGGATTTTGCGCTAGCAAACAATACCGCCGATAACGTGCCAGCCAACAACAGTTGGATAACCATCAGTTCAATGACTGGTTTGCTGACCGACTTTGTGCTGGTAAATACCACAACAGGAGCGACCATTTCGCCCACCGATGGCATTTACCAATTGGGAAATTTACCACAAGGCTGGCAGAATGACTTTCAGCTTCAAGCTACCATCAATGGATGTGCCCCGGATGAGGTCATGCTGAATTATGGCTGGAGCTGCGAACCATTCACACCCAGCAACTTGGATACTTGCGTCAATGCACAGGCGATTTTCACCGTTCACCCCATTATTGGCGAGTTGGAGATGGACATCACTAGCCCCTCTCCCGCCGAGTTCGAGCTGTGCGACACTATCCCCTACCACGAAGTCGAGATTTTCAATGCACAAATTGGAACGGTGACCAATGTGGTGCTGCATTTGAAAATGCCAGCAGGAATGTCCATCCTGCCAGGTTCTTGTCAAATCGCTTACCCCACTGGCACTAACTGGCTGCCACTCCCAGACCCAGTTATCATCGGTAATGGCCTACTCGAATGGAACCTATCCGCCCTGAATGCTCTGCTGGGAAGCACGGGCCTAACTGGATTTGACCAACCACCAACCCACTCCGTCAGTGTACGCTTCAAATCGGGCACAGATTGTGGGTTTGTTTCACCTTCGCAAATCATTTTCAATACCACTGCACTGCAAGGCTGTGGGGTGGAAACCAACGAACTCAGCAAACCTGGTGCACCACTGTTTATCGAGGGCGTCACGCCACTTTACCAAACCACTATCCAAATTGGTGCTACCGCTCCGCCAGTCGTATCCTGCGGGTCAAGCATTTTGGTGGATGTGACCATGCAAGCCGATGCCACTATTGCCACCACAGACAGTGTTTTCGTGATATTGCCTCCGGGGCTGGCCTATGTGCCGGGCAGCTACTTACCGGGCAACAATGCGTCGTTAAATGCGCCTATCGTAGATTTTTCCAACGGGGATTTCCGCCTGAAATGGCCGTTGCAAGCTGGTTTGGCACCATTTACCTCCATCAATTTTAGCCTCGAACTCTCCGTGCTGCCTGGTGGGGGCTGTGATAGTTTGGCCTTGGAAATAGCGACCTTCCAATTGCAAACGGCGGTATGCACCATCACCGGGCAACCCTGTTCGGTGCTAGCGCAAACGGGAAGTGAAATACTCCCCATTGGTATCGTTTTGCCAGCATTGTCCCTCAACAATTTGCAGCTTACTCAGTCAAACGGCATGACAGAGTATTCGGTTTTACTGGAAAACAATGGCGGAAATGCTACCGACCCCATCATTGTTCACCTATACTTTGATGCAGACGGCAGTGGCAGCTTCACTTCAGGCGACCAATTGCTGGACACTCAAAACTGGCAAGGTGGCCTTCCTTCGGGTGCTTCACAAATGCTGGTCGGCAGCCTGAATTTGACACCAGACCAGCTCTGCCACCTCATCGCCGTGGTGAGTGCCGATGATAATTGCACCTGCTCTGAGGACGTGGAGTTGTCTGGGGCGGCGATTATGAATGTGCTACCTCCACAAAAAGTTTGCGGAAGTAGTTCGGTAGAAATTGGGATTCCACAGCAGCAGGGCCATACCTACCAATGGCAGCCCGCCGATTTATTGGAATGCCCAACTTGCCCAACTACCAATTTTCACGCCTATGAACTGAATGCACCAATCGAAGGCATTACTATCAACCTGACCTTGCTCGACGAAAATGGAATGGGATGTGTAATTTCAAATGTTTTCACCATAAAAGTAGGGGGAGAGGCGCTTAATGCCTGGGGTACCTACCCAACATGCGAAGGGGGAACCTACAATTACGGCCCACCACCCCCAGGCGGTTCTCAGAGTTGGTCATCAAGCTCCAGTTTTGAGAATGATATGATGAATTACATTCTCACCTTCTACGAGCCTGGTTCTTATTCCCAATCCGTAATAGACTCCTTTGGCTGTGCTACTGGTTTTGAATTGACGGTTTCATTTTCAGATGCCTACACTGTGGATACTGTCGGCCTTTGCAACGGCGACTCCATTATCATTGACGGCATTCCATATTTTGATGCAGTTTCAGTTTGTGACACCACATATTCTAGTTCGGGCTGTGAAATCGTCCATTGCAACTACTACCGGGCCAGTGACGGCTTCGAGATTGACTTTCCGCTTGACACTGTCTGCACTTTCGACGGTATACCAGTGGTCATCAACACAGCTCCAGGTGGCTTTGCGGGTTATCTGTGGTCTGGCAGCGGCCTGAGCTGTAACAACTGTCCACAACCAACTGCACCTGGTATCACACAGAATTACCATGTTACCATCACGGACAGCGGGGGTTGTTCGGTGAGTGGTGAAGTAACGGTGTTGGTACTGCTGGGCTGTGGCGTAGGGGGCATGGAAATGCCCAACACTTTCAGCCCAAATAAGGACGGCACAAACGATTTTTTCAGGCCAGCCTTTGCCCCAGGCGTTAAAAAAATTGTGGAGTCTGCGAACTTGAGAATCTTCGACCGATGGGGTAAGTTGGTCTTCGAGGGGGATGGCCCTGATGTGCAATGGGATGGCAACCTCAACGGCAAACCCGCTGCTTCTGACGTATATATCTATTTATTGGAAATGAGTTGCACTGACGATAAAGTAGTAGTTCGGGGCAATGTGACCTTGGTGCGGTGATGTCGATATTGCATGGGATTTATTCTGCCAAATGATTTATTTTAGGTTATTTGGCAGGATAAAACCCATATTTTGTTTTCGACAACTCACTGGTTATGAACAGGTTACTACTTTTTTTGCTTTTTTGCACCGCAACGGCTTGCAACCATCATCCATTGCTCCTATCAAATGATTTCACAGATTGCCGACAACTTGTCGTGGTTCGCAGCCCATCTGATTCCAGTACTGATGGCTATCTTTTACGGTTTGAAAAAAATGGAAAAAAATGGAAGCCTATCGGCAAACAAGTGGATGTGACACTTGGTCGAACTGGTCTGGCTTGGGGAAAAGGTGAACATGTACCACAGCCCGGCCTACAAAAGCGGGAAGGCGACGGCAAATCACCGAGTGGGATTTACGATTTTGGTAAAATATTCGGCTATGCCGCAGCCTCGGAAGTCCATTTCAAAATGCCTTACCTCCAAGCCGACGATGCGCTGGAATGCGTGGACGATAGCCATTCAAAGTTTTACAATCAACTGGTGTACAACAAGTTAGTAAAAAAGGATTGGAACAGCAGCGAGTTGATGCACCGGTCCGACCATCAGTACAAATGGGGCATCATGGTGAACCACAATACCCCTGCCATAGCGCAGGGTGGTTCCTGCATATTTTTTCATATTTGGTATGAGCCAGGCAAGGCCACCTCTGGTTGCACGGCTATGACAGAGGAAAATCTACTCACCCTACTCCACTGGCTTGACTCTGAAAAATCACCAAAACTTTTACAGGTGACCGAGGCTGAATATCCCAAATTTAGAAAGGAGTTCGGTCTGCCAAAATAGAAAAGCCGTTTTTGTCAAACAAAAAAGCCCCGACGGCAATTGCCATCGGGGCTTTTAATTTATTGAAAACCAAATATTTGCGAAGTAAATTAATTTACGTGAAACTCCACAGATTTAACCACTTCTGAAACACCGTCGTCGTGGCCCCAAACTTTGGCTTCCAAGACGTAGTGGCCGGCTGTGGTCAATGTGATATTATCCTCAAAGCTGTATTCGCCTTCAGCGTGTACGTGCTCTTCGTCTGGCTTGTTGTAAATCTCGGTACCGCTATCTTTTTCATAAATACGGACGTTGATATGATGGACAGTACCGCCATTTTTATCAGAAAAATGGATGTGGATATCCAAATCGTCACCCACTGCCTTGGCAGTGTCATCTGGCGATTCAATGCTGATTTGGTAATCAGGTTCACTTGTGGATGTATCGTCGTCTTTGCAGGCGTTGAATGTGAAAAGTGCAGCCAAGAGGCTCAGGAAAAAGAACTTTTTCATAATGAATTGATTGTTAAGCGATTAAGATTAGCAAAGCTTCTCGTTAATTTTCGTTAAGCTCGCTAAATCAGTTTTTTGATTATAAAAAATAAGTCAACTCAAGCGAGTATCGTTGTTTCGCAACAATGGCTCGCTGTGAATAATCTTGTTCAATTGGCAAAGAAGTCAATGCACTGACTTGGAAAACACGAAAACGGGCATTCAACCCAGCTTGGGCCAACCATCCATGGCCCCCTGAGCCTTCAGCGAAATTGCCGCTTGGAAAGTGGTTCTTGCCAAAATACTCCGTTGAAATACCAGCCATTGGCACTAGTTTGTTTTTTTCATTGAGTGCCAGTTCCCGGAAGAGCAGTAGACTTGATGAAAATTGATGCCCAAAATGGTAGTCATCACGGCTTTTTCCATTTAACTGGACACCTAACGTATGGGCCACCCCCATTTTTTTGTGGAAAACAACAAGGTTGGATTGCAGTAGGTAACCAAAGTTGCCCATACCAAGATTGAGGTTACCAGGTAGGTCACGGAAATAAATCGACTGGTCGTATTTGCCTGTTGGCAGTTTAAGGCCTGCCCCCATTTCCAAATAAATCAAGGAAGTATGCGCAAACTGTTTATTGTCAAGCAGCGTATAATTTCCCATGAGCCGGGTATCGGCTAGGCCATGCAGAAGCTCGTCTTGACCAGTCTGTTGGCGATAATTCCAACGGTATGGCTGTTGGATACCAACCCGAATCCTCGAACTCACTTGGTACCGCCCAACAAATTCCGCCACTAAGAAATTATCTCGGTAACTTTCCTCGCCCGAAGCAGTTGTCTCAAAAGGAACAGCCATGAATCGCAGGCCGATGCTATTATTGCGAAGATTAGTAAGCAAGCCTGTGCTACCACAGGATGAAAGTCCTCCCGCATTGCAGCATGATTGTCCAAATGACGTGGCAAACGGCAACGAAACGAGCAAAAGCACCCAAAAATGCTTTGCCATTTTCAATTTGTTTTTGAAAAATAAAAGTTTGAAATGGGTTTGGAAAAGCCAGATTAGGACAATTAGGACAAGTCCACACGGGTAGTTATTTCAACTCATGCAAAATGAGTTGAAACAAAGATTCCAAACTAAGCTGTAGGCTGATAATCAGGTGGTTGGAAAAGGCATTTGCCAAAAAGGCGGGAATGAAAATGAGTAGTACAAACTGGTGTTTGCACTGATTTATCTTCGGAAAAAACCTGGGGGACCGACCAGGC
Organism: Bacteroidota bacterium; assembly: GCA_016124585.1. Classification (GTDB taxonomy): domain Bacteria; phylum Bacteroidota; class Bacteroidia; order Chitinophagales; family Saprospiraceae; genus UBA6168. Next base: position 20,124 of record WGNL01000011.1, on the reverse strand, counting down.
TAATTGGTGGAAGAAATTAATTTTGAAAGTCTGCTCTAGCTCTGACAACGGGCTTGGCTTATTATTTCTGGAATTGTTTTCAATCAATTGTTTACGTAAGTGGCACTTGCCGTTGCAATGTTTTTGAGGTTGTGCTTTGTTCACACAATACAGCCGTTCGATCTCTGCTTGGTTCAATTTGAACTCAGCTAATAACAGCACATTGCTCATCGAACTGATGAAAATGATACCTGCAATGAATATGACAAGTGCTTTTTTCATTCGGGGCAAATGTAGCCAACCAATTGAACTAATAAAGTGATTTTTGACACTCTTGAAAGTTGGCAGACATTTCACATTCAATGCTCGCTCACCAATGTCCGCAGTGTGAGGTAGCCAATCCCAAGAACCCCACCCATCACGAAAGCGAGACCAAGTGTACCCATGTTTTCAATTGGATGAATCAACACGCCAACAACATCCCAGAAAAGCTGGTAGGGTGCTTTCAGCAAATCCCAGGTGTTCCAACGCTGGTAACGGCCCAGATAAACGCCAAATGCACATAGGGCAATGACGCCTGAAATGATGGCAGCAGCAGGTCGTTTCCCGATGTTTCTTTCCAAATAAGCCTGAACATCAAGTAGGGAGATAAATCCAAGTAGCAAACCAGTCAAGGCAAAGGAAAACAGCATCATCATGTCGTACCAAAGCGGGATGCCAGCGCGATAATGTACGTGCATTAAGTCAGTAATGATATAAGGTGCATTTGGCAGGAATACCAGCCAGACAACTAGCAATGGCACTGCAAGCCAGCGTCTTGGCAATTTTGGTAGCAAACTGGACAACACAAATGGCACCCAGGCTAGGAACAGGTTCCAAATCAAAAACAAGAATGTAGTGCTTCGAGTCATGGCGAGGTCATAGAACTCGTTGATCTGCGAAAAATCAAAATCCGTTTGGATGAGACGGAAGCCAACCAGTGCGAAGTCCATCAGGGTGCCAAGGCAAAGCAAAAGGAATATACGATACTGCTTTTCGGTTGAAAAAAATGATTTTACCATACGTGATAAATAGGTTTGGGAATGTAGAAATTAAGGCAAAAAGTAGGAGGCTTTTGCATAGTCCATTGTTATCCAATGTTTTCCGCTTTCGCCTCCCGCTGCTATTGCCTGATTGTTGTCGTTTTGAAATTACTATTGGTCAATGAGCTTGATTGTTGAGTTCCCACTAATACTCAAAGCCCCGTTATTAATTTAAGATACAGGAGCATCAACTTTTAAATGATACCAATCCACTTTTCTAGAACTGTACATCACTGCTGCAAGTGCTACAAAAACGCCGATACTGCCTGCTAGCAGGGCAAAATCTTCCAATTGGAGCAGTACGAAAATGAAGCCATAGATGGCTATCAACATGCCCAAGAGTTGGAATACCAATCGCTTGATACCAAGTACTGAGTAACTGTAACCTGTGATAAGTCCAATGGTAGCTGTGGATGAAACTAAATAGGCAATATTGAAGCCCAAATGCTCCGAAAGAGAGAGCAGTAACAAATAAAAAATAGTGAGCGCTAGTCCAACAAGCAGATACTGAAAAGGGTGAATGAATAGCTTGCGGAGCACCTCGAAAAAAAAGAAAAGCATGAACGTAAGGCCGATAATGAGAATAGCGTATTTCGCCGAGCGGGTGTTTTTGAGGTATTCATCTACAGGCTTGATAAGCCGCAGCGCCATGGTGGAACTCCCGAAAGAGACACCCTCGTCAGACCACTGCTGCGGATACGGGCGATTCAAATCGAGTACCTGCCATTGGGCTTTGAAGCCTGTCGCTGTGATTTCCCGTTGGTCAGGTAGGAAGGCACCCTCGAAGCTTGGGGAATTCCAATCAGAACGGAGGTTGACCGTGGTCGCTTTTCCCATAGGTTCAAAACTGAGGTACTCGCTGCCGTTGAGTTTGATAGGAATGTTAAAACTGTAATTTTTTCCATCAGCAGAGAGGGCAATTGGGGCACTAACACCTGTGGCCAATAGTCCTGTCATCTGAGTGCCTGGTTCCATGCGCTGCTGCTCACCTGCCCAGTCTGCCTTTACCACTTCCTTGATGCCGGTCATGCCTTGAATGCCAACGGCTAAGCGTGCTTCGTTCCATTTCACATCTTCTGGATTAACGTTGAGTGCTTTAAAATCAGGTTGCTGAAACTCACCAGACAAGGTGATGCCCGCTTGGTACAACACTACATCGAAAATACTTCGCTTGCGCAATTGGTGCTTTAGGTCACCGTCCACTATCAGGTTTTGGGGCAAAAAATAGGCAATGTGACGGCTTTCAGAACGTTTGCCATCATTGAAAGTGGTCCACGAAGTGTAGGGGACGGCAAGCACAGGTCCCTGGATTGCCTGGCTGCCGCCCCACGAAAGACTAACTTCATTTTTTACTTCCTTTTGGCGGCTTTGCCGCTCCCGGATAAGTTCTTTTATCATGACATTTGGGATAATAAGCAGCAGCACTAGAAAGCCAATGGAAAGGAGTTTTACGGCCAAGGACTCCTTAAGCCATTGACTGAACCGTTGAAATCCCCCGCCGTTGTTGATACTGTTGGATTCTGATGCATTCATTTTGATTGATTTAGAATTTAGAAAGAACTTTGAAATTCAAAGTTTATTTTCAAAAAAAATTTAACTCCCAGATTTTAACAGTTCTTCCAATGCTGCTAGGTGGTCATTGAATGCCTTACGTCCAAGCACCGTGGCAGTATAGGAAGTTTGAGGTTTTCGGCCCACGAAGAGCTTTCGCATCTCCACATAACTTTCACTTTCCAACACCTTCATATGACTGGCAAGGTTGCCGTCCGTAAGGCCCAGCATCTCCTTGAAAGTGCCAAAATCCACCCAATCGTTCACCATCAGGATGGACATAATGCCCAACCGGATACGGTTGTCGAGTTTCGTGGTTTCCAACTTTTCAAGCAGGTGCTTCATTATTATTTTGCAGTTAGCAGCAATTGGTTGGGTTATTCATATTTTCGGTACATCACCAATCCGTAAGCGATATGCAACAGGCCAAAGCCTATTGCCCAAAGTTCCAGACCATATCCGGGGAAAAACAGGCCAATGATGCCTAGACCAATTTCACAAAGGCCAAGGTAGCGGATGTCATTCAGGGTAAACTTGCTTCCGTTCACAAGTGCAAGTCCATAAAAAACCAACGTGGCTGGTGCGATGAGCAGAATCTGTCGCTCCCGGTATAGCACCAAACAGAAAATACCTCCAACGATAAGCGGTATGGCTAGGTTTGAGAGCATTCGAAGCGCCGATTGGTCCCAGACTTTCTGTCCCTTCCGCTTTGCCTTTCGAGTAGTGAAATAGATGCCTGATGCCACCGCCAATACGAATACCAGTGCCGCATCCAAAAGGAAAAAAGTCACATAATCAATGCCCCATTTGCCATTTCTAAGTGCTTCTGCGTAAAATATTTTGTAGTTGGAAAATGGCTGCAGACCTAGGTAAATATAGACCATCGCAGCACCCAGCAAGGCAAAGCTGCCCGCTGCTACGCCTGACAATCCACTCAAGGAAATGAAGCGGCTGCTCCGCTCCATCATCGAGCGTATTTCACTCAAGGTTTCAAGATGTTCGTTATGATTTGCCACGGTATGTTTATTTCAAAAAGAACTTTGAATTACAAAGTAAAGCTTAGCATTTGGAATTTCCAAACTGGTTTTACATTTTCATAAAATAATTTTGAAAACACTTGTGACGAAAATCACCTTGAAGGGCTGGCATTCTGGCTACCTTTGCGGCGCACCAGATAAAAATTGATGATGAGCGTACTAAAAAAAGGCACAAAAGCATACAGCATCCTGAACCTAAAATGTCCTCGCTGCCACGAAGGCGATCTTTTCCTTACCGGCTCGTTTTCTTTTAACAAGCCCTTCGATATGCCCGAAACTTGTCCAAAATGTGGACAAAAATATTTCCTCGGCCCAGGGTTTTACTATGGTGCCATGTTCATCTCCTACATCATTACTGCCTTTTTCTGTTTGGGTTTTGTGGGAGCGTTGCTGTGGTTGACCGACTTGTCAGTCAATGCAAGCTTCGTGGTGTTGCTTATCGTCATCTCATTCTTGTTCGTGTGGTTCTTTCGGGTGGCACGGGCGATTTGGATCAACATGAATGTGAAGTTTGACCCAAAAGCCTCAGAAGCGGTGGCAGTGAGTAAGTGATTTTCAAGCTTTATTTCAACAAACAAGCATCAATTTAAGGGGACGACAGATTTTTAGAAAAAAAAATGATTGTCAAATTAGCATTCATTGCCATTTCAGCGCGCCAGCCGATGAGTTGCCACAAAAAAGCCTTATGTGTATTACTGAAAAACAGCTATTTACAGGATTAGTCTAGTCCACAGTTTTCCTCAAAAAACTTGTAGTTGCAAACAGTTGCACTATGTACTGCCCTCATAAAATGCAATTTGGGGATAGCGTTATTTAATTATTATTCTAAAAAAAATCTGAACGCTATTGTTAAATCAATGTGTCCTCCTATCTTTGGCGCTTCTACCTTTAACCAGTTACCACATTTAATGAACACGAAGAATCCCCCTTGCCTAAACGGCGAAAAAGTCGAATTGGCCATGAATCTGCTACGGGTCTTTAACCACAAGCACCGATTTGCGATCGTCAATAAATTGCTTGACAAAGGTGGCATGGATACATCTAGGTTAGCAGCTTCTTTGCGATTGCAAGAATCTTACATCTTAGAGCATCTGCAAGTATTGCAACAGACAGGCATCGTCAGTTCCATTGACATGCTGGATGGCATTAAGTTCGTAGCCAACAAAAGAGCTATTAGCAAGGTAAACAACGCCGTGCGTAGCTTCTCGCAAAATTAAACTTGGCTTTCCTTTCTTTCCCTACTTCTATTTTGGTAAAAATTTGGCGACTTATAAATCACAGCAAGGCGGCATATCCTTGTTGGAACTAGCTTTTAGTTGAAGCTAAAAGTCGCTGAGTTCGTCGTTACTGGCGCATGTGAGCCCACATGCACGGCATTGGAACTCCCTTTTTGGACTTTAACCTCCTTTGTCACACAGTTGATGTGACGTTGGTAGTCACGACAAACAGGGCAAATAAAAATGACCCAATCGCCTTCCTTGTGGCCTATGCACTGGTGTTCTACCGTTTGCTTTGTTTTAGGTGCTTGGCGTCCCATGGTGAATGTGCTTAGCAAAATTAGTGGCTTAATGCTGGAACGGGAGGTGTTCCTAATGTCAATTTCGATTGACGAAAAGCCACAATGCAAATAGTTTGCCATTGCAATCCACAACTTGTTTTTAGCCAAACTCTAGTGGACGAAATGCTTGTTTTCAAAAACAATTAGCAATTCAGCGCACCACAAACACTGATGGTTTGTCCAGAGACATATGCTGACATATCGGAACCTAGAAAGACGCAGACATTGGCGACTTCCTCCCCTTTTCCAAAACGCTTCATTGGGATACTGGCAAAATAGGCTTCCTTAGTCTTTTCATCCAAAGCCTCTGTCATTTCCGTTTCAATGAAACCTGGAGCGATTGCATTGCAACGGATACTGCGGGAGCCTACCTCCTTTGCAATTGATTTTGTGAAACCAAAAATGCCTGCTTTTGAGGCGGCATAATTGGCTTGTCCTGCATTGCCAGTTACGCCCACAATGCTGCTCATGTTGATAATGCTGCCAGATTTGGCTTTCAGCATCGGCTTCATGGCGTGTTTAGTCAGGTTGAAAACAGACTTGAGGTTTGTATTTATTACTTCATCCCACTGGTCCTCACTCATTCGGAGCATGAGGTTGTCACGGGTAATGCCTGCATTGTTGACCAGGATGTCGATTTTTCCAAAATCACGGAGTACGTCACTCACCAGTGTCTCCGCTTGTGCAAAATCGGCAGCATTCGATGCATAGGCCCGTACTTGCACACCGTGGTTATTGGTCAGTTCCGCAGCCAAGGCATTGGCTTTTTCAGCCGATGAAAGATAGGTGAATGCCACGTCAGCGCCTTCTTCCACCATTCTGCGGACGATAGCTGCACCAATGCCTCTTGAACCGCCCGTAACTAGGGCCACTTTTCCCGTAAGTAAATTCATGTTGTTTGTAGTTTTAAAATTCCGGCGTGAAGGTAAAAAAAACCGCAAGCCTGACCTCTGGCTTATCCTTCAAAATCTAACGCCAGCTCCATTAACGTTCAACAATAGAGCAATCCTTAACAGAAAGCAAATCCATGCAACGCTTCCCTTACCTTTGCGTTTTGTTATAAAACAACCGTTTTTGGAACTGAAAAAATTAGATAGGCTCCTAATCACGTCATTTATTCCTCCGTTCATCGTGACGTTTTTCATTGCACTCTTCGTGTTTGTGATGCAGACGCTTTGGCTGTACATTGATGATATTGCAGGGAAAGGGGTTGGTTTTTTCTTGCTAACCGAGTTGGTCGGTTATTTGTCCATCAGCATGATCCCACTGTCGTTGCCTGTTGCGGTATTGATTTCTTCGGTAATGGTTCTGGGCAATTTAGCGGAGAGATACGAGCTTTCCAGCATGAAATCGGCAGGGGTCTCGCTCTGGCGTACCATGCTTCCCCTAATGGTCATCACAAGCATGATTGGCCTTTTTTCATTTTTTTGTTCCAATTATTTCATCCCTGTTTCCAATCTAAAATTCAAATCCCGACTGTACGATATCAGGCAGCAGAAGCCTGCCTTGAGCTTGGAGGAAAGTTTGTTTAACCAAGATTTCCAAGGCTTTTCCATCAGAATTGGCGACAAACTACCTGACAACAGCACCATCAAGGATGTGCTTCTATACGACAATAACGAGGCAAGCCAGGCCCGCCTCTCGATGGTTGCTGCGGATAGCGGCAAAATGTTCGGGTCAGAAGACCACAAATATTTTGTGATGCAGCTGTACAACGGTCAGCAGATTTCGGAGCCAAAGCCAATCACTGTAAATGGCAAGCGCAACTACCCGCTTATGCGTTCCAAATTCGAGTCATGGACAAAAGTCTTTGACCTCGACCAATTCGAACTGGACCGTACTGATGAGAGCCTTTTTAAATCGCACCACACCATGCTCAGCAACCGCCAACTCTTGGTGGCTATTGATTCGATTGATCGAGAAATTAAGGAAAAAGGCAGTAGGATGTCCGAAAGCAACAGCCGCCATTTTTTCTTTCTCAACAAACAGCTTCAGGAAAAAAACAAGGAACGCCAAAGACAAGAAGCAGCAGCAAAAAGGGCTCAAATGGACTCTATCAATGCTGCAAAAAAGTTACATCCAGACACTGCCATCGCTAAACCCAAGCCTCAGAAAATAGACTCGGCAGCAGCAAAAAAAACAGTTGTCAAAACAATCGAAAAAAAACCAGCAGTTCCGCCTGTTAAGCAGGCAAAGCCGGCCACTCCCAAAATAACCAAGCCAAAAGCCAAAGAAACACAACCACCCAAAAAGCCCGAACCAGCTAAGCCACAAGAAGAAATAGGCTTTAAGCAGGTACTAGACAAACCCCTCAATCAGTATGGGTCTTTCCTTGAGACCTTTGAAGCGAGTCGCCAAAGCGAGTTGCTGGAAAAAGCCAAAAGCCCCATCCACGTCATCCAAGACCAGGCTGCCACGACCCTTCGTTCTTTGCAAAACACCAAAGAATCTAGGGTAAAGCACGTTTTTGAATTCCACTCAAAGTTCAGTTTGGCACTAGCATGCCTGATTTTCTTGTTTGTGGGAGCGCCAATGGGCGCTATCGTACGGAAGGGTGGGTTCGGATGGCCATTGCTGATTTCCATTGTTTTCTTCATGCTGTTTATTGTTACCAGCATTTTCAGCAAAAACATTGCGGAGCGCTTCGTAATAGATGCCGTTTGGGCTGCCTGGATGAACACTATTGTAGTATTTCCGATGGGTTTGGCACTGACTTATTGGGCCATGCGGGATATTGGAATCGGGCAGATTGGCGAATTTTTCAGCTTTAAATGGCTGTTTAGATGGTGGAAAAGGAACCAAAAGGTTTAAAACAAAAATGGGAGCCAGCCTTTTGACTGCTCCCGTTTTTTGTTTTGACGAACTGTTTTGCAATAAATTGCAAATGCAGGTTGTGACCCCGCCTGGATTCGAACCAGGGACCCTCTGCTTAGAAGGCAGATGCTCTATCCACTGAGCTACGGGGCCAATTGTACAAAGAACTTTTTTTTTCGGCGGCAAAGGTAGTTTTTTACTCCAAAGCTTTCACCTAGCAGCATACCGAAAACTCGAAAATCCGTTTCTAAGTTTCGTTTTCCCATCAAATCCTTACCTTGTACGCCATGTCACAATGACCAACGAAATAATGAAAACTCACCCAACAACATGAGCGTAAAAATTGAGGAAAGCTGGAAAGAAGCATTGACTTCAGAGTTTGAGCAACCATATTTTCAAGCTATCACCGCATTTTTGAAAAAAGAAATTGGTGCTGGCAAAACTGTTTACCCACCGGGCCCGCTGATTTTTAATGCTTTCAATACCACCCCATTTGAAAAAGTAAAAGTGGTCATTCTTGGACAAGACCCCTACATCAAGCCTGGAGAGGCGATGGGCCTTTCTTTTTCAGTGCCTCGTGGCGTTGCCATACCTCCTTCGCTTCGCAATATTTACAAAGAATTGGAAGCTGACCTTGGCTGCCCTGTTCCAAAGCACGGCGACTTGACCAAATGGGCAGAACAAGGTGTTTTCCTCTTAAATGCAGCACTCACGGTTGAGAAAGGCACATCGAATTCCCATGCCAAAATTGGATGGCATCGTTTCACGGATGCCGTTATCAGTAAGCTTTCCGAAGGCCGCAATGGGCTGGTCTTCATGCTTTGGGGCAATTTTGCGAAGCAAAAAGCCGCTTTAATTGATCCCTTCAAGCACTTAGTCCTGGAAGCTGCACATCCCTCCCCACTTGCTGGTGGTGCCTTTAATGGCTGTGCACATTTCAGCAAAGCCAATGAGTTTTTGGCCGCAAACGGTCAAGCAACAATAGATTGGAAAATCGATGATTGAAATATCGGTCAGCTACCCCTTCAATCATTCATTTTCAGGTTCCCATCCTGCATTTCCACTGTCCGGTCGCTCATAGCAGCCAGTTCCATGTTATGTGTGACGATGAGGAAGGTTTGGCTAAAGTCTTTTCGAAGCTGAAAAATAAGTTGGTGAAGTTCTTGGGAGGATGCCGTATCGAGGTTACCGGTAGGCTCGTCGGCAAAGATGACGGTGGGTTGGTTCATCAAGGCCCTAGCCACAGCCACACGCTGCTGTTCCCCACCAGAAAGCTGTGTAGGCTTGTGTGTCAGGCGGGATGAAAGGCCCAAGTAATCCAGCAGTTCCTTGGCACGGGCTTGGGCAGGAGCTTCGGCCATACCATTGATGAAGGCTGGTATGCAGACATTCTCCACAGCTGTGAACTCAGGCAACAAGTGGTGGAACTGAAAAACAAAACCAATTCGAGTATTTCGAAATTTAGCCAACTCGTTGTTCTTCAGGGAATTAACATTGATGCCATCAAAAATCACCTCGCCTTGGTCTGCTCGGTCGAGGGTGCCAAGGATATGCAAAAGCGTACTCTTTCCTGCACCTGATTTGCCGACGATGCTTACGATTTCTCCTTTTCGTATCTCTAGGTCAACTCCCTTGAGCACCTGTAGCTTTCCATATGACTTGTGGATGTTGGTAGCTTTTATCATTAAAATTGAATGATTTGGATATTGAGTGTAAGAGTAATACAAGGACCAATAAACAAGGGTCGCAAAAGTAATCACAAAAAAAAGAGCGACGGCATTTGATGCCTCGCTCTTGTAAGAAATCACCCGACTGTTATTATGAAGGCTTAGGTGCCCTCACAGTATAAAAGATTGTACTACCATTTATTCTTAAACCATTTTACCCAAAGACTGATTTGCTGCCGAGTGGATTTCCAAATTTTCGTAAAGTTTTTTTGAAAACCTTGCGCAAATATTATTGCTCAAAGTTGTTTTTCGCTTTGCTTTATTTCGATTGGCAAATTAACGTTCTTTTGACAACATGAAAGAAACTTTTTTTAAGAAAATTTTAAGAAAGAACAAAAAACTGCCCAATTTGCTAAAACCGTCATTCGCATTCACACTTCATCAGAAAGGTGAAATGGGGCTCCCTCCAAATTTTCTCCTATTTTGGCGGCAAGAATTTGTCTAGCCACTTTAGTGGCCCTTCATCCAATCGAATTTACTTTGAGTTTACAAAAAACAGACTTCCAACACCTCGCTTTACTGGCCTTGACTTGGTTGGCGGTCTTGTTTGTTATCCACCCAGCAGGCAATTTCCCACTTAACGACGACTGGGCCTATGCGAAGGATGTCTGGTACCTCTCCCAAGAAGGTCGGCTAAAACTTGATGATTGGCCGGCCATGACCCGCCTCACCCAAATTTTTTGGGGCGCAGGGTTTTGCAAGGTATTTGGGTTTTCACATGAAGTTTTACGCTTTTCCACCATGTTGCTCGGGTTTGGAGGACTGGTGGCAGCTTGGCACATTTTCATCGAGATGGGAGCAAGTCGTCGATTGGCCAGCCTCGGCACCTTGGTGCTGATGTTCAACCCAATTTACTTTTCTCTTTCGGCGACTTTTATGACGGATGTGCCGTTCCTTTCCTTGTTCCTTTGGAGTACCTATTTTTATTTAAAATCAGCAAATTCTGGAGAGCTGAAGCAAGTCATTTGGGCCACCGTTTTTGCATTGCTGGCAACTATGGTACGGCAACTGGGCATGGCTGGGCCACTGGCTTTTGCCGTCTTGTGGCTATACCGCCAGGGATTCAATTGGCGGTCATTGCTAGTGGCAATGACACCGCTGGCACTTTGTGCAGCTGCTTATTTGGGCTTCACAAAATGGTATGAAGCAACTCAAGGCCTGCCCGAAGCATACGGCAGCCTCGATAAATTGCTGAACCGTTTTGGCGGAGAAGGCTATTACCTTGAGTGTTTGCGCCGCATCGGATTGCTACTTTTTTTCCTTGGCTTTTTTCTGTCTCCCGTCACAGTCCCTTTCGTGGTGCCTCAATTGCGGAAGGCCAATCGAAAACTACGCTGGTGGACATTTGGAATCACAATGCTTCTGTCCATTTGCTTTATTTATGCTTGGAAAGACTATCCGCTGGGCAACATGATCTACAACCTTGGCATTGGCCCTAAGACCTTGAAGGATGCTGCATTTTGGGTCAATGTAAACCCTGCACTGGGCAAAACTGCCCTGATTGCCGTGAAAGCAGTGGGTGCATCCTTGGGCATCATTTTCCTGCTAACTTTGATTCCCAGTATTTATCATGGCTTTGCTACCGCTGGCAAACCACGGCAGCAATCGGTATTTTTATGGGCTTTCTTGTTGTCCTATACTGGTTTTTTGCTCACGGAATTATATTTTCTCGACCGTTACCATCTAGTCTTAGTGCCGTTTCTGACTGCTGTCCTTCTGCAAGGGCAGAATATTTTATTTGATAAAAAACAATTGCTTGCAGCTGGCTTTTTTCTTGCCATCATGGCTGGATACGCCATCACTGCCACCCATGATTATTTCAGCTGGAACAGAGCTAGGTGGCAAGCATTGCATTATTTGACCGATGAAATGGGCGTAAAGCGCAACCAGATTGACGGCGGTTTTGAATTCAACGGCTGGTACAAACCGGGACCAAAGTTCAACGGAAAGTGGAAGAGCTGGTGGTGGGTAGATAAAGACGACTACGTGGTTGCTTTTGGCGATATCCGAGTTTTTACGAAGCAAAAAGGATTTCCGTACGAACGCTGGCTCCCCCCGAGTGTGGACAGTATCTACATCCTGAAACATGATTAGTTGCGAAGCAAAAACACGAAACATCCAAGCTATTCGTTTCAAAAAGCCCCAGTAAGACCCAATAGACCGCCCATTTCAATTTTTATTTTTTTGCGAACATGAAGAACACCCGAATCATTGCCCCAATACTTTTTGCCTTGTTTGTTTTAATATCCTGCTCACAGCCTGAACAGCCAGTGGTTCCGATGGGCGCCTTTCTTCGGCCTACCCCACCCCCACTCGACCCACGGCTAGAAGTTTTCCTGAAGGATTACAACCGTTATTTCGAGGATTCCATGATTTTGACGCAGACACCTGGTGCAGCAGTTGTAATCGTAAAAGACAGCCAAATCGTGTTCATCAGGGGTTATGGATTGCGGGCTGAGGGGCGACCTGAACGGGTAGATGAGCACACTATTTTTCGAGTTGGCTCCCTTTCAAAAGGGTTTACAGGGATACTAACGGCGATGGAGGTAGAGGAGAACAAACTGGAATGGACAGACAAGGTCCAAAAATACCTGCCAGATTTCAACATGAGTGACCCCGAACAGGCCCAGCGGCTTGAAGTCCGGCATTTGCTCACGCAAACAACGGGGCTGCCATATCATTCATTTTCAAATTATATTGAAAAAGGGTTTAGCCAAAATTTCGTGATGCAGCAATACCCTCTGGCGAAATTGGCCGGCAAGGAAGGCGTATATTTCAGCTATCAAAATGCAGCATTCAGTCTGATTGAGCCAATTTTGGAACAAGTTTCAGGCAAGCCTTTCAATGAATTGTTAGCTGAAAAAATTTTCAAACCCCTTCACATGGCCAATGCCTCTTCCGATTACGACGACATGGTGAACAGTTTGAACCATGCCCTACCGCACAGATACCGTGGCTTGGGCTGGGAGGCGGATTCCATTACCCATCGCTACTACAATTTTGCCGCAGCAGGTGGCGTGAATGCCAGCATCTCAGACATGGGTGAATGGCTCAAAGCGCTACTGGGCCAGAAGCCCTCCATCATTTCTTCCAGTGTGTTGAAAGACGCTTTTACCCCCGTCATCGCTACCGGCTTGGAGCGGCCCGTGCTTCGAGGCTTCATTGACAGGGATTCCGCTTACTATGCCAAAGGTTGGCGGATTCTGGAACATGGGACAGATACCCTGGTGTACCACGCTGGTTTCGTCAATAATTTTCATAGTGAAATAGCCATGAACCGACGAGACGGCATCGGCATCTGCGTGCTTTTCAATGCACCATCCCCGATGGCTGGGAAATGCATTGCAGCATTTTTCAGGCGGTGGGAGAAAGTACGGGATGGTTTGGTGAAGGTGCAATCGTAGATTAGATAGCACTTAGTAGCTCCTCATTCAAGCCAACAATTTTCTTCCTCCACACCGGGAACCTTCTCTTCCGCTATTTGTTCCATTCCCCGTATTTTTGCAGCCCCAATTTGCCACCTACTTTTCACCATTCATCATTGTAGAATGCGCCTTGAGCCGAACAACCTGCTAGAAAAACTCGAATACGACAAGATAATCGCCCTGCTCGACCGTGAATGCCTCGGCGAACTGGGCCGCCAAGCCGTCCACCGTCTTCCTTTTATGACGGATTTGAAAGAAATCGAGCGGAGCCTGAGGGAAGTTTCAGAGTACAAACTTTCTATCGAAAAGAATGACCACTTTCCGCTCTCACAATACGAAGACCTCGCTGAAGACCTGAAAATGCTGGACATCGAAGGCTATGTGCTGCCGCAAGATGGCTTTGTTCGAATCAATGCTGTGCTGGTCATCATGGGCGGCGTGTTCCGCTTTTTCAGTCCCGACCGCCAGAAGATTTACCCCAGCCTATACGACATCATCCGCCCAATCAACTTTGACCCGGCTCTTCACACCGCCATCGGTAAAGTCTTTGATGAAAACGGAGACATCAGGCCCGACGCCTCCCCTGCCCTGCAGGCCATCCGCCGGGAAATCGGCAGCAAGCAGCGGGAACTCGACAAAGTATTCCGCACCCTCATCAACAATTACCGCAACTCCGGCTGGCTAGCTGACAACGTGGAATCCATCCGCAACAATCGCCGGGTGCTGTCCGTGCCAGTAGAGCACAAGCGCAAAATACGGGGCATTATCCACGACGAATCTGCCACAGGACGCACGGCCTTTATTGAGCCAGAGCCTGTCATCGAAATCAACAATGACATCTTCGACTTGGAGCAGGACGAAAAGCGGGAAATCTGGCGCATTTTAAAAGAACTCAGCGACTCGCTTCGCCCTTACACCCCAGCCATGCGGCAATACCTGACGCTCATCGTGCAGTTCGATGTCATCATGGTAAAAGCCCGACTGGCCGCCCAAATGAACGGCATCATGCCGAAGCTGACGCAAAACCCGTCCTTCGGAACAGAGATGGGCAAGCATCCCCTTTTATATTTGAAGAATAAAAAAATCGGAAGGGAGACCGTGCCCTTCGACCTGAAACTGCATGGCGACAACCGCATCGTCGTGCTTTCCGGCCCCAACGCTGGGGGCAAATCCATCCTGATGAAGTCGGTGGGACTTCAGCAACTGATGGTACAGAGCGGGATGCTCGTGCCGATGGACGAAATCAGTGAAATGGGCATCTTCGAGAACATTTTCGCAGACATCGGCGACTCGCAATCGCTGGAGGACGACCTTTCGACCTACTCTAGCCGATTGGTTTATATGCGTAAATTCCTCGAACACGCTGATGGCAAAACCCTTGTCCTCATTGATGAATTTGGCTCTGGAACTGACCCTAAAATGGGCGGAGCCATTGCGGAAGCAATTCTAAAGGAACTCAATGAACGCAAGGTGTACGGTGTCATCACCACGCACTATTCCAACCTGAAAATGTTCGCCTTCAAGACGCAGGGTATCATCAACGGCTCCATGCTTTTCGACCAAGAACACCTGGCCCCGACGTACATGTTCAAGGCAGGACGGCCCGGCAGCAGCTATGCTTTCGAGATTGCGCAGAAAAGCGGGTTGAACAAAAAAATACTCAGCTACGCCCGTCAGCGAACGGGCAAGAACGAGGTCGCTGTGGATGATTTGCTCATCAATCTGCAGCGGGAAAAAAAAGAGGCAGAGGACAAACTGCTGGAAATCACTTTGAAAGAAAAGCAGCTCGAAAAATTGATTAAAAGCTACGATGAACTGCACCGTGACCTCGAATACCGTCGCAAGAAATTCCAATTGGAAGCAAAGGAAAAGAAACTGCAAGTAGTGGTAAAGGACAACCGGGAAATGGAAAAACTGGTGCGGGAAATCAGGGAGCAGCAAAACCTCGAAATGGCCAAGGTGCTAGCGGAAAAAGCCCGTGTGGAGCGGGAAGAAGCGGAGAAAGCCGTCATCCAACTTGAAGAACAGATTTACAACGAAGCCCCCACCACTATCTATAAAAAAGCCAAGACAGGCGAACTGCAAATTGGCGATTTAGTGCGCATGAAAAGCGGCGGTTCTGCTGGCACGATTGAAGCCATTGACAAGAACAAAGCCATCGTGCAAATGGGCCCAATGCGTCTCACCGTGAAACTGCGTGACCTCGAACATGCCCGTGAAGAACTCAACGTCCAGAAGCAAAAAAGCATCAGTGTGGATACCCTCCACCAAATGGCCGCTTTTGAGAACAAGCTGGACATCCGTGGCCTCACCCCTGATGAAGCATTGAAACGCTTTGAGGAATTCATGGACCGTGGCCTAGTGAACAATGCCAGCCTGCTCACCATCATTCATGGACGGGGCACAGGGGTGTTAAAGAATCTGGTGCGCACTAAAATCCGGGAATACCGGGAAGTGAAGCGGTCGTACCACCCGGCAAGTGAGGAGGGGGGAGATGGGGTTACGCTAGTGGAACTTTGATAAGGATGAGGGCCGAGGGATGAGGAATTAAGGGGCTGCATCAAGGCTTCATCAGTTCCTTTTTGACTTGAAGTGCAAGTTGTTCCAATTGTTCCAGTTTAGTTAGAATCGCTTTTTATCAGCATTTGATAACTTTTCAGCATTAATATTTTGAAGGATTGGTTTCAATCCTTTGTCAATCCTTTGAGTATCTCTTCTGTGTTAATATCGTTTTTGACTTGGTACATTGCTTTAAATAATTGTTTTGTCTGTGAATGAATGCATAATATTACATACTTTCCAAGTTTTAAAACTTGGAAAGTCTATTCCCAAAATCCCCTACCTTTCCCCCGCCAAATGTCACCGACCAAAACGACTGTTTAAATGAAAATGAAATCGGGGGAATTCATCGCCCTCTCTGCCTGCACAATGGCACTGACGGCATTGGGCATCGACATCATGCTGCCAGCTTTTGCAGAGATTAGGCATACATTCGGACTTCCTTCCAACTCCACGGCCACAGCCAATATCGTCTCCTATTTCTTCATGGGGCAGGTTGCGCAAATTGTCTTCGGCATCCTCTCCGACCGCTATGGACGGCTCGCCATTCTTCGGGTTGGGTTTCCGCTCTACATCATCAGCGGTTTGGTTGCCGCATTTGCACCGAGCTTGACATTGATGTTCGTTGCAAGGTTCGTGATGGGTATGGGTGCCTCCGCCGTATTCATGAGCACCATCGCTGGGGTACGAGACAGGTACGTTGGCGACCAAATGGCCCGCATCATGTCGCTCATATTCACCATCTTTTTATTTACACCTGTTATTGCGCCATTTTTGGGCGTTATATTGCTTCAATATACATCCTGGAAAATGGTCTTCCTGACCCCGCCGCTTTTCGCCTTATTGGTGCTAATATGGTCATTGCGACTGGAGGAATCCCTGCCACCGGACAAGCGCAGCAAATTAAATTGGAAAACCATCGGGCAATCCATAAAATCTGTGTTGAGCGATCCCATATTCTTGCGATATACCACCATCACTACCCTACTCTTTTCCGCATTGAGTTCTTATGTGGCAGGGGCTGAGCGTATAATTGGTGAGATATATGGCAAGCCCAATTATTTCGCATGGATATTCGGGGGAATGGGGTTGATTATGTCTGGCAGTTCGTTGCTGAACTCCCGTTTATCCATAAAATATGGTGCAAAAAAGACCATGCGCCGTTCGCTCATTATTTATACGATAGTTGCCTCCTTATTGCTTTTAATTAATTTCATAATGGGCGACCCGCCGCCAATGATATACTTTTTCATACCTGTCGTTATATTACTGGCTTTAAACCTCGCCATAGAACCCAACAGCAGCGCCCTTGCGATGGAGCCAATGGGTGACAAAGCCGGATTGGCATCCTCTGTATATGGCACCATATTCTTTTTTATTGGCGGTTTTTTAGGTGCCATCATCAGCCATTTTATGAACAAGGGTGTCTCAGCGCTTATCACAAGCTTTTTTGTTGTGGGAATAATTAGCCTATTGATTGCTTTTACAGGTAGGAGGACATGAACACTTGAGCCATATCTTCAATAAAAACATAGCTCCTAACTTATCGTTTTGATTTTTTTGACTCAATCCGCCTCCGTTCTGTCGCAAATCCCCCCATTTCATTAGAAAATTCATGGACAACTTTGCCGCACTAAAACGTGAAAAGCATGAGCAACGAACCATCTTCAAAACTTGAAATCTACCTGAACTTCCCCGGTCATTGCGAAGCAGCCTTCAAATTCTATGAAGCACAACTTGGTGGCAGCATAAAAATGATGATGCCTCAACAGAAAATCCCTGAAAACTTCCCGAAGGAATGGAAAAAGCCAATCCTGCACGCCGTCATGGAAATTGGTGGCATGACAGTAAGGGGAGCAGACATTCCCAATGCAGAACCGATGCGCAGCGCCTACCTGACCTTGGTCTTGAACACTCCTGAAAAAGCAGAGGAGGTTTATCAAATCCTTTCGGAAGGAGGAACTGTCTTCATGAAAATGGAAAAGACCTTTTTCGCCAATCGTTTTGCCCAGCTACGGGACAAGTTCGGGGTTTCGTGGATGCTGCTCAATGAAGTTGCTTGATTCCATTGGATAATTGGCTACGAGGTTAGTGCGGATTTATTGCATATTTGGCAAAAATCTCAAACCGCATCTTGCAAGCGCTACATGAAAGACATGGATAAATTGAATGCCAAAGACATCAACTAATTCATTGAATTAGGCTATGTAAAAATCGAAAACGCATTTCCCGAAGAACTCGCCGCAGCTTGCCGCTCCATACTCTGGAAAGCCATTCAATTGGATCCCCATAAGCCGGAGACTTGGACGCAACCCGTTGTCAGGCTTGGTGAAATTGGGCTGGAACCTTTTCAGACGGCAGCAAATACGCCCGTTCTACTCCGAGCATTTGAACAATTGGCGGGAGACAATTGGCTTCCCAAAACCAGCTTGGGCACGTTCCCCATCCGCTTTCCAAGCAAGGAGCCAGCAGGTGATACGGGCTGGCATGTGGATGCCAGTTTTCCATACGACGACCCGCATGATTACTTAAAATGGCGTATCAATATCCGCTCAAAAGGCCGGGCTCTATTGATGTTGTTCCTGTTTTCAGATGTAACCGAGAGCGATGCACCGACCCTTATCCGGGAAGCTTCGCACCAGGACGTTGCAAAATTATTGAGCAAAGAAGGGGAACATGGGTTGTCATTCATGGAACTAGCACAAAAACTGGATAGCTTGCCCAAACGAAAGGAAGTGATGGCAACTGGGCGGGCTGGAACAGTCTATTTATGCCATCCCTTTATCGTCCATGCTGCGCAGGAGCATCGGGGGAAAAACCCGAAATTCATGGCGCAGCCAGCTTTGTTGGCAAAAAGGGAATTTGATATTTCAAAGCCAATAGAAACTTGTTGCCCAGTGGAGCAGGCAATTGCAAAGGGCATAAATAGCTGAATAAAAACGCAAAACCTCGCCGATGTTCAGAGTGAACATATTAAACCAATTCCCGAACTTTGCCAAAAAACATAGCTTATGACCAATTCTGCTGAACACGACGAAAAAATCGCCAAGCTGAAATTCTTTGGCGTTTACCCACACTACCTCACCAAAGTGGAGAAGAAAGGCCGGACAAAAGAAGAACTGCACCAAGTCATTACCTGGCTCACCGGCTTCGACGAAGCCAAACTGCAATCCCTGATGGACGAAAAAGTGAGCTTCGAAACCTTCTTCCAACAAGCTACGCTAAATCCTAAAGCCCAGCTCATCACGGGCGTCATCTGTGGCTACCGGGTGGAGGACATCAAAAACCCACTGACGCAGCAGATACGGTACCTCGACAAACTGGTAGACGAACTGGCCAAAGGCAAGAAAATGGAAAAGATACTGCGGGAAGCATAGGTAACTCAAGTTGCGGATAACTTGGTTGATGAGGTTGATAATGGTTGATAACAGTTGATAACGGTTGATTTTTACGCATTAGTAGGCAAAAATCAACCGTTATCAACCAACATCCGCAACTTGGATTAGCAATATTACTTTAGCGGACAATTCATATCTGATGAAGAAAGGCTACAACAAAAAAGAAATCGCCTTCGAGCGGGTCTTGTTCTTTAGCGATGCGGTGGTGGCCATCGCCATTACCCTGCTGGCCTTGGAGCTTAAAATTGAAATCCCGGAAGGCGAACACCTCACCTTCAAGCACCTGCTATCGCCTTGGCACCAGTATATCGCATTCATACTGTCCTATATCAATATAGCGGGGTTCTGGCGCACCCACCACGACTTTTTTATCCATATCAAAAAGCAGGACGAAAAGCTACTCTACCTGAACATCAGTTGGCTGTTCTTCATCATCGTGCTGCCCTTTACCACTTCCGTGCTGAGCGACCATTTCGGGGACACCGCCGCCATCTTCCTTTACAGCCTAAATATACTCCTCCTCTCCATCTTCCAGAATTTCATCTGGGACTATGCCGACTCCCGAACAGACTTCGTGGACAAGGAAAGCCTATCCAGCCAGGAAATCTATAATATGCGGACCATGTTGAACCTCGACATGCTCAACGGGCTGGTGGCCATCGCCTTCTCTTTTTTCCAGCCCGTACTGGCCTTCTTCCTGCTCTTCTTCAAAATACCCATTTTTCTCATCGTCCCGTTTATCATTGGGGGGAAAAGGAGGAAGGAGAAGAAAGGGAAGGTGGGGAGTTGAAGTTGGAAGAAAAAAGGATTAGTACTTTGGTGAATGGGAAAGAATGCTGTTTGTTGAGGAGTAAATAATAGAGTTGTTTTGACATGATAATCAATCATTTGGACAAATTAGGCTGTGGTTCCAAAGGCCAGCACAAAGCCCGATTATTTCATGGTATTGATTTATGTCGTGCATTCTCAACCTATCGGACAATATCCTGAATCG
>WGNL01000035.1 GCA_016124585.1 Bacteroidota bacterium | reverse complement strand
TTGGCTGACCCCGGTAGCGGCTTTCCACTGTCGGTTGGTGTTTAATTTTTGATAATGGATGTTCAATTGTGGTGTTTTAAGGACAAAATTAAAACATCCTCTTGTTGAAAATCAAACACTTAGGTCAGAGCAACTCTAATGTTATTGGTGCCATAATATACATTTGAGTTTCTTCCGTATCCTTCGATTTCTCCTTTATATCCTCCAAATTTAAACTGGATAGTACCTTGGAAGTCTTTATTTACAACTATCATATTTTCTGGTGTTTTAAATAAAATAGTAATCCCGTCAAAACTTAATGTGCCTACAATATTTGGCGTAATTATTTCATTTTCTTTTTTGAATTCTACTTTCTGAAGTATTAAAAAAATCCCAATAACTACAAGTATAATTTTAATAATTGCAGAACCCGCTAAATCAAAAAATGGAAGTATAAATATTCCAATTATTCCAAAAATTAAGAAAATGAAAGTCGGCAGCCCCCTATCATAATAAGAGAAATCAGCCTCAAGTGGTTTAGCTAATAATTTGAGCTCAAATTTCATAACAGTATTGAAAGCACTTTTTATGTTTTCACCGCAGTGTCCGCCAAAATAACTCCCAAATCCTCCTGTACTCATCCGTCCAACTGCTCGGTTCCACGAAACCGTGGTCTTCGAGCGGGAACACCGCCAGTTCCCAATTTTCCTTTTTCAACTCAATCAATCGTTGCGAGAGCCGCACCACATCTTGAAACTCCACGTTTGTATCCACCATTCCGTGCAGCATCACAAGGTCGCCTTGGTTGAAGCCTTCAGCGTGGTAAATTGGTGAACTGAGGCGGTATGCGATGCTGTCTTCCAGCGGTGTGTTCAGGATGTTGGAGGTATAGCCGTGATTGTAATGCGCCCAGTCGGTCACAGAGCGGAGGGCAGCACCGCTGCGGAAGGTGCCATTGGCTGTGAACATGGCCATCAGTGTGATGAACCCGCCATAGCTGCCGCCGTAGATGCCGATTCGTTCTGGAGAAATACCCTCCTGCTCGGCGAGGTAATGGGCAGCATCCACTTGATCGCTGAGGTCTTTGCCACCCATATGGCGGTAGATAGCCGTTCGCCAGTCCCGGCCATAGCCTTGGCTGCCCCGATAGTCCACATCGAGTACTGTAAATCCGTTGTCAGCAAGGAAATTATGGAACATGAACTCACGGTAATAGCTGCTCCACCAGCTATGTACGTTTTGCAAATAACCTGCCCCATGCACGAAAACGACCGCTGCCCCATTGCGCAGGCCAGCCTTCGGACGGTATAGCCGGGCCGGTACTTCCACATCGTCGCTGGCTTTGAACCAGACCAGTTCCGGCTCCCGCCACGGGTATTTGTTAAATTCGGCAGTGGTCGAATGTGTCACCTGTATAGGTTTTGCACCAGCCTTATTTTCTTGGATGAAAAGCTCCCATGGTTTATTACTGTAAGAGTATCGAATGGCCAACCAGCGCTCGTCGGGCGACAGCGTAACGTCGTTGTTGCCGGGCATCGAAGTTAATTTCTCCATGTTGCCTCCGGCAATGGGGAGTCGGTAGAAATGGTGTTCAAAGGGTGTTTCCTTGTTGGAATTGAGGTAAAAAAAACGCTTGTCCAGGGAGAGTTCCACGTCCAAGATTTCAAATTTCCCGCTAGTCAATGCTTGTTTTTCGCCCGTAATCACATTCACGGTGTAAAGGTGTGAGTACCCTGTTTCTTCCGATTGGAACCAAACGGTCGAATTGTTCACCCACCCAAAATTGCCAGATGAGCCGCTCCATCCACCGATGCCTGGGCCACCGATCCAAGCCTCGTCATGCTGGTGGTCGAGTTGCTTAAGGCCTCCACTGTCAAGGTCAAGTAGGCATATCCAGCGGTCTTTGTTGTCGTGCGACAATACTACTAAAACTGCTTTGCCGTCTGCTGAAAAAATGGGGTCCAATACGTTTACGGTTTTTGGGTTTTTATAAAGCGGCTCCCACGAGGTTGTGTCGCCACTTGGCAGGACTTCTTGATGGAAATAGTCTCGAAGGAAAAGTGGCTTCTGCCGGATGCCTTCCAAGTTTTTCGTTTCAACAAAATAAAAAGTATCACGCTGCCGGTCCCAGATACCAAGTGTTGTTTCATCTTGCGCACCTCCTACTTTGGGGCGGGATTTCAAGTTTTCTACCTTGCCAGATTCAGTCACATAACTCGGAACATCTGTTTGCTCACCCGGTACCTCTGCCGTCAGATTGAAAGTGATGTAATGTAAATCAGGACTTTCGGTCATGGCGCTTAGCCTTTTTTCACCATAAAAAATGGTCTTTGGGCGTGTGGGTTTCAGTGCTTCCCTTTGCCTATTCTGCGCCTCTCGGTCGGCTTTTCGCTCCGATAGGATGCCGAACATATTGAGTTGGTCAATTTCGAGCAACTGGTTTTCAGGGCTTTTTTTTCGCTCTTTACTGCGGTCGGCACCTCGTTTGAAGTCGGTGAGTTGGGTGGTAGTTCCAGTGGCAATATCCCAGGCGTAGAGGTTATCGAAGCGTTCGTAAATAATTTTCGTTTCATCTCCGCTGAACCGCGGTGAGCTTTCGGTCTCGGTGGTGTTCGTAATTTGAAGAAGTGGCGGTAGCGTCGGATTCATGGCGGCCTGTTTGTGATTGGGAACCTTGTCAGGCATGTTCCGAAGGAAAAGGTCGCCGTTTTTCGAATAAAGTTTTTGGGTAAAATCACGATTGTAACTGCCTCGGCCAGTCATAGTTTTCAATTCATCCAGATTTAGTTTTTCGGGCTTGGCACTGGCGTTGGCTACATCGATTCTATAGGTGCTACGCAATGTGTCTAAATCGGGATTCCAAGAAAAAAACACGGTGCGGCTATCCTCGCTCCAAGCAATGTTTTCCGGCAGGGCACCAATGAAGCCCTCTCCTTGCATAATCTGTTCGATGCTAAGTGGGGAGAGGTTGACAGGTTTTGTTTGGGAAGTGAGCTTTCCAAGGGAAAAAAGGCAGACTGTGAGGGTAGTAAAAATGCGCATGTAAGCTTGTTGAAAGTTTGATTTTAAGAATTCTGATAGGTTTTTCGGAACGGAATGCCTGTTTGACTTTCTGCTAGGAAACAAAGTTTTTTCAATACCTAAAAGAAATATTTGACACACCTTTTCCGTGAAAATACCTTTGTTGGAAAGCGCTGAACCCTGCGCTACATGTAGAAATCTTCACAAACCTAAACAAACTATGAGAACCTTTCCCCTTCACGAGTATTTCTATTACACTCGCTTGGAACGCAATGCTGGAATCGTGCTTTGCGGGTTGTGTGTCCTGGCTTTTTCCTTTCCGCTGTTCAACCCACTGCTTTGCACAAGGACCGGAAAAAATGACTTTTCAGCATCTCTGAATTGGGCCGCTTCCCTTGTGCCGTCAGAAGAAAACAAACCTACCGAAGAAGGTTTTGTTGCTTTTCGGGGTGGCCGAGAGAACACTAGTCCTCACCAGATAGAGTCTTTCAATTTTGACCCAAACACAGTCTCAAAAGAGGATTTAGTGCGACTTGGTCTTTCCGCCCGTACAGCACAGACCTTGCTTAACTTTCGTGCTAAAGGTGGGCATTTTTACAAAAAAGAAGATTTGAAAAAGGTGTACGGCTTGCGGGAGGAAGATTACGGGCGGCTACTTCCATTCATTCAAATTGAGCTGCCAAGAAATGAGAAAAATTATGTTGAATCTTCAAAAAATTCTGATAATCAGGATTTTACGAAACCAGTTGCGTACGAAACGTCAAGACCGGAACCTGCCAAATTCCCGAAGAAAAACACCGCTGTCATGGTGGACATCAATGCTGCCTCGGTGGAGGATTGGCAGCAAATTCGGGGTGTAGGGCCTGGTTGGGCGAAGCGAATCGTAAATTACCGCGAAAAACTTGGTGGCTTTGCCTCGGCGGCGCAAGTGGGTGAAACACACGGCCTGCCAGACAGTGTTTTTCAAAAAATACAGCCACAAATTAAAGTGGAATCGCCCGTTTTCCGAAGGATAAATCTCAACGCAGCGACACTGGACGAACTGAAAAAACACCCCTATCTGAACAGTTACCAAGCTACCATCCTCTTCAATTACCGCATCCAACATGGCAGCTATTCCGATTTTGCTAGCGTAAAAAAAGTTAAGGTCGGCTTCACAGACGAAGACTGGAGGAAGCTTGAACCGTATTTTTCATTTGAGTAAATTCCGCTAAAAAAGGGTAAATCTTTATAAAACGAGACCGCAAAATGGTGGTGAGGGCATTCATTTGCCATTATTTCACCAAAATTTTGCGAACATGAAAATTAAAACTTTACTGCTTGTAGGGTTGGTTTTGGCTAGCTGTTGCGTTCCGATTTCCGCCCAAAACTTCGATGTGTATGTCAGCGATGCTGGTAATTTTAACCAGGGGCCTTGGCAAATCTTAAAGTTCGACCAGAACGGAGAAAACGGCCAGGTGTTCATCTCAGACCACCTGGCTTGGCCGCAGGATATTTTTTTCCTCGAAAACGAAAACGTAGTCTTGATTTCCAACCTGAACACGAATTCGCTCACCAAATTCAACGCTACCACGGGTGCCTATCTTGGCGAATTTGCAACTGGTATCGTCGGCCCAACCCGCATGGAACTTGGCCCGGACAGCTTGCTTTACGTGCTCCAATGGCAAGGCAACGGCAAAGTAAAGCGCTACCACCTTGATGGCAGCTTTGTGGACGACTTCACCGCAACAGGCGTGGGCACGAGCATTGGCCTCGATTGGGATGCTGACGGCAACCTCTACGTTTCTTCGTACAATGGGAAATTGGTTAGGAAATTCAGTCCAACGGGTGCTGACCTGGGCATTTTCATCAGCACCAACCTCGTTGGTCCTACCAATATTTGGTTTGCTGAAAATGGTGACCTGTTCGTGAATGACTGGAGTGCTGGTGTCATCAAGCGATTCGATAGCCAAGGCAATTATCTCGGCGTTTTTGCAACAGGCGTACCGCAATGCGAAGGCGTTGATTTTTTCCCGAACGGCGATATTGCCATTGGCGTCGGTGGCACTTCATCGGTTAAGGTTTTCAGTGCGGATGGTAGTTTCATCAAGAACTTGGTACCGCCAAGCACGCTTGGCCTCTTGTTGCCAAATGCTGTAGTTTTTCGGCCAATTCAGGTCAACTCTAGCCACGAAGTTTTCAAGGATATCAGCTTCGTAACACCTAATGTGGGCAACTATTTTCAGGTTTCAAACCCTGACGCCACGCAGCCTGCAGCGTCATTCGAGGTCTTTAATTCGGCAGGTTTGTTTATCCAAAAAATTAATTTTGCTGACAGCACAAGTTGGGACGCATCCAAACTAGCTAATGGGGTTTACCACCTCACCTCGAAAATGTCGGATGGCACCATTGCAAGACAAAAAGTGGTGGTGCAGCAGTAATGATAAATGGGCGATTCCCAATTTTATGACGATGAAAAATGAGCAGCTTATCATATTCCTTTTCCTCATTTGCTTCGCAACAGCTGCGTTGGGGCAATTAACTGCAACTGACTTGCAGAAGGCGGTGGCTGGGAGGGAATGTGATAAGGTTGCTTCGCAATTGGCTGGAACGAACCTGCTCAGTGAGGACATGAAGTTCAACGGAGCCGTCTGTTTTTACCGAAATGGCGACGTTGCGCATGCCATGCAACTGTTTCAGGAAGTTCAGCAAATGGAGGCAAAACGTCAGCATATTGCGAGATTTTGGGTGGGGAAATGCTATGCCGCATTACAGGAGGATAGTTTGGCGATGGCCAGCTTGCTTGGTATCCCTGAGGGTGTGTTGAATTACCGGATGCTGTCACAAAATGAGTTTGACGGATTGGCGAAGCGCAATGCGGCGTTCATTAAATTGAAGGAATCCTTGGCGCCAGGCTTTAATTTTTGGACAGTGCTGCTGTCGGCCATTGCAGTGCTTGGATTGCTGATTGGCTTTGTGCTGTTGTTTGGCAAGTCACGGTTTTCTGTTGGTGAAAAATGGCTTTCGCTGGTTGTGTTTTCTTTCGCTATTATCCTAATTTCATATGTACTTATATGGACACAGTATGCCTTGTTTTTTCCTTATCTCCAAAATATATGGCAACCCCTAACTTTTATGGTTGGGCCTTCGCTTTATTTTTATTTAAAAACCAGTTTTAAGGAAGATTATACGATAAAAGAGATTGCCTTGCATTATGTTGTGCCAAGCTTGTCTTTTTTGTTTACACTGCCAGCTATCTTGTTGAATTTTGGTATAGATACTGGGTTCTCGTCTGACTTTTCTACTATCGGAAGCTCTTCCACTTTGCTCTGCGGGCACCTGCTTTTTTATTCCATCCTCATTTATGAAATGAGCCATAATGAATGGCAAGTGGATGCCAATATTAAAATATGGACAAGGGTTGTAGCATGGGGGATGATAGCATATACAGCTGCATTTTTATCTTATTTTGTGCTGGTGCGGTGCAGTTTTTTCAATCCAGAATGGGATTATTCCATTAGCCTCGTCATGGCCTTGAGTATATTGGCTATTGCCTATATGGGCTTAGTGCAAAAGCGGATTTTTAGCAGCGAGCCAATTGGCCATTTTTTGCCAGTAAAAAAATACCAGACTTCCAACCTTACCACATCGGCCAGCGAATCCATCAAACGAAGTATGGAGCGATTGATGAAAGAGGAACAAGTGTTTAAGGAAAACGAGCTGCGGTTGGCTGATTTAGCGGCATATCTTGATATTAGTTACCACCAATTATCGCAGGTGATTAACGAACATTATGGTGTCAATTTTTTTGAATTAATCAATAAATACAGGGTCGAATATGTGAAGCAATTATTGGCCGACCCGAGTTTTAATCACTATACCATTATTCAAATTGCTTATGAGGCTGGGTTTAATAATAAAGCTTCATTTAACCGTTATTTCAAAAAAGAAATTGGCATAACACCGTCCGCCTATCGGATAAAAGAAAACAGTGAGAGCCATTAATTTTTAACCACGATAAACTGTCCAACCGTACTGATGGCATTGAATTTTATACTACTTTCGTTAACTGCTGCTGCACCGTCCACCAATAGTGCCCAAGCCCCGTCGCTACCCGCAGTTCGGCTGTACAATTTGTAGGAACTCGCAACAAAATCCGTGAATGTGCCAGCTGGGAACCCAAAGGTTATATCGGCACTGAAATCATTGCCTGTGGTTTCGTGAAGCGTCCAATTTTGACCATCAAAAATGGTGCTACCGGATATGCCGTCTGTGGTGTTTGGCGTGAACGCTTGATATACTGTGGTCATGGCAATGGAGTCTTCAGGTGTGGTCAAATCCAACACAATTTTTGTGTTTTCGAATTCATAGCTGCTTTGCGAAGTCATATTGGTGATGGTTTGCGCATCGCCATCTCCACCAACGTTGGCGCCGGAACTAGTGAAAACTGGGTTGCCAATCAATGACAGGACCTGGCCTCCTGACAAGTCGCTGGATGTCCGATTCATTTGGTAGTAAAAAACCGAACTGCTCAGCTTTGCCGCTGCGCTGAGGTGCATGCCTTCCAAAATTTCCTGCTGAGAGCGAGCGGTAGCCCAATACCGGATTTCATCCAATTTTCCATTGAAATGATAACCTTGGTTGCGCAGCGTCCCGATGTTTAGGTTGGCGGTATTGCTTGGTACAGAGCTGATGTCGGAAGCTGCTACGACTAGGCCGTTGAGGTATAATTTGGCGGTTTGCAAATCCCAAACAAAAGCGATATGATTCCACTCGCTGCGGCTTAGCACAGTTGGGCTTTGCGTTTCAAGCAACTGACCTCCGAAATATGCCCAGAGCCGACTTTGCAGGGTTATCAAAGTAAAATAGCTGTTCCCGTCCGACCGCAGTTTATCCAAAATGATTTGGGCAATGGCGGAATCACCTTCCAATTTCACCCAAAACTCCACAGTAAACGGCTGGCTAGCAGGGTCGAAATTCAGGTTGCTTTGTAATTCGTCATCCACGCCGTCAAGTTGGATTGCTTGGCCCCGTTCCGTGGAGGTTCCCGTTTGTGCCAGCATGAATTGGCCCGTTTCGCTGATGTTGTCGAAAGTAACAGCACTGCCGCTTACGGAAGAACCCGTTGCGGAAAGCAGTTCCCAATCACCATCGCCGCCCATGCTGCGGTGGTAAAGCGCAAAATTGTACGGGTCAGTTTCAGTGAGCGTATTTGCAGGCAAACTGAAGGTGAAATCAGCGAGGAAGCTGCTACTACCGGAGCGGTTCACTGTCCAAACTGGATTTTGAAAAATGGTGTTCCCATCGGTTCCTGTGGTGCCGTTTGGTTCGAATTCCTGGTAGGTTACGGTAAAATCATCGGAGCCGTTTTTTTGTGAAAAATCAATTTTAAAGTTGCTGTCACTAAAAGTTTTCAGGCCTGTTGAGGCAATTCCGCTGATGCTTTGACTCGTTCCTTCTCGGCCGCAGTTGATGGAGGAAGCGGCGAAACTGGCATCTCCTTCCAAACTACCTTCGGTGAATCCCACCCAGTCGTAGGTTGTGCTGCCTGCGCTGTTGAATTGATAATATGCAGCCAGACCCGACTCACTTCCCGTGAGGGTGAGGTGCATGTTTTCCCTGATTTCCTGGGCAGAGCGAGCAACACTCCAAATCCTTACTTCGTCAATTAGCCCTTCAAAGTAGCGGCTGGACATGTCCCTCCCAATGGTCAGACTGCCAGATGCATCTGTATTGATGGTTTGGTTAGTGTTGTTGGAACTGGAGATGGATTCCACCTTGCCATCCACGTAGAGGGTCGTGTTGGCCAAGGTGGCACCGCTCGAATTATCGAGCACGACGGCAATATGGTGCCATTCCCCGTCCGTCAGTGCGGTTGTTCCTACTTTGTATGCATTGTTTATTTCGATCCGCAAATAGCCGTTTGCATCCGTACGGACGACCCATTTTTTGTAAGTCGAATTGATGCCATACCCGAAAATTATCCCTTCGCCGGGTGTTTTCACCCAAGCTTCAAAACTGCGTGACTGACCACCTGAGATACCATTGAAATCGGTGGATACACCGTCCCCGTCTCCATCGAATTCCATGGCATTGCCCCGCTCGGAGCTGATTTCACCTACCTTTCCTGTTATCGAAACAGTTTTGCTGGATGCACCACTGGCGCTAATGGTTATCGTTCCGGAATAAGTGCCAACTGCTTGGTTAGACTTCAAGCGGACGTACACGGTTTTTTCACTCAAAATTGAATTGCTTGGGGTAAACGAGAGTGAAGCCGAATAACTCGTGCCGTTACTTGAGAGTTCAAAAGCACTGTTGCTATTGCTGACCGTAACGTTGCCGGAGAGGTCGGTGCCAGTAATTTTGAAGCTTTGTGAGGCAGATGCGGTGGTTGTTTGGGTAGTAAAAGTGGAGAGCGAAGTAACACTACATGTTAGGGTAGGGTTGAGAGAGGCTACGTAAACGGGATAATCCTCTACTTGCCCATACACTGGGGCGTAGCAACTGCTAGAAATCGTATACTGTTTGTGGTCGCTGATAACCCTGGCTCGCAACCATTGACCAGTCGTGGCTGTGGAAGGCACGGTGAAGGTGCCCGAAAATGCCTTTGCATTTTCACCCGAGAAAATGAGCTCGGAAGCGGTCATCGAACCATCGTTGTCCCAATCGATATAGACCTGAACATCTTCAGAATAATTGCCCCAAGTAATGATTTCGACGGGGTAGGTCTGGTTTATTTCGAGAGAGGCACTGAAACAGGAACGACTGAGGTATCCGCCATCTTGGTAGGCAGAATTGGAGCTGGCTACCATGTCCCCGATGGTTACTTTGATGGGTCCAACGCCGTACTCGCCCCCAAGTCCTGAAGTAGTCTGAGGGGTGCAGCTTGCAGCGGTCATCGTGACGGCCGTGGATTGCAACCCCGTTGAATAGAGCAGGCCTGGTTTGTAGGTTTCGATAGCCCACGCCATGCGGTCTGCTTGCCCCTGTGTAAACTGATTGGTGCAGGTTTCCGTAAAATACCCCATGAGGTTGTACTTTATTTTATCCCAACTGTAAAATGGGTCGCTGGAGCTGTAGCAAGAATTGCCGCCAGAGGTAGGGCAGTAGGTGATGTACTTGTGTGCGGGCGTATCGGCCACTTCATCACCAGCTGTGTCATCGGTGCTGGGGCAAGCGCTGGAAGTGCCACCTTCAAACGTATGCTTTAGGTAGAGGGCATGCCCTACTTCGTGGGCAAGTGTCTCGTTTTCATCCGAGTATGATTTCAGTTGGTAGCAGCCACAATTGTTGTAGTCGTAGCCAAGGGTATTGTACATGATGACAACGCCGTAGTAGGAATCGCTTGCCGAAGGGTAAAAAGCATAGGCTTGAGTGCCATACCCCCCGTCATTGTTGTTGATTTCGCTCACCACGTAAATATTTAGGTAAAGGTCAGGATCCCAGCGGCTAAGGTTGAAGATGCTGGACATACTAGCACCGATGCCATCAGAGTCAATAACCTCTCCATCGATACCGTGGTTTGTATAGTTTGTTACGCCAGCACCGCTTACCCGTACGATACCCGTCGTGGCGGCGCAGTTTTCATCCATAGTAGCCAATTGAAACTGGATTTTCGTGTCCACAGTGGTGCCTGTGCCATTGGAGTAAATCTCATTCAAGCGCTGTACAGCGCTCTGGATTTGTGCATCAGAGATATTGTTGCTGGCGTTGGTACTGGTGTAAATTACATGGAAAACAAGCGGGATGGTGTAGGTGGTCGTAACGCTTTTTTCTGTTCCGTTTTTGGCAGCTGATTTTTGCTCCAAAAACGCCTGAAACTTGGCAGGTGCTTCTGCCATGCGCTGCGCAAATAAGGGGTCGATAGCCTTCAGTTGGTCGTGGATTTGGTCGGAACCGCAAGGGCTTGTTTGCGCATACGACTTGAGGGTAAATAAAAATATGCCAATGGACAGCAAAAGCATGACCAGTTTTGGAGTGAGTGGCCGCATAGTCTTCATGTTTTGATGGGGGACAAAATCAAATGTTTGTAAATCTCTAACTTAGGGGGAATGGGAATTTGGAGGTACATCTCAAAAGCAGTGCCTAACAGGTGTGCCAGCTATCTTTTAGCGATGCAGCAATGTCTTTACGACAATTTGCTACGATTAACAATAATTTCAAGATTTTAGGAAGGCGGGAAACAGTCTTTTAAGCGGCTATTATGCAGTTTCAAAAGAAGTTCCCAGCCTACCATTCCAACTGGATACATACCCTGTTTTCGCACAAAAAATTAAATCGGGTTCAAGATAGCCGGGGGCTAACTGGCTTTTTGCCAAATAATTATGAACAGAATTAGACATTTTGAATGGCTTTCAACTCGCCAATTTAAGACTTAAAGAAGGGGGAAAGGAACTGGCAGAATAGCTCCTCGCTAATGTGTTTGTTGTAAAAGGAAGGTTTGTTTTTTGTCGAAACAAAGATGGGCCAGCTTGACTGCCAGCAAGGTAACAAGATGGGGCAAAATCGTACTTTCGAAAGCACTGGCGTACCAATATCATGTCACTGGCGTACCAAAAAGGCTTGATTTTGCTCATTTTTCAAAAATCTGCCAATTCAGGCATAAAAAATCGTGTGCTAATTTTTCCAAACTCAAAAATGGTCAACTCCAAGTTTCTGCTTGAGTAAGGTACTAGTAATTCTAAGCTTTGACCTACTGCTGTGATTGCCTAAAAAGAATCATCGCCGGATTTGCAAGCTAGCAGCTAAAAATTATGGAGGTCTTGCACTATCTTTTCGGCCTAATTAAGGATTCATTTTTTTCAAAAACAAAAACAGTCAGTATGAAGAAACTTTACTTTACCCTTTCCTTCCTTGTGGCAATAGGCATGAGCCTGCCTGCGCAGGTTTACGTGAAGCACGATGCAGCCGGATCCAATGATGGCAGCTCTTGGACGAATGCTTACACCAGTTTAGAAACTGCCCTCGCCAATACCACGTCTGGTGCCGTCTGGGTGGCTGCTGGTACATATGTCACCTCCAGTGCCAGTGCTTCCTTCAGCGTGCCGGGGGGCGTCTCCATTTACGGCGGATTTGCTGGTACGGAAACCAGCCTTGACCAACGCAATGTAACTGCCAATGTCACGCGACTCAGCGGCGACATCATGGGCAACGACATTGCTGGCAATTTTGCGACTGGGCGCACTGACAACGCTGCCCACGTAGTAGCTGTGGCTGCTTCGCAATCAACTGCGGCTACGATTGATGGCTTCACGATTTCCGGCGGAAACACGACGGCTAGTGGCACGGGGGGTGGTATCAATGCTTTAAGCACAGTGGTAGTCAAAAACTGCAACTTAAACAACAACTTCGCAGGTTCTGGTGGGGCTATTTACATTGCCAAACAGGCAGGTGCAGGTTCTGAAATAAGCAATTGCACCATTGGCACCAACCAAAGCGTGGGCGCTTTGTACATCAACTGGAATGATGGAGTGAGCGTGGAATCCTGTACTTTCACAAACAACGCCAACACAACGGCATCGTCCAATGGTGGTGCATTTTATGCTACCAATTGCACAAATCTCACATTGTCAAAATCCGAGTTTTCAGGAAATACCTCTGCCAGCGGTGGAGCACTATACTGCGTGACCGACAGCTTGCCGGATGTAACCAATGCAGACAATTTCATCATCGATAGCTGCAATTTCCATGACAACTCCAATACAGCGAGCATCGGTGGCGCTGCCCGCTTCCGCAACTGCTCGTACACTATTTCGAACAGCACTTTTGATAAAAACACTTCGGTAAGTTCTGGTGGACATATCCGTAACGACGTCTAGGCAGACGATAATATTGTTTACCTAAACAGCAGTTTTTCCAACGCTTCATCAGGGGGTTGGGGTGGTGCTTTCACAGCGTATGGCGGTATTGTGACAGTGACGGGGTGCCATTTTGAATCCAACAGTTGCAGTAACTTTGGCGGGGTGAGCAATAACGGTTTTGGGGGAACTATGACCTATACCGATTGCTCTTTTTTGAACAACAGTGCAGGCGTTTTAGGGGGAGCTTTGGGCATGCAAAATGATTTGACTACCGTAAACACTTACAACTGTAGCTTCATTGGAAACAACACGGCTGGCCCGGGAGGCGCTATCTGCTGTGGAACATCAGGCAACAGTTCTTTTGTCAATGTGAACAACTGCGAGTTCGTAGGCAACGTCTCAGAAGGTTTTGGAGGCGCTATTAATATGGGTGACTCAGGTCCCACCAACGATGCAATGATGACCATCTCCAATAGTATTTTCAACTTCAATTCTTCCATGGAACAGGGTGGTGCAGTAAATATCAGTGATGCAAACACAACCATCACGAGTTGCCTTTTTACCAACAACGAAGCCAAAGCGGGCAATACACCACCAACTGGCAGAGGTGGTGCTATCGCCATCAACGTGGACTCGACTACGCTTGATGTCGCCATCGTCAACTGCACGTTTGCCTACAATCTTGGTGAGTATGCGGCGGCCATCAGCAACTGGACAGGTGCGGAAGATGTATCTTTCTCTACCCTTACACTTCAGAACAATATTTTCGCCCAGGACGGCGCCGTCAATTATGCCATTGAAGCAGGAATGCCTGAGGTCGTATCCAACGGTGGCAACTTGTTTGACGATGATTCTTTCGATGCAATATTGACAGATCCGAAAGACCTGAAAGTGGACGATGTGGATGGCCTGTTTGTTGATCCAGACAACGATGATTTCCACTTGCAAGACGATGCCATTGCTAGGGACAAAGGTGTCAATGCAGGGGCCCCGACCCTTGACATCGAAGGCAATCCCCGCAACGGTATTGTAGATATGGGCGCTTATGAAAACCAAAATCCAAACAAAGCCAACGAGGTGGTTGTGGAGAACAATGGCATCCTGTCCATCGCTCCAAATCCAGCTATTGGCGCTTCCACTTCCATCACAATTGATAACCAATGGGCTGGTAACTTGGAATTACGAATGACCAATTCGCTTGGCCAACTTGTGAAAATGATGGAACTGACAAAACAAGTTGGCAAAACCAGTTTTGATTTGCCATTGACTGGACTTGGTCAGGGTATTTACCAAGTGACCATTTCCAATGGCAGTCAAATGGTGGTAGAGCAGTTTATCCGGAATTGATATTTTGAACTGAAATAAAATAAAAACAAGCCCCGGCAACCAGTTGCCGGGGCTTGTTTTTTACAGCCCTAGAATGTTTTTTCCCGCTACTTTTGAGCAGATAAAAATGCTTTTACGATGAAAAACAAACTTCACCTATTCCTCGCCGCTGGTTCCATCACCATGCTTTTTGCTTGTTCCAACGAATCATCAAAGCCGGTTGCCACGCAACCCGATCCGCTGGCCTCACATATTGACAGCACGGTACGGCCTGCTGACGATTTTTTCCTATATGCCAATGGCAAATGGTTCAAAGAAAACCCTATCCCCCCTACAGAGCAGGGCAACGGGCTTTGGACCTTGATTCAAGACACCATCAATGCCCAGGTGCGTAATATTTGTGAATCATCCGCTGTGCTAAAGCAAGTGGAGAAGGGCAGCAACAAACAGAAAATAGGTGATTTCTTTGCAACAGGCATGGACAGTGTAGCGCTCAATACAGCAGGATTGACACCATTGAAGGCAGATTTTGACCGCATAAATGCCATTCAGGATGTGGGTGGAATAATCAAAGAAACGGCTTATTTACATACTACACTGGGTGAGCCGTTGTTCCGGTTCCGAGTGGGGCAGGATGATAAGATCAGCAGCAAGAATGCCGTGTTTATTGTGCAAGGTGGCTTGAGTTTGCCTGACCGAAATTATTATTTCGACAAAGACCAACGAACAGCAATGGTGCGGGAGAAATTCATCTCGCACCTCCAGAACATGTTCGGCATTTTGGGTTATGATATTGAAAAATCAAAGCTGGCCGCTGTCAATGTCATGAAATTGGAGACGACACTCGCCCAAGCTTCCCGCAAGCGAGAAGACACCCGTGACCCCTTTAAAAACTACAACAAAATTACCTTCAAGCAGCTCACAGAAAGCACCCCCAACCTGAATTGGGGTGAGTTCATGACGAACATCGGCCTACAGAATGTTGATACCGTCATCGTTGGGCAACCGGAGTTTCTAAAGGCTCTCAACACGGCATTAAAGGCGACTCCACTTGATGACTGGAAAGATTATCTACGGTTCCAACTACTTCGAGGTGCAGCGCCATATCTTGATGATAAAACCTATCTTGAAAGCTTCAACTTTTATAGCACGGTGCTAAGGGGAGTGGAGTCGCCGAAGCCTCGTTGGGAGCGGGTGGTTAGGCAAACCGACCGATCGTTGGGCGAACTCATCGGGCAGGTGTACGTGACAGAATATTTGCCAAAAGGCACAAAGGAAAAGCTGGAAGAAATTGGTAACGCCATCAAGGCGGAGTTTTCCCACCGCATCAACTCGCTCGACTGGATGAGCGATGCCACCAAAATTAAAGCACAGGAAAAATTGGCGACCATTATCATGAAAGTTGGTTATCCTGATAAATGGAAAGATATGAGCAGCCTTCAAATTGACAGATCTTCGTATGTGCATAATGTCATGAATGCCAATAAATGGGATTATGACTATATGTTAGCAAAATATGGCAAGCCAGTGGATCGCACAGAATGGGAAATGACACCGCAAACTTATAATGCCTATTATAACCCTTCCAATAATGAAATTGTGGTGCCTGGTTGCAATATTATAGTGCCAGGATTTGAACGGAAATTGGCAGATGATGCCATCTTATATTCCATTATTGGTGGCTCTACTTTTGGGCATGAAATTACACATGGTTTTGACGACCAAGGTGCAAAATATGACGCCAATGGTAATTTGCACAACTGGTGGACACCTGATGACAGCATTAAATTTTATGCGAAAACCAAAATGATCGTGCGGCAATTCGATAATTATATTACCGTGGATAGTTTGCATATAAATGGTGAATTAACGCAAGGTGAAAATATAGCCGACCTTGGTGGAATCATGATGGGATATGAGGTGTTTAAGAAAACTGACCAATATAAAAATAAGGAAATCATTGCTGGATTAACTCCGGATCAACGTTTTTTCCTCGGTTACGCCTATGCTTGGATGATCAATCAGCGGCCAGAATCCATCGCCAGTCAAGTGAAAAGCAATGAGCATTCACCTGCCAAATTTCGGGTCATCGGTCCACTTTCCGATATGTCGGAGTTTTATGCAGTTTATGGAGTAAAGGAAGGCGATAAAATGTGGTTGCCAGATAGCTTGCGGGTGAAGATATGGTGAGTTTGATTTTATAAAGATGCGATACGATTGCTCAAAGCAATCGTATCGTTAGGTTAATCAAATTACTTTTTTAGGTGGCAAATCAAAAGCCACTGGATGGTGCTCAAAGCCATGCGCTTTGTGCGAACCGTCGCAGAACGGCTTATTTGCGGAGTGTCCACATCGACAAAGTGTGATGATTTCACGGCCACCAAGCCCGTAGGTATTTCCTTCTGGGTCGCATAATTCAATATCTCCTTGGACTTTAATGGAGCCATTGTTGTTGATAGTGATTTTTGTTTTTTCCATGATAGCTATTTTTGTTATGAAGCTGTCCTCTTCGATTATCTTTGGACAGGAGGGGCGCAAAACTCTCAATT
The DNA here is from genome assembly GCA_016124585.1 of Bacteroidota bacterium. Classification (GTDB taxonomy): domain Bacteria; phylum Bacteroidota; class Bacteroidia; order Chitinophagales; family Saprospiraceae; genus UBA6168. The sequence goes on along the minus strand of WGNL01000035.1, from coordinate 153,747 downwards.
TTTTCCGACTCCGGCACATGCCAACTTCCTCACTTGCCCAACCTTGTAAAGTTTGCCTTACCACCTGCTGAATTTTTTGCGAAAAAGCTTCGCCTAGACCAACCTGTTTTCAGCCAATCCGAAAAAAACTTCGCCACTCATTTTTTAAGTAATTGATTATCAATGCTTTATTTTTTCGGGCACTTCGCTTGTAAATATGGCATACAGAAGTGCACTTCTAATTTCAAATCATTTATAATCTTATTAAAAGGGCATTGTAGGTGGCGGCTTGTCCTGGTTTGCCAAATCCGGCATAGGCCAAAAGCCTATCAGAGGCTTGAAATCTGTGTTAAAGATACACTTCTTCATTATAGACTAGAGCGTTCAAATGTTGCAAAAGAAACGATTTAAGTAGTAGTTTATAAACGCTTTTGGAGGTGTCGCAATATCTATTTCTGTTCCATTTTGGACTTGCTGGTTTTTCGAAATAAACTTATTAATTTATTGAGATAGTATATGTGTTAATACAAATTTTTTAAAGTTATTCACTAATATACACGTTGTCTTCTCGGGTCTCAAAATCATCATTATTGATGGATCGCCTCAGTGTAAAATGAAAACTTGTGCCCCTTTTCCCGTCCGACTCTGCCCAAATTTTGCCGCCATGTCCTTCCACTATTTTCTTGCATATGGATAGCCCAATGCCTGTGCCCCTAAATTCTTCCTTGGTGTGAAGCCGTTTGAAGATAGTAAATACGTCATCCTGTTTTTCTATGGGTATACCGATGCCATTGTCCGTCACGCTAATTTTATAGAATTCTCCTGCCTCTGCAAGCTTTATTTTCAATTCTGGCTTCCGATCTTTGGGGATGAACTTTAGTGCATTGTCTAGTAGGTTTTGCACCAGTTGGTATAGTTGCGATGGGTTGCCAATGACCGAAGGAAGCTTGTCGTACAGCACTACTGCCTGCTTTGATTCAATACCTTCATTGAGGAATTTGAGGGCTAAGTCCAAACGTTCCTGCATGTTCACCTCCACCATTTCCGCTTTTCTGTTGACAATATTGGAGTAAGAAAAAATATCTTCCAGCAAGGCATTCATATGCTTTGCGGCTTCCGTAATGAACAATAGAAAAGTTACGCCATTTTCATCAAGCAGAGCGCCATAACGCCTATTGATGAGGGAAGAATAATTACCAATTGTTCGCAAGGGGGCTTTTAGGTCATGGGAAGCGATGTAGGCAAACTGTTCCAATTCCTTGTTGGCAAGTTGTAGCTTCTCATTTGTGCGATGAATATCTTCCAACTGTCTTGCTATCAATTTTGACTTATGGTCTAATTGTAAACTGTAGTTCCGTTGCTTTTTCAGTAAGATATAACTGAAGCCTGCCAAGCCAATCAAAAGCAAAACGACAATTGAAAGGAAGATGATATAATATGCTTTTACCCGTTCTGTTTTCTTAAGCAATTCAAGTTCGGAATTTTTCTTTTGCAGTTCGTAGCTATTGTTGAGGCTAGCGATTCGCACCTTAGTGTTTTGATTGTTCAGCGAGTCATTGACCGCAATATATTTTTCCAAGTAAATAAATGCCTCGTCAATTTGCCCGCAATGTTTGTTGAGTTGGAACAGCTTTTCAAGAATGTCCCGCCGGAGTGGGCCGAGACTGAGTTTTTCAGTTTCCAACAATGCCTCGTTTACCATTGACAGCCCCTTTTTGCACTGTCCAGACCAGGCAATGGCCTCCCCCAGACATGCCCTCGTTAAAGCCGTTTCTTCTGGCATTTCAGCTACTAGCCAACTTTTCAATGCAAGCTGAAAAAGTGGGATGGCTTCTTCAAGCCTGCCCATTTTGCTTAAGGTTAAGGCAATGGTGTGGTTGCAATACGCATTGTTATACAAGCTGCCTGTTGTATCTATCACTTCACAAGACGCAATTTTGTAGGCTAGGGCCTCCTCATATCTTTGAGTGTTGTGAAAAATGTCGCCCATCAGGTCTAGATTATAGCTTAGTTCATCTTTTTTGCCCAATTGCTCAAACATTCGCTTGGATATTTGGACATGTTTGAGCGCCAAGTCATAATTCTTTTGCCTGCATTCTATTTCGCTGAGCACTTGGTAGCTCTTGGCGATGTCAAAAGAATCATTGGAGGCTTCCGTTGCCTGCAATCGTTCCAAAGCTAGTTCATGAGCCAGGTCGTAGTTGCCCATGTAATAATGGTTCTGGGATATCAGCCGTAGAATGCTCATCGAGTCCGTTCGCTTCAGTTCCTTGGGGAATTCGTTCATCAGCATGTAGAGGTCTTCATTGGCACTTTCATATTGGGCTAACCAGAATTTTGCTTGGGCAAGGTAAAAAATGGCATCCACCTCAGTGGCACGGTCACTGTCTAGTTTTGATACTTCTACTGCCTGTGTTAATATTTCGAGCGCTAGAGGAAATTCTTCATCATCGAGGCAATTAAATCCTGCGTTTAAAAGCGTTGCGCCATAAGTTTGCGTCTTTTGGGCAACTAAAGGCAAGTTGAGAAAAACTATAGCAAGGGAAATTAGGATAGTAGAAATAAAAATGCGCCATAGTTTGTAGATACTTAGCATAGTTTAGCTTTATCCTGAAAAAGAAGTGGGTGTCGCAAATGATATGCCACCTTGATAACTGATATTTTTTAGGTGTGAAACTTGCGTAAACTTCTGCGCTATGCTATTGTTGACCAGCTAATAAATTGATAGCGTTTAATTCTGTGAAAATATGAAACGAATATCAATAAATGTGTAAACAAAAACATCCCAATTACTCGGTTATTTTTACAGACCCTTGTCTAACCTGCCTAGTCCTCTCAATCCTCCTGTCTCTGTATGCGGATGCTGAAACTCGCCATTGAATAACATCTTGCGAAACTCTTCCAATGGCAGTTCCCGAACACGAATATCTTCACCCTCATCAAGTGATTGGTTGCCTGTTTTCACTGCACCAATGGCGAGATAATGGTGTACATAGCTGTCCATAAAAACGGGATTTGCTGCGATGCACCCCAGATAGAACCAGTCTGGTGCGGAATAACCTGTCTCCTCCAACAGCTCTCGTTGGGCTGCGTGTTGATGGTCCTCTCCGTCATCTACTAACCCACCAGGCAGTTCCAGCGAGTAGGCCATGATGCCAAAACGGAAGTTCTCCGCCATAACCACCTTGCCTGCGGAAGTTATTGCCATAACGTTCACAGCATCGTTGCCCGTCAGTGTCACGATGCGGATGTCGTGACCGTTCCTAGGGTTTCGCAGGTGGTCGAAGCGAGCCTTGAAAATGTTCATTTCTATGGTTTCTGGCTCCGACCAGAGGCGCTCCCAAGCGTCATTTTTCATCAATTGCTATTTTTTCGCAAATGTAATACGGACTGCCGAATGCAAACTAACTGTCGGCTCAATGTTAGAATGTAAAAAAAATGTAAGGAACGCTCAGTTCCCAACCTAGTTGGGGATTCACCAAACTTCCTTTGCGCCCCAAATTAAATCTTGATTGATGAAGAAAAATTTACAATTCATTTTCCTGTTTTGCCTCGCCTTCGGCCAACTGCTCGCCCAAACCAACCCCGATACCCTGCTCCAACTCCCAGATGTGGAAGTAGCCGAGCGCAGGATTTCCCTGCCGATGAGTGAGCAAGACCGCAGCATCATTGTCATCGGGCGGAAGCAGATTGAACTTGCACCGGCTGCTAGTTTGAACGCCCTGCTCCAATACTGCGCCGGGGTGGATGTGCGCCAGCGAGGAGCCAATGGCGTACAGGCCGATATTGGCATTCGGGGAAGCGGTTTCGACCAAGTGCTTGTGCTAGTTAATGGCATTAAAGTCAGTGACCTGCAAACCGGCCATCACTCCCTCAACCTTCCTGTGGACATTGAAAACATCGAGCGAATCGAGGTGCTGAAAGGCCCCAGCGCCCGTATTTTTGGGCAAAATGCGTTTGCAGGCGCCATCAACATCGTGACCCGCACACCCGACGAGCCTTTCTTCAAGGCACAGGTCACGGCTGGGCAAAATGGGCTTTGGGGTGGGAAGCTATCCGGTGCCGCCGCAACCGGCAAGTTGAAGCATTATCTGTCTGCTACCTACGACGAGTCGGACGGCTATCGCTACAACTCCGACTACCGCATTGCCAATTATTTTTACCAAAACGAACTTCAAACGGGCGATGCCAAATGGCAAGCCTTGGCAGGGTTAACCACCCGGCGCTTTGGGGCAAACGGTTTTTACGCCAGCCCTGATTTTAAGGAACAGCACGAAAATGTTGAAACTAGTTTTACTTCCTTGAAATTCCAGCGCCCGCTTTCCAGCAAGGCCTTCTTGAAATCCTGTGCCTACTGGCGCCGCAATGAGGACGAATACATTCTCCTGCGGAATGACCCCAGTTATTACCGCAACCTGCACACGACCAACAATTTTGGGGCAGACGCCAACTTGAGTATCTCGACTGGCTGGGGCCAGACTGGCATTGGGCTGGACATCAACCGCCTGTTGCTCTCCAGCACCAACCTCGGTGACCGGAACAGGAACGTCGTCAGTCTTTTTGCGGAGCAACGGTTGCAATTCCTCCAACAACGATTGAGCCTAACACCGGGCATTCAGTTCAACTACTACTCTGATTTTGGGGCAAACCTGCTGCCCGGCATTGACCTTGGGTTGCAGCTAACTCCCAAGCTGCGGGTCTTTGCCAACTGGGGCTATACCTACCGGGTGCCTACTTTCACCGACCTCTACTACGCTGACCCCAACAATCTCGGCAATCCTGACCTGAACCCGGAGTTTGCGCAAACTTGGGAAGCGGGCCTGAAAACGACCAGATGGGCAGGCATAGAGGCCCAGGCAAGCTATTTCATCCGCCTCGGCACGGACATTATTGACTGGACAAAAGCTGCTGCGACCGACCCATGGATGCCAGCCAACCTCATCGGCTTGAATGTGCAAGGGATTGATTTTAACTTCGCAAAACAATGGCAGCCCAGTTCACTATTGCAGCGCATTGATTTGGGTTATACCTACCTCCACGCCAAGACGCAGGACACCGACCCTCAGTTTTCAAGGTATGCGTTGGAAAACCTTCGCCACCAATTTATTGCCAGCGTGGTGCTACGTTACCTACCTGGACTTACGCACAGTTTCCAATACCGTTACTGCAATCGGGTGAACCTGGAAGACTACCATTTGCTTGATAGTCGAATCTCTTACACTTGGAAGAAGCTGACGGTTTTCATGGAGGCCACTAACCTTTTTGACGTCAAGTACCGAGAGACGAACCTCGTGCCGATGCCAGGTCGTTGGCTGAAAGGTGGCATTTCCTACGTGCTTCGGTAAAGCCTGAATAAGGGGATTTAAAAAAATAAACAGGATACCTTGACTTTATCGTGCTTTGTCCCTTTTCTTTGCAGCCAGTTATTCAACAACCAATGACTTCAACAACGAATATAGCGCAACGCACGGCCGCACAAAATTGGTGGTGGCAATTCAAGGAACCCGACTTCCGTGGATAGCTGTACGCCGTTGCTCAATTTTCGATTTTTGCAAAAAAGGCCTACCGTTCACGGTGGGCCTTTTTTGTTACCCCCAGCCCCTAAAGGGGAGCAAGGGGCAGGTTCCCCAACCAATTTCCTAATTCAACACAATTTAACAAATTCAACGAGTTCCAATGCCCAGCATCCAATCACATACCAAAATCCTTCTCGCTGACACCGTCACACCTGTCAGCCTTTACTTGCGGCTGCGAGACCGCTACCCCGGCGCCCTGCTCCTCGAAAGCTCCGACTACCACGGCAACGAGAACAGTGTGTCGTTCCTTTGCTTGGAGCCAATGGCGGAGTTTGTCGTTGAAAACGAGCAGGTTACGCAGCAATTTCCGGGCGAGGCAGCCACCCGTTTTACCCTTAAAAATAATGCAGAAGCGCTCACTGCGCTGACTGGTTTTTTTGAAAAAATTAAGCTGGAAAACGAAGACCCCAAGCAACGCCAGATGAATGGTTTCTTCGGTTACTGTACCTACGACAGCGTGCAGCATTTCGAAAAAATCAACCTCGAAAGCCCCGTCCGGCCAGAGCGGGCCATCCCGACCATCCGATACCAGTTGCCCCGTTTCATCGTGGCCATCAACCACTTCAACCAGCAGATGACCGTACTGGAGAACAGCCTCCCAGGCGAGGAAAGCCGACTGCCAGAACTGGAAAACCTGCTGCAAGTGGCCCCTGTTCCGTCGTTCAATTTCCGCACAGTCGGCGAGGAGCAGACAAACTTGACCGACGAGGCTTACATGAAAATGGTGACCCAGGGCAAGCACCACTGCCAGCGTGGCGATGTGTTCCAAATCGTGCTGGCACGCCAGTTTTCGCAGCAATTTCAAGGCGATGACTTCAATGTTTACAGGGCTTTGCGCAGCGTGAACCCCTCGCCGTACTTGTTTTATTTCGATTATGGAAACTATAAAATTTTTGGTTCCAGCCCTGAAGCCCAGGTGCGCCTCAAGTCCCAACCAATCACCAATCACCAGTTACCATTCACTAAGAAAGCCTTCATCAATCCAATCGCAGGGACATTCCCACGTACGGGCGACGACCACGCCGACCGTCTTGGCGCTGAAGCCCTTGCCGCCGACCCCAAGGAGAACGCCGAGCACGTCATGCTGGTGGATTTGGCTAGAAACGACCTCAACCGACTTTGCCGCAATGTGAAGGTAGAAACGTATCGGGAGGTGCAATTTTACAGCCACGTCATCCACCTTGTGTCGGAGGTGTCAGGTGAGTTGCCGGAGGGTGTCTCATCGGTGAAATTGCTGGCGGAGACTTTCCCGGCAGGTACTTTGTCGGGCGCTCCGAAGCACCGGGCGATGCAATTGATTGATGAAATTGAGCCGAATCGCCGGGGCTATTATGGCGGCTGCGTGGGCTTTTTCACTTTCAGCGGCGAGACAAACCACGCCATCCTCATCCGCAGTTTTTTGAGCAAAAACAATACACTGCACTATCAAGCAGGGGCGGGAATTGTGAAACATTCGGTGGAGGAGAAGGAACTGGCAGAAGTGTTTCACAAGATTGGAGCATTGCGGCGGGCGGTGAGGCGAGCAGAAGGTTCGATTTAAATAATGTATTGAAAATCAATATTTTGCAATGAAAATATTAGTCCTCGACAACTACGACAGCTTTACCTACAACCTCGTCCAGTACGTGGAAGAAATGTCCGGCATCCGCCCCGATGTGTTCCGCAACGACGAAATTACGGTGTCGGAGGCTGCGGAATACGACAAGATTTTACTCTCCCCCGGCCCTGGTCTTCCGAGCGAGTCAGGCATCCTCTGCGACCTGATTCGGGAACTGGCGCCGAGCAAAAGCATCTTTGGCGTCTGCCTCGGCTTGCAGGCCATCGGGGAGGTGTTTGGCGGGCATTTGGAAAACCTTCCGAGGGTCTTTCACGGGGTGGCAACGCCCATGCACGTGCGCAAGGCGGATGAGCCGCTGTTCCAAGGCTTGCCGGAAACCTTCGCCGCCGGGCGCTACCACTCTTGGGTCGTTTCAACCAAAAACTTACCCAGCTGCTTCGACCTCACCTGCGAGGATGACGAGGGGCAAATCATGGGGCTGACCCATAAAAAATACGACTTGCGGGGGGTGCAGTTTCACCCGGAGAGCGTGATGACGGAGTATGGAAAGGAGATGGTAAAAAACTGGTTAACCAATTGATAATCAATGAAAAAAATACTCAACAAGCTCTTCGAGCATCAAAAACTATCTCGTGAGGAAGCCTACGAGACTCTCACGGAAATCACCCGTGGAGAGGTAAACGAGGCACAAATGGCCGCCTTCCTCACGGTCTATCTCATGCGCAGCATTAGCGTGGAGGAACTCGACGGCTTCCGCCAAGCCCTCCTCGACCTATGCATCCCGCTCGAAGTCGCTGATTATCAAACGATTGACCTCTGCGGGACGGGTGGAGACGGCAAGAACACTTTTAACATTTCGACCCTCGCCAGCTTCGTAGTGGCAGGTGCTGGTGGTCGGGTGGTCAAGCACGGCAACTACGGTGTGTCCTCCGTCTGCGGTTCCTCCAACGTGTTGGAATCACTAGGTTATCGCTTCAAAAACGATGGTGACGCCCTCCGCCACGAACTCAACGAAGCTGGCATTTGCTTTCTCCATGCCCCGATGTTCCACCCTGCACTTAAGAACGTTGGCCCGGTGAGGAAGGCGCTAGGCATCAAGACCTTTTTCAACATGCTCGGCCCGTTGGTGAACCCTGCCCGGCCTGATTGCCAATTGACAGGGGTATTTAGTTTGGAATTGCAGCGGATTTATGGCTACCTGCTTCAATCGCACAGTGGCCGTTCTTTCGACATCATTCATACAATGGGAGGTTACGATGAATTGTCTCTCACCGCCCCCGCCAAATCAATCAGCAACCGGGGCGAGGCAACGTTCACACCTGCCGATTTTGGAGGGGAAGTGACTGAGGTCGAGCTTTCTGGCGGGGAAACGGTGGAGGAAGCCAAGGCCATTTTCTTGAATGTTTTGGGGAACAAAGGGACGGCTGCGCAAAAGCGGGTCGTGGTGGCCAATTCAGCGCTGGCGCTACAATGTCTTTCGCCGGATAAATCGTTGGAAACCTACATTGCGGAAGCGAATGAATCGCTTGATAGCGGTCGGGCAATGACGGTGTTGAGGCAGTTGGTTGCGCTGCAATGATCGTTTCGCAAAAAAACAACCCTGTTAGGGTTCAAAAACCTAACAGGGTTGTTTTTTTGCCTTGCAAACCACAGAAAATCAATCACTTGCAAAATTCAAGTATGACCATTCTTGATAAAATAATCGCCCACAAGCGCCTTGAAGTTGCGGAGCAACAAGTCAAAGTCCCAGTTGGTGACTTGGAGAAAGGCCCCTACTTCGAACGCCCAACCTTTAGCCTGTCCACCGCCATATGCAGGCCGGACAAGGTAGGCATCATTGCGGAGCACAAAAGGAAATCGCCCTCAAAAGGCATCATCAACACCAACGTGACGGTGGAGGAAGTGACAACGGGATACGTGCATGCGGGTGCTTCGGCACTTTCTGTGCTGACGGATGAGCAATTTTTTGGTGGCAAAAACGAAGATCTGACCATTGCCCGTGGGCTGAACGAGGTGCCCATCTTGCGGAAAGATTTCACCATCGGTGAGTACCAAATTTTGGAAGCCAAGGCCATTGGAGCGGATGCTATCCTGCTTATTGCTGCTGTGTTAACACCTGTTGAGGTACGCCAGCTCAGCAGGTTTGCTCGATCACTTGGTCTCGAAACCTTGCTCGAAATTCATGACCACAGAGAGCTCGACCACATCTGTGACTCGGTAGATGCTGTCGGGGTGAACAACCGCAACCTCGCCGATTTTACAGTAGATGTGCATCGTTCGTTGGAACTTGCGCCGCATATTCCCGATGAATTTGTGAAAGTCAGCGAATCTGGCCTGAGTGATCCGGTAGTGGTGCTGGAACTGCGGGCGGCGGGGTTTCAGGGGTTTTTGATTGGGGAGAGTTTTATGAAGATGGCGGGGCCGGGGTGGGCGTGCGGTGAGTTTATACATCGTCTTTTTGCGTAGGGCGTTGCCCAACGTTGATTTATTTCGCCCCTTTGGGGCTACATGAACTAAGCCCCGAAGGGGCGTAATATTCCAACATAGGGTGAAGCCCTATGACATATCATGCAATTAAAAATCTGCGGCCTTAAACATCCCGCCAACGTCCACCAACTCCTGACCTTGGAGCCGGAGTACATCGGGTTCATTTTTTACAAAAAAAGCCCCCGCTACGTGGGGAAGGTAGCCGATTTGAGTTGGATTCGGGAACTGCCCGGCCCTACGAAAAAGGTTGGCGTGTTCGTGAACGAAGAAGTTGAAGTCATTATAAACACAACCGAAGCGCTCTGTTTGCAAGTCATTCAATTGCATGGCGACGAATCACCGGAGGTTTGCAAAGCGCTGAAAATGAGCGGATTGGAAGTATGGAAAGCCTTTGGTGTGAATGAAGATTTTGATTTTAAGAAAACGGCTGCATACTCAAGTTGCTGTGACACGTTCCTGTTTGACACGAAGGGGAAAAACAGAGGCGGAAACGGTGAAACTTTCGATTGGGGGTTGTTGGAAAAATATGAAGGTGAAACACCTTTTATCCTAAGCGGAGGGATTGGTATTTCAGACGTTGAGGCTGTGCGAAAACTTTCCAAGTCTTCGAGACTTGGAAAGTTTCTGGCGGCAATTGACATTAACTCCCGCTTTGAGCTAGAACCCGGCCTCAAGGATTTTGAACTGATAAAAACATTCAAGCATGAGCTATTCAACCACAGACTTGACAGGTTTTGAAAACCTGTCAAGTCTAAATTCTCCCGACCCCGACGGCTTCTACGGCCAGTTCGGTGGGGCGTTCATCCCCGAAATGCTATACCCCAATGTCGAAGAACTGCGCCAATGCTACCTCGAAATCATCGAATCAGCGGATTTCCAGACGGAGTTTAGAAGCTTGTTGAAAGACTACGCAGGCAGGGCAACGCCGCTCTATTTTGCGAAGCGACTCTCGGAAGAATACGGCACGAAGATTTACCTTAAACGGGAAGACCTCTGCCACACTGGGGCGCATAAAATCAACAACACCATCGGGCAGATTTTGCTGGCGCAACGGCTGGGGAAAAAGCGCATCATCGCCGAGACTGGAGCGGGGCAGCACGGTGTGGCCACAGCCACCGTCTGCGCACTGATGGGCTTGGAGTGTATCGTATACATGGGCGCCCTCGACATCGAGCGGCAAGCACCGAACGTGGCCCGGATGCGGATGCTCGGCGCTACGGTCGTGCCCGCCACCAGCGGCAATCAAACTCTCAAGGATGCCACCAACGAAGCCATCCGTGACTGGATTTGCAATCCCTTGGACACGCACTACATCATCGGTTCGGTGGTCGGTCCGCACCCCTACCCTGATTTGGTAGCGCGTTTGCAGTCGGTCATCAGCGAGGAAATCAAGGTACAACTGCTTGAAAAAGAGGGCGTTGCAAACCCGACGGCAGTCATCGCCTGTGTGGGTGGTGGGAGCAATGCGGCAGGAGCGTTCTATCATTTTATCGAAGAAAAAACGGTGCGGCTCATCGGCTCGGAGGCTGCGGGGCACGGCGTCCACACAGGAGAGACGGCGGCGACCATCGCCCTCGGCAAACCGGGCATCCTGCACGGCAGCCTGAGCATGTTAATTCAAAATGAAGATGGACAGGTCATCGAGCCGTACAGCATTTCGGCGGGGCTGGACTATCCCGGCGTGGGTCCGTTGCATGCGCATCTGGCAGCGAGCGGTCGGGCGAGCTACGTGCCAGTAACCGATAGGGAGGCGTTGGCAGCGGCATTCCAATTGGCGAGGCTAGAAGGAATCATTCCGGCGCTGGAATCGGCGCATGCACTGGCGATTTTGGAAAAAGAAAAATTTGCACAGGAAGATATCGTGGTGCTGTGCCTGTCAGGACGAGGGGATAAGGATTTGGGGACTTACACGAAGCTTTTATCATACGACTAACATTTTATTTCTCAATGCATTATCAAATAAATATCCTTCTCTATGTCCAATCAAATCCTAGATGCACCAGAGTACAGTTTTGAAGAAATCCGCAAAAACCTGCTGAAAGCTGGGTTAACCCAAGTCTATGAATCCAAAGGTGCCATCATCGTTAAGCAAACAGATGAGGTACGTGTAAAAATCAAACAGGAGGGGAATGGGTATCAAGTTGTAACCATGCTGCCGCCAATTGGGAACGGTGCTCAAGCCTTTATCACAGTACCCTTGGCATTCCTACTCGGATTCTTAGGGATTCGTTATTTCTTATTCATAGCAGTTGTAGCAGGCTTGCCTGCCTCCTATCTCTACTATTTGCCAAAAAGCAAAAAACTGAGAGATGAGGTGGAAAAGGCTATCGGCAGTGAGGCCATTTAACTTTATAAAAAATTGAAAATGAACCGTTTAGAACAACTGTTCCAACATAAATCCAAAGACATTTTGTCCGTCTTCTTCACCGCTGGCTACCCTACGTTCGACGGTACCCGGCAGACCATCCTAGACCTGGCAGCCGCCGGGGCCGACCTCGTGGAAGTGGGCATCCCATTCAGCGACCCGCTAGCCGATGGGCCAACCATCCAAGCGAGCAGTCATGTGGCGCTGGAAAACGGCATGTCGCTGGAGAAGTTGTTGGGGCAATTGGAAGGAATTAGAACGGAAACACAGATGCCACTGGTGCTGATGGGCTACCTGAACCCCGTGCTGCAATTCGGGATAGAGCGGTTCTGTGAAAGGTGTGCTGAGGTGGGTGTAGATGGTGTGATATTGCCCGATTTACCGCTGGCTTTTTATCAAAAAAACTACGAAGCGCTGTTTGTGAAGCATGACCTCTGCCCAATTTTTCTAGTCACGCCGCAGACTAGCGATGAACGTATCCGGGAGTTGGACGAAGCCAGTCGGGGATTTTTGTACGCTGTTTCAACTGCTTCAACTACCGGCGGCGCAGGCGGCTTCAACGATTCACAAGTAGCTTATTTTCAGCGCATTGCGAAGCTGAAACTAAAAAACCCGGTATTGGTAGGCTTTGGGATTTCAGACAGCAAAGCTTTCGCAACCGTGTGCCAACACCTGAACGGCGGCGTGGTAGGCAGTGCGTTTATCAGGGCGCAGGAAACTGGGGTGCAAGCATTGGAATTCGTGAAAAAACTGCGACCAACAGCATGAGCCTACCATTATACTTGTAAAATTTCCTGATACTGAGTGATTTGGTACGAAATTCCCGATAGGTTGCGACATGCAGCGACTGCTATTTGCTTTGCTTTTCCTGTACCTGCAAATGGGTGTATCCAACTGTCAGGAGTACATTGCCAACCTGCGCCAAATCGGCCTTCGGGACGGGCTTTCCCACCAAGAAATCCACAGTTTCCTGCAAGATAAAAGGGGATTGGTTTGGGTTGGTACCAAGTACGGACTCAACCGTTTTGATGGAAAAAGCTTCACCAATTGGACACCGATTGAAAATGGCATGCCCAATAGCCCCATCAACTTTTTAATGGAAGACCAAGCTGGTTGGATTTGGGCCATTTCCACTAAAAACCCATACCTAGAACGGGACGTGATGGACATCAGTTTGGTGCATGAGGTGAGCGGTGAGGTGCAAGATTTTGAGCAAAAATTCGGGGAAGAGGCACCTTTCAAACCAGCTGATATCATGTTTTTTTTCACCTCACCAAGCCGAATTCTATACTTTCTCACCAACAATGGTTTTTGGGAATATCTGCCCGACCAAGGTTTTGTAAAACTGAACCTTCCAACTGGCGTCTCACCTTTGAGAACGCTCGACGACCAGCTTTTTTTTGGAACGAATGCAAATGGTCTTGTTCGATTTGACTCGGATGGGCGGTTGATAGGTGTCAAGCCTTTTGAACAAAGACCTTATCAAAAATGGGTGCAAGGGAGCGCAAATGGTTTGTGGCTCCGACAATTGGGTGGCCCGATGTTGTACTTCCCTGAAGACAGTCAAACACCGGTAATCTGCAAAATGGATTTCGGAAATGGCGAGCGTAAGCCATTTTGCTTTGATGCAAAAAGAAACTGGGCTTGGGTTGCTGATTTTGAAAACTTGAAAGCTTTTGATGCCGCCGGTAATAAAGTTTTTGACCTACAAATTGACTACGGCGAAAAATTGCCCTATTACATTCTTGCCCTTTTCGTGGACAGAAATGGACTGGTCTGGATGGGGACTCGCTACGGATTTCATTTATTGGAGTTGAAAAAAAATAGGTTCAAAAGGTACTTGTATGCTGACCCCACAAATGAGAAAGTTGACAACCTGTACAGATGTCGGGGGCTTTTGGAGAAAAATGGCATTTTGTTCGTGAATTCGTACTTGGGTTGTCGCTGGATAGACCTGCAAAATGGAAAAGTTTCCGTCGTAGACCGACCACAAGTTTTCCCGAATTCCAATATTTACTACTCTTTTTTTGAAGGTAAAAACGGTGATGTCTGGACAGCCTGCAACCACCTCTCACAGATGGATGCCATTTCTGGCAAATTGCTCCAAAATTTCGAAATACCAGGTGACGGATACAAGCTTTGGGCCATCTACGAAGACAGGGAGGGAAAGGTTTGGCTCAACAAAGGCAATGGGATTTTCATCTTGAAAGATGGTCAACTCAGCAAATTCCAAGCGTACAACGGGTTTGATGAACTCCAAAAAAGCCAGGTTTACAGCTATCTTGAAGACAAAAAAGGGGAATTATGGCTGGGTACGGATAACGGGCTTTACCAAGTTAGCCAACAACGGGGTGTCATTGACCATTTTTGGATGGGTGGCAAAAACGCCAAATACCTGCCGGGGACTCAGATTCAGCATATTCACGAAGATGCAGACGGTTATTTTTGGATGGCTACCGAGAATGAGGGTTTGATAAAATGGCATCCAGAATCCCACCAACTACGACACATTACCCGTGCCGATGGGCTACCGGCTACCTACCAATACGCTTTATTGTGTGTACGAGGACGAGCGTGGGTTCCTTTGGATGAGCAGTGATTTTGGCATCATCCAATTGGATAAAAAGACGCTGAAGCTGAAAACCTATCAAGTGGAGGATGGTATCAGTTTCGGGGAATTTAATCGCATCTCCCATTGCCGAGGGAAGGATGGCCGCTTGTTTTTTGGAAGCCAAAACGGCGTGACGGCCTTTTATCCGAAGGATTTTTGGAGTGATGAAACAAGCGAAGCCGACTCAAAACTGATCGTGTATGAATTCAAAAAAGGGGTGAGATTCGGCACTAATATGGTCAATGCAATGGGTGATTTGAGGAGCGGTGATGGTCACCTGCGTTTCAGCCACGATACACGGACTTTGAATTTCAAGCTCATGGCACCGGACTTTTTTCGGGCTGATAATATCAAGTATGCTTATCGCCTGATTTCCAAATTTGACAACCCAAACACCACGTTGCCTCAAAATTGGGTCACTTCCAACGACAATGAAATACAGATTTTGGGCATCAATCCAGGTCGGTACGAGCTGACCATTGAAGCCCGGGCAACGGACGGAGAGGTTGTTGGCAAGCCCATCGTTTACCAAATCGACATGCCACCGCCGTTCACCCATACGAATTGGTTTAGGCTGTTGTTAGCATTAGTTTTAATTGGTGGGGCTTTCGGATACTATCGATGGCGGGTGGCGAACTTGAAAAATCGACAGATTTTGCTCGAACAGCTTGTTCATGAGCGCAGTCAACAAGTGCTGAAAGACCAAGAAATTATCGAAAAACAGGCAGCACAAATTCGTCATCTTGATACGCTCCTCAATGATGCCGATGCCGAATGGATTGTAGAGTTGGATGAAGTTGTGCGGCAAAAACTGCAAAACTTCAACCTGAACATTGCCGAAATTGCAGACGAAATGAACATCAGCCGAACGCATTTTTTTAGAAAAATCAAAACCGTCACGGGGCTGACCCCCAATCAATATTTGCAAGAGGCTCGTTTAAGGGAGGCTAAATCCTTATTGGAGGTTGGAAGATATTCAACCGTGAAAGCTGTTTCATTGAGTGTCGGGTTTAAGAATTCCAGCTATTTTTCGCGGCTTTTTAAAGAACGCTTTGGGCATTCGCCTTCCGATTATTTCAGTGAAAATTGAGCGAATAATAGCCCGTAGCTTTCTGACTACAAGTGGGCTGATACCCTTGGGGATATGTGGAGGACGAGTTGTGGCAGATACTGTGGAGCGCCCACCATTTTTACCAAGAACTGAAGGCGAAGGATGTGAGATTCATCCGATAAGTTTGTGCTTTGCTAGACGTTGACCATCAGGATTAAATAGCAAAGTGCAAGCTGAAATTGGAGAAGTTTGCCAAAGATGAGGCGAGCCAGCCTTCACAATTTCACCAAGAACTCTGTCAAATTGGTGCCTGCGTCCAAATTGAGCCTGCGGCGCAGGCGATAACGGCTGGCCTCCACACCCCGTACCGAGATATTCATCAGTGAGGCAATTTCTTTGGTGGAAAGGTTCATGCGGAGGTAGGCGCAAAGCTTGTAATCGTTTGGGCTAAGCTGTGGGTATTGCTCCGCAATGCGTTTCAGGAAGTCGCTGTGCACTTGGTCAAAATTCCTTGAAAACTGCTCCCAATCTTCGTCGAGGCTGGCGTCCTTTTCCATCATGCGGATGATGCGGCCGATTTCCTTTTTCAGTTCCGGCTCTTGTTTTACCTGTTTTTCCAATTTTTGTAGCGCCGATTGAATGGTATTCAGAATCTCGCTTTTTTGCACCAAGTGCATCGTGGCAGTGGCCAGTTCCTGGTTTTTATGCAGTACCTCCGTCTCCAGTTTTTCGTTCTCCAAACGGTTGATAGCTTCCTCCGACTGCCGTGCCTTCAATTGATGTTCTTCTTCACGCTGGTGGTGGCTCTGCTGAAGATTGCGTCGCTCCCGCTCAAATCGGCGCTGTTGGCTGTACAACGCACCTCCTACCAACCCAAGCAGGAAAAGCGAGTAAAATACAATCGCTGTGGTGCTGGCATACCAGGGTGGCTTTATTTCAAAAGCATAGTTAAGTACAGGGCTTTCAGCGCCATGTCGGTTGCGGGCTTTTAGGTGAAACTTGTATTTGCCGGGGCGCAAGTTGTTGAAAATCAAGCTGTTTTCATTGCTCCAGGCAGACCAGCCCGCCTCAGCACCTTCCAAAAAATGGGTGTAGCTTACCGTACCCTCTCCTTTAAAATCGGTACCTGAGAACATAAATCGAAGGGCATTTTGGTCACTGGAAAGCAATGGTGGGCTATAATTTTTTCCCTTTGGGAAATGGC
The DNA here is from genome assembly GCA_016124585.1 of Bacteroidota bacterium. Taxonomy (GTDB): domain Bacteria; phylum Bacteroidota; class Bacteroidia; order Chitinophagales; family Saprospiraceae; genus UBA6168. The sequence goes on along the minus strand of WGNL01000035.1, from coordinate 136,916 downwards.
CACCAAAAAGTAGGCTGTCTCCATCGTTACCAAGGCGAATTTCGTGAAGTACTACTTGGATATTCGAATCCTGTGCGGCATAACCAACGGGGTCGAAATGGATAAATCCCTGCTCAGTGGCAAAAAAAACATTATGCGCATCAAGCGGTAGGACGAACTCAAAGCCGCCGACCAATTTGCCAGAGAGTTCGGGAATGGGCTTTCGTTCAATTTTTTTTTCGAGGGCATTGTCCCTCACCAGCAGTACACCCACCTCATCATCGGCAGCATACCAGATATTGCCAGCACTGTCTTGCCGGAGGTATTTGACCCTTGTATTTGCCCCGAAAATCTGGTTGAATTTTTCATTGGGGACAAATCGCTGTTGCTTTTCATCAAACTTGAAAACACCTTTTTCACCAGTAAAAACCAGGTTGTCACCAAGTTTATAAACATAGTTGTTGAGGTCGGATGGCAGCCCACTCTTTGCCCCAAAAAATGCCACTTCTACAGTTTTCGTCGCAAAATTGGGCTTTAATCGGTACACGCCACGATAGGGATGGCTCATCCAGATAATGCCACTTCCGTCTTTTTCCAGCACCCTGCTACTCTCGGAAAATCCTTCGAAAGGAGCCTTGAAAGCCCAGTGATTATTGATTTTGGTGAAATCAGCCAGCCCATTGTAATTACCAGCCAGCGCCGTATTGTTGTCTAGTTTGATAAATTTCCAGACGCCCGGGAGCTTGGTCAGTTGTTGGGCATCTAAGCCTTGAACATGGAAGGCACCATCATGGTGTCCCATGAGTAGTTCACCATCAATGTCGGTCAGGCTCCAAACCTGCCCCTCGGAGCGGTTCACCAGCCTGAATTGTTGGTTCTCCTTCGGTAAATAATAGGGCTTCCAATCAAGCGCATACAGACCTGTGTTGGTGCCAAAATATATTTTACCATTAAAAACTTGGGCGGCGTAGCCAGTACCTTCCAGTTCCCCGTCGGGGAAAATAGTCGAGAACGGTGCGCTGATATCCACAAGGTCAATACCGTTGTCGAGACCTAGCCACAGGCTGCCTGAATGGTCGGTGGCAATGCTTAGGACGGTATTGTTTTGAAGACCGTCTTTTTTGGTTAAATGGTGGAAAATACGCCGCTTTCTATCAATCACCACCAATCCATTGATGGAAGTTCCGATGGCGATTTTGCCATCTGGCAACAACTCTGCACAGTAGATTCGGCTTTCTCGCAGGAAGGCATCTTCAGACGTTTGCCAAGCCCCAAAATTGCCATTTGAAAAGTAGAAGATTCCACTTTTTATCGTGCTAATCAATTGTGTGTCAGCCTGATAGGGTAGGATGGAAGTGATGATGTCATCTCCTAGTGCAGCAGGCTTTTCAAGTTCTTGAAAGTTGCCGTTTTCAAAAATATGCAGGTTCAAGTCGGAGTCCTGTACGAGTATTTTGCCCTCAAGTAAACCCATAAACTGCGTGGCTTTACCGGGCAACGGGGTTGTTATTTTATCGTCAAATAGCCTTAACATCTGGTTATTGCACCTAAAAAACACACCTTCCTTGCGTACCAGAATATCCCAGACATCGCCAAAGTTTCGGTTGCCTTCGGGAACCAATGGTTTTAAGGATTGATAGGTCAATTTGCCCTGTATGTCGGCAGAGAAGTACCCCAGATCACCTTGCCCACCCACGTAAATCCGGTCATCATCGCTCACCTGTACAGCACGTACAATGGTTCCATTGTCCAACGGATACAGTCGCCAGTGACTGCCGTCAAACTCCAACATGCCGTTGTTGTTGGCAAAGTACATAATGCCTTGCCGGTCATGGGCGATATCCCAGTTTTGCGTACCTGCGTGGTAGGCTTTTTTTATGAAATTTCGAATGGGTGGCGTACCGAGATTTAAGTTTTGAGCAAGGAGCAACTGTGGTAAAAAGGCAAGGCAGAGCAAGGGGATTTGAAGTCCCAGCAGGGTGCTAGTTCGGTTGGTATGTCGGTCAGGTTTGTCCAATTTTTTTCAACCCAAAATATGACAACGAAAGTAGTCAAAAATTGATGCTGCCGTAGTGATGACGTAGTACAGAATTGTAAGAAACCAGCATTTCTGGGATATTTTCATTGAATGCAGTAGTGATACGGTAGTGCATTGTGCCTTCATTTGCTGTAGTCACAAGTACATTTGCCAATATTCTGATGGGGTTATTTTCAATTTATTTTTTTGCTCCATCATCGTTTTTTGCTGTACGGGTAACGCAATTTTGAAGGGCTGGTTTAGAACTAGATTGACCACTGCACATTATCTCAGTTCTTTCATCTGCTAGCTCAAGAATTGCGGCACTTTCATGCAGATATTTTTTTCTCTTACTTTCACTAAATTCAAATTGGTAATCATGAAACAAGTTTTACTACTGCTTTCCGCTTTTCTATTCACAGGGGCGCTCATGTCCCAAACCACCATCCTTGATTTTGAAACCGCTGGAACATCCACCACCTACCAGTATTTTGGTAGCAGTTTGGATGGCACCTTGAACAACATCATCGCCAACCCAGATCCATCCGGCATTAACACGAGCAGCATGGTAGCTGATCACGTAAAGCCAGCTGGTTCAGAAGTTTGGGCAGGTGCATTTCCAAACCCGGCGCTGGGCACAGCTGCCGATATGACAGTCAACAATCAGATTTGCATCAAAGTATGGGCACCAGCAGTCGGCAATGTGGGTATCAAACTTGAAGGTAGCGCTACTGGCCCGAACTGGGTACGCACCGCCGATGTCAGCCAAGCCATGACTTGGACGGAGGTCTGTATTGATGTGAACCTGCCATCCATCGAAGCGCCAGCTTTGCCAGCCTTTGGGAATGTTTATCCTACTGTCACCCTGTTTTTTGATTTCGGAATGTCATTTTCTTCCGATCAAATTTACTACTGGGATGACCTCAAAACTAAAACCGGAGCGACAGTTACTGACGGGGACATCACGTTTTCAGTGGACATGAATACCTATACGGGAAGTTTTTCCACGGTATATGTCAGCGGCGGCTTCAATGGCTGGGCAGCAGATAGCAACCCGCTCAGTGACATGGATGGTGACGGCGTTTGGACGGCTACCGTTCCAAACGTACCGGTTGGACTGCAAGAGTACAAGTTTCAAGTGGACAGTTGGGCGGACCAAGAGCAATTCAATGGCTACGAAACTTGTGTCCAAGTTGACCCCACTGGTCAGTTTGTCAACCGCAAAATTGTGGTGACTGATGACGCTACTTTGCCTACTGTCTGTTGGAACAGTTGCTACGAATGTGGTGATGCCGTGAACATTACCATTGAATTGGGTTCGGGCGTTCCTGTTTCTTCTGAGGGACTTTTCATTGCCGGTGGTGGCAACTTCGGCATACCCGGCGATTTTCCATTGAAAGATGACAACGGCGATGGTGTTTATACGATAACTGTTGAGCGCCAGAAGGGCTTCCAATCATTTTATGCCTTTACAAACGGTGCTTGTGCCGATTACAGTTGCAAGGAAAACATTGCTGGCCAAGACTGCGCCAACCCTAATAATTTCAACGACCGTCACATGGGCCCCATCATGCAGGATACTACCATCGCTACCTGCTTTGGCGTTTGTTCCATCAACACAGACTGTGGTGGCAGCGGCCCTGGCACAGTGAACTTTGCCGTGGACATGAATAATTACACAGGCAGTTTTACAACAGCTTATGTTTCGGGCAGCTTTAACGGCTGGTCAGGTGACGCCAACCCGCTCAGTGATTCAAATGGCGATGGTATTTGGGAAGCTTCGCTCAGCCTTCAGCCTGGCAATTATGAATACAAATTTGAACTGGACAACTGGGCCATTTCGGAAAATTTTATGGATGGCGATCCTTGCACCATTACAGATCCGACGGGCCAGTTCGTCAATCGGGCGATTTCTGTAGATGGCGATGCCACCGTTTGCTTTGAATGGGAAACTTGCAATGTTTGCAATGCGCTCGGTGCAAAAGATTTGGTGGTTGACCAAGAGTTGTTCAGCCTTTCCCCTACGGTAGCCACTGATTTTACGACGCTGTTTTTCAACAAAAACATCAGGGAAGATAAGCTCGTGCGGGTTTTCAGTTCGACGGGTCAGCTTATCGAAAACGCTAAAATTTCAGGAAACGACCACGAATACCGCTTGCCCATTGGCCAACTAGCCACAGGTATCTACCTCGTGTATGTGCAAGCAGGTAACCGTATTGCCACCGAGAAGTTAGTAAAACAATAAGCGGTTTCCGTCGCCCGTGGATTTGGTCTTGAATATAGCTTGTCAAGAATGCCAAGTCTATACCTGCTGCATCTGCGGGCGGTACGATTTTGCTCATCCTGCCCAACCCAACGAAATTTGTCATGAAAATTTTCATCAAAATAATAGCGCTGCTGCTTGTCGGCACGACAGCGTTTTCGCAAAAAACAATCAAAGGCATCGTCAAAGATGCCAGCTCTGGAGAACCGCTCATAGGTGCCACCGTGATGGTTAAAAATTCTTCGAAAGGAACAGTCACGGACTTAGAAGGCAGCTATGAACTGGAACTGGAAAAAGGCCAGAATACCTTGGTTTTTAGTTTCACGGGATTCCTTGAAACAAGTATTGATGTAGATGGTCGCAGCGAAATCAATGTGCAATTGGAGCAAAATGCTACCCAGTTGGACGAGGTTGTAGTAGTCGGTTACGGCGTACAAAAAAAGAGTGTGGTCACTGGTTCCATCTCAAAAGTGAGCGCTGAAGACCTGAAGGACATGCCCGTCACTCGACTCGAACAGAGCTTGCAAGGCCGCACTTCCGGTGTACGTGTCACTTCCAGCTCAGGTCAACCAGGCGCTGGTGCAACGGTACGGGTACGTGGTACGACGAGCATCTCTGGTTCGGACCCGCTTTACGTCGTTGATGGCGTGCCCATCGAAGGCGGCATTGACTACCTCAACCAGAACGACATCGGATCCATCGAAGTGTTGAAAGATGCAGCATCGGCGGCAATCTACGGTGCCCGTTCTGCCAATGGCGTCATCATCGTGACCACCAAGGTAGGCCGCTCTGGCACGATGGAAGTCAACTACAGCGGCTACTACGGCGTGCAAAACCCTTGGCGCAAGCTTACCCTGCTGAACGCCACCGAATACGCCACTTTGATGAACGAAGCCTCAGCGGCGGCTGGTCAGGGCATCATCTACGATGACCCACAATCGCTCGGTGAGGGCACCGATTGGCAAGACGCCATTTTCAACGAAAATGCCCCGATTCAAAACCACGAATTGAGCCTTTCGAGTGGCAACGACCGCTCCACCTACTACACTTCCTTCGGTTATTTTGACCAAGAAGGCATCGTTGGGAACAAGGACGACAGCCGCTACAAGCGCTTTTCCATCCGCCTGAATACGAACCACAAACTGACGAACAGATTGACCTTTGGAAACACGATGGGTTATACGAGGGTCGTGTCGAGTGGTGTGGCAGAGAACACGGAATTTGGCTCGCCACTGGGCCGGGCCATCAACCTCGACCCCATCACGCCACTTTACGAAGACGACCCTGCTGTCCTGTCGGAACCTCGATATGCCAATAATTTTGATGCCTTGGTTCGGAACAAACAAGGCAGGATTTATGGCATTTCTGATATTATCACTTCCGAAATCCTGAACCCAGTAGCAGCGCTGGAAGTGGCGCAGAGCAAGGGTTACGCTGACAAATTCGTCGGGTCGGTTTTTGGGGAATGGGAAATCGTGAAAGGCTTGAAGTTCCGCTCAAACATTGGCGCTGACCTCGCATTTTTTGGCGGCGAAGGTTTCACGCCAATTTACTACTTGAACGCTACCAACCAAGCCATCATCACGAGCTACAACCGCAGCTTGGCGAGGGGTTTGGTTTGGAATTGGGAGAATACTTTGAACTACGACTTCACCGCAGGTGCTCACAAAGTCACGCTGCTTGCTGGAACAGCTGCCAAAAAATCCAGCGGACAGTTTCAAGGCGGCAACATCACGGATATTCCCGTGACCAAATTGGAAGATGCTTCGCTGCTTTTTTCTACCGATCCAGCCAGCCAAACTTTCTACGGCTACGAGTACGAGAACACATTGTCTAGCTACTTCGGGCGGGTGAACTACAATTTTGCTTCGAAATACTTGCTCACGGCGCTGCTGCGGGTGGACGGTTCTTCCCGTTTTGGCTCAAACAACAAATACGGTACGTTCCCATCGGTGTCGGTGGGATGGGTCCTCACGGAGGAAGACTTTTTCCCAAAGAATAATGTGGTCAATTTCTTCAAAATCAGGGGCTCTTACGGTGTAAACGGCAGTGACCGCATTGGTGATTTCCGCTACGTCTCGACGGTGGGTGGTGGTAGGAGCTATACCTTCGGCAATGACGGTGGGCTCATCAACGGCGTCAGCCCGAATGCCATTGCTAATCCTGATCTTCGTTGGGAGGAAACGACGCAGACCAATTTCGGGTTTGACGCAAAAATCTTCAAAGGCGTCGGTGTGACCTTCGATTATTTCAAAAAGACCACGACAGGTATGCTGCTTCCAGTGGTTGTGCCTGCCTACGTCGGGAATGCTGGCCCAGTGGGCAATATTGCCTCACTTGAAAACAAAGGCTACGAATTGGAGCTCACTTACGGCAAGTCCTTTGGCGACTTTGGTGTTGATTTTTCTGGCAATATTTCCTACGTGGAAAATAAAATCCTCAACCTTGGCGAAGACAAGGATTTCCTGCCGGGCAATCAGCGCTTTGGCCCACAGGGCATCGAGCTTACCCGCACGATTGAGGGCTATGCCTACGAATCTTTTTATGGGTACAAAACGGATGGCCTGTTCCAAACGCAAGCAGATATTGACAATTACACCAACAGTGACGGGGAGTTATTACAACCCAATGCAAAGCCCGGCGACATCCGTTTCGTGGACGTGAACGGTGACGGTATTCTCACTGAAGATGACCGAACCATCATCGGCGACCCGACGCCAAATTGGACTTACGGGTTGAACTTGAGTTTGAAATACAAGGGTTTTGACTTGTTGCTGTTCGGCCAAGGTGTATTTGGGAACGATGTTTACAACGCCACCCGCCGCTTTGATTTGCCCAAAGCGAACTTCACCGCAGATGCATTGGGTCGCTGGACGGGCGAGGGTACTTCCAATTATTACCCCCGCTTGACGCTCAACGACGGCGACCCTTTAACCAGTAATCAAAACCTTACCCGCAGCTCTGATTTTTGGGTGCAGAACGGTGCATTTTTTAGGATAAAAACGCTGCAATTAGGCTACAACCTACCGACCGCCGTTGCAAATAAAGCTGGTATGAAACGGGCTAGGATTTATGTATCTGCGAACAACCTCTGGACCCTCACGAAATACAAAGGTTTCGACCCAGAAGTGGGTGCTGGCAACGGGGTGGACAAAGGTATTTACCCACAGCCAAGATTCTACTTGATGGGTGTGAACGTGACTTTTGGTAAATGATTTCGATTGAAGTAAATCCACTGCGAACAAAAATTACAACATGAAACAGCAATTCTTTTCAAAAAATATATTGGTGTTGGCCGCTTTGCTGCTGGCCACTTCCTGTAAAAAAGATTTCCTCGAACTGGAGCCGAAAGGCACTGCCTTGGAGACCAATTTTTACAAAACCGAAGCGGAAATATTCCAGGGCCTCGTGGCCACTTACGATGTGCTTGGCTGGGAAGGCACCGACGGCTGGAACATGCAGCTTGGTCTGCTCAACGCTGCTTCCGACGACTGTTATGCTGGTGGTAGCGATGCTTCCGACCAACCAAATTGGGTAGCTTGGGACAATTTTTCCTTGAACCCACTGCTCGGCCCACAAATGGGGCTTTGGCGTAAATACTACTCCGGCATCTATCGGGCGAACCTGCTTTTGCAGAAAATCGAGGAAGCACCGAGCCTTTCCCCAGCTTTCAAAGCAAGGACCATTGCGGAGCTAAAATTCCTGCGTGGCTGGTTCTATTTTGACCTCGTGCGTCTCTTCGGGCATGTGCCGCTGCTCACCAAAACCATTTCTGTGGATGATATCTACACGGTAAAACAGGCAAGCCCAGCAGACATTTATGCACAAATCGAGAAGGATTTGACTGAGGCAAAAAACACCCCCGAACTACCTGAGACCGTGCCTCCTTCCGAGCTTGGCCGCATCACGCATGGTGCTGTGGCAGCGCTTTTGGGCAAAGTGATTTTGTTCCAAAATGACAATGGTCGAATGCTCGAAGCCGCCGCCAATTTCGAAGAAGTTATCAACAGCGGCAACTACTTCCTGACGCCGAATTATGGTGATATTTTCAAGCAGGAAAATGAATTTGGTCCAGAGTCGGTTTTCGAGATACAGTACGCCAGCAATCGCCCCGGCGATTACAATTGCTGTTTCAATTCCGGCCCCGTCAACAATGCCACCGAAGGCAATTACAATATTCAGTTTTTCGGGATGCGTGACTACTCAGGCCCTGTGTATGCACCGGGTTGGAGCTTTTGCCCAGTGACGCCTGAACTGGTGACTTTCATGCAGGGAGACCCTCGTTTTCAGTACACCATCATTGATGGGAATGCGCTGAAACAAAACGGTGCTTCGTATGGCACGGGCTACCAAAATACTGACTATTTCATTAAAAAATATGCCCCCATCGCCGCCAACCAAGCTACCGACGGTGAACCAGCGCTAGGTTGGGGGCAAAATATTCGGGCCATCCGGTATGCTGATGTACTGCTCATGGCTGCAGAGGCTATCGCTAGGGGTGGTGGAAATGAGGCAACTGCCCGCCAGTACTTGAACCAAGTCCGCTCTCGGGTGGCCTTGCAGCCCTATGTTGGCAATACGTCTGGACAGGCGTTGTTGAATGCTATTTACCGGGAGCGCCGCCTCGAATTGGCTACCGAAGGTCAACGCTTTTGGGACCTTGTGCGCACTGGGGGGGCTAGCGAAGCATTGCCAGGTTTTGTGCCGGGTGTGAGTGAATATCTGCCTATCCCGCAGCAGGAAATCGAACTATCGCAAGGTGCGCTAGTTCAAAATAATGGATATTAAACCACCAGCAGTTTTCGCAGATTTTTCAATACCTAGTCATTGAACAGTCTGCGAAATCTGCTAGGACAAAGTTTATAGTCATGAAAAATTCAATTCTCATTTTTCTTTTCGCAAGTGCATGTTTTTTTACAGCATGCGACCCACAGCAGGACGATAAAATAGACATCGGCCTGCCACCGGAAAACGTTAGTTTTAGCATCGAACAGGGCAGTGAACCGAATACCTATATTTTCAAAAACACGACCGATGGTGCCTTTCTTTTTGCTTGGGAATTCAACGGAGAAAAGGCCACGGGGGAGACAGTAGAAGCGTATTTTCCCACAAAAGGTAGTTACGACATTGTATTGACTGTCTTCGCAAAAGGCGGCTCTGCCACCGGCGCTCAAGTGCTCAATGTGCCTGAAGATGCTCCCGTTAACTGCAATACCGACCCCGTTCTGGAGTTTCTGAGCAACTGCGACCAGAAGACATGGAAACTTAACCCAGCAGCTGGTGCACTGTGGGTAGGTCCTGCCGATGCCAGCCAAACATGGTGGGAAAACCCAGCGACGGAAGTCGATGCTCGGCCCTGTGCATTCAATGACGAATGGACATTCACAAAGGATGGTGCAATGATTTATGATACCAAAGGCGATATGTGGGCCGAAGATTACATGGGCTTTAATTTCGAATGTATCGATGAGTCACAATTGCCGCCAGCCATCGCTGCATGGGGTTCAGGTACCCATGGTTTTTCGGTGCTGCCGGGAGGGGCTTTGCCACAATTGAAGGTAAGCGGATTGGGTGCCTACATCGGTCTTCCAAAAGCTGCCAATGGTGCCGAAGTGAATATGCCACAGTCAGCTGTGACATATGATATTTCGAAAATGGAGCATACAGGAAATGGCGATATACTTGAATTGAAGGTGAATTTTGGAGCAGGTATTTGGCGCTTTACATTGCTATCGAACTAAATTAGTATGAATTATTCAGCACGCCATTAATTTTTTATCTTTGAAAAAATCAATTAATCATGCGCATTGTAATGTTATCAACTATAGTATTTTCTTTTTTACTTGTCACGGCCTGTAAGGATAAAAAAGATGACGATACGAACCCGGTGTTCCCACAACTTACTGCAAGTGCCGTGAGCAAGTTTGAAGGGAATGACGCAAACAGTTTTGATTTCAAAGTGCGGCTTTCGGAAGCAAGTGCTAAGGTGGTGACAGTGGATTATGCCACCAATGATAAATCTGCCAAGGCAGGTGAAGATTACGTGGCAAGTTCCGGCAGTCTCAGTTTTGCCCCCGGCGAAACTGAGAAAACAGTAACCGTTACCATCTTGACAGATGCCATCGGAGAGGGTGACGAGGAGTTCGAACTTGTGCTCTCGAACCCAGTGAATGCTACTATTTCAACCACACCAGTATTAGGCACCATCCGCAACGATGATGGCGATATCCCTACTAGCGATGACGGTTACACCACGCCCGAAAGTTACCCTGGCTATACGCTGGTTTGGCAGGATGAATTCAACGGAACTCAGATTGACCCCGCCAATTGGATACATGAAACGGGGCCGAATTGGTTCAATAATGAATTGCAGAATTATACTGACAGACCAGTCAATTCTTATGTATCCGACGGGAAGCTCGTTATAAAAGCACTAAAGGAAAATCTCGAAGGGCGTGAATATACGTCGGCTCGTATGATTACAAAAGGCTTGCATGAGTTTAAATATGGACGTATAGATATACGGGCGAAACTGCCGATTGGACAAGGCATCTGGCCTGCACTTTGGATGCTCGGCAGCAATATTGACGTAGTGGGTTGGCCTAAATGTGGGGAAATCGACAATATGGAACTGATTGGAAAAGAGCCATCCACCGTATATGGCACACCACATTGGGACAATAATGGCAGTCATGCAAGCTATACGGGTTCAACGCAACTTGCCACTGGCACATTTGCGGATAAGTACCATGTTTTCACAATTATATGGACTAGCCAATCCATCAAATGGTTATTGGATGATGTTCAGTTCCATGTGATTGATATTACGCCTGCTGAATTAAGCGAATTTCGCCAGAATTTCTTTTTTATATTCAATGTGGCAGTGGGCGGTGATTGGCCCGGAAACCCGGATGCTTCAACGGTTTTCCCTAAGCAGATGGAGGTAGATTATGTACGGGTGTTTCAATGAATTAGCACATAAATAAAGTCATTCAGAAGTTTTTTGATTAAATAAATTGAGCTTAAATGGACTGCAATGCAACGTCAAGCGTTAATTGCAGTCCATTCTTTTTTTAGCTTAAAAACATTTGTATGAAAAACATTGACAATCCATTTTATACGGCAACTTCTCGTCGGCAAGCACTGAAAAATATTGGCATAATTGGCAGTGCAGCGGCATTATCCCCTTTAAATTTAGCTTGCTTGAAGGAAGAGAAAAAACTGGGAATTGCCTTGGTTGGCTTAGGCAATTATGCTACCCTAATGCTGGCACCTGCCTTACAAAAAACCCAATTTTGTGAGCTGAAAGGTATTGTCACTGGTACACCAGAGAAAGCCATTAAATGGCAAAAAGAATATAATATAAGCCCAGCGCACACTTATAATTATGAGACGTTTGATAAAATAAAAAACGACCCTGCCATTGATATCATCTATATCGTATTGCCCAATTTCATGCACGAGGAATATACCATTCGAGCGCTCGAAGCTGGCAAACATGTCATCTGTGAGAAACCAATGGCCATGAATGCTGCTGGCTGCAAGAATATGATTGCGGCTGCGAAAAAAGCGGGAAAAAAACTGCAAGTTGGCTATCGGCTTTTTTATGAACCACACCATTTGGAGATGAAACGCTGGGCCAATGAGCCTTTTGAAGGTAGGATAAAACTCATGGAAACCAGCCTCGGATTCGACATGGCCCGACCTGGCCTCTGGCGTATTGACAAGAAAATGGGCGGCGGTGGGGCACTCATGGATTTAGGGCCTTATGTTATCCAAGCAGCAAGGCGGGCCGCTGGGCAAAATCCCGTGAGCGTCCTAGCCCAAGGTTTTATTGACGACCCCGAAATATATAAAGGCATATATGGCACCTATACTTGGCAATTAAAATTTGCGGATAATGCATTGTGCAATTCCACTGCCAGTTTTTCCTCCTATACGGATCGATATTATGTGTCAAAAGGGTATGATTATATGGAGCTTAAACCCGCATTTGCTGCCAATGCTAAGATGTCGCTACAAAGCCGGGACGAGAGCAAATCGCTGCCCTGCAACGAATACCAACAGACCACACAAATGGATGCTTTTGCCCGAAATATATTCGATAATACCGCCGTCATTGCCTCCGGCGAAGAAGGGATGATTGATATGCAGGTTATTGATGCTATAAAAAAAAGTATAGAAACAGGTGCGGAAGTCAAGATTGATTATGCCTAATTAGTTGCCATATCTTTTCCACTCCTCGACCATTCGCTCCACGAGCCGACGTATAATTTCGGGATTTCCATATCTGCTTGCGCCATTGCCAACAAGGTATGACATGCCGTGACGCCACTGCCGCAATGTACAATCACGTTTTCTGAATTTCGGCCAGCTAATTCCGTTTCATATTTTTCTTTCAGTACCTCTGGTAAAAGGAAGTGCCCTGCCTCGTCCAGATTCCCGGCAAATGGCAGATTCATCGCACCGGGAATATGCCCTGCCACGAGGTCAATCGGCTCCCGGAGGCCATTGTAGCGGTCTTTTTCCCTCACGTCAATCACCAGATAATCAGCGTTTTGTGCCGCTTTTTCCACTTCTTGAATGTTTGCCGTAGGCAAAAGCCAAGCTTCCGCTTTGGGCCGCTCCACGGGGATTCTCGTCTTTTCGCCACTGGTCACTGGATACCCTTCGGCAATGGCTGCGGCCATTCCTCCATCCAGCACCTGCACCCGTTCCTGTCCAATAGCCTTGGCCATCCACCAAAAGCGGGCGGCGGCGTTTGCACCATTTTTATCGTCGTAAACCACTACATGGCTTTCAGGCCGGATGCCCCATTGCGCCAGCAACTGGTTGAAATGCTGCGGTGAGGGTAATGGATGTCTGCCGCCATTGGTTGCATCGGCGGATTTTTCTGCTAAATCCGTTTCCAAATCCACCCAGATGGCCTCATCAAGGTGTTGCTCCAAATAGCGTTCGTTGGCACTGGGGCCACTTCGGGCGTCAATTAATACTAGGTCGAGGTTGTTGCGAAGTGAAAAAAGTTCGGTGGCGGAGATGATGGGTTTCATAGTTAATATTTCAATTAAAATTAGGCTTTAACGTCGTCGTCCCGATAATTATCGGGATGAACCTCGCCGACGTTCGCTCGATAGAAATGTCATTTCATTCCGGCCGTCCGAAGCTCCAAATTGGGCAGTGGCGGCAGCTCATCCGTCGGTTTTTCGAGGTAAAAATAAGCGGTGGCGCAGTAATCTTCCGTTCGGTAAAAATTCACCCAACCATCCGGGAAATCGGGGTCGGAAAGCTTGGGAGCGCCTGGCTCCAGCAGTTTGATGCAGCCCTGTTGCACGTTGACGGTGACGGGCGTGAGCGGCACCTTGTCGGCGATGAACTTGCGAACTTCATCCCGCATGTACCCGCCCAGCACTTGAATCGTGGCTCTGAAGTTTTTTTGAAAAAAAAGCGCATCCTCCAAATGAAAACGGTAGAGTGACCACTGGCGGGTACTGTCATTGGCGACGGGGCAGCCTTGCGTCCGGTTGATAAATTTGCCGAGGCCCCAGCCCGACCCCACGTAGTCCTCCGAACCCGTGCCGACGATGGTCGGGAACTGCCCATCGCCGTCGAGGTAAATTTTCACCTCACCTTCGCCCCACCAGCTTTTGCCGTATTCTGGGGCGGTGATGAGTCCCATGTTTACACCCAAAAAACGGCCCCAGCCCGTGACGTTTGGCAGCAGTTCGAAATCCTTGCCGAGCGTGGTTTTAAGTTCCCTTCGCCAATGGCAATGGAAGTACATAGCATCGTCGGGGAGTTTGTCAACTAATTGAAAATCAACGTCGTAGAAAAACAAATCCAGCCGTTTGGGCGAATCATTCGTCACCACGATGCGGGCACCTTTTCGGAACGGCATCGGGATGAAACAATTAAACGAGCGCCCCTCTGGACTACTGAATAGGGCATTTTCGAAGGGCATTGTCTGGCCATGTGAGATGCTGAAAAAATCACCGAGCGGCACGCTGACAGCAGGTTTTTTCTCCCCATCCCAAAACATTTCGAGGCGCAGCGAGCGGAGCATTTCCGGGCTTCGGTCGTTGATGGTTATCCAAATCCGTTGGACGATGCCCGCACCTTGCACTTCCATCAGCGTGGCACTTGCTCCTGCTTCTATCGGCTCGAAGGCATGGCCCTTGGCGCTCTGGTTTTCCATGCCGCCAGCACCCCTTGCTGCTTTTGGATTTTCGAAGGTTGCCCAGCGGGGCTGGTCGTTGCGGTATTGGTAGAGGGTTTGGGCGGGGAGTTGGAATGAATATAAAACAAAGAAGGGAAGGAGGAATTTCATGTTTGTGGCGAATTGTTTTTAGTGAATCCAAACTTAATGAGCAATGATTTTTTTAAATGCGATATTGGGATGTTTATTGGTGCATTAATTTATGGTGCGTAAATTTACTTCCCAAAACCAACATACAGTGACAAAATTAATATTTACAAACAATGGCTTTTGCTTCTAACGACAAGTAATTTAAAGGAAGATTCATTAGGTTAACCCAAGAATGTTAGTTTGCATGAAGAAATTGACAGGGTGTTAGACTTGATGATTGAACTCAAGAATGAACTCAAAAAAATTGATGAAAATAAAGGTTAATCTGTTAAAACCTATACTTATGCTGCCAGATAAATCATCCAACACAAACAGTTTCAAAGCTGCTGCCGACGATTTGGTAAGCACTATTCAAACCGCCATTCAGCAGGACGAACTTTCGGCAAGTGACCGGGCATCTTTGATGTCGGAATTGGATGTGCTTATTGAGAGTCTAAAACAAACGAAGACCAAACTTGCTGCAAAAAGGAAGCGCAAGGCCGCATGATTTAAGCGTTTTGTTTTTACAACATAATGATTTTATCGCTGTATAAATGGCCTCCAGTTTCTGAAAACAAGTAATAAACACCGCTCGGCAACGGTGGCAGCAGGAGTGCTTCGCCTTCGGCCAAATTTGTTTGCAAAACCAACTTGCCATTAATATCAAGCAGTTTTAAATTTTTATTCCCCTCAAAATCTAGGTAAAGAACTCCAGTGGTTGGGTTCGGGTAAACCCTTTTTTCCATTGTAGAGGTTTGGTCGGAACCAGATACGACTGGCGGGGGAAGTGGCTCACAGGAGGTCATTACACCTGCCAGAAAATGCGCTTTGGCAGGAATACTGCCACCGTTCAAGCTGTTTGGAAAGCCAATCGGAGCAAACGGCATCTCCATTTCCGCAAAAAAACTAGGTTCGTCAGATAGGTACAGCGATTGTTCCGGCAGCGAATCCGTGGTTGTGGGCAGCAAAGTCCCCTTGACGTTGTTGGCGTATTCGAAATGGGAGCCCCCTTCCAAAATATAGAACCCGGCAAAAGGCGACATAGCCGTCACCTCGTTTCCGATGAAAACCTGTCCCGGTGAAGCGGGATTGCTGTTCATGAAAATACCGAAGAGTTCGGCACGGTTGCGAAAGAAAGTGTTGTTTGGGCCATTCTTGCCGTGCGAGTCGTCAATGACGATGTTCTGGACAATATTCCCTTCAAAAAGATTGGCGTACACATAATTTCCATGCAGCACCAAATCCCCCGCAGCGACGGTAGGCAGGTTGGTTTCTGTCCAAAAAGGTTGCAAGGAATAATTGTAGGAAAGTACGTTGCCGTTTGCACCTGCTTGCAGTAGCATGGAATGTCTCAGGTGCTGGAAAGTATTGTTTTGAATCAAACAATCACCCGAATTTAACTGCAACGCCACACCGTATGCCTTACCACCACCGCCGTAGTCGAAAGCATCCTGGAAATGGCAGCCAGTCACCTCCACCTGCGTCGATTGCTGCAAGGTGACGTGGGCAAAATTGCAGTATTGGGAAGCAATCCCGCTCACGTTACAGTTGGCCGCTAGGTTGAAAAAAATATTGCTGGTTTGAGTGCTTGTGGAGTCTTTACGCTCCAAACTCAGGCATTCCACGCCCACGAATTGCACCGGTTTTGTTTTAACGATACGGGGCAAATCTTCCATCAGGTAATCCCGTCGGGTGGGGTGCGTGAGAGTGATTTTCCCGTTTTGCACTTTCTTGATTTGGCAAATCTGGCCAGTGCTGTAGCGGGCCCAATCCGACGTGACCAAGTCATCATCCTCTGATACGAATTTCACGAAATCACCAGCTTTGAAACTTCCATTTACAGCATCGGTCAGGATGCTCACGGAATCCTTCCATGCCGCTGACAACAGCCAAGCTGTATCCGTCAGAACTTTTCCGTTTGCCTCAATCAAATGGTTTTGGCCTTGTAGGTCAAAAATAAAATGCGTTTCATCGGAGGAAGCGCCTTTTAACACCTGCGCTTTTTCGAGTTGGATGGGCTTCGTGAAGTAGTATTCGCCAGCAGGAAAATAAAAAACGGTGGGGTTCGTGGAGGCATTGAGCAGTGCTCCCAAGCTTTGGTCGCAGGGCGTTATCCCGTCGTTCGGCATGCCTTGCGCTACTACATCGACCGTATCGTAAGCGGAAAGTTCGTTTTGAATGCCCACTTTTGACCAATCCGTGAATTTGTCTGTGGGAAAATTTTGAGCGAAAGCGGGCAGGCAGAAAAAAATGACTGCCCACGTCAAGGCAGTTCTGAAAGCATTAGCGTCCATGTTCATCCTAGGTTGTGCGACTAGGGGGCGGTTCCGGGGTTTTCAAAAACATTGCCATTTAGGGCTCGGCCATGTTTGTAGGTATTGTTAGAACTTAAGAATTATGGTTAAACCAGAACATGGTTACATACTGACAATCAATTAGTTAGCAAAGAGCAAAATCCTAAGTGTAAAATTGACACATTTTTTTTCGACTCAATCAATGAAGCGCTTCACAATTTCCCCATACGCCTCAATTCTTCTATCCCTGAAAAACGGCCAAATCCGCCGCACGTCCTCCGAGCGGCCAAGGTCAATATCCACCACGAGATTTTCCTCTTTTTCCGAACCCGCCTTCACCACAAACTCGCCTTGCGGCCCCGTCACGAAGCTATGACCCCAGAACTGGATGCCGTTCGTCTGGCCGGAGGGGTCAGACTCATGCCCTACCCGGTTGATGGACAGTACGGGCAGCCCGTTGGCAACGGCATGCCCCCGCTGCGAGATGACCCAAGCGTCTTGCTGGCGCTGCTTTTCGGCGGCGGCATCGGTGCTTTCCCAGCCGATGGCCGTCGGGTAAATCAGCATATCCGCCCCCCGCATGGCCATGAGGCGGGCAGCTTCGGGATACCATTGGTCCCAGCAAACAAGCACGCCGAGCCTGCCCACCGAGGTGTCTATCGGCTGAAAGCCCATGTCGCCGGGGGTAAAGTAGAACTTCTCGTAGTAGGCGGGGTCGTCGGGGATATGCATCTTACGGTACTTGCCAGCGATGCTGCCATCCTTCTCAAATACGACTGCTGTATTGTGGTAGAGGCCGGGGGCCCGCCGCTCGAACAGCGACGTGACCAGCACGATGCCAAGCTCCTTTGCCAGCGCCCCAAACCGCTCCGTCGAAGGGCCAGGAATCGGCTCGGCGAGGTCGAACACCTCCGTGTCTTCCGTTTGGCAGAAGTATAGTGAATTGTGCAGTTCCTGTAAGGCCACCAATTCGGCACCTTGCGCAGCACACTGCCGCACGTTGGCTTCCAGTTTCTGGATATTTTGCTCGATGTCTGCCGTGTTGGATTGCTGTACCAGTCCGGCTTTGAGAATTTTTTTCATGTTATTGGGTTATTGGGTTACTGGGTTATTGAGTTATTGAGGCGGATCGGTGCTTACAATAACTCAATATCTCAATAACCCAATTCTAAAATATCACATTTTCAGGAAACTGCATCGTCACGCAGTGCAGCGACCCGTGTTGTTTGATGAGCGGCAGACAATTGATGCCAATGATTTCACGGTTAGGGAAAAGGTGCTCAAAGATGCGCTTGACCTCGGCGTCTTTAACCGATTGGTAAAACGGCACCAGCACTGCGCCATTGATAATCAAGAAGTTGGCGTAAGTGGCTGGCAGACGGTCACCATCGAAGTAAACTGCATCAGCCATGGGTAAGGCGACCAATTTGTAAGGTTCGCCGTTGGCCTGGCGCAATGTCTGCAGCTCTGTTTCCATTTTACGTAGCGCTTCGAAATGTTCGTCCAAGGGGTCTTCACATTTCACATAGGCGATGGTTTTTTCGTCGCAAAGTCGAGCCAGCGTATCAATATGACTGTCCGTGTCATCGCCGGCGAGGTAGCCGTTTTCAAGCCAGAGGATGCGGGTTGCCCCAAAGAATCTCTTTATTTTTTTTTCAATTTCACTGCGTGAAAAAGCACCATTGCGATTCGGCGAGAGCAGGCATTCCGAGGTTGTTAGAATCGTGCCCAATCCATCCGACTCAATGCCGCCGCCTTCCAACACGTAGTTCAGTTGGTTTTCGTATTTCGTTCCTTCGGAAAAAACACCCAATTCAAACAGTTGCCTCGTGATGAGGTTGTCCTTGTCGGCGGGGAATTTCAGGCCCCAGCCGTTGAATTTGAAATCAAGGACGACAGGTTGGCCACCCCTCACCACCGTGATACCGCCGTGGTCACGTGCCCAAGTGTCGTTGGTGGGCAGTTCGGCGAAGCGTATATTTTCCAACTTGGCATTTATTAAAAAAGGCCGCACCTCCGCCTCGCTCTGGCAGACGATGAGCAGCTTTTGCCGCTTCGCAATGGCCGTGGAGATTTCCGAAAAGCACTGCACCGCCTCATCGAGGTAAGGTGCCCAGTCGGTGCCAACGTGGGGCCAAGTGAGTTGGACAGCGCTTTGGGGCGCCCATTCTGCGGGGAGGATGGTTGTGTTCATGGGGCGAAGGTATTTAATTTGAAACAACCCCATACACCACCGCCCGTCCCTTCCCTGTCCTTTCCACTAGCCGCTCACTTTCCAGCAGGGAAAAATCTCGTTGCAAGGTTCTTCGTGAAATAGCAGGGTAAATGGCAGCGGCATCTTCCAATCGAATCAGTTTCCGTTCCCGCACCAAATCCAGCAGCGCTTGCTGGCGCTGGTTCAAGACGCCGCCGAAGTTCAGGTAGCGGCTGTATTTCTCATCCAATTTCTGCGTCAGTTCTTCGAGGGATTTTAGGAAAAAAAGCATCCATTCACCGATTATTTCCTCCTCGGAATAACGATGCTGCTGCCCCGACATGAGGGAGCGGTAGTAGTCCTTTTTATTGAGTTCGACGATGTTTTCAAATGAAATATACTGCACGAAACCATAGCCTTCACGAAGTAAAAGCAAGGTGGTCAACAGCCTTGAAAGCCTGCCGTTTCCATCTTGAAATGGGTGGATGGAAAGGAACTCATAAATTGCCGTACCAATGCAAATCAGGGAGTGGAAGTCTTTGTTTGCCAGTTCCCGGTTGGCCCATTCCACCAATTCCTTCATCTCTTTTTCCACCAAAAAAGGCTCGGTGGTGTTGAATATCGTGTGCACAGTTCCATCGGGATAAGTGGCCACCACACGGTTGGTAAACTGTTTGAAATTTCCCTTGTGCTGCTGGTCTTTGTCGCTGTGTTTCATCAGGACATTGTGCAATGTCTTGATATTGCCAATGGATAGTTCGATGAATTCATATTGGTCAAGGATGAGTTCGAGCGCCTCGTAATAGCCCGCTACTTCCTGCTCGTCACGGGTCTTGAACTTCGTGATATTGATGTCTTTCAAAAGGATTTCCACTTCAGCGTTGGTCAGCGTAGAGCCTTCAATCCGGGTGGAAGAACCGATGCTTTGTACCGTAGCAAGGGTGCGCAGTTCCTTTAGGTAACGGTTGTCTTTTTGCTCGATATGCTCCCATTTTCCTTTAAACTGGTCAATTCTTGCAGCGGTTGCCAGCAATTTCTGGGTAGTTTGAAGGTCAAATTTCAATTTCCTTTCCATAAAATCGTGTCAAAATTTTGTCGCAATATGTCGCAATTCTACGCAATTTGTCAAAATTTTGTCGCAATATGTCGCAATTCTCACCAAGCCACCTCCAAACTCTCTCCCTTCTTCACCTCCACATCCCAGCTATTGCCGTAG
The DNA here is from genome assembly GCA_016124585.1 of Bacteroidota bacterium. Lineage (GTDB taxonomy): Bacteria > Bacteroidota > Bacteroidia > Chitinophagales > Saprospiraceae > UBA6168. The sequence goes on along the minus strand of WGNL01000035.1, from coordinate 116,611 downwards.
CCGTCCACCAGTTTCACCGACCCGCCAACCCTCGAAAACACATTTACCCGCACTACCCGACCATCCTTCCAATCCATGTCAATGACGAAACCGCCACGTGCGCAGAGGCCCTTCACCGAGCCATTTTTCCAGGCGTCGGGCAGGGCGGGCAGCAGGTAGGTCCGGCGGTCGTCGGACTGTACCAGCATCTCGGCCACGGCAGCTGCCCCGCCGAAATTGCCGTCAATCTGGAACGGTGGATGGGCATCGAAGAGGTTCGGGTAAGTGCCACCGCCCTGCTTGAAGCCACCTTCAAAACCATCAGGCGGGACGAATCGGAGCAGTTCCCGGTACATTTTGTAGGCCCGGTTGCCGTCGTGAAGGCGAGCCCAGAGATTAATGCGCCATCCTTTCGACCAGCCCGTGGTTTCATCGCCTTTGATTTCCAGTGTTCTGCGGCAAGCGTTCGCTAGCGTGGGCGACTCCTCCGGCGTGATGCTGTGGCCGGGGTGCAGCCCGAACAGGTGTGACTGGTGGCGGTGCTTCGGGTCCTCGTCCTGCCAATCGTAAAACCACTCCTGCAAGCCACCTGTCCTACTGATTTGATAGGGGTACAATTGCCTCAGCGCAGCTTCCAATTGCCGCCGAAAATCGGCATCCACGTTCAGTTTTTTTGAAGCCGCAATGTTCTGCGCAAAGCACTCTCGAATCATCGCCAAGTCAGCCGTACCGCCGTAAAAAGTGGCGCCGTGGTAACCTTCAGGTGTCACGTATTTGTTCTCCGGTGAGGTGCTGGGTGAAGTCAGGAGGTACTGGTGTGTCTTGTCAACTACCAGCCAAGCGAGGCAAAATTCGGCAGCACCCTTCATCAGCGGGTAGCCCTCTTTGCGGAGCCAAGCTGTGTCCTGTGTGAAGGTGAAATGTTCCCAAAGATGCGTGCTCAGCCATGTGCCGCCCATGTTCCAGTTTGCCCAGACTGGGTTACCCTTGCCGAAGTCGCCGACGGGGTTGCTCATCGCCCAGATGTCGGAATTGTGGCAGGCCGCCCAGCCCTTATCCACACCATAAAAATTGTGGGCAGTGACAGCTCCGGTCGTTGCCACGTTTTTGATGAAAGTCAACAATGACTGGTGCAACTCGCTCAGGTTGCAGGTTTCGGCGAGCCAGTAGTTCTCCTCTGCGTTGATGTTGATGGTGTAATTGCTGCTCCACGGTGGACGGATGTAGGGGTCCCAGATGCCCTGCAAATTGGCGGGTACACCCGGTGTTCGGCTGCTGCTGATGAGCAGGTAGCGTCCGTACTGGAAATACAGTATCTCGAGGTTTTTGTCCTCAAAACCCTCGGCATAGCGCTTGAGTCGTTCGTCAGTCGGCACATTGAGAGCATCGGTGGGGCCAAGGTCGAGGGAGACCCGTTTGAAGAAGGTATTGTAATCCTTGAGGTGGGCTTTTCGCAAATCCGTATATGATTTGCCGCTGGCGTTTTTCAAGTTTCGCTTCGCAATGACCATGTGGTCTTTTCCTTCAGTTGCCGGATCTTTGTCGAAGCCGTTGAAACTGGTAGCGATGGAAACGAAAATCAGGGCTTCCGTACCACCTTTCAAGCTTAAGGCACTTTCGGTAGTGGAAACTTTACCATCGCCATGTTTCAAGGCAAATTGTGCAGCGAACCGCGTTCCTTTTTTTTCATCGAAAACAACGGCGTCGGGCATATTGCCTCGGTAGCTCGGCTCAGCTTTGGTTGGGACATAGCCGCTTGCTAAAAGCTTTTCATTGCCGGAAGAAACGTTGTATTTGAGCAAACTTTTGAAGTTTAGGTCAAAATTCAATGCGCCCTTTTTGCCACTCGTGAGCCGAATGACCATCACCGAATCGGGCGCCGAGATGAAGTACTCCCGCTGGAATTTCACCCCATTTACTTCGTATCGAACTGTGCTGACTGCCTGCTCGATGTCGAGTTCCCGGTAATAATTTTTTACCTCTCCTTTTTCATGCTGAAAACTCAGGTACATCGTGCCCAGTGGGGCAAAGCTTTGTGAGAAAGCGCCTTGAAGGTGCTTGTTTAGTGAGTCGGCAGCGGCGTAGTCCTCATTGGCCAGTGCCTCCCGGACAGCGGGCAGCCAGGTGTGGGCTTCAGGGTTCATGTTTCTATCAACTGGCCCGCCCGACCAAAGTGTCGCGTCATTGAGAAACATGGAATCGACGGCCACGCCACCGAAGACAGAGGCGCCAACCTTGCCATTCCCGAGTACGAGCGTTTCTTCAAAAAACTCAGCAGGGCGGTCATACCAGAGGATGTGGGTGGATTGGGCGTGAATAAAGGTTGCACAGCAGAACAGCAGGAAAGTGGTGAGCTTCATATACGAGATTTTGGGGTGAAGGTAGGGAATGAATTTCCAATTTGAAGGAAATCGGTTGCTCCAGAACGCGGTACAAAATTCTACCTCAAAATGCACAAAATCCCTCCAAAACTCAACCAAACCCGTATTTTGCCGGATGCAAAAAATCCGAATCCTCGCTGTTGAAGACAATCCCATCCACCAAGAAAATATCTTGATTTCCCTTGAGAGCATGGGCTACGACATGGTCGGTATGGCCGATTCTGCCAAGGAAGCCCTGCATTTGCTGGTGGCTGTGCAGCCCGACGTCATTTTGATTGACATCGAATTGGTGGGGGATGAGGATGGCGTTGAACTGGCCAAAAAAATCAACCGGCTGCGGCCAACGCCCATTATTTTCACCACGGGACTGAGCGATCCGGCCACCATCTCAAGGGCAACGGCAACCGAGCCATATTCCTATCTGGTGAAACCGATTGAGCCACAAAACCTTCAGCCCGCCATTGAGCTTGCGGTCTATCGCTTTGCGAAGGAAAAAGAGCGTGGCGAGGCAGAAAACGTATTGCCCGTCTGGAATCAGGACGTTTTTTTCCGAGATAGCTTGTTCACGAAACAGGGTAGCAAACTGGTAAAAATCCCCTTCTCGGAAATAACCATCATTGAGGTCGCCAAAGACCGCTACTGCTCCATTCACACCAGCGACGAAAGCTTTTTGGTACGCACTTCCCTTCGGGAAATTGCTGGAAAACTCCCGCCCAACGCCTTCATCCAGGTACACCGTTCCTACATCGTGCGGGCGGCGGCCATTTCCAGCATTGATGACGCCGAGGGCATGCTGCAACTCAAGCAGCGCACCGTACCCTTGGGCAAAAGTTTCAGCGAGCAAATCCTACGGATGTTGAACACGATTTGATTTTTTACGACCCCTCGCCATATTTTTTTTAACGACAAACCAAATCAATGCACCTAAATCCCCTTCGCCACGTCGTGGCAATCTTCCTTTTTTTCTCCTGCCTGTCAGGTGTTTTTGCACAAAATATTAAGGCCGGGCTTAGTGCTGACTCGCTGTTGGCGCTGGCCAAGAGAGCAGTCTCTCAGGACAGTTTTGCGACTGCCCACCAATACCTGGAGCGGGCAATGACGACAGCCAGCAGCCCCGTTATGCAGGCAAACGTCCATGTTGGAGTGGGCAATACTTACTTGGCCGAACGCAAACCAGTAGAAGCTGCTGGGGAGTTTGAAAAGGGCTTGGCATTGCTGAAAGCACAACCGGAAAGCCAGCAGAAACAGGTGGATGTCTACCTGCTTTGGCTGAAATCATTGATGCAGTCCCGACAATTGGAAAAGGCGGAAACCGCCTTGGCGGATGCCAAAAAACTGACCCGCTCCATGTCTGACCGGAAGGGAATTGCCCTTGGGCTGGTCAGTCTGGAAAACACGGCGGCCATCATTTCCTACTACAAAAAAGATTTGGCTGGCGCTACTGTGCACTACTTCGACGCCCTGAAAATTTCCAAGGAACTGAATGTGATTGATAAACAGCCTGCCTTGTACGATAATATCTCGTTGGCCTATTTCAGGCGGGGAATGCCCGACAGTGCCAAGATTTTCCTTGAACTTGCTCGTGCTACTGCGCTGGCGCAAAAGGACACCGTCATCATGGCAAACGTGACGCTGAACCTCGGCAACTATTTTTCACAAAAAGGCCAACTGGACTCCTCGCTCCACTACTACCAGCGCTGCGCCTTTTGGTCCGGGCTTTCGAACGATGAGTACCGGGTGGCCATTGCCAACGTGAGCGAGGCGGGTATTTTGGGTGAAATGGGGCAGCCGGAAAAAGCCCTTTCCGCCTACTTCAAAGCCCTGCCCCTGTTGGAAAAATACGACCCAAATGAACTCACCCGCAGCTACGGTCAGGTCGCCTACAACTACGAAGAAATTGGCGACTTCGGCAATTCCCGAAAGTATTACAGCAAGGGGTTGGAGACCAGCCGGGCCAATGGCTCTGAGACGGAAGAAGCCATGTACCTCGCCGGCTTGGCCCGGGCCGATTGGCAGGAAGGCGACAAGGCAGCAGCATTGGCGAAAATCGCTGAAGCGAAAACAACCAAGGATTTCTCGGTCAACCAGAGCATCCAGGCGCATGTGTGGCTGACGGAGAGCGGTTTTAAGGTGGCGGAGGGGAAAGTCGAGCAGGGGCTGCAATTGCTTTTCAAGGCACTCGCCATCTTCGAAGAAATTGATGAGCGGCGCATGGTAGCGGCCACCTTGGTGGAAATCGGCAAGGCATACCAACTGGCCGGAAACAGCGTAAAGCTTGGTGTTTCCAATCAATCGGTGGAGGAACTTTTGCAGCGGGGGCTGGGCATGGCGCAGCAAGTGGGCACGTTGAAGGGGCAAATCACAGCGCAATCCGCACTGGCTGATCTTTACGAAAAAAGCAATCAACCTGCCAAGGCCGTCACGACGCTCAAGCAACTCCAAGGGCTAAACCACCAACTCTTCGCTGCGGACAAAACGACCATCATCGAAGACGTTCGGACGCAGTATGAAACGGAGAAAAAAGAGCAAGAAAACGCCGTGCTGAAAGCAAAAAATGACCTCATTTCACAGCAAAAAAATAGGCTGCTGATAGCCGCCGCCGTGCTGGGGCTACTGCTGGCGGGCTTGGCTTGGCTCTATTTTCAGATGCGGCAGGCCAAGGCAAAAATTGCGGAGCAGGCCACCCAACTCGGCCAGCTCAACGCCACAAAAGACCGCCTCTTCGCCATCATTTCGCATGATTTGCGCAGCGAAATAAGCGCCTTCACGAGCCTCGGCAAAATCTTCAGTTTCCACCTTGGCAAGGGCAACCTCGACCGCCTGCAAGACCTTACCACCCAAGTGAACCGCTCCGCCAGCAACCTCAGCACCCTGCTCGACAACCTGCTGCATTGGTCGGTGAGCCAGTTGGAGGGTATTTCGCTGCATCCGCAGCCGCTGGATTTACGGCAGCAAGCCGACGAAATTGTCCAGTTGTTCGAGCAGGATGCCCAGTCGAAAGGCATTGTTTTGAAAAACGAAATCGCCCCAGACCTGAAGGCGATGGCCGACGAAAACAGCCTCCAACTCATCCTCCGCAACCTTGTTTCCAACGCCCTCAAGTTTACACCGGAGGGCGGCACTGTGCGCCTTTCCGCTGGGGCAGGAGGCTCGCAAGTACACATCAACGTGGCCGACACGGGCCTCGGCATGACTCCCGAAAAAGCCGCATCCGTGTTCGAACTCGACCGCAAGGGCAGCAGCAAGGGGACGGCTGGCGAACGGGGTACAGGTCTCGGTCTGGCGCTCTGCAAGGAATTTGTGGAGCGGAACGGCGGCATCATTTCAATTGATTCGGCGGAGGGAAAGGGGACGGTATGCAGGTTTACGCTCCCAGTTGGGTAGTTGGGGCCAGGTACACCCAGTTTTTCACCCGATCAAAATTTTCATGCAGCAATTTCTGCCGTTCATGAACGAATTTCCTTCTTTCACCGACAGGCCCCGTTTTGCATTTTTTTAAATAAGTCACCTTTGGGCAATGGTTTTGAAGTAGTTGCGACAGTGACTACTTCTTCAAAAAACCAAATGAAAACTATTTTACCAAATCAAAAGAAGGCTAACCAGCCTTCGGTCTCTGCTCACAAATAAGTTTGTTAGAAAGGCCGTGCCCAAGCACCGCAAGCCACCAGCTTGCCTTGGAATCACCTTGCCCAAAGCGCCAGTCCAGTCTTTCTGTTAGCATTTGAAATCAATTTTTAACAAAAATCAATACAATTATGAACCAACATCTTCCCTCAAGTTTTCGAGCCATGCTATTTGGCGCATGGCTGCTATGCCTCCCAGCATTGGTCAGTGCGCAGGGCTGGCAACAAACCTACCCCGATGCAAATGGCTACGGCATTATTTCCCTGAGCGAATCGGGTACCTTGTTCAACCTGAACCTGAAAAACAACACAGCCAATGCCTTCCTTTCTGGAAAAATGGCGGACGGCAGCCAGTTGGCATTCGTCACGGGGACTGCCGATTGCCCCATCAACTTCCCCGGCGGCAATTTCCGGATTTCCCAATTGGGTTTCTACAACTACGAAATCAACGCCACGGGCGACCTGCACCTGCGCCGCATCGAATTCGTGCCGGGCGACTGCGGTAACATTGACCAAATCTACTTCGACCAGACCTACGACCTGCCTACGGCATCGCAGGTGCAAGTGAGTGCCGTGGTGCAAAGCGCTGATGGACAGGCGGTTATGGTGGGCGGTACCTACGGTATTTTTCCTGGCAATGCGCCGCCCACGTTCCATTTTTTTGTGAAAAAAATACACGGCACGACGGGGCAAGAGCTGTGGTCGTACCTCTCCCCGGCGCTCAGTGAGACGCCTCAACTCAGCCTGCCACTAGCCGTTTCCGACGGCGGCGTGTTGGCGCTTTTCAAATCTACCCCGTTTACAGGCACCAAGCTCTGGCGGATAGATGGCAACGGCGTGCAGCAATTCAGCAACGTGTTTGTCAGCGACCTGGAAAGCCCGGTGAGCAGCGTAACGGAGGCCGCAGATGGCGGTTTTTTTATCCGAAGCTTCCAGTACTCAGGTGGCCCAAACACATTCCAACCATATTTCCTAAAAATAGCTGCCGACGGAAGTTCCGTTTTCAGCGGGCTTCCATCGAACATCTTGCAGAGCAGCCTGGGCTTCTTCACCTCGCCGATTACCTTGGCCACTTCGACCGAGACCTCCAACGGCGGCCACCTGCTGGCTGGCAAAGCCAAGGATTTTGTTGGAACGCAGGAGGGCATGTACCTCGTCCTGCTGGATGCCGCTGGTGCCACAGCTTGGGTGAAATTCTACGACGGCCTGTTGCCTGACCTCTCGGCCTCCATCCAGACCAGCGACGGCGGTTTTCTCTTGGCTGGCAAACTCGGCGGCGAGCTGTTTTTGGTGAAAACCAATGGCAACGGCGACATCGCCCCGCCTTCGCCTAGCTGCACCAACCTGTTGATGAACCCCAGCTTCGACCTTGCACTGGACAACTGGAACAGCACAGGCGACGTGGTAGCCACGAGCAACGGCATCGCCAGTATTTGCGGCGCACCGGGCAGCCTGACGCAGGTTTTTCCGACCACGGCAGGTACGGTGTACAATGCCAGCGTGACGGCTCAAACGACGGGCAATCCAAACGACGCCTACTCCCAATTGCGGTTCCTGAATGCCAGCTATACGCCGATGGCGGTTGGGGTAAATTCATCGAACACGCAGGGCATTGCCACCAGTTTTGAGACCCGATTTATGACAGCGACAGCGCCCGTGGGAGCAGCCTATGTGCAATTGCTGATTTGGAAAGAAACCAACGGCTGTGTGCAGGTGGCTGCGGCAGAACTTTGCGAAGAAAACAATAGCGGCGGCGGCAACTGCCAAATCAGCGACCCCGGCGTCACCACCTACTGCCTCGACAATGGCACTGCCGATCCCTTCGACGATGAATGGTATGCCGTCATCAACCCAACGGGCACGGGGCTGGGCAGCAGCTTTTCCATTTCTGGTTTCATTCAGGAAGCCAACCTACCCTACGGGCAGCCTTTCACGACTGGGTTGTACGCTGCCGCAATTAGTACCTACCTCGACCTCACGCTGACGGACGATGCAAACGGCTGTTCCATTGATTTGCTGATTGACAATCCAGGTACTTGTTCGGGCGGCGGCAACCCGGGCATTGACCTCGAACTGAGTTTGGCGCAGCCAAATGCCAGCCCTGCCCAATACGGCAATTACACCGTGACGGCCACCCTCACCAACAGTGGCGCCGTGGCGGCCACGGGTGTTCAGGTGAAATTTGCGAAGCCGCTCGGCACGGTTTACACGGGGGGCAATGAATTTACTGCTTCGCAAGGTAGTTTCAACCCCTTCGGCAATGAAATCTGGACGGTGGGAAGTTTGTCACCCGGTGCATCTGCCACCCTCACCGTGAGCTATTTTTTGCTCGCAAATCCAGCCCCAGCGGCTTATGCCCAAGTGACTTTTGCCGACCAACCCGATGCGGACAGCACCCCCGGCAATGGCACGCCTCCCGCTGTGAACGAGGACGACGAAGCCAGCACTGTTGGCGGCAGCGGCTCCACCCCAAAACCTGACCTCGTTTTGGCCAATTTGGGCGTGCAGAATTCGCCCGTCGCAGCAGGTTCGGTACTGAGTTACCAGTTCGACATCGCCAACCAAGGCACGGCCACGGCCAGCGGAGATTTCAATATAAAGGCTTGGATATCAACGGATAATGTGCTTAGCAACGACGATATTCAGGATGGAGTCGTGCAGACGGGCAACTACGCCGCAGGCTTCAGCACCAGCAATGTGCCGGGCGCCTCGACCATCCCCAGCAGCCTGCCCAACGGCAGCTATTTCCTCCTGCTGAAAGTGGACGCTGACAACGCCATTGCCGAAGGCAACGAAGGCAACAACATGCTGGCCGCACCTTTCGTCGTTGGCACAGGTGGCGGTGGAAGTGGCGTCATCGACCTCGAACTTTCGATGTCCACCAACCAGCCAGCACCTGCTATTTACAGCACGACCTCCATTGTGTTGGAGGTGAAAAACGTAGGCTCGAAGCCCGCCCACCAAGTAGAGGTGGAGTTCAAAAAACCGAACAATTTGGTTTATGAAGGTGGCAACGATTGGTCGGCGACGAAGGGTGTTTTCAATGGCTATGGCAACGAGAAATGGTACATCAGCGAGCTGTTGCCGGGCGAGTCGCAGCAACTGACGGTCAACTATTTCATGCTCACGGAGAACACGCTCAAGCCTTACGCTCAGGTCAGTGCTGCCGATGAGTCGGACACGGACAGCACCCCCGGCAACGGGACTTGCTGCGCAGCCAACGAAGACGATGAGGCCAGCCTCACGTTGAACGCCTTTTCAGGAAATGGCAGCACGGCGATAAAATCGGCCACCCTGACGGGACGTCCTGTCCAACTGCGGACCATTGACCCGAATCCAGTGTATTTTGGTGAAATAAACGTGACGATTTTCAGCCGCATGGAAGGCCATTTTGACCTGGAATGCTATGATGTTTTTGGCAAATTGGTTTTTACCCAAAACGTGGAATTGCTGAAGGGGCACAACAGGCTCAGCTTGGATGTATCCAGCCTTGCAGGTGGCACTTATCTGCTGAACATGCCCGGACAAAATTGGCGATACATGCCGATTAGGTTTGTGGTGGCGAGGTGGTAGTGAGGTATGAAATTGATGAGGGGCATGTCGTTAACACATGCCCCTCACTTTGTTTAGCACCCCCGCACCGTCGCCCCATAAATCACGCCGTCAATAACAACAAGCTCCACGAACGGCGCCTCTGGCCTAGAGTAAACTTCGTTCCATTGCTCCCCGATGGAGAGCATCACGCCAAACGGCTCGTTATAGGAAAAATGGTAAATGTCCTTCCAGTTTTTACCCGCATCATTGGACAAATAAATGCCATCGGGCTGTGAGCGCAGCATGAAATTGCCCGCTTCTACCACCTCAAAAACATGGCTGTCGTGGACGATTCCCTGTTGGATGGGCATCCAAGTTTCACCAAAATCCGCTGAGAGTTCAGCGCCTTGGTCAATGTCCATGGCGATGATTTTCCCATCCAAGACTGACAGTTTGGAGGGCTTTATTTGGCGGTTTACGATACGCCAGGTTTGCCCCTCATCGCTGGACAAAGCGATGCCTTCGAACGTGCCCGCGACGTAATTTTCACCTACCTTCAGCAAGCCGCTCGTCTGCGATTTGGTGGACAGTTGCCGCCAGTTTTCTTCACCGTCTTTTAAAGCAAAAATACCGTTGTCAGTACCGATCCAAAGCTCGTTACCCGTTCGGAGGATGGATTTCACCCGTTCGTATTCAAGATTGAAGCTGAGGGAATTCCAAGTTTTACCGGAATCCTTGCTGACAAAAAGCCCTTTTTTGTTAACGCCCACGTATATGTTCCCTTCCGATACTTGGAGGCTCGTGATATGCTTGCCGGGCAAGGATGTGGTGTTTAGTTGTTGCCAGCTTGCGTTGCCCGGGTTACTTAGAAAAGCGCCATGATTGGCCGTAGCAAGCACCAGTCGGTTGCCCAGTTTCCCCAAATGTGTAATCATCAGGTTGTCTGGAAGCCCTTCACCGATAGGCGTCCACGAGTGCCCGTTGTCTTCGGAGCGGAACATGGAAACGAGGCTTTCGGCACGTAAAGGTTTCTTTGAATTGTTTGTTTCCGAGGCAGAAACTGCAATGTGCGTTGCTGATTCCTTTTGGCAAGTGGCGCTGGCGACTTGACACTCATAAGGCGAATCGAGGCAGCCTGTGAAGAGCAATAGGATGGGCAAAAATTTCCGTAGCATGGATTCAGATTTTTGATTGTGAAACAAGGTGGAACAAAGTTGAAGTCGAGCATTGCCAAAAGGCGTAAAATCGCTGTAAAACAGTGTAAACGAAATGTAAAACCCTGTTTACCAAGCATTTAAAACGTATTTTTGAGCCATGAAAAAATACCTCACGAAAATAGGTTTGCCAATAATCCTCCTACTTGTTGGATTATTGGCCGTGCAGGGCATGGGCTGGATGGACAAACCCAACCCCTCCGCCGCCCGACAATTTTCCCAGAAAGTGAACCTCGCCATGCGTCAGGCCGCTGACCGACTTTTTGATATCGCTGGTGATTCGACGAGCACCATCCCGCCCGTGGAACAAGTGTCACCTGCCGAATTCCTGCTGCGACTGGAGACCAATTTCCAGTACGATAGTTTGCCCATTTTGCTGGAGCAGGCGTTGGCACAATTCGAGGTTACGGAGAAATATTATGTCAGCGTGAACGACTGCCTAAACAACTTACTGGTACTCGGTTACTCGCAGAAAGCGGCCAAGGTTGGTGAAGCGGCCTGCAACGGTCGGGAACAAAAAGCGGGCTGTTACAATCTTTCTGTGGTATTTCCTGATAGACAACCAACTGATGGGGGCACTAGTAAATTTTGGGGATCGTTGGCGCTATTAATGTTAGCGGTATTTACTGTTACTTATTTTTATAAAAAGCTGAAAAACAAACCCTTACAAGCGCAGGGTGCCATTGCGCAAGTACCCATCTCTACTGCATTGTGCTTTGCAAATACGGAATTCGACCCGACGAATTTGTATGTTCAAATTGGTGAACATCGCCAATCTCTTACTTTCCGGGAGGCTAAGCTGCTCCATTTTTTTGTGCAAAACCAAAACCAAGTGCTGGAGCGGGACGCCATTTTGGCCGCCGTTTGGGAAGATGAGGGCGTCATCGTGGGGCGAAGTTTGGATGTATTCGTGTCCCGCTTGCGCAAGATTTTACAGAAGGATGCTAATGTGAAAATTGCCAATGTGCATGGGGTGGGGTATCGGCTAGAGGTAGGTTAAAACGAGACTGGCAAGCAGAGGAGGGAAATTAGAGTAAAAATGGGAAACCCCTGACATTCCAAAAGTTGATGGTCAGCGATTTCCCCTTAGGGTCTTACGGTATTTGAATCTTTAGGGCGAAAAATTAAAGAGTTCGGGCAAGAACCATGTAGGCAATAGTTTTCATTTGATAATTAATTCATCAAAAATAGTTGGGATGAAATCTAGCATCAAAGACAAAAATTGCAAACAATCAGCCCTTTTTTGATGAATTTTTTCTCCAAAAATCTGATAATCAATATTTTATGCCGAGTTTCAATCTGTGAAAAAATTAACATTATTGTGACGTTTTTTCTCATAAAATTCCATTTTTGTAGGATAGATTCATTTACAATGCCTGCTAAATGCAAAATAGCAAACTAGTCAAGACACTTCAGACGCTAAACGCACAAGAACTCAAGCGCCTCCTGCAATTCCTGCAATCGCCATTCTACAATGCCAACGCCAACATCGTTCAACTCTACTTATTGCTGCGCAATGACTATCCTAACTTCAGTTCACCCAAACTGCACAAGAATAAAATCTTCAGTAAGCTCTTTCCAGGCCGGCCCTACGACCACAAAAAATTGCTGAATTTGATGTCAGATTTTACCGCACTGCTAGAAAAATACCTAGCTGTGCTGCAATTGGAAAAAGAGGAAATAACGCAGCGAAAGCTGCTTTTGCGGTCTTACGCCGAACGCCCCAACTGCTATGAGTTTTTTGAAAAAAAGACTTGGGAATTGGATGCGGAACTGGAAGCCCTGCCTTATCGGGATGAGGTCTATTTTAGAGATAAGCAGCAGTTGAATTTAATGTACTTTGGACACCCTGACACCGACAAGCGAGAGGATAAAAACAATACTTTAAAATTGGCCATCGACTACTTTGACGCATATTGTGGCTTCTCAAAAATCAAGTTGAAATGCGCCAGCAATGCAAAATTTGATACTAATATCCCTGCGAAGGTAGGGCAAGATTCAATTGATATTTTGAATCAAAACCCTGTTTTCAATCTTTATTATAGGCTAGAGGAATTTCAAAGAAAACAAGAATCTTCGGCGCTTGGTGGGCTAGTTGACTTATATGTTCAAAACATCGACTTGTTGAGAGAAAGCGAAAGGGAATACATTTTGAAAGCATTGCTCAACTATTGCACACAGCAAACTAATTCAGGAACGAAGGATACAATCCGATTAAGCATAAATTTGTACAAAATTGGTTTGCAATATAATTGCCTTATGCCGTTTGGCAAACTCACCAAAAATACTTTTCAAAATATCGTGACTTTGGGTGTTATATGCGAGGAACATGATTGGGTGAAAAATTTCATGGAAACTTATAGCAGCTACCTTGACGATAATATTAGAGTAGATGCTGTCAATATGAGTATGGCACAATGGCATTTCGGCAAAAAAGAATTTGATAAGACGGTTCAAATATTGCAACATAATTTCAATGACCAAATGGATGTATTTAAAGCTAAGAGTTTTATTATAAGGTCTTGGTATGAATTATATGTTGAGAGGGGAGATTGTTTTGATGTCCTTATGTCACAATTGGACGCATTTGAGAAATTTACAAGAAGAGATAAAATGCAAAACCCTAGAATGAAAGAAGCATTATTAAAATTCATTTCCTACACCAAAAAATTAGTAAATAGACACTGGGATGATAAATTGGTGGCTGAATTAGGTGATGAAATAAGCAAGGAACCGAATATTGCCTTAAAGCAATGGCTCTTAGAAAAAACAGCAAAGGGTAATATGTCTTAAAAAGGGCTGTCATAATATTTTAATGACAGCCCTTATAATCACTTATTAGTTCATGCAATTATTATTTCTTCAACAATAATCGAACTCGAATCTTCGCCGCATATTGTCGCAAAATAAAAAGTATAAGTGCCCGACGAAAGTGACGAAAACGTAATGTCAGAAGTAGGGGTCGTAACTGGCGAGCTAGCCTGTCCAGCTTTCACATAATATACCTTGTACGACGTCTCTCCACAGCCACAATCATCCCAGTCGAAGCTGACTGAACTGCTCGTTTGCGAAACCACTGTGAGGTTTGACGGTGCAGAGCATTCTGTCAAGATTTCACTTTGAGATTTGGAGAACATAAAGTTAGCGGTGAGCAAAAAGGCGAAAAAAAACATTGATTTTTTCATTTTCAGATGGTTTAAAATTATAGAATATGGTTTAGAAATACTGGTTCTAACCGAAAACATGCATTAGCAATCAGACCAGTTTTGATGGTTTATCCAAATTGTTGAATTTTGTTATCACCGACTTGTAGCCTTTTTGATTTAATTAGTTGCCAGAAATAAATATTCGGTATAAAATATTTTAGATAAAATTTGACATTAATCCACCTCGTCATGTCTAATGTCTAAAACATACTGTCTTAATGCTTTATATTCTCTGTTCCGGAACAGACTTAATTGTAGGTTTTCTATTGGCCAAAAAAAAATCAAAAAAACTGATACTGATGCAACGCTGTCAACCAACCTCGCATATAGGTGGGCATCAAAAATGTTTTTCTAACCAAAAAAATGTATCAAAATGAAATTCTTAAGACAGTTATCACTTTTTGCCCTACTGGTTGTTTTGGCCTTTGCTTCTTGCAAAAAAGACGAAGTCATGACTACAGTGGTTGACCCTCCAATTGTTAACCCAAGCCAAGAACTTGTGAATGGGCTTGTAAGCCGCTCGGTGGCCAATGCCGATGGTCTCGAACTGGGCTGTGTCTCTATTGATTACTCGTTCGAGATGCTACTTTTGGACAGCACGACCGTGACCATCACATCAGAAGACGATTTCATTCAGGCAATCAATGACACCACAAATTACCCGATTGATTTCGTTTACCCGCTGAACGTGACCGATGCCGACGGCAACAGCCAAACCGTTGGAAATGTAGAGGAACTTGCGGCTTTGTTCACCTATTGTATTCCAAATACTGGATGGGGCAACGAGGTATTCCCAGCTTGGGACATCAACCTTGACAACTCATGCTACCAGTTGGTTTTCCCCCTCAATTTGCTGAATGAGGACAGCGTAACCGTCACGGCAAACGACGAAGACGAACTGATTGGACTGCTCGCTGATGGCCATTTTTACAGTTTCACATTTCCGCTACAACTTGAAAATGTGGAAGGCAATACTGCTACTGCTGCCAATGCAGAAGAACTTTTTGACCTATTGGCAAGCTGTGGGGCTAGCCCAGGCGGTTGTGGCATCGGCAGCTTTGGATGCTACGAGTTTGGTTATCCGCTCACGCTGATTGATGCTAGCGGCAACGCTGTGGTGGTCAACAATATAGATGAGTTTGCAGTAGCGGCCATGGAGGGTAACTGGGTAGGTTTTGGCTTTCCACTCACCTTGATTGACGCAGATGGCAATCAGTTAACCATCAATAGTCAGGAGGAGATGGACGAGGCGCTGTTTGATTGTGGTGACATTATCGACCCTAATGTCCAATTAGGTGATATAATTTGCTATGATTTTGTTTACCCCATCTCGATAACAGAAGATATGGGCGTAACAATCATCGTCATCAATGACCAAGACGCTTTGCATGATTACCAGTCCTCAAACAATGGTAATGTGCCATTTGATTTTGTTTACCCAATATCACTGGTACATGTGGAAACTGGTGTCACTACTACCGTCAATAGCCCTGATGAAATGGGGGCTGCCTTGGCAGATTGCTTCTGATAAAGCTTAAAGAACCTGGGGAAGTCGGTTTGCCGACCTTCCCTGACTTTTATTTACCCCTGAGGAAACACACGGACTTTAAGAATAAAACATTCGTTTGAAAAACCTGAAAAACCAAGCACACCATTAAACATTGACTATTTTTTGGTAAATCTGGACACCATATCACAGTGCAAAATGAAAAATCAGCAGGCATTCAAGGCCATGTATGAAGCCTGCCTGCCTTATGTTTTCACCATTGTGAAGGGTTACACAGACAACCCCGATTCCCAAAAGGACCTCGTGCAGGAAATATTCGCCAAGTTGTTTTTAAACATCCAAAGCTATGACGCCCAACGGGGCGAGTTCAAGTTCTGGCTCCGCAAAATTGCCGTCAACCAGTGCTTGATGTTCCTTCGGGACAAGAAAAAGCAGTGGGATTTTGCAGATGTGGACAACCTGAACAATGCTCCACATGAGTATATGAGCCTCGGTCACCTCGACCCCAATGCGTCGGAGCAAGTGCTGGCTCAAATGCCAAACGGCTATCGGCGGGTATTCAAATTGGTGGTATTCGAGGGCTACACCCATGATGAGGTGGGTCAGGCGCTCGGTATCAGTTCGGAAACCTCCCGCTCTCAACTGGCAAGGTCAAAGGAGTGGCTTCGCCAATTTTTCATCAACAATAAAACCCTGATAAAGAATGGATTCTATTAACGACAGGGATGACAAAATGAGCCGTCAAAATGGCCATGAATGGGAAACTGATGCCTTCAGTTGGGACAACATGAAGGACGGCATCTTCGAGAAAATTCTCGAAGAATATCCTCAATTTTTCGAGGAAAAACGCCGACGTCGCATCCTCATCTGGTTTTGGTTTGGCGCAGCAGTACTACTGCTCGGCGGCGGAGGCTTCTTCTTGTTAAATGAACAAGGCAAATCGGTCAAATCCTCAGCTCCGTTTACTAAGCCTAACCTTGAAAAAACAGGCAAAAGCGCAGCTTCGGCAGTAGCTAATCAGCCTGCCACGTCTATTGAGAAATCTGAATTGGAAGAGAAAAATAAAATACCTCATGTCCTGACCACTGTGCCAACTGATGTCAATTCACCTGTTTCTCCTTCGGTAAAAACAAAGGCCAACAGAATTGTGAGCATTGACGATTCGGCCAATTTGTTTACCCAAAAAGCAAGTCCTACGCCAGCTCTTTTTGACACTGTAACGATAGCGGAACCCAACACCATTGGGCCTGTCAGTCAATCAGAAAAAATTGATTTGACTGTGCCCTCGGTGGTGGCAATGGTGTGGAAGCCGCTCGTGAATCCAATCGCTTTTCCCCAACTCGAAACAACCCTAGTGTCGCTTCCAGATGACCCAATTGCGGAGCAACAGGAATCCCAAAAAGGCAAATGGAGGTTTGCGGCGACAGGCGGCATTCTGGCTTCATTTTCTGGTTACTCGGGAAGCTCTGCCGCCGCTACCTTGCGCAATGACCATACTTCGCCCTATCCCGGCTATCATTTGGGCTTGGATGCATGGGCGCCGCTGGGCAAAAAAAGCTATCTCCAACTTGGGCTGGACAGACAAGTGGCCAGCCAGAACATCGACATCTACACGGAACGCCCTGTAGATATTCTGCAAAAAAACGTGCTAGTGCATTTGGTCCACTATGTGGTAGGTGGTCGAACTGAAGGCACATACGGGGATACACTGGTAACTGCCATCCAAAAGAATCGATTGGTGCATTACAACAGCTTCAAATCCGTGCAATTGCAGGCTGGGTATGTGCGGGTTTTTGAGCGCCAGCATTGGGTATTCAGCCCGTTTGCAGGGTTGGCTGGTGGCCTGCTCACCAGTGCGGAAGGTGTGACCGTAGCCGTTGACAAATCTATTTTTGCCTACAATAATGCGGCACCGATTTTTGAGCGCTTCCAGTTCAAGACCTTGGCAGGCATGGAACTGGAGCGGAAACTGAACGGACAAATCTCACTACTGCTTCGTTATCGCTTCGAAAAGCAGTGGAACAACGCCAGCACCGAAGTTGGTCTGGAACTGCGCCCCAGCTATCATCTACTTTCAATAGGCATAGCCAAACGGTGGTAAAAGCAACACTCGAAATTTCATAAAAGGGCGGCGGTCAGGACATGGCTGGCCGCCTATTTTTTACTGCCGCATCAAATCCAACGCAGCATCCACCTCCTGCACTGGCAGCTTGCATACCTTGTTTTGACAAACGTAAATCATCGTCTCGCCTGCCTGGAGTTTGTCTTTTAGCAGTTCCAATGTTCCTTCAGTCCGTCCGCCCATGAGCAAGGCATTGGGTAGGTAATGGCGCATTAAATCGTCTCTTTTCTTCGCAAAATCTTCCCCCACAATCGCTACTTCGTAAACTGGCCGGATGTACTGCAGGTAGAGCCTGCCCCAATTGGAATAGTAATCTGGGCTATCTGTTTTGCGCATAGGGTCTGCCATCTTCTGCATCATCTGCTGAGCTGTCTTACGGTATTTTTCATCGTAAAAATACTCACCCAAAACATACAAATTATTGGCCATCAGGGAGTTGGAAGCAGGAATTACGTTGTCCTCCGTTTCTATTTTGCGGGCAACCAAAGGTGGGTCAAGGTCGGAAGTGTAAAAGAAGAAACCCGTTTTTTCGTCGTAAAAATGCTCGAAAGCGTAGTCGGTCAAATCCCGTGCAGCATTCAGCCATTTTTCATCGAAAGTCACTTGGTACAACGCCGTAAATGCCTCGGCAGTAATTGCATAATCATCCAGAAAAGCATTGATGACCGCTTTGCCATCCTTGTAGTTGCGGCGCAGGCTGTGGTCAGGCTGCATGATTTTATCCAGCGTCAATTGCCCGTTTCGAAGCGCCGCCGATAGCCATTTTTGATTCTCAATAGCCCGGTAAGCATCCACGTAGCCCTTCACCATCAAGCCGTTCCAGGCGGTGAGCGATTTGTCGTCAAGCGTGGGGCGTACCCGTTTGCTGCGCACGGCGAAGAGCTTTGCTTTTGCTTTTGAAATCAAGTCTTCCAACTCGGCTTCGCTCATGTTTTGTCGCTTCGCAATATCGGCAGCCGGGCGTTTGCGATGCAGGATGTTCTTGCTGTCTTCCCAGTTCCCTTTTTCGCTGACTTCGTAAAAATCACAGAAGGCGGCGGCCATTTTTTCATCGGCCAATGCCGCCTGGATTTCCTTTTTCTCCCAAACATAAAACCTGCCCTCCTCACCATCGCTGTCCGCATCAAGGGAGGAGTAGAAAGCACCATCAGGAGCAGTTAACTCCCGCTCCACGAAGTCCAAGGTCTGCTCCACAATTCGCTGGTATTCGAGGTTTTTCGTCACCTGAAATGCTTGGGAGTATAGGCTCACCAGTTGGGCATTGTCGTAGAGCATTTTTTCAAAATGAGGCACCAGCCAATCGTTGTCGGTGGAATAGCGGGCAAAGCCGCCGCCCAATTGGTCGAAGATGCCGCCGTTGGCCATGCCATCCAGTGTGGCAGTGACGGCTTTCAGTTCTTTTTCATTGCCATTGAAATGGTAGTTTTCGAGGAGGAAAAGGTAGTTGTTCGGCATCGGAAATTTGGGAGCGCCCAGTCGCCCGCCTTTCTTGAAATCAAAGCCCTGCAAGAATTGGCGGGTGATGCTGTTCATCGTTTTCTCCGAAAAACTGGCATCCGGCGAAGCGCCCGGCACACGGTCAGAGACAGCCAATCCCTGTGCCACCTGCTCAGCAAACTCGTTCATGCCATCGGGCGTTTTTTCCCATTCATTTTGAAAATATTCGAGAATTTCCAGCCAGTTTTTCTTTGGAAAATAAGTGCCTGCCCAAACGGGCCTACCATCAGGAAGTGCAAAGGCATTGAGGGGCCAGCCGCAACTGCTGTTTTTCACCAATTGGCAAGCGGTCATGTACACGTTGTCCACATCGGGACGTTCTTCCCGGTCCACTTTGATGCAGACAAAATGCTTGTTCATCAGGTTAGCGACGATAGTGTCCTCAAAGGACTCATGCTCCATCACATGGCACCAGTGGCAAGCCGCATAGCCTATGCTGATGAGAAGCAACTTGTTTTCCGCCTTGGCCTGAGCGAGTGCTTTTTCGCCCCACGGCTGCCAGTGGACAGGGTTGTGGGCGTGTTGCAAAAGATAGGGGCTGTTCTCGTGGATGAGGTCGTTGGTATAGGCGTTTGGCTCATTCTGCTGGGCGCCGGAATTGCAGCCGAGTAGCAGGAGGATTACGAAGAAAATAAGCTGGCGGAAGGTCATGGTATAGATTTTATTGGACAGGCCCATTTTACAAAGGTAGCCCAAGCGACCCCGGTATTCGAAAATCCTCCGTTGATTCTAAGCCAGTTAGCATGTTTTTGAAGAAAACCGTGTATTTTGCAGCCCTAATTTCCACTCACCGTTCCAGACCAAAATAGAAGGCACCCTTCAGGTCATCCATCACGTGCAGCAATCCACCCCATAATGTTTCGTAGCGTATCGCTTTGGGTATGCTTGGAAGGCAATTTTTTCCGGATGAACAACTACATGAAACGAGGACTACACCTTATTTTTTTCCTACTCCTATGCCTTGCAGCTTATGCGCAGCAAGATTCCACCGACGGAAAGCCTGTCCTAAATGTGTCAGGATACGTGGACCTGTACTATGGATTTGATTTTCAAAAACCCAGCAACCACGAGCTTCCTGGCTATTTTTTTAGTTATCGGCGACACAATGAAGTCAGCCTGAACCTGGGCTTGGTGAAGTTCAGCATAGATGGAGGGCATTACCGGGCCAACCTTGGATTGGCGGCGGGGAATTACCCGGAATACAACCTCTCCGAAGAGCCTAATTCCTTGCGGCATCTTTATGAAGCCAATGCGGGTATTGCCCTCGGCAAACAGAACAAACTGTGGCTGGATGCAGGAGTCTTCGGCTCACACGTGGGCTTTGAAAGCCTGATTTCGCATGATAACTGGACGCTTACCCATGCGCTGTTTTTTGAAAATACTCCGGCTTACCTCTCTGGCGCAAAGCTGACCTGGCAACCCAGCGATGCCTGGACCATCATGGGGCTGGTGAGCAACGGTTGGGCCAAGATTTATCGGGTGGATGGCAATTCTTTCCACGCTTTTGGTACGCAACTAAGCTATAGTGCCAAAGGCAGCACCTATAATTGGAGCAGTTTCGTCAGTTCCAATGACCCGGATAGCCTGCGCAGGCTTCGCATCTTCAATGATTTTTACGGCAAGTTCCAAGTGACAGAAGGCTTTAGCGTGGTGGCTGGCTTTGATATTGGGATGCAGCAAAGGAAAGTGCATGGCAATGAATATGATATATGGTTTTCGCCTGTGCTTGTGCAGCGCCAAACCATTGGCAAGCGCTGGGCACTGGCATTCCGGCTGGAGTATTATTCCGATGAAAAAAACGTACTCGTAACGCCACCCAATGGTGGCATATTCAACACTGTTGGGGCTTCTTTGAACTGTGATTTTTCACCGTATGAAAACGTTTTGCTACGACTGGAAGGCCGCTGGCTGAACAGTGAAATCCCTGTTTTTGAGACCTCGACAGGATATGGCAGGAACTTAGACTTGGTCATGGTTTCCATGGCTGTCAGGTTCCCTTGATTAGTGGTGGTCAAGCGGCATTTCGCCATGCTGCTAGCTACATTCCTAAAATTTTCATCATGCAATGAGTGAACATGTGAAATAAATACCCTGTTGGAGGAGTTACATGCAACGATAAACGCCTGGCATCCTATTTTTTCTTAACCAAAATCGAGTACTATGAACCTCCAACATGTTTTTAGGATTGCCTTGTTATTGCCGCTCTTTGGCTTTTTTTTCACCGCCAACGCCCAATCCACCTCCCGTAACTACCCCTTCTCCTGGAAGGAAACGACAGACAAATGGTACCAGTCCAAAGCCTTTGCCTACAAGTTTGATACGGACGGACTGACTGAGAAAGGTGGCAGCTCCACTAGGGCCAGTCACGGGCCAGTTTGCACCAATGATTGCAAGGAATCCACTGCTCCCGACGTCTGTACCGCAACGCTGGTATCTGAAAAGCTCAAGGACGTGGAACTTCCAGGTTTTTCCTTGCCTCGTGGCTACAGCGGTGTTGAGTACGTCACCTTTGACATCCAAAAGAATGGAAAAGTGGGCAACTACCAAGTCGTAAAGCAGGCCGTGCTTTGCAAACCCTGCATCCAAAAAGCCGTCAATCTGGTGGCTGAACTGGGCGAATGGTTTCCGGCCGACAAGGAAGGCAACTATGCAAAGAGCACAGTGGTGGTACCTGTTTATTTTAAACGATAAAAGGTAAAGGGCTATATTGATTTAGGCCTGTTGTACTAAGGTGGTGTTCGTGATTCATATTGCGAACACCACCTCAGTATTTAATATTTGGTATTACCTTCACTTGGTATTAGCCAATTAAAACAAAACATGCTTCGATTTTCAAAGACCTATTTTGCCCTTACTTTATTCTTGTTCGTTGTTGAATGCTTGATAGGCGTCTATGCACACGACCGATTTATTCGCCCATTTATTGGGGATTTATTGGTCGTCATTCTTATTTATTGTTTCCTACAAACCTTCTTTAAATTGCCAGTGGTAAGTACCGCCATTGCGGTGTTAATCTTTTCATTTATAATAGAAGCCCTGCAATACTATAATTTGGTGGAAATGCTTGGACTTCAAGATTCGAAATTGGCCAGGATTATCATAGGCACTTCCTTTTCATGGTATGATATATGGGCGTATGTGGGTGGAATCGCTATCGTGTTGATATTGGAAAGCGTTTTCCATAAATCAAACAAATGAACTTTAGCGTCAGGATATGATTTCCTAACTCTCAATCTCGTAGACAGATTGGCGAATGCTTTTCTGATTATCCGCACTTTTGTACCTAAGCACCAGGTAACTTACTGCCGCCAAAACAGGAAGTACCAGTATTATCCATTTTCCTTGATTAAATATCTGTTGAACAAAAATTGACACCATATTCGGCGTATCGGTGATTCGCTCAATTGTCCAAGCAAGGGAGGCAATTATGGCGAATATAGCCCCTGATATACGCCATATATGGTAGAATTTGTTTTTTGCCAATATGATGAGCCACGGCATGGTGAGCAAGATGACAAATAGCTGCATCAACTCGATGCCGATATTAAAGCCTAGAATGCTCAGGAGCATTTCAGCGGAACTCAAATGTAGTTCGGAAAGTATGGTAGAGAAGGCCAAACCATGTATTAGCCCAAAGCTGCTGGCAATAAGCACTTCTTTATAGGGAAAGATGGGCCGTAGTGCGTGCAAGGCAGTTACGAAAATAGTAATGGCAATGGCTATTTCAACGGGTTGCTGCGGAAGCGACAACCATTGCATACTGCCAAAAAATAGTGAAATGGAGTGGCCTAAGGTAAATGCAGTGACAAGCTTTAACAGCCGAACCAAACTATAATGTGTGCCGCCGAATTTTGTCCAGCGCCTTTTATCTGCCAGCAGCATGGATGGAAGTAACAATACCAATAAAAACAATAGATGGTCGGTGCCTTCGGCAATATGGTGGATGCCAAGCCATACCATCGACTTAAAGCCTTTGAACTTGCTGCCTCCCGCTAGGTTGATTTGCATGGGGGGGATATCGTTATTGGCGATGTCCAATTCTATTACTCCAAGATTGTTTTCAGTATTGGCCGCTATGCCGTTTTGCCAGTCCTGCTTGACGTTTACGAAGATTTTATGTGTAGCAACCTGGTGCAGTATGCCATCATAAAAAAGATTGAAGCTTCGATTTGATTCGCCAGGAGGTGGCTGTAATAAAAGACGCACATCAAGTTCCTGGTAATTGCCAGTAGCGGTTTGTTCCGCTTCCGATAAGCTTACCTCATTTATCGTTATTTTCCAGGCTTTCCCATTGATACTTTGGAGAGACAAATGCGACATGATATAATCGGAAAGCTGTTCACCATGTTCTTGAAGGAGGTCTTCGGTATGGGTGGTCACATCGAAAGGGACAGCAAACTGAAGTTCCTTCAGCGGAAGCCGCAATTCTGCTTCCAGATTCACTGACTGCACATAAAAAGATAAAACAGAATGGGGCATTGGATGCCCCATCCCACTTTTCGCAAATAAAAAAAGTATGAAAAATTGGGTAAGCCGCTTTACCATGCTGCGCTATTAATTAAGGATGAATTTGCCAGCATATAAATTCATGTCATCCTGTACATTTAAAGTGTAAGACCCTTTTGAAAGGTCGTGTAGCTGTAGGCTCAATTCCTGGCCGCTGAGTTTCCCACGATAAACAACCTTGCCCGCCATATCAGTTACCGTGACCCTCGCATCTTTGACTTCCTGGGAGAATCTTGTATTGATTTGCCCATGCGCAGGATTTGGGTATATGTTGAGGTTGATGGCCGCCTGCACATCCCGAACGGCTGTGTTATAGTCGTCAATGGCATCCCCGCTTAAGTCGAGGCCATAATCGTGCAAATGGTCACGCCAAACGGAGTGGTAGTGGATTTGTCCTTGAATGACCACGCCGTTTTGACAAGCAAACTCTATCCAGACGGAAGGGCCATCGATGCGTACATAATTGGAGTTGGACACCAGGAACGACGTGGTATTTCCCGACGTGCCGCTACCTGTATAAGCGATATAGGTTTCATCTATCTCGTCGGTATATCGAGCCAATACAGCGGCGGCTGTGGTCGCATCCATATCGTCCGTATAATTTTGGATGGCAGCAAGTACCAAATCCTTTTGGGACTGCGTCAGTGTGTTCACCGCAATGCCCTGTTTAGTAGCGGGGAAAGTATTGGAGTTCCCATTGCTTTCGCCCGGGCTCATCAGGCAGTCGCTGAAAGTGGTGCTAAGTTTTGCAGTCGTTAACTCAGCGGTGCTCAACGAAGCCAGCATTGCCCGGAGGGCATCCCTTTCGTCCTCCATTGGGCCGTAAGCGGTGCCGTTATACGTAAAGGTGCTAGGCTCCAAGGCCACAAACATGGGGGTGGTGCCAATGACGTGTCCATTGTTGAAGGCGATATTGGCGGCATAGTGGTGGCCACCGAATTGCAGCATCCATGCGCCCGTTTCGCTAGGTGTGTTCAGGAAGGCAATCCAGCGCAAACCAGAATTGTACTGGCTGGAGTTACCGACGGAGCCCAAATAATCCTCCGCAATGGTGATGGACTTGAATTCATCAGAACCGTTGTTGGTGCCGGTGCCAAGTATGTCCCCGATTACGGTATAGGCCAGTTCTAGCTGGGCAGCACTGAGGTTGCCGAATTGGACGCCGTTCCGGCAAGAGGAACCACAGGGCAGGTTGCTCCATTTGCGGGCCAACGTGGTGCTATAAGTGAGCTGCAATGCCGCTTGTTGTGTCGAATTCAGGGAATTGTAAAACGCCAGTGCATCCGTTACCAATTGCGAAATATCCGCAGGTGGAGGCAATGCCGCCGCTGTGGCCATACTAGGTGGCAAGGCGCTGGATGGCTGCGAATTGACAGAACTGCTGCCTTCGTTTTCCCCAGAACCACCAAAGAGGTTACCAGGATGAAAAAACAACGTGAAAATAAAGAATGCGGAGAACAGGAGCATCAGATTTTGCATGTTGAAAATCGGGTGCGCTTTTTCTTGGGCTGGACTAAAAGTGTTTGAGTACATATTTCGGTTAAATTGCTTGTGAATAATTTGGGTAGAAGGTGCAAGGTATGAAAAAATGGTTGCATAGCAATACAATTACTTGTGAACTTGGCTTGAATTTGAGGCGAATTGTATGGGCAATTAATAAAGCAGTTTTTTTGTTCCATTAAAACAGCACATAGACCAAATGATACCGTTCCGCTGGAACGGCGGCCGTCAATTCCTCTTTGGCTACAAATATGCCTTCCCGCTGGGACGCTGTGCGCAACATGGGTTCATAATGGCAATAATTGAACGTTGTGGTATCTCCTAATGAATATGCGCCGCCTATCCTTTTCCATAGGAACAGCCTCTTTGTGGCAAATCCAACAAAGCAGGTATCACCGTCCCACTGCGACGCTGTACGCAACATAGGCTCATTATGTGTTTAATTAAACATTACTGTATCTCCCAATGAATATACGCCGCCGCCCCTGTTCCATAGGTACAGCCTCTTTATAGCAAATCCAACAAAGCAGGATTCCTGTTCCATCGGAACGGCAGGTATAAATATGCCTGAACGCTTTGGATAATATAAATAAAATAAAAACGGCCCAGCGCTTTCCTGCCAGACCGCAAAGTGTTTTACTAGCTTTCTCTTTTTATTATTAAATGCCCATTATCAATTATCCATTGTCAACTGCCACAAGTGTCTCATTATATGCACTGACAGTGCCGACTGCAATACTTATATTTTTCACCTCGCTGGCCGTATAATGCTCGGCAGAAACTTTAAACTTATATACACCGGAAGGACAAGTAATAGCGTATTTTCCATCGGAATCCGTGAGGGAGGAATAACGGGTAGCCGGTGAGTCCTCCAGCCATATTTCCACCAAAGCTCCCTCTATGGGAAAGGAGTCCGCCAAATTGGTGACCGTGCCACGGGCGCCCGCTAGGCCGGGGCCGCTGATGCGCTCCTCGACATGGCTGTACACAAACTGCGTGCGCACAGCCTCGTTTTTTTGGAAAATATCTTCGGCGTCTAGCATCATCATTATCAGGAGGTCATATATATCGTTGAAAGCCTTTATCCGGGTTTGGGTGGCCAACACAACGGTCTCCTTGCTGGATTCGTAACTGGAAAGGATGGTGTTGAACTGGTCAGCGGCATCATTAAAAGTGGTGGCGAAGCTGGGGTTCATGTTCCCGTTGGCGGTGAGGGTGGCCAGGTTGGCGGCCAGGAACTTCTTGCCGGAATCCAAGAGCGACTTTGTATCGGGCCAATTCTCGTTATAAGCCGTTTCGTATTTCGCTTGACCGGCGCTGCTGAGCCGGATTTTGACCTCGTTGGCGGGGTATGCTCCTTTGATGCGGCGGGCCAAGGTCTGCCAAAGCCCGCAACAGGTAGCGTTTTGCGCTGCCAAATTAGCCCGGATAAGGGAGGAGACCGCCTGTGCTTCCGTCTCAGTGGGCAGGGCGATGGCAGATGTGAGCATGGCCCGGAGGTCGTCTATCCAGGTCTGGTCATATTTCGGTATTTCGGCGGTGATTGCTGCGAGGTATTCCGCCAGTGAGTTGAGCACCGTATCCACGATGACGATAAAGACAGCTTGCGAACAATTGAACTTTGCTTTCATAATATAGAATTTATTGATGTTAAAAGGTTATACTTCTAATTTTCTGCCTAGCAATTCTGTTGTATATGGCTCATAGAAAGAGGTGTATGGGTCTTCCGCAGAAGTTTATGGCCTTTCCGCAATGGATTATGGGTCTTCCGCAAACCATTATGGCCTTCCCGCAAACTCGATTGGCCGTGCCGCAAATCCATTGCGCCTTTCCGCAAACCCGTTGCGGTGCACCGCAAACGTCATCGGCTTGAAAGCAAAGGTGGTGCGCCGCAAGAAAATAACGGATTGGTCGTTTTTTGCCCTAAAACTGTGTTCCTAAAGTATGGAATAATGCTGTGCTGTGATTCTAAGTCATTGGTTTATAGGGTTTTGTAGTCAATATTTGGCCTTTCACGCCAAGGTTGTCAATTCCATGTTATTTCGTGCCTTTCAGCGTCTTATATGCCTTGTTATATGCAGGTGAAAATGGGTCTCTCCGCAGCAGTTCCTCGCAGTATTCTGCGGCTTTTTCCGTCTTCCCTTTGCCGATGGCCTTGTTCATTTTCAATTCAATATCCTCGGTGCTTTCGCAGCCCTCGCCATGAGCGCCGCTGCCGTAGGCAACGACCTTCATATCCCCGTTCACCTTTGCTATCCCTTCCAACTCGAAGCCAATAGAAAAGAAGAGTTCGACGATACCCGAAGACGACTTCCATTTGCCAGCAGTCCCTTTCAGGACTGATTCCATCTCTTCCTCAATACCATTCCCCAGCTTGTTGAGGAATTGAACGGATTGAATTGCTCCCTGCGGCGACACGGTGGCCTTTACCAGCAGTTGCCCCGACCTGCAATGCATCCTCGCATCGGAAGGGTATTTTACGGTGGAATAAAAATGCTGCAATAAGCCTTTGACGCCCCCTTCGAAATGCTCCTCCAGCACTGCATCAAAATTCGATACAAAGCTGGAATCGGCTGGTTGGGCATGGGTCGCTGTGAAGGACAGCAGGAAGAAGGCAAATAGAATGGTACGATTGAGCATGGTTTACTTTTTTTCTATACAGGTCAATTATTGGTTATGATGGCGTTGGAGTAAAAAAGTCACATATTGGATGCCAGAAAAGCCGTATTCGTCATACTTCTTCCAGCTTTCTGCTTTTTTTGTTTTCAAAATATTCCACCAACTTATATTTCCCATACCCGCCTATGGCGCTCACTGCCAGTATGATGACCAACCACCGGATTGGGTTTTCCGACAAAAACGGTTTGTCATTGCCCAGGCTTATAAGCCAGTTTGCAAACAAAACAGCGATGAAAAGCTTCACTATTTCCAGGAGTATTTTTTTTGAAGTGGCCATGGACGGAAGTGGTTTAGGATGCTATGCCTGTGTACTGTTTTTACGACGTACAAAACTAACAATTTTGTCTTCTTGGTTCCAGTTTGTTTTTAATTCTCCAACGTTCTCCACGGCAAAATGAGTCAATATACCCTCACTGATAGCATCCCTTTTCCCATTATCCCTAAAGTGGTTGATAATGGCCTGAGGGGTACGGTAAAGCAAGCCCGAAGGGAACCCCCACCAACCGAACAGGCTGTTTTTGATTAATTGGCTTTTCCGTTCTGCCTCCACACAGGCAGGGCAGGCAATTATCGGCCGCTGCTCATACTGTGTGAACAGCACTATGCTCCTTACTTTCCGGATAATGCCACCCACCAGCCCTTGGTCCGGTTTGCCACAGCTAGGGCAAGCCAAGCCCTTTAGCTTATCCTTTAACTCCTCCACTTCCTCATCCGACAGTGTTTTAGTCTGCGCCGCTATGCCAGCCAATAGGTTCTCGTCCATGCCCCGCCGCTTTATCTCCGCAATGACGATAGGCTGCACTGCTGGCTCCAATAACGCCATCTCAAACTTGGCGATGTTTTCCAGTTTTGCATCGTTCATTTTGGCGTAGTGGTTCTTTATTTGTTCTAGGTCTAGTGACATTTGGGTTGGACTTTTTTAATAGATGACTATGGTTATTATGTAATATGTTACAGGATTTGTGATTATAGGTTTTACCTTTTAATCTTAATGTAAAAGTCTGAAATTGTGTAAAGAACTATATTGTAGTCTTTTAAATCTTTCTCTAATTCTTTTTTAGCTGTTTTGTAAATGTTATCTACGTTAATATTGGTAACTATGCTTTTTTGAATTGCTTTATATTCAGATTGAATTGTAATTAATTTGTCTATTGCTTTTTTTGTTTGTGAAACTGCTTCTCTAATATTTCCAACTTGAGTATCTTCAGGTCTGTCAGTCTTAAACATTTTAACTTCTATGATTTCATATATTAGTTGTTGGTCGTTTAATAAACAAAAATCTAGTTCAACATCAGGTGGTTGATGGTAGTTGGAGATAAATTTATATTTGTGTTGTTCAAGAATATGTTGAATAGCAAAAAATAAAATGCCATCTTTGTGTACAATGTTGTCATAGATTACTTTATCAAGTTCGTACGGAACAATGTAGAAAAGCTCTTTACTACAAGAAGGGCATTTCATTTTCAAACTTGTTGGTTTAAT
Organism: Bacteroidota bacterium; assembly: GCA_016124585.1. GTDB lineage: Bacteria > Bacteroidota > Bacteroidia > Chitinophagales > Saprospiraceae > UBA6168. The sequence continues at coordinate 87,381 of WGNL01000035.1, read as the reverse complement.
ATCTAAAGTTAAAACGCCGTTGAAGATGTTAGGAGAACAATTTACGCACTCATAATAACTTTTTAGTTTCCCCCCTTTTATTACTCCAATTTCATAAAGATTGTCAAAAAAATATAACCTATCTTGAAAATTTTCATTATCATAAAACACATCTGTATAATGCTTTGTGGCTGAAACTAAATTGTTTTTAATTTTATAGTTGTAATACGTGCTAATCAAGTCAATAGAAATGGCTAACTCTGACAAATTTTCTTTTTTTAAAAACTCTCTTATATTTGAACTTATTTCATTTTCAAGGTACTTGCCAAATTGTTCTTTAGTCTCAATTTCTTTGGGAATTAAATAATAATCAGTTAGAAGTTTGAATAAGTCTTTTTCGCTGTCAAGGGAGCCAACTAGTTTCATAACCAATTTCCACCACCCACCGCTTTTTGTTAAGTCTTTTTCAATTAACTTGATAGCTTTTCCGAATTTCTTTTTTATATAAATGTCAATTTTCGCTTCGTCAAAATATTTTTTAGTTGCAACTTGTAATTTATGAATTAACTCTATACTTTCATTTTCGTTTCTTTTTGCTATTTGTGTCCCAGTTCTTCGTTTTTGTGAGTTTGTTAATACAATTCGTTGTGCATAAAATTTTTCTTTAGCTACAATTAATTCGACTTCGTCTTCTAACAACTGGGCTTTATGCGAAGAGAAGATTGTTTGGCATATAGGGTCAGTCCAGAAAAGATTATAAAATTTTTTATCAATAGCTGTCATATTTGTATTATTTTTTGCCATATTCTTCGCTGGTTTACGGCAGTGAATTTTTTTGCCTTTTGACACCTCTTTAACTACTGTTTAAGAACCATCCCTTATCTACTCATTCGGAAAAACAACAGGTAAGCATCCTACTTTTCACTTGTCATTCTTCAGGGTCATTCTTTTAAGCTAGAGAAGCCAGTCTTCGGTGGCTGTTTGGTGGCTAAATTTTCGAAAGCATTTTTGGAAATGCCTAATCTTTTTCGCAGAAAGATGGGAGCGGTAGCGGAGAATTACGGAACGGTTATAAAATCTGGGAGAACGGTAGTAGGGTAGGGCATGAAACGCAAAGAAGCCATGTATTTGACTTCTAGCTTTTATGGCTTTCGTCACGGTACTCGCCGCTTTTGTCATGGCCGCAGGCCACCCGTCCTCGCATGGTGTGCAAACGTGGAGTAGAGCGAGGCGTGGACAAAGCGGCAATAGGCACATCATGGCTTGAATTTCTCAAAGGACTTGCCGTTGAACTTATAAGGGCCAACTTGGTGGGTGCCGACCCAAAGGTCGCCCCGATTGTCCTTGAAGATGGAGTACAGCGTGACGTCTATATCCCCGTCTTTTACTGGATAATGGGTCACTGTTTTACCATCGTACCGATACACGCCCTCCTCGTAGGTCAGCATCCAGAGGTTGTGGTTGTCATCCTCGGTGATGGACATGAAATAAATCAAATCCTGTCCGTTGGCGGCATTGATGGGGCCAGTGCCTGCTTCCTTGGTGTAGGGGACCAGGTGCATCCCGTTGGCGGTGGAGTCGCCGGGGGAGATATCATAGCGATAGCGGGTATTGCAGAACCAAAACTTGCCGGTGTGGTCTTGAAAGATGGAGCGGATGCCGAAGGAGCCGCCGTTGGGGGTGTCGGTGAGGTGGTTTTCGTAGAGCCAACTGACGGTTTTTCCATCGAAGCGGTAGAGACCGACATTGGAGGTGCCAAACCAGATATTGCCCTGTTGGTCGGTGTAATGGGTGTAGATGCCGTATGGGCTCCAGGTCATGTTGGGGAAGTTGGCTTTGAGTTGGTCGGCGAGTGGGTTCTCCGGCAGTTCCAATTGGTGGAGGGTCTTTCCATCATAGCGATAGACGCCGTTTTCATACCAGTTGCCATTGAACCATAAATCATCGGGTTCCAGTTTCCATTCCTGCGTGGCCGCATCGTTAACGGGCAAGGTCGTGAACGATTGGCCGTCGTATTTGCTGACGCCTTCCTGTGTGTCAAAATAGACATTGCCCGATTTGTCTTCCTGTATAGCCCAGATGCGGTTGCTGACCAGCCCATGTTTTGTCGTATAGCGCAGGATATGTTTTCCGTCATATCTATACACACCTTGGGATATGGTGCCGAACCAATAATTGTTGTTTTTATCTTGGTAAACAAGCATGGACTCGTTGCCGATGGCTGAGACGGTGTCGCCGAAGGAGAGGCTTGGGCTTTCTGTGTTTGGAGGGGTTTTGGGGGTTGGGGCTTTGCAAGTGAATAGTAGGAAGATGATTTGGGAAAAAAGCAGTTTGATGATGTGTTGCATAAGTTGTTGTTGGTGGATTTATAGGTAGTCGCATTTAAACTGATAGAGTATTCTCCATTGTGTCTCGTTCTTTTCCTTGATGAAAAGAACCAAAAATCAAGGCTGTATTTCTTTTTTAACGCAGTTGAAGCTTCCAAAACCCTAAACTAAACCAAACTCGCTGCGCTCAAACAGGGTTTAGTTTTTAACGAGTTTTGAAAGCTTCAACTGCTAAAAGAAATAAGGCCGTACTAAGGAACTAGCCTAATTTCTAGTATCAGCTTTATTGCAAAACGGTGTCAAACTTATGGTGGTGGAGATTTACTTGAAAGTCTTTTAGGAAGGTTTTAGTAAAGGTGGTGGTGGGGTTTACATATTTTGAGGGTTTGTTTACATAGTGGGAGATAAAGGGTGGAATGAAAAAGCGGTGACACCTTTTCGGAAGGTGTCACCGCTTTATGTCAATATCTATTTCATCCACTAATCCATCTCCAAGTCCACATTCACTGCTTCCTCCCAAGGCAAGCCGTATTCGCCGAGCTTCGCCAGAAATGGGTCGGGGTTGAACTGCTCCACGTTGAAGACGCCAGCGCCGGACCACTCGCCCGTGAGCATCATCATAGCGCCGAGCATGGCAGGTACGCCCGTGGTGTAGCTTACGCCTTGGGTACCGGTCTCCTCGTAGGCGGCCTTGTGGCTGCAATTGTTCCAGATATAGTAGGTCTTCGGTTGGCCACCTTGGATACCACTGATGCGGCAGCCGATGCTCGTCCAACCGGTGTAGTTGGTGCCGAGGTCACCGGGGTTCGGCAGTACGGCCTTGAGGAATTCCAACGGAACGATGTCCACGCCTTGGAACTTGATAGGCTCGATGCTAGCCATGCCTATGTTTTGGATGACCCTCAGGTGTGTAAGGTACTCCTCGCCGAAAGTCATCCAGAAGCGGGCCCGCTTGAGGGTGGGGAAATGCTTCACGAGGCTTTCCAGTTCCTCATGGAAGAGGACGTAGGACTGGCGTGGGCCGATGTTAGGGTAGTTGATGGCCTTGCCAATTTCGAAAGGCTCGGTTTCCACCCACTGGCCGTCCTGCCAGTAGCGGCCATTTTGGGTGATTTCCCGGATATTGATTTCCGGGTTGAAATTGGTGGCGAAAGCCTTGCCGTGTGAGCCTGCGTTGGCATCTACGATGTCAAGTTGGTGCATCTCGTCGAAGTGGTGCTTGGCGGCACGGGCGGTGAAGATATTGGTCACACCGGGGTCGAAGCCGCAGCCGAGCACGGCGAGCAGACCGGCTTCCTTGAAGCGGTCGTGGTAGGCCCACTGCCAGGAGTATTCAAACTTGGCGACGTCCTTCGGTTCGTAGTTGGCAGTGTCGAGGTAGTGGACGCCCGTTTGCAGGCAAGCCTCCATGATGGTGAGGTCTTGGTAGGGCAGTGCCACGTTGATGACCATCGCTGGCTGGAACTGGCGTATGAGGTTGGCGAGCGCAGGCACATCTTCCGCATCGATGGCGGCAGTGGTGATGTGCTTATGTCCTGTGGCAGCTTTTGCTGCGTCGGCTATCACGTCGCATTTGGACTTGGTGCGGCTGGCGAGGAGTATTTCACCAAAGACTTCAGGGTGCTGTGCGCATTTGTAAACCACAACCCGGCCTACGCCGCCAGCACCGATGATTAAGACTTTCTTTGACATGTATTCAGTTATGAGTTATGAGTGATAAGTTATGAGTTGGGAGTGGCCAAGATGAAGCTCATAACTCTTAACTCATAACTTCTTTCTGGCAAAAGTATCCATTTAGATAGAAAAGCTAAGGCAGGGCCATTTAGGAATTGTTAATTTTTGCGCATCAGCGGTATTCAGGCAAGGATTCTAAGATGCTGCGTGAGTGGTCGTTAAAGATTTAGGCGCAGTCAAATTGTGACAATGTGTTGCTCACAAAAATCTGAAAATAAAAAAAGGCTAAACTGTTGATGTGCAACATTTTAGCCTTCTGATATTTGTTTGTGAGACCTTAATATACGTGAGTTCGAGACCTTTCATGCTGTTTGTGAGACCTTATTTTTTACGGGAGTTGGAGACCATGTTGTTTGAAAATGAGTGAGACCTTTTGACTTTACAGCCAATTTTCTTGTTTATTTGTTAGTTGTTGCCAACGTTGAATATTCAATTGCTTCCTGCATTTCTGTGCTGTAGTTGCGAGCGTAGGTGTAATAAGCCATGCCACCAGTTGCACCGAGGTCAATCACGCCGAGGTCGTTGCCTGGGTTGCTGCCGTAAGAGTTAGGCGTTACGAATGGGTCGTTTTCGTTGTCGAACAATTTAACTTGACCGTCAAAAGCTGCATCAGTAGTAAAAGTGAAAAGCAGCGTCTCTTCGTTCGGGAACAATTTGATACGTGGGTTGTCCACTACAAAACCAAAAGAAACATAAGACTTGTTGGTGGCTTCTACCGGGGCATCTACACGGGCGTTTTCTACCCAAGTGCCAGCGAGATTTTTGAAGTTGCTGTATGTGAAGTTTGTTGGAACAACCAAAGTCACTTGACCTGCACCTGTCTGTGTCTTGCCGCTTGGTGCGATTGTGTGGTCAGGCTTAACGAACACCCCATAAGCACCATTTGCCATTTGCTGGATTTTGAATTCCAGGCTGCTTTGTAGCTCGGAAGACTGTGCGGAAGCGAAGTTCGTTGCGAAGAAGGCTAGCAGGCAGATTGTAAGGATGTTGAAAGTTCTCATGTTCTTAAGTTTTTGTGCGATTGTCTATTTTGTTCGTTTGATGAGACAAATATGCACCTCGGAAAGCCCCCTTTTTGGAGCCATTTTTCAAAAACTGTGACAAGGAACGGGCGGTTTTTTGTTTTAGAAAATCAAATAAATAAGGCTTTTGAGGTGTAAATGCTGTGAATTATGCCTTCTGATCTTTTTTCACTTTTTTTTCACACACCTCTTGACAACATCAAAGTTCAGCTTTTACAAGCCAGTTGTCGATGTTTCCACACCTATTTCAATCCACCAAAAACACCGCATTGCTGAACAACAGCTTGCCTTCCTCCCAAAATGAGCGAAACAAGGGGTTGTCAACCAAGTAAACAACTTTGCCGCCGCCTTTGCCCTGCACCGCAAATACGGCCGTGTTTTTAAGTTGCTTTTTAAAATTGGCGCCAATAAAGCCCTCCGATAAATAATTGTCTTCCAAATAGCCCACGTTCCAAGCGTCTTTTAGCAGGTCGAAGCGCAGTCCACTTGTTTTCAACGAAAAATAATAATCGTGCAGGCCAAATGCCAGCGGGTGCGAGGTGTCCATCTTCACCCGAACCACCGCTCCGGGGTTGAAATCAGAAATACTACTCCGGTTACGGTCTTTGTAAACTGCCGTACGGTGGTCGAGGGCGATGCGTTCCGCTTCTGATTTGGCGGCATCGCCATCTGATGGTTTGGCAAACTTGGCAAGATTGAAGCCCGGCTTGTCAGCCAGCGAGTAGTTGGCGTTGCCGATGGCAATGAGTTTGCCGCCACTGCTTATCCATTCGCTTAGTTTGCCGAGGGTTGCATCGTCGAAGCCGTAGCCACCTTCTGGTAGAACCAAGGTGTTGAAACCCGTTAGGTCAAGGGCAGCCAAATCCCCTGCATCCACGATGGTGGCTGGGTAGTCGATTACCTTGTCAAAGTAAAACCAGACCTGACCAAACTCGTTGTCCTGCGTTTTTTCACCCGAAAGCACCAACACTTTGGGTGGCTCCACGAGGTGCATGGTCTCCGAACCGAAATCGTGCCCTGCCTCAACGAAGCCAGTCTGCACGGGTGTGAGTGGGTAATCAAATTTATTGGCCACATCTCGTATTGTTTCATCAAAAGCTGGGTGCTTCCGGTTGTCGGCTCTCGTAATTACCAGCGTTCCAGCGGGCCATGGCCTGCCTTCCACCAAAAAAGGAAGCTCTGCGTAGCGGCAGACGATGCCCTGTTTCAGCAGGTTCGCTAGCAATTGGGCACTCTGCACGGAGTTCCAGTCGGCGAGGTAGGCGTAGGGAGTGGTTGCCGTAGCGACCATAGTTTGCTTCGCAATGTCGTAGCCCAGCTGTGCCGGGTCAATGCGCTGGCGGGTAGCGAAAGCCTCTAGCCCATGCGCATGTAGCAGCGACCAGGCCGTGATGTCGTAAGTATTCGAGTCCACCACTACCGCCTCGGGGTCGAGCAGCACTTGCGTCAGCAAGCCCTTTGGTTGGTAGGCGCTCACGACGAGGTCGTTTTCGCCTACGGCAAACTTGCCTTCCAGCCCAGTGGCATAATCATAGCCGTTCAGCCCTGTGCTTGGCTTGCCCGCCCGCCCGTACCGGATGCCGTTTCGGTCGAGCTGCTCCATGAGTGCCTTGATTTTCGGTGCTGGGTTCGTGCTTTTTACCACAAAAGCCTTGTATTCTCCCGGTGGGTTGTTCTTTGATTTTTGGTAAAAATCGGCGAAGTTTTCTACGATTCGTCCGGCGTTTTTCGAGGAGACTTCTACCGTAGCAAGGGCAGTAGTGCGGTGGTGTGCTACCCGGTCGGCCAACGTCAGCGTGTCGCCGTTCGGCATTATGATGGCCCTGCCGCACCGGGAATGCCCACCCTGCTCGTAGGTCATACCGATAGCGCCATTGAAACTGGGGTAAGTGTCCCCGTAACTGGGGTACAGCAGGTCGAAAATTTCCTTGGTGTAGTACAGCCAGCCGTTTTTGTCAAAATACTTGGCGTTGTTTTTCCCGATTTCCACCTGAAAGTCAGCTTGCCATTTCGTGAGATAATTGTGGTAAGGTTGCGCTGCTGGCGCAAAATAGTAGGGCGCATTATAGTACTGCTCGTGGAGGTCAGCAGAGATTTGCGGTAACCATTCGTTATAAACTTTGAGTCGGTTTTGTGTTTCGACCTGCGTACTCCAGGCCCAGTCACGGTTCAGGTCAAAAAGATAGTGGTTCACCCGGCCACCTGGCCAAGGTTCGTTGTGTTCCCGGGCTTTGGGGTTGGGATCCGGCAGGGCAGGGCTGACTTGGCGGTACCAAGCCGTATAGCGGCTGTACCCATCGGGGTTCACGCTCGGCTCAATCAGCACGACCGTGTTTTTGAGCCACTCGGAGGTTTCCCGGTTGCCGGGGTTGACAAGGTCGTACAGCACTGGCATGGATGCCTCGCTGCCCGCCGCCTCGTTACCGTGTACGCTGAAGCCCAGCCAGACAATGGCGATGGGGTTGGAATTATCAGGATTGCCCGGAATCGTACCTGCATTCCGAAGGTTGTTCAGCCGAATGTCCTCAATGCGGCGCAAGTTCTCTGGGGTGCTCACGATGGCCAATATCTGTGGCCGCAGTTCATTGGTGCGTCCAAATTCCACGAGCTTCACCCGGTCGCTGTTGGCGGCCACATGCTGGTAGTAGGCTACAAGTTGGCTGTGTTCTGTGAACTGACTGCCGATTTTGTGCGGGAGGAATTCATCGGGGGTGAGGAGGTGGGACTGAGCGTAATTGGATGCTGCCAAAATGGTCAGCAAGGCAATGAGATGTAGTTTCTTCAACATAAAATGTATTGGTGCGCTTCGCAAAGCCGTCAGTGATTGTTGGCAAATGTAGAAACTTGACCCATATTGTCCCGCCAAACTTTAGCTTTGCCAGCAACCTAACAAATTAGCTTTGAACCAGAATTTTCACAACAAAACAGCCATCATCACAGGGGCTGGAATCGGCATCGGCTTCGAAATTGCGAAGCAGCTCGCCCTCCAAGGCGCTTCTGTCATCTTGAACGACCTTGATACTACATTGGCAGAGAAAGCTGCCCAAGCGATTTCCGCATTGGGCGGCCAAGTGAGGCCCATCGGCGGTGATGCCAGCGATATGGGCGTGTTGCAAAACCTTGTGGATGAGGCAGTTTCACAATTTGGACACTTGGATATTGCCGTTGCGAATGCAGGTATTACGACCTACGGCGATTTTTTCGAATACTCCCTGGCGCAGTTCCAGCAGCTCATGGCGGTTAATTTGCAGGGCAGTTTTTTCCTTGCCCAATTTGCCGCCAGGCAGCTAAAAAAGCAAGGCAAAGGTGGCCGTATTCTGTTCATGTCCAGCGTGACGGGGCACCAATCGCATCGGCACTTGGCTACCTACGGCATGACGAAGGCCGGTTTGGAACAACTTGCACGGGGCCTCGTCTTGGAACTTGCCCCCTACGGCATCACGATGAACGCCATCGCCCCCGGAGCCACGCTCACCGAGCGTACCCTGCATGATTCAGGCTACAATGAAATTTGGCAAAAAATAACCCCAACCGGCCGGGCTGCCACCGTGGAGGATATTGCGCATGCTGCCCTTTTCCTGCTTTCACCAGAAGCTGGCCATATCACTGGACAAACACTGGTAGTGGATGGTGGCTGGACAGCGGTTAGCCCTCAGCCTTCTTAAAATTGGCAGTCTGTGGCTGCTAGATTGCTCAATTCACCGTTCAAATTTCAAGAGATGTTGTACGACCAAATTCAAAATGCCACCGCTTTTTTGCGGAGCAAAACAGATTTTCAACCGAGGGTAGGCATCATTCTGGGTACTGGACTGAGTGGCCTATCGGATGAAATCGAAGTGGTGGAAGCTGTTGATTATCAAGTGATTCCACATTTTCCAGTCAGCACGGTGCTAAGCCATGAGGGGAAATTGATTTTTGGAAGGTTAGCAGGTGCTGACATCGTGGCGATGGCTGGTAGGTTTCATTATTATGAGGGTTACACAATGCAGCAAGTAACGTTTCCTGTGCGGGTAATGAAGGCGTTGGGCATTGAAATCTTGATAGTTTCCAATGCGGCAGGCAGCGTAAATGAAGGGATGGAAGGGGGCGATTTGGTATTTCTGCGTGACCACATCAACCTGCAACCCGAGAACCCATTGCGAGGCCCAAATGACGAACGGCTTGGTGTTCGTTTTCCAGACCTGCTAAATGCTTACGACCCAGACCTGCTGTCTTTGGCCTCAGACATTGCGCAAGCCAATCAAATACGGGCGCACCGTGGGGTGTACGTAGCGTTGCCCGGCCCAAATTTGGAGACCCCAGCCGAGTACGAGTTCTTGCACCGTATCGGTGCGGATGTGGTGGGCATGAGCACAGTGCCAGAGGTCTTGGTTGCCCGACATTCTGGATTACGTGTGTTTGCAGTGTCGGTAGTGTCGAATAAAAGCTACCCGATTTCAGAAATTCGGGAGACATCGTTGGAGGGTGTGATTTCGACGGTGAATTCCGCCGCAGGTAAGTTGGCATTGGTCGTGAAAGAGATGCTGAAGCGTCTTACATCCGGTACCACCAATCACTAAATACCCGCCACCAACCTTTATTTTATCGTTTAAATTGCGATGTTTGCAGAAATACGGACTGCTTCGCCAAACTGTAGGTGACTTTCTGTCATTTCACCATCTGAATTGTTGCGCAAGGGCGCATTGTCGGACAAGTTCGAATCGCTGCTGCGCAATTTCATCAAAACAAAAAACTTATCGAAATGAGACCTGTCGTCATTCTTGTACTGGTAGTTGTGGGCTTAATCGCCGCATTTTCTGGTTGTAGTTCCTACAATGGTTTTGTAAACAAAGATACCGCTGTCGAGCAGGCTTGGGGCAATGTACAAAGCGCCTACCAACGCCGTGCTGACCTCGTGCCCAACCTTGTAAACACTGTAAAAGGTGCCGCTAATTTTGAGCAATCTACCCTAACTGGTGTTGCGGAGGCAAGAGCCAAAGCCACCAGCATTCAAGTGGATCCAACCAACCTCACACCAGAGAAATTGGCGGAATTCCAAAATGCCCAAAGTGGACTTTCACAAGCCATCGGTAGGTTGTTGATGGTAACAGAAAACTATCCAGAATTGCGTGCCACAGAGGCTTTCAAGGAACTTCAATCCCAGTTGGAAGGCACGGAAAACCGTATCAAAGTGGAGCGAGACAAATATAACGCCACCGTGGCTGATTACAACAATTCTGTTCGGCGCTTCCCAGCCAATTTCTGGGCTGGCATTTTTGGCTTTGAACGCAAAACGCCTTTTGAGGCTGACCAATCTGCCCAGAATGCTCCGAAAGTAGAGTTTTAATGCAAAGGATGAGGGTGGAAGGGAGAAAATTGAACACTCAATTTTCTCCCTTCAGTCTTCGTTCCCATCCCTTTCAGATGATAGATTTTTTTTCAAAAGACGAAGAAGGGCGCATCGTGCAAACCATCAAGGAAGCCGAGCGGCTGACTTCTGGCGAAATTCGGGTACACTTGGAACGGGATTACGAGGGGGCTATCCTTGGTGCTGCCAGCCGGACTTTTTTTGCACTGGGCATGGAGCGCACGAAGGACCGTAACGGGGTGTTGATTTTCATCTCCCCGCCTCGTAAGGATTTTGCCATTTTGGGTGATCGGGGCATCAATGCTGTGGTGCCAGAAAATTTTTGGGAAGAAACCAAAAATGTGATGCAGCAACATTTCCGGCAAGCCATGTTCGCCGAAGGCGTTTGTCAAGCAGTGAAAATGGCGGGTGAAAAGCTGCAAGCTTTCTTCCCTTGGACGGATGGTGACAAGAACGAACTGCCGGATGAAATTTCTTACGGTAAATAGGTTTAACCATTGAGGCTTGAGCGTTCGAGATGTTCCAAAAATTATCGATGAAAATTTTCTTCAAAAATATTTTTCTCATAGGCCTGTTGGTGCTGCCCTTTTTTGCGGTAGCGAAAGAAGTGCCACCCGCACCTAACCCGCCCAAATTGGTCAATGATTTTGCGGGTATTCTTAGCAGTAACGAAGTCGCAGCGTTGGAGCAAAAGTTGGTCGCATACGACGATTCGACTTCCACCCAAATTGCCATCGTCATTGAAGAATCCATTGACGGTGATGATGTGTTCGACTACTCCTATCGCCTTGCCACAGCTTGGGGTATTGGCCGCCAAGGCAAGAACAATGGCATCCTGATCTACGTGGCCATTGCCGACCGCAAACTTTGGATACAAACGGGCTACGGTACCGAGGGCTTCTTGCCTGACGCCATGGCCAAGCGCATCATCGAGCGCATCATTGCCCCAAATTTTCGTAGCCAAAACTATTACCAAGGTCTAGATCAAGCTACTTCCGCCATTATCCAACTTGGTAACGGCGAGTATGTAAACGATGACCCACAGAGTGGTTCCGGGAATCTTCCTTTTCCTGTTATCCTTATCTTTCTAGTACTTTTTATCGTCATCATGATTATCATCAGTAAAGGTGGTGGTGGCAATGGTGGCGGTGGTGGATACTACCGTCGAGGCAGGTATGACTCAGGCGGTGGTTGGGTTTTCTTCCCCGGCGGCGGCGGTGGAGGAGGAGGCTGGAGTGGCGGTGGTGGCGGCTTCGGCGGCGGCGGTTTTGGTGGTTTTGGCGGCGGCGGCTTCGGTGGTGGCGGAGCAGGTGGAAGCTGGTAGGTTTAAGTTGGCAGTTGTTTGTCAGCCTTCTCACAACAAAAATGGGTAGCACTTTAAGAGGTGCTACCCATTTTCTATTTATTAAGCATAGACTAAAAGGCTGCCCTTGCCGAACTGCCAACTATTTCTTAACCACCGTGTCTTCCAACCGATTGGCCATTCGCTGAATTGCATCGATAATATTGTCCAATTGCTTGGGGTAGTCCACATACTGAATGCCCAGGTTGTCCTTGCCCCAGATGGCAATAGTTACCATTTTTTTATGCTCTCCATAAGTGATAGCTAGGCGAAGCGGGATAGGTGTCGGCTTCTCTCCTTTTCGCTTCTGGCACTGCTGGTCGGGGCAGTCGTAGGCGCGCTCAAAGTCAAAAAAGCCTTGCTTGAGCACATAGTCTGCAAACATCTCAAGCTCTTCCCTTGGTATGTTTTTCTTCGTAACGAGCAGGCCGTTGTTCACGCTCTGGAATTCCTTGATGAGCCGCCCGTCAGTTTTTATTTGGATAAAATCCTTCAAAACCGGATCGATGCCACCGTAATAACCGCCACCAATCAGGTCAATGCTAATGTAAACAGGGGGTGGCCCAGTTGTAGTGTCCGATTTTTTGTTTTTGCGCCGCAAAAAAGCCAGCCAATCCTTTTTCTGCTTCTTTTTTCTAAAAAAACCATTGTGCTGTGTCCCATCGGTTTCTACTTCTACAAGTACTTCGGGCAGTTCGTTGGCAGGTTTCACGAAGGGGGCGTCCTTGCTGTCCACCCGCACAAAATGGTATTGGTACTTGCCTTTGCTGTTTTTTTGCGTAAATTCCAGCACCATGACCGACTTGTTCAGTTGTACGATGTCAAACTTGTTCACATGTTGGAAACTATAAAAAAGCGACCGCCCGTTCAGGCTCCAATTGCCACGTGTTAGTTTGCCATTCAAGTACTCCTGATAGGTGTAATCATAGCGGAAATAGAGGAAAAACTCGTAGTTCTGATCGGCCTTGTGGATAATTGTATTTGACTCCGCATGCAGCGTGTAGGTGTATTTCCACTTCGACTCGACGAAAAGCCGCTCGTCCGGGCCATTGAACACGGCCCCAGCATCCTGTGCGGTTAATTGCATGAAAAAGGTGGAAAAAAGGCCAATGACTGCCAGTTGCCACCTAAGTGCATTTCTCATGGTAAAATGATTTGTCAATAAAGTCTGGGGGAGATATAGCAAAAAGTTAACCACGTTAACCCCCGCAAATTATATGATAATTTTTTAGCGAGCAAGTTGGAGGGGAACTTAGCTGCACGATAAGCGAAAAATTGGACTGATTTCAATGTGGCGACTAAGTTGCGAATAGGTCGTAAAATTTTGAAAGGTTCGCTGCCGCTGAATTTTGGTAGTTTTGCCCCCGCTCAAAAACCGCTTGAATTTTGGAGGTAAGAGCCACAAACAAAGCCGTTGAATCTTTCGCTCAAAATAGCCCGGCGATACCTTTTCGCCAAGAAATCCACCAATGCCATCAATATCATCACCGGCATTTCAGTGGTGGGCATTGCCATTGGCGCTGCTGCGTTGGTACTTGTGCTCAGTGTGTTCAATGGCTTTGAAGACCTCATCATCGGCCTTTTCAGCAAGTTCAATCCAGATGTGAAGGTGACTGCTGCCGTGGGCAAGACTTTCGAGCCGGACACGGTGAAATTGGCGCAGATCAAAGCGCTGCCTGGGGTGGACTTGGTTTCCGAAACACTGGAGGAAGTGGCTTTTTTTGAATACGGGCAGAGCCAGGACTTTGGCATTGTGAAGGGCGTGGATGCCAACTACCATCTGGTAAGCGGCATTGATTCTGCCATTTTCGAAGGACAATACTTGCTCACGCAGGGCGAAAAAAACTTAGCCGTGCTTGGTGGCGGCGTTCGCAACAAACTTCAAGTAGATTTGGAAGACCCCTTCGGCCTGCTCAGTATTTACATGGCCAAGCGGGAAAAAACAGCGGGTCTGGAGCAGCCATTCAAAAAGCGGATTGCCTACCCAAGTGGTAGCTTCAAAATCCAGCAAGATTTTGACAACCAGTATATTCTGGTGTCTCTTGAATTTGCCCGTGAACTCCTCGGTGCCTATGGCGAGGTGAGTGCCTTGGAGGTGAAACTTAAATCTGGCGCTGACCCAAAAAAGACCATTGCCGCCATCCAAAACGTGCTGGGCGAGGAATTTCTGGTGAAAGACCGCTACCAACAAGATGAAGCGTTCCTCAAATTGATGAACATCGAAAAATGGATGAGTTTTGCCCTGCTTTGTCTTACGCTGGTGCTTGTGGCTTTCAATATGATCGGCTCGCTGTGGATGATAGTTCTGGAAAAAAAAGCGGACATCAGCATTCTGAAAAGCATGGGGGCCAACGACAATTTGGTGCGTAATATCTTTTTAGGGCAAGGGTTCTTGCTTTGTTTGTTTGGGCTGCTATCAGGCTTGATTGTAGCCGTGGTTTTGTATGTTTTACAAAAAATCTTTGGTATTGTGCCCATTCCCGAAGGCTTTGTAGTGAATGCCTATCCCATCAGCATGAGGTTAGTGGATGTGCTAGCTGTTTCAATTGTGGTGATAGCAATTGGGGTAGTAGCTTCCGTACCTGCCGCACATCGGGCCAGCAAGATACCAACCTTGGTTCGGGAGGAATGAGCAGGTTGAGGGTTACGAGGTGGCAGCCCAACTGGACTGAACAGCACTCATTCGTAAATCATAAATCAAGAATCGTAATTCGCTTTATCTTTGCTGACTTTTTTTAAACTATTTACTTCTAAAATGGAAGATTGGGAACTTGAATTCGAGTGGTTGAAGGTGAAACATCTTGTGAAAGATGCCCTCAAAAGGGATGTTCTGCCCGATATGAACGCCATCTTGTTCATGATCGGCGTCCAAGAGCTTGGACGATGGAATACCAATTTTACGAAGGAAGAAAAACAAGACTTGATGCACATCGCTGTATGTAGCCTGATGAGTTACGATGGATATTACGAGTTCAAAGGACGGGACGCAGACGGTTGGCCGCACTACGACAGCATCAAGCTTTTTACCCAAAAGGGCGTAAAAACGCAAGAGGTTTACCTCAAGGAAAAGATCATCCAGTACTTTCGGGACTGGCAGGCAGCCCATGGCGAAACTGTCAGTGACAATACAGGAGCACTAAACTAATAAGTTGATTTTCAGAAAATTATAAAAAGAATCAAACATGAAAAAGCTCGTACTTTTCTTTTCAGTTTTGCCAATCCTTGTTTTGATGAGTTGTGGAGGCAATACCAATGCTGACGCTAACACCAATGCTGATGCAGGTTCAGTTGCGGCGACTGGTGGCGAGGCAATGGTGCTTATCGAGACCAACCTTGGCAATATCAAAGTGAAACTCTACGACTCCACACCAGAGCATAAAAAGAACTTTCTGAAACTGGCCAAGGAGGGCTACCTCGACAGCACGCTGTTCCACCGTGTCATTCCCGGCTTCATGATTCAAGGTGGTGACCCCGACTCAAAGCATGCACAGCCCGGCCAGCCACTTGGCATGGGCGGTCCTGGCTACACAATTCCTGCTGAATTCGGGGCGAGACATTTCCGTGGCGCACTTTCTGCTGCCCGCCAGCCCGACCAAGTGAATCCCGAAAAACGTTCAAGCGGCTCACAATTCTACATCGTACAAAACGGCCCAGTGCCACAACAGCAGCTTGATATGATCATTCAGCAAAAAGGCTTGCAGTACACCCCTGAAGAGCGGGACTACTACTTGAAAGTGGGTGGCTATCCGGCCCTTGATGGTGACTACACGGTTTTCGGCACAGTAGTAGAAGGTCTTGACGTGGTGGACAAAATCGCAAATGCGCAGCGTGACCCACGTGACCGCCCCTTGCAAGACATTGCAATGAAAGTTAAAGTGCTGAGTGAATAAGCATTGCACAGCACCCAATTTGCTGCTTTGAAAGGATGGCAGAACGTTTAAGCCGTCGGACCCAGTAATTTAACATTGCTCATTTATCATTATTTTGAATGGTTCGTTACTTCCAGTTTTTATTGTTTTTTTGCCTAGCGGCAATGGTGGCTTCATGCGGAAAACCAATCGCCAATTTCACTTTTTCTGATGGAACGCACGTGGCACCAGCCTCAGTTAAATTCGAGAACAATTCCCAAAACGCTGACCAGTTTGAATGGGATTTTGGCGACGGCAGCCCATCTACGACGATGGCGGCTCCCGGTCATGTTTACGGTGCTAGCGGAAATTATACCGTCAAACTGGTAGCGACTAAAGGCAAGAAAACGTCAGTTTCAGAGCAGCGCATTCAAGTCACAGCACCTGCCGCCTGCCTCGTGGAAATTGAGACTGACTACGGTACAATGACCATTCAGCTTTCCAATGCAACACCCCAACACCGTGACAATTTTTTAAAATTGGCCGAGGAAGGTTATTATGATGGGATGTTGTTTCATCGTGTCATCGAGGGGTTTATGTTGCAAGGCGGAGATCCTGATTCCAAGAGAGCCAAGCCTGACCAAGCGCTAGGCATGGGTGGCCCCGGCTATACTGTTCCTGCGGAATTTGTAGATTCACTGGTTCATGTGAAAGGTGCTCTTTGTGCTGCTCGCCAAGGTGACCAAGTGAACCCACAAAAACGCTCCAGTGGGTCGCAGTTTTATATTGTACAGGGTAAACCACTCACCGCAGAAGAGCTGAGTTTGATAGAAGCAAAAAAAGGGATTCGATACACGAAGGAGCAGCGGGATGCCTACACTACTGTCGGTGGAACGCCCATTCTCGACAGAGAATATACGGTATTCGGGCAAGTGGTAAATGGTTTGGATGTGATTGATAAAATTGCAGCGGTGGAAACCGACCCACGTGACCGACCTAAAGTGGACGTAAAAATGAAAGTTAGGGTAATAAAATAAATGGTAATTCATGGAAACGAAAAACATACTTGGCATTGACATTGGCGCATCTGGCATTAAGGGCGCAATCGTCAACCTTGAAAAAGGCGAACTTGTCACTGAGCGCGTAAAATTATCCACTCCCAAACCTGCGACTCCTGATGCGGTGGCAGAAGTTGTCACTCAATTGGTGGAAAAAATAGGGTATGATGGCGAACTGATTGGTTGTGGCTTCCCATCCATCGTAAGGCATGGTGTAGCTTACAGTGCGGCAAACGTTGACCCAGCTTGGGTTGGCACCAACATAGAAACTTTGCTGACAACAGCGCTTGGAAAAGAAGTGATAGCGATGAATGATGCCGATGCCGCAGGTTTGGCAGAAATGCGATTTGGAAAAGGCCTAGGTAAAGACGGAACTATCATTCTCATCACGATTGGAAGTGGACTTGGGTCGGCCCTTTTTTACAACGGCCATCTCATTCCAAATTCCGAGTTTGGACACCTTTACCTTCACGGTTGGGTTGCTGAGCATTATGTTTCCAATACAGCTCGTAAGAAGTATGAGATGTCATGGTCAGGTTTTGGCAAGCGGTTCAATGAATACCTTCTGCACATTGACCGCCTTTTTTCGCCTGACATGGTGATTTTGGGCGGTGGCATCAGCAATGAGTTTAAGCAGTTTTCAGATAAAATTAACAGTGGGCTGAACGTTACAACTGCTGCCATGTTTAACCATTCAGGTATCATTGGCGCAGCACTATACGCTTATGAGGCCAAGCATGGCGGACTATAACAATTCCTTAAACAGTTTAAAAAGAGATAAAATGAGAATTCTAAAAAATTCCATCTTGATGATTTGCATTCTTGCACTGGCGACTGCTTGCAAAGAGAAGCCTAAAGCTGGTTACTCAACGGTTAAAATTGACGATTTTTTTGAGTTGAAAATGGGAGAATCAGTTGTGGTGGCCGATAATGACCTGAAGTTGACCTTTACTTCCGTTCCTGAGGATTCCCGCTGTCCAAAATTCACCAACTGCATTCAAGAGGGGCAAGTGAAAGTCTCCCTCTCAGTGGGAATCGCTGGAAAAGGGCAGGTTGTTGAGCTAATCAGGAAACCTTCCGACACTGGTGCTACAACTGCCACAGTTGGCAAATTCAAAGTTCAGTTGTATGATGTGCAACCATTTCCAGAAAGTGGCAAAAAAATCAACCCCGCAGACTACAAAGCCAGGTTAGCAGTGCGGAAAGCCGGATAATCAAATAATATTTGGCATACATGAAAAGCCTCTCCCGCCTGTTGGCAGGGGAGGCTTTTTTGTTGAAAAAAATGAATTTATCCGCTATTGTTCATCAAGTTTTTATCGGTTAAAAAAGCGCTTCGTCGGAGAAATCTCACCGTTTATCAAAAAATCCTTGCTAAAAAAGCTACCTTGTATTGCAAAGTACCTTGTGGCATATTATCTTTGCCACATCAAATTACGGTTCAAGATTTCAGGTTCAAGGTTACTGGTCTCGTTAAGACTACCCGACGAACCAAAAAAACTTGAACCTGAAACCAACTTCGAACGAGCCACATGAAATTCTATCAACAACAATGAAAGTTCAAGGACTCTTAGACAATACCACACAGCAGATGCGAAAGGGCATTTTGGAACTCTGCATCCTCTCCATCATCTCCGAAGAGGGCGAGGCCTACCCAACGGACATCATCAAGCGGCTCGAAAAGTCGGAACTGATGGTGGTGGAGGGAACGATGTACCCGCTGCTAGCTCGCCTCAAAAGTGCTGGTCTGCTGGACTACACTTGGCGGGAATCGGCCAGCGGACCCCCTCGCAAATACTACGCACTTACCGACGATGGAAAGGAATTCCTCGCTGGCCTGATGACCACTTGGAACCAATTGGTTAATGCCGTGAGCAATTCCACCCAAAGCTTATCCACCAATTAAACGATTCTTCAATTGGTTGAAACCCAATTGTTTACAATTTTACAACTAACGAATTCAATCAATCATACAATGACTAAGGTATTCAATATCAATCTCGGCGGCCTGCCCTTCACCATTGACGAAGATGCCTATGAGACGCTCAGTAGTTACCTGAAAACAATTCACCACCACTTCCGCAGCTCTGAAGGCTACGAAGAAATTACGACCGACATTGAGGCACGAATGGCGGAGTTGTTCCAGGAAAAACTGGGCAGCCGCCAAATCGTCTCACTGAAAGATGTGAACAGTGTCATCTCAATCATGGGCACACCTGAAGATTTCGGTGCTGAGCCCATCGACGAACCACTGGCCGATGAGCCACAAACAAAGTATGGAAAGAAGTTTAAGATAAAAACGGGCAAGCGCCTTTTTAGCAACCCTGACGAAAAGGTGATCGGTGGTGTTTGCTCTGGCATTGCTGCCTACTTTGGTATTGCTGACCCACTCTGGGTGCGCCTGATTTTTATCCTTTTCACTTTTGTTGGTGGATTTGCCTTCGCCTTATACTTGATACTTTGGGCCATTTTGCCAAAGGCAATTACAGCCAGCGACAAACTTGCCATGCGGGGCGAGCCTATCAATGCGAGCAATATTGGCAAGATCATCGAAGAAGAATTCGAACATGTTTCGAAGAAAGTGAGCGAATTGGGCGATGAAATTAAGGCCGAATTTGGGTCAAAAAAAAAAAGTACGGGGTCGCAGCCTGACGGATCGTCGTCTGCCGATGCGTCCACTGGCGGACATCAATTTAGAGCGGCCGCTTCCGAGGGGATTCATGTTCTGAGCACCATTATCGGCACCTTGGGCGGCATTATCCGCAGAGTGCTTGAAACCATTGTCAAAATCATTCGACCCATTGGTTTTATCATTGGAATAGCTTTGGTAGCAATGCTGGTACTCTTTTGGGTATCTGCGGTAGGTGGGCTTTTCGTTGGCCTGCCGTTTGCGACCTACCTGATACCAGGTTCTACCTTCCTCACCACGTTGGGAGCCGTCAACATTCTGATATTCTTGGGTGTGCCACTTTTGATGTTGGCTTTGGGTGTCATGCGCTTCTTCATGCGCACGAATTTCAAGCCTCGTTGGACAGCAGG
This sequence comes from Bacteroidota bacterium, assembly GCA_016124585.1. Lineage (GTDB taxonomy): Bacteria > Bacteroidota > Bacteroidia > Chitinophagales > Saprospiraceae > UBA6168. Next base: position 67,685 of record WGNL01000035.1, on the reverse strand, counting down.
ATTGTGGCTTTTCTGGGCCCTAAATTTGGTGAGCCTCATGTTTGTGAGTGTGCGTACTGTGCGTGAATTTTCGCATGGTGGCGATGTTGGCCTCGGTAGCAATACCACAGAAATTGCCCCAACTGACACACTGTTTATTGATTTTGAAGACAATCCTTACAGGGAGAGTTTCATGAGTTTTGGAGGAGACCTCTATATTTCCGATAACAAGCTGATTTGTGAAAAAATACGGCTGAAAGTGGAGCCTTCCGAGAGCAACAAATTTGAAATTTACCAATCCAATTACTCTCGTGGAGAGGGCGTAGGCGAAAGCCAACAATTGGCCAGCAAAATTGACTATCAGTATCGCATCGAGGGAAATCACCTCGTTTTACCTAGGTTTTTTGAACTAAATAAAGGTGAAAAATGGCGTGGTCAACGGGTTCATATTATCGTCAAAGTACCACAGGATAAATGGGTGCGCCCAGGCAAAAACTTTGATTGGCGCAACCTCGACCTGCAAGTAGACGATAAGTTCTCTTTTCCTTGGTGGGATAGCCAATACCCTTGGAAAATGGGAAAAGAAGGTCTTTTCAACCCCGAATTTGCAAAGCAGCATGAAGAAGAAAAGCACGACCTGAGCAATTACCGTGATTTTACGAAAATCAGGTTGGAAGGAGAGGTTGGTTTGGATATCCATCAGTCGGGCGAGTATTCGGTCAAATTCAACAAGGGAGAAAGGAACAATTGGGATGATGTACAGATTCGGCAACAGGGTGACATGCTCGTCATCTCTGGTAATCCTGACGGCAGGGTGATGCTCGAAATCACGGCCCCAAATCTTACAGAACTTTGGCTGAACAACTCGGACGATGTGACGCTACATGATTTTGACCTTGCCAGCTTCCGGCTCGTGAACGAGGGCGAAGCTAAAGTGGTCTTCAAAGCCAATGTGAACAACCTCGACGTCAACCTGTCTGGTGACAATCGCTTGCAATTGGTTGGCAACTGCAACAACCTAAAAGCTAGTTTGGAAAATGATGCCCGCTTGGATGCTGGTGAGTTTTCGGTTCGGGTAGCCGACATCACCGCCAACAACGACAGCTGGGTGAAAATTTCTGCTGTAGATACCTTGTTCCAGCACTTTGACGAGAGCAGCGATTTGGTTTCCAAGCTGAAAACCTCTGTGGTTATTGAAAAATAGAAAAAGAAAACTGGCGAAATGCGCTTGTTTTCACCAATGAAAAACTAAAAAGTGGTGAGAAAAGGGTTGTCAATTGACGCAAAGCGTTGGTTTTCAGCCCTTTTGTTTTATCCCCTCTTTAGCCTTGCCCGTTGCATTACAGCTACTGGAAACGTACGAACGGGCGGAATTTCTTCCCCATCCACCGTTTGATTTCCCGTGGTGCTAACCGGCGTTGAGCTTCCCGAAACGATTTCCCAATGCAGCTCATCACCTACCAGTTCCGTCGTTGTGTAAAGCATTGAACCTTCTACCTCAAACCATTGCACCAACTTCCCATTCAGATAGTATGCTTCCATTTTGATACTGTTCTTTTCATCCATGAGGTAAAGGCCACGGGCAGTGTCCAAGGTCACAAGTTCGTAAGCCCGCAGCCCTGTTATTTTATCTTCTCCGTAAATAATTTGGAAACTGTGAGCCGTTGGAAACGTATCCAGTGGATAGATATGCAGTTCCATCGGTAGTTCTTGCAATTTTCCAGTGGCATTAAAGATTTCAAGGGTGCCTTTCCAGTCGCCGGCCCACGTGGCTGGGAAGCCAGACTGGCCAAGGAGTAGCTTAGTCGAAAAGAGAAAAACAATGGGAAAAATGGCTCTCATTTATTGATAATTTTGCGCTCAACGATGACGGTCATCCGAACCATTCCAACGTTTAAACCTAAGTTTGATGAAAAAAATATTCCTATTTACCCTGCTGACATTTGTTTTTTCAAGTGCTTTCGCCCAAAAATACTTTCAACAATCCGTCAACTACCGCATCAATGTAACGCTCGACGATGTGGCGAATACCATCAAGGGCGACATCATCATCGAATACGAAAACAACTCGCCGAACCCGCTCGACTCCATCTGGATGCACCTCTGGGGCAATGCATTCAAGAACCAAAACACGGCGTTTGCGAAGCAAAAACTACGCAGCGGTGACACGAAGTTTTACTTCGCCAAAGATAGTGACCTAGGCTACTATTCCGACCTCGACTTTTCGGTGTACGGTCAAAAAATCAAATGGGAATTTGACAAAAACAACCCGGACATTGCTGTGCTGCACCTGGCGCAGCCGCTTGAGAGTGGCGGCCGGATCGTTTTTAAAACACCGTTCACCCTGAAAATACCAGCCTCGTGGAGCCGCCTTGGCCATGTCGGTACATCCTATCAGATGACGCAGTGGTTCCCCAAGCCCGCTGTGTACGATGCGCAAGGTTGGCACCCGATCCCGTACCTCGACCAAGGCGAGTTTTATTCTGAGTTTGGCAATTACGACGTTACCATCACATTGCCTGAAAACTACGTCGTAGGTGCTACCGGAATACTCCAAACGGATAGCGAAAAGAATTTTTTGGAGCAAAAAGTTGCTGAAACACAGGACTTTATCAAAAATGGCTTTCCTAAAGGAGAAGAATTTCCGCCTTCGGCAACGACCATGAAAACGCTTCACTACACTGCTGAAAATATACATGATTTTGCCTGGTTCGCCGACAAAAGGTTTCATGTAGTGAAGGACGAGGCGGTGTTGCCCAGCGGTAAAAAGATACCAACTTGGGGCATGTTCACCAATGCAGAATCTAACATTTGGACCCGTGGTGCTGAATACGTGAAGCGGGCCGTGGAGTTTTACTCGCAAAATGTAGGAGAATATCCTTGGCCGCAAGCAACCGCTGTACACAGTGCCCTGAGCGCTGGCGGCGGCATGGAGTACCCCATGATTACAGTCATTGGCAACAGCGGCAGTGCCCGCAGCCTTGACGACGTGATCACACACGAGGTCGGCCACAATTGGTTTTACGGCCTGCTGGCAAGCAATGAGCGTGACCACCCTTGGATGGACGAAGGCATGAACAGTTACTACGAGTACCGCTACATGCGCCAGTATTACGGTGATCGTGTTGATTTTGGCCTACCCAAGTTTGTCACCAAAATGATTGATGGCGATTTGTATGAATTTGGTCACGAATACCAATCCCGCCGCGGTCTTGACCAAGCGCCAGAGTCAAGCTCTGATGATTTTTCAAGCATCAATTATGGCTTGGATGTGTATGTGAAAACAGGCTCGGTGTTTGGCCATTTGGAGCAGTACCTTGGCATGGCGGAGTTTGACCGAATTATGAAAAAATATTATGACCAGTGGCATTTCAAGCATCCGCTGCCATCAGATTTACAGGCGATTTTTGAGCGGGAAAGCGGCAAGCAACTTGGCTGGTTTTTCGATGGTTACCTCAAGTCCAATAAGCAATTGGATTATAGTTTGAAGAAAATAGATGGCAACTCAACAAGCGGCTACAAGGTCTTGGTGAAAAACCGGGGTGAAATAGCAGCGCCGTTCCCAATCACGGCTTACCGCGACACGGTGGCTGTTCGCACTGAGTGGTTCGAAGGTTTTGAAGGGGAGAAGACCGTGGACTTTCCTGCCACGGATGCCGACCGCCTCGTGCTCGACGGTGGTCACGTCACCCTAGACCTTTACCGAAAAAACAATACCATCAAAACGAGCGGTGTCCTGAAAACAGTGGAGCCATTGAAACTGCGTTTGCTCGGCCCGTTTGAAACTTCCAAAAACACGACGCTAAACTTCATGCCTATCATTGGCTGGAACAAATATGATGGCTTGATGGCGGGCCTGCTGCTGCACAACGGCATTCTACCTGCTCGCAAGTTTGAGTACCAATTGGCGACGATGTACGGCTTCCAATCGAAAGACCTCGCTGGCATGGCGAACATGCAGTACAATATCTACCCAAAGGCGGAAAAAATAAAACAGCTGAGCTTTGGGGTGAACTCTAAGGCGTTCAACTATCGAGAGGCAATGTACACACAAGTTGACGGCGAGGTTGAAAAGGAACTGTTGCAGTACCGCCGCATTGTGCCGTTTGTTCGTTTGGAATTGATGGGAGCCGCCAATCGGCAGTTTTATCAGGAATTCCAATTGCGCAGTATCTTTTTGCAGGAGCAACTGCTGCTGGGAGGCGGCTCGGTGGGCTACACCGTTGATTGGTCAGATGCCACCATCAACGAAGCCAGTTGGGAGATTGGCGACCGCCGGGCATTGAATCCTTACAGTTTACGATTGGTGTTGGAACAACGCAGTTATGATGATATTTTTAATTCAAAAATAAAGAGCAGCTATATGCGGCTCTCATTGGAAGCAAACACTGCATTGGCATATGAGCGAAAACGCAAAATCTATATGCGCTTTTTCTTTGGGGGCTTTTTGAAGAACGATTACCGCAAACGTGGAACCATTGCCCCAGGTGCCTATAACCTAACTGGTCAGGGCTTCAACGACTACCGATATGACGATTACTATTTTGGGCGTACGGAGACTACAGGTTCATATTCCCAACAAATCACTACAAACCGGGAAGGTGGCCTGAAAGTACCACTGGGTAGTCCGTTCAGTGAAGGACGTAGCAATAATTATATTTTTTCGATCAACTTGAAAGCTGACTTGCCGCAGGACTTACCACTGAAACTACCACTCAAGCCTTATTTTGACTTCGGTTATTATGACGATGCCCGCCCTATATCCAATGAACTTAGCTTCTCTGACCAAGTTTGGTGGCAGGGTGGGGTAGCGTTGGAGTTTGGCAATGGTATATTTGGCGTGTATATTCCTATCGTAAATTCGAAAACACTTCGGGGTACGGACAGCTTGCCAGGACTGTATGATTCAAGTGGGCGGGATAAGTTCTTGGAGCGTGTTTCATTTACATTGGATTTAGCAAGGTTGAGCCCGTGGAATTTAGCAAATAATATCAGGCTTTGACTTATGTCTTAATATATGGTCTTTGTTATGGATTACTGATTCAGGACATAAACAGTTGGGGTTTTGATTGAGTTTTTGTTCGTTAATTCCTAAATATGACTTTATATATCCTGAATCATTAATCATCATATTCCAATAAAATAATGCCTGAGAATATTAGCAATGATGATACCTCCAATGGCTTCTGGCATTGGCGAATTGTCCAACTCACTGTAGGGCTTTCGCTGCTTTGTTTCGTAATATTTTATGCCATCGGTGGATTCACGGAGGAAAGTACACGCCAGTGCATCCGTTTTTCTGCCAAGTCAAGTTTGATTTTGTTTTCAATGGCTTTTTCTGCCTCGGCAGTGCAGGCTTTGTTCCGCAATTCCTTCACATTCTGGTGGCGAATGAACCGCAAGTTCTTCGGGATTTCCTTTGCTATTATCCATCTGCTTCACCTCGCCTTTTTAGTGCTTTTGCAACGATACTTCCATCCAGTTTTTACCTTGGCGAAAACTTATTCCTTGATAGCTGGCGGTATTGCTTATTTGTTTCTGGTGCTTATGCTGTTCACTTCATTCAAACGTTTTTCAAAATATTTAACCCAAAAGCAATGGAAGCTCCTGCACACAGTGGGTGGCTGGTGGATTTGGACAATATTTGCCAACAGTTATTTCAAGAGGGTGCTGCATGGCGAAATGGAATATGTGCCGTGGATGATGTTGGTGCTTGGGGTGGCAGTGCTGAGAATAGTAATTGCTTTAAATATAAAACACTAATTACGCTTAATCCAAACTATACACAAACAAACCACTCCGCAATTTGGGCTCAAACCAAGTCACTTTAGGTGGCATGATGAGGTCATTGTCTGCAATATTGATGAGCTGTGCCATACTGACGGGGAAGAGTGCAAAGGCAACGGCCATTTCACCACTGTCCACCCGACGTTCCAGTTCGCCAAGGCCCCGAATACCACCCACAAAATCTATGCGCTTGTCCGTACGAAGGTCGCCAATGCCTAGTAGCGGGGCGAGAATATGGTTGGTCAGGATGGTCACATCCAACTGGCCGATGGGACTGTCGTCATAGGTGCCTGGCTTTGCGATGAGCCGGTACCAGTTGCCACCGACATACATGCCAAAATTGTGCAATACTTCTGGGCGATAGGCATCGTCCATGGCTTTCACTTCGAATTTCTCCTCTATTTTCTCTACTAATTCTTCCTCGTCTAAGCCGTTCAAATCCGCAACTACCCGGTTATAATCCTGAATCGCCAACTGGTTATCGGGAAATACTACTGCCATGAAATAATCGGCCCCGCTAGGTTGGCCGTTGCTAAGTTCACGGCCCACGAGTGCCCCAGCAGAGGTTCGGTGGTGGCCATCAGCAATGTAGATTTTAGGTACATCCGTCTCGAAAAGTACCTCGATTTTAGCATTGAGCGCCTCGTCGGTGATGGGCCACAACTTGTGCTGGATGCCATCGTCAGACGTGAAATCGTATGCTGGGGCTTGTGCAAGCACACTCTCAACCAGCTGATCCAAGGCAGCTACATGCGGGTAACTGAACAAAACTGGTTCGTAGTTCAAGCGGCTGTAACGGATATGGTTTTTACGGTCCTCCTCCTTGTCAGGGCGGGTGAGTTCGTGCTTTTTGATGATATTGTTGAAATAGTCGTCTATTGCACAGCAGCCAACTAAGCCCGTCTGTACATGATCGCCCATCTTGATTTGGTAGGCATAAAAAAGGGCATTTTCATCTTGAAAAATAACGCCATCGTTGACGAGCTTGTCGAAGTTTTCCTTGCCTTTCTCATAAATTTCCGGAGCGTAGTGGTCGTGTTCCTTCGGAAAATCTATCTCAGGTTTGATGACATGGTAAAAAGACAATGGGTTTCCGTCACATTCTTCCAGTGCTTCTTCCCGATTCAGTACATCGTAGGGTCGACTAGCCACAGCTTTGGCGTTTTCTTTGGTTGGGCGGTAGGCACGGAACGGTATGAATTTGCTCATTGATGGCAGTATTTATGTTTTTTAAAAGAGCGGCAAAGCTAGTTCCTTGTTACGAATAGTAGCGTATTTCTTAGAGAACGGTTTTGTTCCAACCTAAAAAAACATGGGCAGTCCCGACACCGAATGCCAGCAACTGCCCATTAGTTCAAGGCATTAAATTGTATTTCATCGGTGAATTTTGATGGCTAGTGTCATTCCGAACAGACCGTACCAATCTTTTTTGTCAGGGTTTCCCCGCTTGGTGCCAGCTTTTGGGTAATTCGGAGTGTCGGAGGAGTGCTCCTCAATGCCACGATAACTGAGCTGGGCAGCTAGGTTGTGCACTTCCCCTAGTTGGCGGAGGTCGCTGCGATAGGTGTTGCTGACATCGTCGAGGTAGTCGGTGAATGTTTTCCGAAGACCAAATTCGAAGCCAAGGCTGCCTCGGTTGCGCAAATTGAGGCGGACACCAGCGCCAAAAGGTATTGCAAACTGGAACTGACTGTATTCGACCCCCTCGGTCTGGTAATGGTGGAGGTTGTAATATTTTCCGTTCATTTCAGTTTGCGGATTGAAATAGAAAGCCGCTAAACCTGTAAATAGATAGGGCTGGAACTGGTTGTCGCCCGTTTGCAGGCTAATGGGCACCCACTCGGCCTGTGCAGCAAACTCGTACAGGTCGGAGCGAAAATTCAGGTTTCGTTTCCAGAGGCCACCTTCCGCCGTGTTGTTGGCGTCATTGCCAGAAAGCACCATTCTTGAAAACTGGAGCTTCAGGCTAAGTTGGCTACTTAAGTTCCTCCGTACAAAAATCCCGTTGGCTAGGTTGCATTCCAGGGGTTCAATGTCACGTTCGGTTAGGTCTCCACTATAATTGGAGCAACCAAAGATGGTCCCAACCTCATCGAATTGGGCCTTGCAGACGAAAGGCAAAACAAACAGGCAGAAAACAATTTGTAAAAATCCCTTTTTCATGGCACACGCAGTTTTTGGTTATTGCGATTCAAAAACCAACCATCACTATTAGCTGACAGGCCAATAGTGTAGCTTCTTTTTGCAACGCAAAAAAATTAAGAAAAACAATCTATGTTCTCAGGGATACCAATAGGTATGGGATGGGAAAAGATGCCGCGATCTTCACTTTCGGATTGAACAGGGACTTGATAAATGGGATAGTTGAAAATTTTGCCTTCACTTTGGTTCGAAGTGCAAAATATGTTCGGCGGGTTGTGCTGCAAAACTATACAACAGCTTTTATTCTCAAAGCAAATGTAGTGAAAAATTTGCTGAATGGGAATGACGAGCCGCCCAAGCCTAGATTTTAGGTTGTTAGAATGGTCCAAGAAAAAGAATACCAACTAGGTTATTACGGCCGGAGCTTGGGCTTTCTTGTTGCATCCAAGTAGCTTACCCAAACCTCTCTCGGCAAGGTCAAGAAAACGCCGTTTTGTTGTGCAGGTAAATAGTCGCTTATGAAACCAGGATTTAGTCGACGCAAGATTGGCAGGTCAACCCCTGTAATGTCAGCAATTTTTTTGAGTGAAATCGACTCGTAAACCCTTGCTGCCATCCCGTTGTACAATTCTGGGTCGGGCAATGCAGGTGCAATATTATGCTGTTCAAAATGGCTGCCGATATAGGCTGCAGCCAGGTAACGGGCAATATAGAGTTGCGTTTCCTTCGGCAAATAGGGCTTTACACGTTCGTATTTCCGGCTTCCAGCCGCTTGGATGGCCCGGTTCAGGCGCCCTGGGCCACAGTTGTAAGCTACCAGTGCTAACTCCCAAGTTCCAAATCGTTTGTGAAGTCGTTTCAAGTATTTAGCTGCCGCTTCGGTAGAGCGGTGTGGGTCTTTCCTTTCATCCAATTTGTTATCCACTACCAAGCCGAGTGCACGACCTGTTGCTGGCACGAGCTGCCACAAGCCGGCCGCCCCACGTGTCGAAACAGCATAGGGCAACATCTCGGATTCTATCATTGGCAGGTATTTCAACTGCTTTGGCAGGCCGTTCATGTCGAGGTAATGCTCAATAGTAGGTAGGTAAATTATGCCTCGGCCAAGCATGGCCTCCGTCTCCCGGATGCCGTAGGTAAGGTAGCGAGTAAGGTATGCCTTCACATCTTCGTCGAAAACTGTTGCCACTGGGCTGCACATCATTTCCATCCTAAGCTTCACATCAGATTCATCAGGAAGGCTAGTGCCAGCAGGAGTGAAGAAATTACCAGGTGCAAAATCCGTTTCTGCGACAGCCTGGGAGTGCAAAATGCCCAACCAGGCTGCCGCCAATGTACATGGAATCCGTCTCATAGTGTGTTCGTTTGTGTTCGTTTTTGTTTTAGTCCCTTAAGTCAAATTCGTAGTTTTTGCCTTTTTTCATTTTTCTTTTAATTAGAAGGGGGCCTATGTGGATTAGGGGTATAGAATTACCATTTAGAGAAACCTTGTGGTTTCAAGAAGTCAGTCTTCAGTCTTGTTTACTAGTGGGAATAGTGCCCTTGGAAGGGATTCAGACGGGCTTAAGTGCTAGCGGAATTCGAAATCATTTTGACGGCACAATTTGCTGTTCTTGCCGCTCCGCTAAGTGGGTCACCGTTCACAGTCGAACGATACTACCCATTTGCCAAAAATCAGGCCGCTACTGAATAGTTTATAAATATTTATTCTTAAATAATTTGCAAATAATTGATTTTCAGCAATATAGATAAAAAAGTTCTTACTGAAAAAATCTTGACATGACTTTATTTTGCCTCAGTAAGATTCTTGATTCACCAAAAATCAGGGCATTTTTTTCAAGATTGTTCATTTAAGTCCGATTGAACTTGTGCTGCCTTTACGGGTTACTTTCCCGGTGCATTTCGTCAGGATGTCCAAAAAAATGCGCCAAACCCTGCATTTTCTTATTTTTGCGCCGCTATGTTTCTAACCATCTTCAAATCAAAAATTCATCGGGCTAAAATCACGGAAGCCAACCTGAACTACGTAGGTAGTATCACCATTGATGAGGCATTGCTCGAAGCCGCCAATATCATGGAAGGCGAGAAAGTGCAAATTGTGAACAACAATAATGGTGAGAGAATTGAGACTTATGCTATCCGTGGGGAGCGCAACTCTGGTGTCATCTGCCTCAATGGCGCCGCTGCCCGTAAATGCCAGCCCGGGGACATCGTTATCATCATCGCCTACGCCCTGATGGCTCCAGAAGAGGCTAAAGATTTCAGGCCAGCCACCGTTTTTCCAGATGAGAATAACAGACTGCCCGCCTAAGCTTGCCCTATGAATAAACTTGTAAAGAGCATTTTCCAATTCCTGCTGTTCCTTGGCATTGGTGCCATCATTCTTTACTTGGTTTATCGTAGCCAAAACACAGCCTACCTCGCCGATTGTGCCCAGCGTGGCATTCCTGGAGCTGAGTGCAACCTTTTGGAAAAACTCTTCAACGATTTCAAAAGCACCAATTTTGGTTGGATGGCATTGGTTGCGTTGGCTTTCCTAGTTAGTAATTACAGTCGGACTGCAAAATGGCAAATGTTGTTGGCGCCTTTGGGCTACCGGCCCCGCTTCCTCAATGGCTACTTGAGTATTTTGGTTGCCTATTTTGCCAACCTTGGTCTGCCCCGAATGGGGGAAGTGGTACGTGCTGGCGTCCTGTCAAAATATGAAAACCTGCCACCTGAGAAGGTGATGGGCACCATCGTCGTTGACCGGGTGGTGGACGTGCTTTGCCTTGGTTTGGTCTTCTTGCTGGCGGTTTTGCTGGAAGGAGATAAGTTGCTGAATTACAATGATTTTATTGGGCAAAACACTAATCCAGAAACGGTTCAGACATCAAATCCTGCCAAATGGTGGATTTTAGGATTTATGTTGGTTGGCGCCGTCGGTATGTTTTTCGCAAGAAAGAGGCTGGCCCAAACCGCCATTTTCCAAAAGATATTCGGAATGGTGAAAGGCTTTTGGGAAGGCATAAAAGCAGTGGCCAATTTGCGCAAACCTTGGCTGTTCGTGCTTCACAGCCTGAATATTTGGGTGATGTACTTTGTCATGACGTGGCTTGGATTTCAGGCGTTCGGCCCCACAGCCCATCTTGGTTTGTTGGCCGCATTAACGGTCTTCGCATTTGGTACTTTGGGCATGGTAATTCCCTCCCCAGGCGGTATGGGCACTTTCCATTTTTTGGTCATCACCTCTCTCACCACTTTCTACGGGATTCGGGGCGATGATGCATTTTCGGTCGCCAATATCATTTTCTTTACAATTCAAATCGGGTTGACTTCCTTGCTCGGCATTGCGGCCCTTCTTATTTTACCGATTTACAACAAGGGCTATCACCCACAGCCAACTCAAGCCTGATTTTCTTATTTTGTGGGTTGAAAATTCTATTTTGTAAATTATTCCATCCTGATGTTCTTCGAAAAAATTCAATCGAAAATTCAAGACCTCTCGCAGTCGCTTGAAACGGTCAAACATTGGCGGTCACAAGGCGAGCGCATCGTTTTCACCAACGGCTGTTTTGACATCCTACATTTCGGGCATGTCCACTACCTCGCCGAGGCCCGTGATCTTGGCCATCGATTAATCATTGGCATTAATTCAGATGCATCAGTGCGGAAATTGAAAGGGCCAACACGCCCCATTCAAGATGAACAAAGTCGGCTGCATGTGTTGGCTTCACTGGCTTGTGTGGATGCAGTAGTACTCTTTGAGGAAGAGACACCGTATGAACTAATTTCAGCAATTCATCCGGATATATTGGTAAAAGGGGGAGACTGGGAAGTGTCTCAGATTGTGGGTGCCGACCTAGTATTAGGAGAAGGTGGGGAAGTTCATAGCCTTCCGTTTGTGGAGGGTTTTTCAACGACTAAAATTGAGGAAAAAATCTTGGGGAATTAACATTCAGCATCAAACATTTACATACCCCTTTCGTTAATTCAGTTAGTTATCAAGCTGTGATATCTCATCCCAATTTATCCAGAAACGTAATAATATTGCTCATCATTTTTTATAAAATTGATGACCAATAAATTTGAAAAGTTCAGTTTCAAAAAACTATATTTGTCACACCTTACTTCCCTTGAAATAAATGTTGATTTTTTTCGCCTATACCAAACCAGTTAAGAATGAATGAACATTCAATGATTCAGCGGCTGTTCAATGCAAAGGACTCTTTGACAGCCACCATCCAAAAAATTCTTGACCTGAACCGCCAACTAAAATCTGTGCGAAAGAGCAAGGAAGAAAAAGCGGATCAAGCCATTAAACAAGAGCTGAAATTGCTCAACAAAGTGGCCGATCATCAGGCAAAAATTGTACAGCTCTATGAGTACCGCCTGAAAAAGGCAAGTAATTAACCGACCTGTTTACGAAGAAAAAAGAAGCCTGCCCGGTGTCATTCCGAGGCAGGCTTTTTCTTTGGAAAAGCTTTTTTGGAAAAACTTTGGGGCAAGTTTTGCAATACCTTAACATCTATTTTCTGCGTTTCTGCGTCTTAGTGTTGGATGGATCAAAATTGGCGACCAGTATTTGAAATAATCAATGATGCTCAAATTGAACCGCCTCTTAACTTTGCACCAAATTCTCAATACATGAAAATTAAAAGCATTGTCATTTTGCTATTTATTTGTGCGGCTACACTAGGCTCAGCGCAAACCAGCATCGGCACAGCTTCCATAAATGGCCAATTGTTCACTTTGCTGCTGGATAAAAATGGCGACACTTTATATGTGGCCCAAGAGCTAACTACTGTTTCGCTCACTTCCCCACGCAAATTTAAAAGTGTGGACGAGTACAATCGTTACCGTAAATATTTGCGCTATGCAGCTATCGTTTATCCTTACGCCAAAGAAGCAATTGCTACTTTTCGCCAATTAAATGAGGAAACCAATGAAATGCGGAAGGGAAAGCGGAAGCGCTACGCCAAGCATTTGCAAAAAGATCTTGACGACAAGTTTGAGGAACCGTTGAAGAATTTGACCAAAACCCAAGGTAAAATTTTGGTAAAGATGGTGGAACGTGAACTTGATACCCCGCTTTACGACCTTATAAAAACATATCGAGGCGGCATGACTGCTGGCTACTGGAACACGGCCAGCAAATTCTGGGGCTACGACCTGAAGCACGGTTATATTGAAGGTGAAGACCCAATCCTTGACGCCGTTCTGGAGGATTTCATCCTTTCCCAACCGGAGGAGAACAAATGATGGTTTGAATTGCTATATTGTTGAATTGTTTCGTTGCTGCATTGATTCTAAATTGCGCATCGGAACAATTCAACAATAAAACAATCTAGCAATCACTACCATGTGGACCGAAAAAGACAATTCCCTCCAAGCTACTTTCCAATTTAAAAATTTCACCCAAGCCTTTGCCTTCATGACCGAAGTGGCTTTCGCCGCTGAAAAAATGAACCATCATCCTGATTGGTCAAATGTTTGGAACACCGTCAATTTTAAGCTGAACACCCACGATGCAGGCGGAACGGTTACCGATCGTGACCACAAATTGGCCAAAGCAATTGACGCCATTGCGGAGCGGTATAAGTAGTCTGATTTTTACCAGATTCTTTTGTTCATAGGTTCCCCTTTAGGGGTCAGGGGCAAAAAAAGACCGCCAAGCTGCCGTTCACAGCTGGCGGTCGCACCCAGAACATACATGAGAAAACTACTAAAATATCGTGGTGATTTGGGGCTGGTTAATTGGGGCATCCATAGTGAGAGCGCGGAACAGTCGGGTGATTATGGTTCAAGGATAGTTCTTTCAATTTTTGCTTAGGGGATTGGTTGAGTGTTTCACGCACTGGTCCTCCCTGAAACCTCAACCAGCAGACCTATTTATTTGTCGAGTTCATCTAAGTGGTACTTCTCGATGAGGTCAATCAAAGTTTTATCATAGTGCTTGGCGGTGGCGTAGCCAAGTTTTTTCAAACCCTCTGCCCACTTCTCATAGTCATTCCCGTATTTGAGTAGGGACTTGTATTTGCCACTGACTATCATTTTGCTGTGTGCCCGCCAGCTCTCCCACGGGCTGCCATATTTTCTGAAAAAATCCTTGTGGCTGTCGTCTCCGAAATTGGAGCAGTGACCTTTTTTGCAGGTACGGCTGAAGCATTTCACACCGAAATGGTTGTTGTTTTTCTTCGCTAATTGGCTGCTCCCAGCATTGGTTTCAAGTATCCCCTGTGCCATTTTAATGCTTGCTGGGATGCCGTAGCGCTCTGATTCCGCCACAGCAATGTCCTTGAAGCGGCGAATGTATTCCTTGGTGCGCTTGGCCTCGGCATCGTCGCCAGGCTCATCAGCGAAATAATCTTTTGATTCAAAAATGGAGGTTAGGCCACCCCACGGCGACAGTTTTTTAGTGGATTTTGGCTCTTCGTAAGAAACCGTTTCGGCTACTGGTCGGCCACCCATTTCGGCCCGTTTGCGGGAACCCATGCCCATTTCCAAACTAGCATCCTTACGGAAAACAAAAAATGCAAAGGCTCCCAAAATGGCCACTTTCGCCACTGGCATCCGCATGGCGCTCGGCGCAACAGCAGTTTTTTTATAAAACTGATATTTCCCAATCACGAACAATCGCTCAATGACCAGCGCCAATCTTCGCAGCACCCAAACTGCCGCCGCACCTGGTGAAAAAGGCTGGTGATGGCTGTAAGTAACGCCGCCGTCACTGCTGTAACGGGCATGACCGTATTCAGAATCGAAATTTTTTTGTTGGTTGGTACGCATGGCTAAGTTGTTTTTGAAAACTATTTGTATCTTGCGAGCCTTCTTTTTGCACGTCCTTGTTGCTTGCGCAATCTGATGGTGCAAATATAAACACAAAATGTTTTTTATTCCAAGCATTTTTAAAACATTTTTTAATTTATTTTCATAAATCATGGGAATTTTCTCAGAAAACATTGTGAATCAGCGCTTTAGCGAAGTGTTTGAAACCTTGGAAAAAAACAATTTGATTAAAGGTAAATCGGACATTGCGAAGCAATTGGGTACTTACAACCATGTTGTGAACAGTATTCTAAAAGGCGACCGCAATATCACGGTCGAACAATTGCACAAATTGTTTGAAATTTACGGCGTGGACGCCAACTACGTGTTTGGGTTTTCCAATCAGATGTTCAAGCGGCAAGCGGATACCGCCATCCCCGTCCGTTCCCTCGATGAGCGGCAGTTTGGTGGTCGCCTCAATATCACGCTTGTCCCCAACCGAGCCATGGCCGGCTATGCCCTTGAGCACTCCGACAACAGCTACCTCGCTGAACTGCCCAAGTTTTCCATCCCCAACCTCGACGGCAACCTCATCGCCTTCGAAATCACGGGCGATAGCATGTACCCCACCATTACCAACGGCGACATTGTCGTCTGCGAACCCCTCGAACGGGGCGACCCCATGCGGGACAACAACGTGTACGTCGTCGTTACGGACGTCGTGGTCGCCAAGCGAGTACAACAGCTCCGGGAAGGTAACCAACTCCGCCTCATCTCCGACAACGGCAATGTTTACAAACCCTATGAAGTTGACTTGGAGGACATCCGGCAGGTGCTGCGGGTGAAGTGCCGACTAACAACTTATGCCATCAGCTGAAAATGGAAATTGGGAAATTGGGAAATTGGGAAATTCGGGCACCTCGCAATTTCCCAATTTCCCAATTCCCCAATTTCTAGGTTATTCAACATGGGCACTTCTCCTCCTCCTTTCCCTCATCTTCTACCGTGAGCGGGCCTTCTTTATGGACGCTGGATTCCAATTGTTCAACCTCATTAACGAACAAAAAATCCAGATTTACCACTATCGTTTCGTGACTGCTGTGCCGCAGGTCATGCCGTTTTTATTGATGAAAATAGGTGCTCCGCTTTGGGCGCTGGCAATTGGATTCTCGGCGGCCTACATCCTTTTTTACTTTGCAATTTGGCACCTGCTCGTCCGGCACTTGCGATGCGATGCGCTCGGCTGGGTGCTGCTTTCTCTGATGTTGCTGATGACCTACGATGGCTTTTATCATATCCAAAGCGAGTTCAACTTGGGCTTAGCGCTGCTGCTTTTGGCCTTCGGAATCGTGCTTCGTAATGAGGCATTGAATAAAACTTGGCAATGGGTCTGCCTGCTCCCGCTCATAGCCACGATAGGTTTTTCGCATAAATTGAGCATTATCTTCACGGTGTTTCTTTGGTTATTTTTCTTCATAAAAAACAAGGAACTGCGGCATTGGCGATACGGACTGTTACTCGGCATTTTCATGGTGGCGACTGGCATCAAATCCGCTTTTTTTACCAATTGGTACGAGGCTGCCAAGCAAGCCGAGTTCGCCGTGAACCTCCAGCAATATTTCCCCAAACTGTGGAGCATTCCCTCCAACCTCGTTTTTGCGGAGCGGTGCCTACACTATTATTATATGTGGCCGCTGTTGCTCTGCGTGGTGAGTATTTTTTATCTTCGGAAAAAAGCGTGGCTGCGACTAGCACTGGTCTGGTCATTTTCGCTGGGTTACCTGCTGCTGTACAATATCGCCGACCCGCAAGCGCAGTACCGATTTTACTCCGAGGTATCGTACCTGCCATTGAGCATTTTCGTGGCGACGCCTTTTTTCTTTGATGTACTGCCCACCATCAAGGCAAGCCCAACCCTAACATGGTTTCGGAACCCTGTTAGGGTTGGGCTTGCCTCGACGGTGGGTGCTATATTGCTCCTCCGCCTCGCCACCATCGCCTGGAACCACCGCACGGTGGCTGGCCAGTTCGCTTGGATTGAAAAACAGGTCGCCCACCCCGGCAACCGCTTCCTTCTTCCCGAAAACCAAGCCCCGCTCGACACGGTACTGATGACTTGGGGCGTGCCGTTCACCACCATGCACCTGACTGCACTCGAAAGCCCCGACTCGGCGAAGACGCTGCTAGTTCTGCCTGATTTTCAATGGTTTGAGGATAAAATGGGAAGGGAGGATGTGTTCTTTTCGCCTTTTCATAAGGTTTTTGAAAAAGAGGATTTGAACAAATATTACTATCGGCTTATTCCAAAAAAATATCAAAACTTGAACAAGAACTAAACATGGCCAAACCCAAACTCAAATCCCTCCGCACCTACCTCGACACCCTCAACGAAGCCGAGCTGCGGGAAGAATTGCTCAAGCTTTTCGGCAAGCTGACGCAGGTGCAGGAGTTCTACGCCCAGGAACTCATGACCACCGAAGAGCGCAAGGAAATGCTCGAATCATACCGCCAAAAAATCTACAGCTTTTTCTGGACAAGAACGGGCAACCGCAAGCGGCCCAGCAATGCCAAGTTGCGGGAATTGATTGGCAATTACGAGAAGGTCTCGGTCTTTCCTTCCGAGGTGATTGACCTGCTGCTGTACCGGGTGGAAGTGACCACGGCTTACGCCGCCAGACTCGGAAGACTATCGGAAGCGAATTACAAAGCCAGCTACAACGCTTTCAAAAAAGCCGTGGAATTGATGGCCCTGCACAAGCTGGAAGACCTCTTCCTAGAACGTTGCGAAGCCCTCTTCAAATACCGCCTCAGGGTAGAATCCTGGTACATCGAAATGATGGAAAGCACCTTCAATGAACACTTCAAAAACTAATATTCTCCCAACCCAGACTTCCCAATTTCTCAATTTCCAATTTCTAATTTCCAACCTTTACCTCGGCTCAAACGGCAGCTCTGCCACAAACGGCAGCGCATGTTCCAAATCCAGCCTTGCTGAAAATACCCCACTGTCCTCCACCGTCAGTTCGAACCCACGGTGTTGGAACATCTTAATCATGTGTGAATTGTTGCGCAGCACCGAAGCCTTAATCAATTTGATGCCTTTGTCCCTAGCAATTTCCAGCATATAATCCATCATCAGGCTGCCCAGCCCTTGGTTCTGCCAAGGGTCTGCTACGATGATGGCAAACTCAGCGTTTTCGCCCCACGCATCGGCGATGATGCGCACCACACCTGCAAACTGAGCTTTTCCGTCTTCCTCGATTTTCACTGCCAAAGCCATTTCCCTATCGTAGTCAATCTGTGCCAAACGGCTCAAAAAATCGTGCGTCACCTTCGGAATATAACCGAAAAACCGGAAGTACAGCGACTGGTCGGAAAGGTAGTTGAACATATCGCCCAACAACGGCTCATCCTCTGGTCGGATGGGCTGGAGCAGCGCCTCCCTACCGTCTTTCAGGTGGATATGCTTCTCATATTTCTCCGGGTACGGTGAAATGACGAGGTGTTGGTAAGGATGTCCCTTGCGGCGAGGGTGGTAGTCGTCGAGCAGGATTCGGGCATCCACAACGATGCCGCCCGTTTCATCCACGAGGTAGGGGTTGATGTCCATCTCCCGCACCTCTGGAAAATCCATCAGGATGTAGGCGAATTTTTGCAAAGTAAAAGCCAAGTCGTCAAGGTCAACGCCGGGAATTCCACGGAAGCCCTTCAGTTGCTGGTAAATGCGGGTGCGTTCGATGGCCCGTTTTGCCAAGGCCAAATTGAATGGCGGCAAGCCAAAGCTGGTGTCCTTAATGACCTCGACTGCCACTCCGCCTTGCCCAAACACTATCAGCGGCCCGAAGATGGGGTCACGCATCGCACCGAGTAGCAGTTCGTAGCGTTTCTTCTGCATTTTTTCCACCAAAACACCCTTGATGTCAGCGTCCGGTTTATGTTTTTTTACCGAAGAAATGATGACTTCGTAAGCTTTCTCAGCCGCCGCTTTGGAGGTGATATTCAGCTTCACGCCGCCCACGTCCGTCTTGTGCAGCGCATCCGGCGACATGATTTTCATTACCACCGGGAAGCCAGTTTGCTCCGCAAAAACGCCCGCCTCCTTGGCGTTCGTTGCCACGAAATTCCCGCCGACAGGTATCTCGTAGCAGGCGAGCAGCGCCTTCGCTTCATTTTCCAAGAGGTAGTGTCGGCCTTCGGCCAATGCGTTGCGCATGATATGCCAAGCGGCATCCCGTTCCGGTGAAAAACGGCGGGGTGCTGCGGGCGGCGTTTCGTAGAGCAGCGCCAGGTTGCTGGCGTGTTGCCACATTTGCAAAAAAGCATCCACGCCGCTCTCCGGGTAGCGGTAGTTCGGGATTTTGCCTTTGTCCAAAGTTTCACGGGCGGCCCACACGTCCCGCTCGCCCATCCACGAGGCCAGAAGCGGCTTCCGGCTTTTGGTGCCTTCGGCAACGAGCGCCTCCGCTGTCCCATCCGTATCGGTGACGGTTTGGGCGGTGAGGATGGTCAAAACGCCGTCCACACCTGGGTCTTCGAGGCAGATTTCGACGGCCTTCCGGTACTCGGTCGGGGAGGCGTCACCGAGCACATCCACCGGGTTGCCGTGGCTCCAGTGAGCGGGCAGCACCTCGTTCAGCTTCGCAATGCTTTCCTCCGAAAGTTCCGCCAATACGCCGCCCCTGTTTGTCAAATAATCGGTGGCCAACACACCGGGGCCACCCGCATTCGTCACGATGGCGAGGCGGTTGCCCTTCGGCCGGGGCTGCATACTGAGCGCTTGGGCACAGTTGAAAAGTTGTGAAATCCGCTCCACCCGCACACAGCCTGCCCGTCGGAATGCCGCCTCAAAAGCGGCATCGTTGCCAGCCAAGGTGCCCGTGTGGGACATGGCGGCCTTGGTGCCCGCCGTGCTTTGTCCCGATTTCAAAATGATGATCGGCTTCGTGCGGGCAAAGGCACGGGCGGCGCTCATGAACTGGCGGGCATTCGTGAGTGACTCCATGTAAATGAGGATACACGAGGTCTCTTGGTTCATCCCGAAATAATCAATCAGCTCCGCAAAGCCGATGTCCACCATCGAACCGATGGAGACGAAGTGGCTGAAGCCGACGTTCTGTTCGGCAGCCCAGTCGAGGATGGAGGAGCAAAGCGCACCGCTCTGCGAAATGAAGGCGATATTACCCGGCAGGGCCATCCGCTTCGCAAAGGTGGCGTTCATGCACAGTTTCGGGTTGATGATGCCGAGGCAGTTCGGGCCGACGATGCGCATCCCGTATTTGCGGCTGGTTTTCAGGATTTCAGCGACCATTTTTTTACCGTCCTCCCCTGCTTCCTGAAAGCCAGCGGAGATGATGAGCAGCCCACCGACGCCCGCTTGGCCACATTCCTCCACCACGCTGGGGACGAATTTTGCGGGTAAAATAATGACCGCCAAATCAACGGGAGCTGGCACTGCAGCTATGTTTTCAAAGGCTGTAATCCCCAGCACTTCCTTGCTTTTGGGGTTGACGGGGTAAAGCCCGCCTTGGTAGCCACTGTCAATCAGGTTTTTGAAAAGGGAATTGCCGACGGTGTTTTCCCGGGTGGAAGCGCCGATGACGGCGATGGATTGGGGTTTGAAGATTTTATCGAGTTGATGTACCATGATTCGGGTGATTTTTGGCGGTTCTACTTGGTAGGAAATGAATACGGCGGCAAAATTAGCTGAGGGGAATAACCCAGCCGACTGACAAAAATCAGTGAATCGTGAGAGAAAAATCGCCTTGGAAATCCAATTAGTTGGGAGAAGGAAGCTGGTTCACCCAAGCCACCAACCACGGCATCCATTCCTGCCCGTTCACGGGGTTTTTCAGGCCAAAGCCATGTCCGCCGTTTGCCCAAAAATGTGCCTCCACGGGTACGCCATTTTCGATGCAAGCCTGCTGGTAAAGCATACTGTTCTGGACTTTTACCCAATCGTCCTGCGCATGTACGAGGAAGGCTGGCGGCGACTGGGGCGTAACCCTAAGCTCGTTTGAGAAGAATGCCACCTGTTGCAACGATGCCTCTTTGCCAATCAGATTCTCCATGGAGCCATCATGCCCAACCCCGTCCCGAAAGCTGATGACTGGGTAAATCAGCCCCACAAAATCGGGGCGAACGGAGGTGGTGTCCTTGCAAGTTGCGTCAGCCGTAAAATCAAAATGCGTGGCTGCGGAAGCGGCGAGGTGGCCACCAGCCGAGAAGCCCATGATGCCAATTCGGTGGGGGAAAATGCCCCATTCCTTTGCCCGTTTGCGAACGGTGCGGATGGCCTGCTGAGCATCTTGTAGTGGTGCGAGTGATTTATCCACGCAGTAGCGGTCATTAGGGATGCGGTATTTCAGCACAAAGGCGGCGATGCCAGCCTCGTTGAGCGCCTTGGCAATTTGACGGCCTTCGTGGTCGCCCGCTGTGCCAGAGTAACCGCCACCTGGACAGACGATGACGGCCGTGCCATTGGATTTTGCTGGCTTGAAATAGGTTAAAGTTGGCTCGGATGTCTCCGTAGTGAATTCAATTTTCCAGTCGTTGATTTCGGTTTTTTCCCGATTCTCGGCAGGCTTGGAATTGGGGATGGGGTCGTTGCCGTAGAGCGGGAAAGTTTGCTGGGCATTCATGTTTGCGAAGCAGAAAAGAAAAATGAAAGAAAGGAAAATGTACTGTTGAAGTTTCATGCGCTTGTATTTTTTACAAAGATGTAAAAGCTTGGCTTAAAATTGACAATCGGAAAAATTCAGTAAAAAGAATAGTGCTCCGCCGATTTCCGACAAAACCTAAAATTCCCAAACGCCGCTCAAGTCCTTTCCTTTTTTTCGTGTAATTTTGAAGAAAATTCCCTCGTTGGGGGCGAAACACTGGCAACCAGCAGCCGTTGCTTTTTCTTACGTACACCAGACTTTTACCTATGCGGACACCGATTACAAAAATTTTATGCGCATAATCCCAAGGCTCATATTCCTTGCTGTTTTTTCTTGTTTTGCTTCCGCAATTTGGGCGCAGAACTGCGGCTGTGCAGACGCTGGCAACTGCCCGTTCCAGTTCATGCCTGGCGCCAATACCCAAGTCTGTTACGATTTCACTGATGCATTCAATAATGATTTGGCAAGCCCCACGCAGGGTGTCTGCGGGGTTTATATCAAGTTCCGGGATGGGCATATCGGTGACCTAGACCTGACGCTCACTTCCCCTGCCGGACAATCGGTGCAGCTCACTGGCTCGGCCTTGAACTGCAACACTTTCACGCCGTTGGCTACATGGGACGTCGTCTTCGTACCTTGCGCCGCCACTTGCCATCCCGACACGGTTGGCAACTGCATTTACCCTTGCACTTTTGACAACTGCCCGACGACCTGCCCTTGGGGAAGCGGCACTTACAGCGGCGAGTACCATCCTTACAGCGGCTGCCTCGAAGACTTCAACACGGGCGTCGTCAACGGCCAATGGTGCATAGACATCGCCAACGGGGCACCATTCAACGGCGGCTCCATCCTCGATTTTGAAATCATCCTCTGCGACCAATCTGGCATTCTCTGCTGCGACGCTGATGCTGGAAATATCCCAGATCCCAACGTCACGGCTTGCATTGGCGACCCAGCGCTTGACCTTGACCTTGACCCCGTTTACGGGGCTATCGTTCCAGACCCCACTGAATACGGTTACACGTTCACCGTTTTTCACAATGGGCAACTCTACGATATTGATACGACGGACAATTTCACTAGCTACCCAGTGGGTACCTACACGGTCTGTGGTTTAAGTTATTTGTTGGCTGATGAATCAAGCTTGCCAACACCCGGCACGGTGATGACACCTCAGTCTCTTGACGCCGACCTGCACGGCGCTACCCCACCATTTTGTGGGGACATTGGCCTGAATTGCGTAGTGGTAAACATCGGAGCACCGCCTCCTCTGACAATTTTGCGAGACACGATTTGTGATGGACAAACTGTTGTTTTTGATGGGCAAAACATTGGTAGCCCTGGCACCTACGCCGATACTTTAGCTTCATTTTTTGGTTGCGACAGCTTGGTTAACTTAATTCTAACCGTCATGCCCAACGTGGATACCAAACTTTTCGAAACCTTATGTTTTGGTGACACAGTTTGGGTTGGAGGAAATCCCTACACGACAAGCGGCACGTTTGTCGAGAACTTGCTGACAAGCTTTGGCTGTGACAGCATGGTGACGTTGGAACTAACCGTTTTGCCTGAAAATGCGGTCACTCTCAATGAAATCATTTGCGAAGGAGAAAGTTTTGCCATTGGCAACATCAACTATTCATCCACAGGCACTTACGTAGATGTGTTGAATTCATGGCAAAATTGCGATAGCACCATTACTTTGAACCTGACTGTAGTGGAAACGAGCGTCAGCATTGTCTCTCCAGACACTTTGACTTGCGCCCAAAACAGCGTGGCGCTAACCTCCACTGCTTCAACTTCCTTCGGAGCTTTGACTTACCAGTGGACCACCAATGGTGGTAGTTTCAGTGGGGCAACCGATCAGCCTAATGCCACCGCAACTGCTCCTGGCGAATACATTTTGACAGTGACTGCCGCAGGATGCAGCAGCAGTGCCACAGTGACGGTTTTGCAAGATGCAGCAATGCCGAATGCCAACATCGTTCCTTCAGCAATGACGTTGACTTGTGCCAATTCATTGATTTTGTTGAACGGCAACAACTCAACGCCCACCAGCAATTTTAACTGGGTGTGGACAGCGCTTGGAGGTAGTCCGATTTCCAATCCCAACACGCTCATCGTGACCATCACCGAGCCCGACACTTACCGGCTCATCATCACGGATGTCACTAATTTTTGTAAGGACACGGCGACCATTGTTATTGATGAAAATATTTCGCTGCCTACGGCAAATGCGGGACAGGACCTTCAACTCTCCTGTACCATGCCGACTGTGACCCTCATCGGTACTGGATCCACGCCTAACGGTGGTATCTCCTTTGACTGGAGTACGAGCGGCACGGGCAATATTTTGCCACCGACCAATACCAGTACTGTAACTGCCGATGCCCCAGGCACCTACCAACTCGTGGTTGAGGACTTGGCGAATGGCTGTCGTGACACTGATATCGTCCTAGTAACAGTGGACACCTTGACGCCAAATGCACAAATCGCCTTGCCGGAAGGTGGTACGCTCAACTGTAATTTTGACACGCTTACACTTGATGGCAGTGGTTCAACGGGCTCGCAGTTTATTGTTTATCAATGGATTGGGGATATTTTCAACCAGCAAGGGACACCAATTGCGCACACTGCCACACCCGGTATAGTTACCCTAAAACTAACTGACACTTCCAACGGCTGTATTGACTCGACCAGCGTGAACATTGGCTCCGACTTTGCAATTCCTAATGTGGACGCTGGGCCGGATGATTCACTTTCATGCACAGAATTATCGGTGATGATTGGAGGCAATGGCACCTCTAGTGGCCCTGATTTTACCTATGAATGGACGGCATCGCCTGGAGGTTCCTTCCTCGACCCCACCGACCAGCCCATTGTGTCAGTGAACGAGCCTGCTAGTTACTTGTTGACCGTCACAGACACCACGAACGGGTGTACTAGTTCTGATTTTACCATTATTATCCGGAACGAAATCCCACCTGTGGCCGACGCCGGCCCGGATTTGGTGTTGAACTGTACGGACACTTCTGTTGTGCTTGACGCCAGCAATTCGACCATCGTTCCATTTGCGGTTTTTGAGTGGACAAATTCAAGCGGTACGCTCCTGTCCAATGATGTGCAGTTAACCGTGGACTACCCCGATACTTTTTATTTCCACATTGAACTGGCCTTTTGCGCCAGCACTGATACGGTCATCGTAACGGAAGGAACTGCTGCACCTTCGGCAAATGCCGGGGCAGACCAACTACTTGACTGCCTGACTGGTCAAGCCACTTTGGATGGGACGGGCTCGGATTCTGGTTTTGGTTTTGACTTAAAATGGACGGCACTGAGTGGCCATGTTTTATCAGGTGAAATGACGACTACACCCATCGTAGACGAACCTGGCGAATACCTCCTGCAAGTGACAAACCTCGGAACTGGATGTGTAAGTTTTGATACGGTGCTGGTCTCCTTGGATACTTTGGCTTGTACACCGCTTGCCAATGCTGGGGCGGATGGCCTAATCAATTGTTTTTCTGCCACTTTTACCGACACATTGCAGGCCAGTGGAACTGTCGGCCCTGAGATGGCTTACAACTGGACGGCAGTTTCGGGTAACGTTTTAAATCAAAATGACCCATTTGCCCCAATGGTGACTGCGGGGGAATACATATTTACAGTGACGAATATTGCCGTGGGGCTGAGCGCCACCGACACAGTTTTAGTGATGGCTGACACACTTACACCCATTGTGGTTATTGACTCGAATATTTTGTCGCTCACTTGCCCAGCGCTGGCAAGTTGTACCCCGATCGATGCCACTGGAACTTCCACAGGGCCAGCTTACAGTTATTTTTGGGAAACAGGAACGACTGGCAATATTTGCACTGACCCTACCCAACTTAACGCAGAAGTTCAAGGCCCTGATGTGTACACGCTGACTGTCACCAGCCTCCTCAACGGTTGCCAGGCTGAAGCTGCCGTGTTGGTTCAATTGCTCGATTTCCAGCCAACTGCAGTTGCCGGTTCGGATTACCAGATTCCTTGCGATTCGACGACAACGATTCTCAACGGCAATGGCTCTTCTGTGGGCGGTACGACTTACACTTACCAGTGGTTCTCTTTTGGAGGAGACATCGTTGCAAATGGTCAGACCCTAATGCCGGAAGTGATGCCAAATAACCCCAGTGATACATTCACGCTTGTGGTGAGCAATTCGCTGAACCTTTGCCAGGATACTGACCAAGTGGTGATTTTTGCACCCGTCAACTGCAACCCAACTTGTGGCGCATCAGTGACCGACACGCTTGATTGCAGCAATAATTCGGTGACGTTGGTTTCAACGGGTTCCTCCACAGGGCCCGGTATTTCTTATGCTTGGAGTAGCGTTGGAGGGAGTTTTTGTGCTCCGCAAAATTTGGCTACTACCTGTGCGGATGCCCCCGGCATTTACGAACTCACCGTTACCCGAACTTATGCCAGTGGGGCAGTCTTCAATACTACCTGTCAGGTTCAAGTGCTCGACAATAGCCAGCCGCCAGCCGTCAATGCTGGTTTTGACGATGACCTCAATTGCATGGACCAAACCCTAACCTTGAATGGTGCTGGCTCCGCCACTGGTTCAAACATCAGCTACCAGTGGTCAACTTCCATGGGTAATTTTTGCGGCAGCACCAATCAAATCACGACCTGCGTGGACGAGCCAGGTATTTATAACTTGTTGGTTACCAATCTTTTGACGGGATGCTCTGCAATGGACGCTGTGGCAATTGGACTAGATACGTTGCATCCGGTCGCTGAAGCTGGGCCCAGCCAAATGCTTTCTTGCAACAATAACACAGTGGTGTTGATGGGAAGTGCCGCCCCCGCCAATGTAAGCTATCTCTGGACGACGCCTGATGGCGATATTTGTGCAGGTGACAACACACCCAATCCTGTCATTTGCGATGCTGGAACCTATATTCTTACCGTAACCGTTATTGCCAATGGCTGTACGGATTCAGATTTGACAAGCGTTAGCATCGATTCCAATCTTCCGAATCCTGATGCCGGGCCAAATTTGAACTACACTTGTTCGGATACTATTTTTATCTTGAATTCCACCGCCACTGGCGGTACTGTGCTTGATTATCAGTGGACCGCTACAAACGGAGGCTGCTTCATTGGCCCTACGGATGTGCTGCAGCCAACCGTTGCTTGCCCTGGAACATATAGCCTTACTGCCACGGACCAATTGACGGGCTGTTCTGGTGTCTCGCAGATGCAGGTGCTGGATGCTACATCTCCTCCCAACTTACAACTTGGAAATGCGCCGCATATCAACTGTCAAACCCCAATTGTGAGTCTCAATGCCAGTGGCTCAATGCCAGCTGGGCAGCTTGATTTTGCCTGGTCAACGCTGGATGGCCACTTCGTTTCTGGGCAAAATACTGCCACACCACAAGTGGATACAGCGGGAACTTATACCGTTGTTGTCACCAACCAAGTAACACATTGTACGGCCTCTGGCAGCTTGATGGTGACGATGGATTCAAATGTTCCTGTTGTAAATGCTGGAATAGATTCCACCTTGAGCTGCACCCGCAACAGCTTGACTTTGAGTGGGGTAGGGTCAACAACAGGTGCAAGCATCGGTTATCTTTGGACGACGATGGATGGGAATATCCTCGGTGATCCAACCATTTTGAACCCCACTATTGATGCTCCTGGTAGTTACGTGCTAACCGTCTCAGATGCCAATACTGGATGTGTTGTGATGGACACTATGCTGGTCACGATGGATACGGTGCCGCCTGTAGCAGCTGTTGTCGCTTCACAAACGCCGATTATCACTTGTTCCACGCCCCAGGTACAATTGCTGAGTAATGGTGGCACACAGGGTCAGTTAGGTTATTTGTGGGAAACACAGGACGGGCATTTTGTTTTCGGAACGACCGGCCAAAATGCCACTGTGGATAGTGCTGGAATCTACCTTCTCACAGTTACACTCATGCAGAATGGATGCACAGACACGGCTAGTATTGCTGTGGCTGAAAACCGTGTGCCACCACCGCTCAGTTTCGGACTGTCACCACTTCTAACTTGTGATTCCGTCACGGCAGAGCTTTCGGTATTGCCCGGCACACCGAACTATAGCTACCAGTGGTCGGGGCCCGGAACCATCCTTGGAGGAACGACCCCGATGCCAACGGTGGATCAGCCCGGAATTTTCAGCGTGACCGTCACTGATCCAGCGAACGGATGTGAGCACGACAGCAGTTTGGTTGTTTCACAAAATACTCAAAAACCTGTGGCTGAGGCAGTCTCCATTGGAAAACTGGACTGCGAAAATCTGACGGCGACTGTGAGTGGGGAGGGTTCGGCGACCACTGGGGTGAGCTATTTTTGGACGACCACCAGCACAGGTAATATTGCCCAACCAGATGCCCTGACTACCACCGTGGATGCTTCGGGTTGGTATTTTATTTTAGTGAAGAGACTGGATAACGGCTGCACTGCAATTGATTCTACAGAGGTGATTGCGACAGCACAACCCATTGAAAATGTGTTGCTTACACTGGAGCATCCCGATTGTCTTGACCCCGATGGGTATATCTATGTTGATTCGGTTTTTGGCGGTTTGCCACCTTATTTTTATTCGGTGGATGGTGATATTTTTATCACATACCCGCAGTTCAGCTACCTTACCGAGGGGCAGCATACGGTAGTGGTGAAGGACGGCAATGGCTGTTATTGGACGGATACCGTGACTTTGCTAGGTCCTGGCGAAATACTTGTAAACCTTGGTCCAGATGTAACGCTCACGCAAGGGGAAAATCTCCTTTTGCAGGCACAATTAAGCATCCCTATGAGTGAGGTGGATACGATTTGGTGGACGAACCTACCAGACTCTATCGAGTGCCCGACTTGTCTGGAGCAGTCTGTGTCCCCTATTGAAACGACGACCTACCGCATCCATGTCATTGACACGAACGGCTGTGCAGCGATGGATGCTGTGACCATTGTGGTGTCAAAGGAAAATCCTTTTTATGTGCCCACTGCCTTCTCCCCGAATGGAGATGGAACCAACGACCGTTTCCTGATATACGCAGGACCAGAGGTGGCCAAGGTTCGGTCTTTCCGAATCTTCGACCGCTGGGGCAACCTCGTTTTCTTTGAAAAGGATTTCCAACCCAATGCACCACAATTTGGTTGGGACGGCAGTTTAGATGGCCAAGCGATGGATCCCGCCGTGTTTGTATGGAAGGCTGATATGGAATTTATGGATGGAACAAGTAAAGTCTTTTATGGGGATGTGACGCTAATGAGGTAAATAGTTTTTAGCTGGATTGAACTTAGAAAAGCTTCTCACCTTTTAAGTAAAATTTCAGCTTGTGATTCGAAAAATACTCCTTGCGCTAGCGACAGTGCTATTGGTTATTACTATTGTTTATATTTCTATCAAGAGCTTTAGAATGGAGGAGGGCATGCCTGATAATGTCCTACTATTCCCTGATAAAAATTCTGATTTTAAAGGTGTGGATTCAGTCCTAATAAAAGCCAGCGACACTTATACTACTAGCGCATATCGCAAATTTATATTGGGTAAAAACTATCGGGAAGCATGGGATTCACCGATTAAAGTACCGGTTATATGGTTGGATACCTTGCATGGTGGCGTAAAACCTGTGAGAGCCGGTGGTGGTGGCCAAACCCATTCCCTAGTGTTAGAAGATGAGCATGGACATCGGTTTGCATTGCGCACCGTTTGCAAGGACGCCGTACACAGCATGCCGAGTTTTGGTAAAATATTAGGGTTGAAAAATATGGTAATTGATGGTATATCTGCCGGGCATCCATATGCTTCATTGTCCGTCGCAAAATTATGTGAGGCGGCCGGACTGCTGCACACCCAACCCACTTTGGTTTTCTTGCCTGAACAATCGGTTTTGGATAGTTTTAATTCGGAATTTGCCAATCGACTCTATACCTTGGAATATGAGCAGGAAAGCAAAAATGCCGACTGGACAAATATTAAAAATGCCAGTGCCACGATTGAGTCCGAAGCGGTATTGGAGGGGCTATTGGAGCATCCAAATTATGAAGTTGACCAGAAAACCTTCCTCACTGCACGGCTCTTGGATTTAATAATTTATGACTGGGACAGG
The DNA here is from genome assembly GCA_016124585.1 of Bacteroidota bacterium. Taxonomy (GTDB): domain Bacteria; phylum Bacteroidota; class Bacteroidia; order Chitinophagales; family Saprospiraceae; genus UBA6168. Next base: position 38,236 of record WGNL01000035.1, on the reverse strand, counting down.
CACCCTGGCAACTGGGGATGGGTGAAGCAAAAAAATAAGGATGGGGTGAATTATATCCCTTTTCCAGTGGATAGGGATATGGCATTTTACGCAGAAAACGGGGTCGCACCTTGGATTTACAATAGAAATGGCGCTATGGGAAAGTTCAGGAGATACTTTCGGAGCAAGAATTATCTAAAAGCGGCTTTTAATAAAGCTCGTTTTATTGACCCCGCATTTTTGAATGAAATGACGAAAGCGGATTTTATGAATGCTGCCACCGAACTCCAACAAAGACTGACCGATAAGTGTATTCAGGCAGCATTTGAAGTTTGGCCGGATACAATATATAAATTGAACGCTCCGGCTATTATTAACAAAATAATTGAGCGGAGAAACAAGCTGACTGAATTTGCGGATATATTTTATGATTACTTGGCCGAGTCTCCGCAGATACTAGGCACGAATGGCGTGGATAGTTTTTCAGTGTCTCAAGCTACTCAAAATCAAGTAGTTGTGGAAGTCCACTCCCGCAATAAAAACGGCGAATATATACAAACCTATAAGCGCATATTTTCAAAAGAAGAAACCAAAGCTATACATATTTTTGCTTTGGACGGGGATGATTTATTATATGTAGCTAGCAATATTCCTATACCAATTAATTTTCAAGGTGGAAATGGAATGGACAAGTTGGAAATTAATGAAAAAGCAAAAAATGCCAAAAGAATGATAAAATTGATAGATAAACCTGATGGCATAATTGCACCGGAAAATATCAGGACAAAAAAAAAGAAGGTTGAGCTGATGATACCGAGGGCTTAAAGTAAGTGATTTTATTACTTCATCCATTCATGAGTTAGGTTTTAAAAAATCTTGAGCGCCGAATACTTTTCTGCCGTTATTTTGCTCCAAAATTCGCTGCTCCGATGAAGAATATTCCCGCTTTCGTTTTCATGCTGTTTTACTGTTCGGTGGTGCTTACTGCGCAAAATTTGGTGCCCAATCCAAGTTTTGAGGAGTATTCAATTATCCCATCGTCATGGGATCAAGTGGACAGAGCAGTTCCTTGGAGGAACCCCACCTCCGCCACACCGGACTTCATGCACGAGAACTGTACAACGACTGGTCAGTTCAGAGCTACGATTCCCAGTAATTATTGGGGATATCAATATCCTCGTACCGGGAAAGGATATTTGGTGTTGCATATGTGGACTGCCCAGTATCAAGAAATAGAATACGCACAGGTCGATCTGACAGCGCCAATGCTGCCGCAACGAGAATATGATGTTTCAGCGTGGGTAAACAAGGCTACATATTCAAATCATGCCTCAAATTGTCAAGGCTTCCTGTTCACGGAGGCTGCTTTTACGGACTATGGCTTCATTGAATATATGATACCACAGGTCAACAACCTTGAAATAATTCGGGACACCGTGGATTGGGTAAAGATTGGTGGCACTTTCGTGACGGACAAGCCCTATAAAGTGATGACCGTAGGGAATTTCTACGGTGAATCGCCACCATTCCAAACTACTCAGGAATTTGAACTGTTTGCCTCTACTGCCACTTATTACTGGGATGACTTCTCCGTTAAATTGATAAATCGAGACGCAAAATTCGACTATGAAATTCTAGGCACCTGCCTGCCTGCTACCGTGAACCTCACTGGCTACTCCTTTTTCCCTGGCGATGACCTGACTTGGACCTGGAGCGATGGGGTAGTTCAAAGTGGCGAGCACCCACATCGGGCATTTGAGCAGAGCGGCACCTACACTGTCAAGCTCACCGTAACCCACAATACCGTCCCCTACAGTATCGAAAAAGAAATTGTTATTGACATGCCGTTAGCACCCATCGCCGATTTTGAAATCGAGGAAAATAAACGGGGCATGAAAAAAGACATCCATTTTCGGAACCTGAGCGACAACGCCACGCAATTTTTCTGGGATTTCGGGGATAGTACCTTATCAAGTGAAGAAATGCCTGTTCATGCTTTCGATACAGTCGGCAATTTCCGCATCAAACTGATTGCATCCAATGAGCTTGGCTGTGCTGATAGCACTTTTCAGGATATTTACGTCGCCTGCTCCAATCGTATGATATTCAATGCCATTACACCCAATGGCGATGGCCAAAACGAGGAACTGCCCTTCGACCGTTTGGCTATCTGTGGAGAGCCATTGAACATCAAAATATTCAACCGCTGGGGGAATCTGCTTTTTGAAAGCAGCACATCCTCCACGCCTTGGGGGGCGGAGGATGTGCCTTCGGGTACTTACTATTTTATCGTCAGTTACCGGGATGGCAGGGAAGAGGGATATATTGATGTGATAAAGTAGTTTAACGGTTGTAGATGTCAATGGCCTCCCGCAGCTTTCTGTCGTTGCCTTTCTTGAAGTAAGCAGCACCCGGCACTAGGGCAATCCCCACAAAAAACATGGGCGAAACCACTTTGAGCGGGTTTTTGGTGTCATACGGTGGCGGCTTGCTGTTCTCTTCCTTTATGTTCTTGCTGGTAAGGGCAGTGCCTGTTATCGTCGCAGCAACCCCGACGACTGTCAATATTGTTCCGGTTTTTCTTGCCTTTCTTGCCTTTTCCACCCTTGCCATCGCATCCGGGTTGTCGCCAACTGCGGCTCCGATATTGTTCATCTTCAATGGCCAGATTTTGCCCGCTCCCTTGGCGTAGTACCAGGCCTTGACCTTGTACCCGTAGCCGCCCGTCCAGCCGCCCGCCCCGCCAATGCCGGGCGAGTACATAGGTGCAGACTGTGCCCATGATTCCCTGGAATAGAGGTCTATGCGGCTGCCCTTTTTTTCCAGCTTATAGATTGTGGGGAAGGCACCAGTCCCCAATTGCGACTGTTCCACTTTAAAATAGCCGTTTTTGTCCTGATAATGCAGCACGTCCTTGAACTCGTAGCGCTGACCATCCACTTTTAGCCATGCCTTGCCAAGTATGGGTTCCTTCACCACCAGTTCTGTCGGGTGCGGTACGGTGCTGTCGAGCAGTTTCACCTCGTTGCCGTAATACTGCTGGGCTGAGAGCTTGGCACAGACCAAGAGCGCATAGAGGATTAGTAAGTTTTTTTTCATGATTAGATATTGTTTAGAAAAAGTTGATGTGGCATTAGTTCGGCGGTATTATTCCAGCCTATACTTCACCGGAAGGTTGAACTTGCAAGTCACCGGGACGTCCTCTACCCTGCCCGGCACCCACTGCGGCATCAGCCGCACGACACGCACAGCCTCCTCGCCAGTACCAGCGCCTATATTCCTTACTATCTCGATGTCAGTCACCCGGCCTTCCTTCGTAATGATGAAGGACACGTACACCGTGCCTTCCACCCCGTTGGTTCTTGCCTCTACTGGGTATTTGATATTGCTGTAAATGAATTGGAGCATCTTGGTCTCCGAACACGTCTTTAGTTCCGACTTGTCACCACTGGCTTTGCAGCCAGAAAACCTGGGATCTCTTCTGCGGTGGAAAACACCAAATTGGCCAGCTCGGCAAGGGTTTCATCAGCCCCGAAGCGCTGGTATCATTGGCCATCCCACTTCACGTTGAGGGTATCCTTAAAGCCTGCCTCCAACCGTTGATAGATAGGCTCAGTGACGAGTTGACCCAAGGTGTCCATAATGCCAAATAGCCCATCCTGCACATACGACACAATATTGGCCTTACTAGCAAGTGAGTCATAGCTCGGCTCGACAAGGAACTTCCCCCTTTCGTCAATGAGGCCATACTTGCCGTTCAGTTTCACGCAGGCTACTGAATGGAGGAACGATTTGGCCAGCTCGAATTGGTAGGGAATGACCACATCACCATTCCGGGTGGTATAACCCCATTTGCCCTTTTTTTCCTTCGGAATAAGTAGGTTTTGGGAAGAAGCATGATAGGAGGAAAATAGAACGGTGAGTATGGAAAAGAGTACTAGCGCATTTTTTTTCATGGTGGAATGGATTTAAGGTGCTAAGGTAAAGAGTAATCTATTGAGTACTACAGAAAAATTAGCTCAATGTTATATCCCCTCCTTGTCCCACCGCTCCACCTTCACCATCACCTCCGCCTCCAGTTTTTTCTTGTACTGCACAATCCTTTCCAGCACTTCTGCATCATGCGTCCCGATGATTTGCGCCGCCAAAATCCCTGCATTTTTCGCAGCGTTCAGTGCCACGGTGGCAACCGGTACGCCGTTCGGCATCTGGAGGATGGACAGGATGGAGTCCCAACCATCAATGGAATTGCTGGATTTTACAGGCACGCCGATGACTGGCAATGGCGACAACGATGCCACCATTCCCGGCAAATGCGCTGCACCACCTGCTCCTGCGATGATGACTTTCACGCCTCGTCCATGGGCGTTTTTGGCAAAATCGAACATCCGCTCCGGCGTCCGATGCGCTGACACGATGGTCACTTCCGTTTCGATGCCGAGTTCTTTCAGTATATCCACTGCCTGCCGCATGACTGGCAGGTCGGAGTCGCTTCCCATGATTATACTTACTTGTTTCATTGCGTTATTGTTGGTTGTTTTACTAGTATAGCTTTATTCAAAACTTATGGAATTTGATTGACGATATAAGATTACATGATTTAAGATTTAAGATTTTTGGGGACGTGCAATAAATCTAAAATCTTAAATCATGTAATCTCCAATCTTATATCAAAAAACCACTCATTCTGAAATCACCTTAATTGTCCGCTGCACTTTCCTCGCCTTCGCCTTCGCCGCTTCCGCATCCTCAGCCAAGACGGTGACGTGACCCATTTTGCGGTACGGCTTCGTTTCGGCCTTGCCGTACAGGTGTACTTTCACGCCTTCCATCGCCACTGCCTCCTCAAAGCCAGCATAGCGGACGGGGCCGCTGTGACCAGGTTCGCCGAGCAGGTTGACCATGACGGAGGCGGTTTTCATCCTCGTGCTGCCCAACGGCAGGTTGAGGATTCCCCGCAGGTGCTGCTCAAATTGCGAAGTATAGCAACTGTCAATCGTGTGGTGTCCGCTGTTGTGCGGCCTTGGGGCTACCTCGTTGATTAACAGTTGGTTATCCTTCGTCAAAAATAGTTCGACGGCCAGCAGCCCGCAGAGGCCGTAGGCAGAAACACAGTCCAAGGCCAGTTTTTCGGCAGCCTGCTCGATAGCAGGGTCGAGGTCGGCGGGGCAGACGAGGAACTCCACGAGATTGGCAACAGGGTTGAATTCCATTTCCACGGCGGGGAATGCCTTGACCTCGCCCTGTTCGTTGCGGGCCACCACTACGGCGATTTCTTTTTGGATGTCCACCAAATCCTCTACCACGGAGGCATCGGGGAGCAACAGCGGCAAGTCGGCGGCGGATTTTATCACTGCAACGCCTTTACCGTCATAGCCTGCTGTGCGTGATTTTTGTACAAATGGATATGTTAAATCGCCAGTTTCAATTGCCGCCTTGATGGCTTCGCCGCTTTCATACAATTTAAAATCAGAGCTAGGCAGCTTGTTTTTACGATAAAACTCCTTCTGAAGCCCTTTGTCCTTGATGATATTGAGCGCTGCCGGGGAGGGATGTACCTTCACGCCCTCCGCTTCCAACTGCAACAACGCCTCCGTGTTCACATGCTCAATTTCGATGGTCAGCACGTCCACCTGTTTGCCGAAGGCATAGACATCGTCGTAATCCTTGAAATTTCCCTCCACAAAATGGGAGCAGACAGGGCCTGTCGGGAAGCTGCGGGAGGCGTCGAGCGCCCATGTCTCCACGTCCCAGTTATGGGCGGCGAGGGCGAACATCTTGCCCAATTGACCGCCGCCGAGTATTCCTACTTTTGTTCGTGTCGTGTTCATGGCGGCAAAGGTAAACATTGGGGGGAATTGGGGAATTGAGATATTGAGTTATTGGGTTATTGGGGAAAGGCCGAAGCGTTGTCGCCAAGCGTTTACTTGCAACTTGTCTTCAAGGGGATATAATTCCAGTTTTTCACCAGCATTGTCCAGCACCTTATATTGTGTCCCATATCGCTGCGGGTTATTGAGCAATATTTGCAAACGGTCATACATCGTGGCATAATATATCCATTCCGCTTCGCCTTCCATGCAGCGAGCCTCTACGATGGGGATAAAATGTGCAAGCGTGGTCGTATCCAAATGATGGTCAACAATCAAGAAAGCAGCTTTGGCGGCACGTTCGCCCACTTCCGAGGATTTTGGCCAGCCATATTTGTCCATTATTTTATTTAATAGGGCAAAATGCGCCTCATCATTCTCTGATACATGGTTTTTTTCATTTGGAAAATCAACGTCCCAACGCTTGTCGGTGCTGTCTATCTGCGCATAATAGCTGTTCATGTTTTCAATATAATATGGCAGCGTCCGGGGCTTTTGGTCTTCTGCCCAAAGCGAGTCCAATTGAAAAGCTATTTCCGGTTTTTTATATTGCGCATAACTGCTTTTAATTTTTTTATAAACAGCGTTCCATCGTTGGTCGTTCTTTAAAATGGCCAAGCGAGGGTCATTCAATACCGAAATCTTTTTGCGATCGGGAGCAATGAGCAGCCATGTGTTCAAGGTCTTGTATGCTTCTTCTTTTTTTTCGTCAAAAACAGCTTCCAATAAATGCCGATAGATGACCATATCAATATCCAAATCCATTTGAGTGATGGAAACTCGTCGGTTTTGGTGGCGGCCAACCGCAGTCGAGTTGGTGGCTGCGGGTTCCGAAGCGCCACGGCCATATCTCGCAAAACGGATACGGGGAATCCGGTGTTTTTCCTCCAAATATTGCAGCACTGCTTCCACCCTCGCCGCTGATAATTGCTGGTGATTTTCACCGATACTATCCGTGTGCCCCGTGATGAGGAAAGCAGTCTTGGGGTTGACTTTTGCCCGTAGGGCAAAGGAATCCAATTCGATTTTTGCAACTTCAGTCAGCGTGCTATCCCCTGTTTCAAAATAACAGCTTGCACCGGGTATTTCGACTGAAAAGTCCGATTCTTCTGGCTTGTATTTGCAGTGGGGAATGATGGCAACACCTTCCATTTCGCCATCTTTTACTTCCCTTATCATCACATCATCTATGTAATAAACATCCTCCCATAAATCATCAAAATGATAGGCTGGGCCTTCTGCATTTTTAAATACGCCAAATAATAAAAACTGTAGATTGCAAATCGGCCTGACCAGCCATTTTACCTGATACCATTGGTCTATCATGACCGTATCAATTAAAAAACTGGAGCCTTCCAAGGTATAATTTGGAGGTTTTCGAATAATATCAGGATACAATGCAAAACCAATATGCTGGGGATAATCCACGACGCCGGGCGGTTGAATATTTAGCCAAAAAGACACTTCGTAAACCTTACCCAATTCAAGCGGTGCGGCCAATTTGGTGCCGAGATAGGAGGCGCAGCCTCGAGTATTCATTTCTTGATTGGGGCAATTCGGCATATACTGCAATTCCATCATCGTGCAACCCTTATGGGCTTTTACATTATCGTGACTGCATATTCTGCTACGCAACCCATCGGTCATTATTTTTTGATTGCACTCGCATATATGGGTTGGTGAATTCAATATCCGCCATCCTTTCATGGTGGTGGTAAAATTATCATCTCGGATATCGTAGGTAGCTCCATTTATAGGCAAATGTTCTTCAAAACTGGGATTTTGAACGAGATTTTGGGCAAAGCTGGGAACCCATTTCACTATGAAAAAGAAGAGAATTATGCGCCAATTATTCATCCAATATTGTTTTACCCAAATAATATTAAATCTTAAAAAAGTAACGTTCTACATCCACTCCCGCTCGTCCGTTTCCACTTTATACAGCACAAAATCCTGCATCGCAGCGGCCATTGCTACGGAGATGTAGGGGATATGCACGACCCCAGCCGCCGTGTAAAACGACAATTTGGAACGGCCCGTTGGGGAGCTAAAAAATCCCCAGTGGGTGCTCACGGACTGTACTTTATGCCATTGCAGCAGCACCGATTTTCGTTGCCAGACGCCCCATTCTGCCCGCAGCCCTTCCTCGCTGACATGCCAATACCAAGTGCGCTGCCATTGCCACGCCAGCAGCGCAGCCAGTAGTAGCCACGCCCACCAGATATGCACCCAAGCCCCCAGCCATGACTTCGTAATCAGCACCAAAACAAGGGAGGGCAGCGGGCCAATAGTCAGGAACCGCAACCAAATATTGAAGCCAGCGATGCCGTGCCGTGTCCATGTTTGCTCACTTTCTTCGGGGAAATAGGCGGCCCGCACGGCCGTCAGTTGTGGTTCGTAGCAACCGGGCAGACCAACTGAGAGTTTGCCCGTCATTTCCACACTGGAAGCTTGTGGGAGGCGCACTTTTACCATTTTGAACAGCCGCATGAGCGGGCTGCTACTCCATTCGACGTATTGGATTTTGGTCAAAATAGCTGAAACCTCCTGCCTCGTGAACAGTCCGCTCACGATTTTGAAGCCCCGTTCCGTCCGCCAAAAACGCAGGTCGAAATACTGCAAAACTGTGCGAAACAAGGTGCCAACAAATGAAACAAACAGTAAAAAAGGGATGCCAATGAACAACCAATTCAATAAGTCAGAGCCGTCCGTGGTGCCGAGCCACCAGTTCAGTTTTTTCTCCAAATCAATGCCCATTGCCTGCTCCAAATCGTCGGCGAAGCCAAGAAAGAAGGCCATGATGATACCCGCAGTACGGAAGTGGTTTTGGCTGGCGCCGATTTTCACAAGGTCGAGGGGGCGAAGATGGAATATCAGTTGAGAATTGACAGTGGATAATTGAGAATGTTGGGATTCATGCGCCTCGTCATTAGACTGCAAACTGCCCATGTCCGAAACCGGGGTCGAACTACCAACTCCACCCTGACTGTCAACCACTGACTGTCGAACTGTCGAACTTCTTCCGACCTCCTCCCGGAGTGCTTCGGCCAAGGGCTTACTGATGGCATGCAGGCTGAATTCTTTGGCAGATGAGCCTGCTGTGTCAATGTCCACAGCGACTACGTTGAATACCTGATGGAGGATGTTTTGCTTGAAATTGACGGTCTGTATGCGTTCAAGTGGTACAGTGATTTTGGACTTTCTGAAAACGCCTTTTTCGAGCACCAACTCACCATCTTTGATATAAAAATAGAGCTTGAAATAATTAAGCAGCGACATGGTGGCGCTCACCAATGCTAAGCCGAGAAAGAATATCGTAAAGCCACTTATATTGCCCTTTTTGCCAAACAATAAAATTGGTATGATATACCAAACCTGTCGAATCAGCATCCTAAGCACCCTGCCCAATATGAACACAATCGCTGCTGGCGACTGGCGGGTAGGTTGTGAAAATGAGTGCTGTTCGGTCATTTTAATGATGAGGGTTTGAAAGTTTAGAAGTTTAAGTGTAAAATCAATCTAAACCTCGTCAATCAACCTCCAAATTTTCAATTCTCTCGTTATCGCCAATTTTTCGAGTTACAAACTCCTTTACCCGTTGCGCCTCCGCCATCGGCAGCCCGCTGATGCTGATATCGCTGCCACTGCCCCCTGCCGTGTAAACCTTCAGCGTAGCCAGTCCGAATGCACTCTCCACAGGTCCTCGGCTGATTTCACAGTGCTGCATCCGGCTGAAGGGGATGGCTGTGAGGCTGCGCCACCATACGCCGTGTTTGTGTAGGATGTCATGTTCCCGAAGGGCATAACCCTCGGCAGCGAAGCGTTTCAAAGCGACGACTAAACTCAAAATAAAAAGTACTGCCCAAAAGGATAGCAGTCCCCAGTTCAGCCATGCTATTTTCAAAGGATTAATAAGGTAAAAGAACACCCAACCCAACAGCAGAAAAGCAAAAAGCAAACAGGTAGCTATCACCTCCACCAACCGATAGGAAGGTGATAATTTATGGAAATCCACCGCCTCTGCCTGCGGCAATCCAGCAATGGATATTTGTTCGTTCTGGAAAAGCATGGTTATATTGTTAAAATGTTGGATTGTTATATTGTTGTCGTTATACGGGTAACAATATAACAATTCAACATTCTATTTCCTCTTCTTCGATTTATTGCCTGCCAAAATGCCCCATCCACCAGAGCCGAGTAGGAAGCCGAAGTCGTACCAGCCGCCCGTATTGTTTACGGCGTAGATAGCTACATTATTGTCAAATAAACTGGCAATAAAACTTATCGGGGTGATGAAGCCATGCAGTAGGCCAAAGAAAAAGCCATACTGGTCTCCCTTCAAGCACTCCTGAACTGGCTCCACATTGGCACAGGAAGCTAGGGTGAAAATCACGACCGCTAAGCCTGTTAAAATAATCGGTTTATTAAAATGGCAGTTCTTCATGATTGTATTTTTTACAGGATAAAACAACTACAACTCCCGCACCTTCACACTCCGAAACGACACCTCGTTCCCGTGGTCTTGCAGCAGGATATGGCCCTGCACCCAGTTACCGAAGTTCGGCCAGTCCTTGTACTTAGAGTAGGCGACGAGCGCATCGAACATCGGCGTATTGCGCTCATATTCCAGCGTCTTGAAGCCGTTCAGCCAGTGCTCAACATGGTTGCCACGCACCACGATACGGGCTTGGTTCCACTCGCCAATGCCACGAAATACCTTACTCCGGTCAGGAGTGGATAGGTTGGCGGCAGAAATGAGGTCGTAGAGCGAACCTAGCGTCCGGTTGCCCGCCACACCCAGCTTGGCGTCAGGGTGTTTGGCGTCGTCAAGGATTTGGAACTCGCAGCCGATGGCCGAGCCAGCGCCTTGGTTCAGGTCGGGCTGCACAAAGTATTTCACGCCGCTGTTGGCACCTTCGGTGATTTTAAATTCCAATTTCAGTTCAAAGCTGCTGAACTGCTCCCTCGTCACGATGTCGCCGCCGCCCGTGCTCTCGCCACCAGTTGATGGTTCTACGGTGAGCACACCGTCCTTCATTTTCCAGCCCTTGGCGGGAAAATCATTGGAGCGGGCAGAGCGCCAACCGTCGGAGGTCTTGCCGTCCCAGAGGAGGCGCCAGCCGTGGCGCAGTTCGTTGGGGGTGAGGGTGTTGGCGATGTAGTTTTCTTCGGGACAGGTCGGCTCCACCCGCCAGCGGTCGGCCTCCAGGCCCGTGGTCTTGATGCGGATATTGCGCCAGCGCACCTGCTTCCACTCGTCGGCTTGGTTGCCGATGCTGTGTACTTGCAGTCCGATGAAACCCGAAGCTGTCATATCGTCAAGCACGTTGGCGGTCTGCACGCCGTTCACCCAGATGCGCAGCTCGTGGCCGATGGCCTCGATATGGTACAGGTTCCAGTCGCCGTTCTTGAAGGCCCGTTGTCCTGTCCCGTTTTCGGCAAGGCCGGCCAACCAGCCCCGTCGGGCTTCATCGTAGATGCCGCCGCTGTAGGCTCTTGGGCTGGGGTCAATCTCCGCCTGATAGCCATGCACCCGGCCGTTCTGGTAGCTGGGCAGGCTCTCGCTGCGGAACTGGATGCCGGAGTTCAGCGAGGGGTCCACCTTCACCTCCAGTTCGAGGATAAAATCGCTGTAGTTCTGGGTGGTGCAGAGGAAGGAATTGGGCGTGTTCATCTTCGCCATGCCCACGATTTCGCCATTCTCTGGCCGATAGGTGGCTGTGCCGCCCTTAAGCGTCCAGCCAGTGAAGTCGGTGCCGTTGAAGAGTTGCTGCCAGCCATCCGACTGTGCTGTGGCTGTTTGTGCTACGAAAAAAAGGAGTAGAAATAGGACTTGTTTCATGTAATGCTTTTGGGCGAAGGTAGGGAAAATGGTGGGAGAATGTGCGAAGCAATAGTTGGAACGGCAGCTTCCTACCTACCCTAGCACCGCTTGCAATTCCGCCAACTCCTTGTCCCTTCTATGATACCCCGTCTCTTCAATAAGCTTTGCAGCCTTTTCCATATTGTCCTTGGCTTCTTCCAATCGGCCCATATCATTGCGCAGTCGGGCCATTTCGAGGTGGTAGTCGGTGAGGTGGAGCCTCATGCCCGACGGCTCGGCAATGTCAAGGACTTCTTCTAGGTCTTCTTCGGCAAATAGAAACTTTTCAACAAATCGATAATAAGATGCCCTAAATAATAACCCTACAGGAAGATAATCCTGCCTACCTGCCATTGTGAAATAGCTTATAGCATGATTTAAATTTGATATAGTTGTATCTAATGTATTTTGAGAATAAAGGGTTCTTGATAAATGCAGCAACACGACACTAATTCCAAGGTAGTTTATAGCATGGTTAAGTGCATCAAGTTTATCTTTAGTTAATGTAGTCATGTATTTAGATCTAACTGCCACCTCCATAGATAATTCAATATCCAATAAAAGCTGGTTAAATCTAAATCCTCTAATTGAGTATAAATATTCACTCCAGGGTTCTTCAGTCTGCTGGATTATTTCAGATTGCTGAAATGTGTGTTTTGCTTTTTTAAACAAACCATTTTGGTGTAATGCATGCGCATATACAGCTTTAGCGTCAGTCAAAACGTTTTTTCTTTTGCTTGCCATAGCAATTTCTACGCATCTTTTTCCATAATATATTGCATTTTTCACCTGCCCAGTTAATATATATAATTCGCACAAAGCAATCGCATTTAGCGCAAGTTCATTCCAATTATATAGCCTTTCGTGAATTTTAAAACTTTCCATCACAACATTTATTGCTTCATCTAATTGACCTATTGCCCTTAAATTGTAACCTACCCAATTTAAGATTATAGCATTATCACGCTGTGTTAGCTTATTGTGTATTTCACTCCAAGGTATTTTGTAAAAATGAGAAAGAGCAGTAATGTTCGCATTAAAAGTGGGGGTTGTATTTTCTGAAAAACCAATCTCGCTCCCTCTAATTCTCTCATAAAATACATAGTATAAAGATTCTTCAAATCTCTCTGCCTTGCATCCGTGGGTAATGGCCAAATACAACACATCCTTTTCTTCTGGTGTTTCCGGCAAGATTTTACCAAATAATTTTTCTGGTAATTTTTGATAGTATTCAAACAATATGCTGTGACTCTTGAGCCTAACGAGTGGCTCTTCCCATATCAATACTTTTTCAAAATGCTCTCTGATAAGGGGATGGCAATCTATTTCTCCGATTGCATGCCAGCTTTCTTTATATAACAGCCGGTATCGTCTTAGCGTCTTTATTGCAGAACTTAAATCTTTAAAATCATAAAGTAATTGAATAATGTCTTCCGATATCGGCTTGTTAAATAAACCCATAAAACGCAGTAGTCGAATTGCTTCAAATTCTTTTTGTACATTAAGAAATTTTTCAAAACTTACTATGACGCGCTTAATGTGTATATTTTCTGCACCAACTATGTCTTCAAATAGATGAGGCATTCTAGCTATTTCAGATATATTATGACCAGGTTGAGCAAACAACCATGAGCTTAAAAGATTTACAGCGAATGCGTGGTTGCCAAACTTTTGAACGGCAGATACAAGTTCTAAATCACTTCCACGAATATTATTGAAACGAAGTATAAACCTACCAGCCTCATCAGAAATATTTTCCAGATTAATTTGACCAATTGTAGCAGTAAATCTCTTCAAGCCGCCAAGTGGCAGACGACTGGTAATAATGCAAAGCCCGCCGTTGTTGCGCCGGGCGAGTTCCCGTACCAGTACAAAAAGGGCCGGGTCTTTGATTTTACCCGTATCCACCACACCGCCTTCTTGGAGGGGTTCCAGTCCATCAAGGATGAGCAGGCAGCGGCGCTCGGCTACCAGGCGGGCGAGGCGCTTGCCTTTTTCCCAAGGGGAGGTTGGGGTGTCGGTCGTAGTGAGGGTGTCATTTCGAGTGCCGCCCTCACTTGCCGCCCGTTCCTCTAACCATTTCAAGGCGGCATTGATGAACTGGTCAGCGGAGGTGACCCGCTCGCCCGTACCTTGGCTATAAAATGAAGTGGCGAATACCCGTTCTGCGCCCCGATAGTTGTCCTTGCCCATCTCGTCTAGCCAGCGATTGATAAGCGCCGACTTGCCCTGTCCGCCCTGTGCCGTAAAACAGATAACATGGCAGTTGGGGTCTTCCCAAGCTTTGTCCAGCAAGGCCAATTCGGTTTGTCTGCCAAACAGGAGGCCGGGGATGCCGCCATTGGGTAGGCTGGTGATGTCTATAAGGTTGGAGGCAAGCGGCGGGTAAGTTTTGGGGGCTTCAACTGCTATTTGTGCAAAAGAAACGTCGAGCCTTTGCCAAGCGGCAGTGCTGCTTGCTGCATTGGTAAAATCGTAGGCTTCCCTCAGTTTTTCAGGGACTTGCACATCGGCCAGCTTGAAGGGCAACAGTTTATCGGCCACGACTTCGGGGCGTTCCAAGCTTATGAAGCCATCTACCAATCGGCGTTCGTCTTCCGATAGGTTTTGGGAATAGATGACGATGGTATTTCGGCAAGTCTTTACTTTTTCCTTCCAATTAGTGAAGTCGTCTATACTATAAAGCCGAAAGTCCGTATGGTATTTCCACCCGATTTCATCCAGTCGAGGCAGTAGTTCCCGCTCTACCCAAGCTTGATCGGAGCGGTTGGCGTAGATGAAAACTTGGTCGTATAGTTCGCTGGTGTTTTTTGGGTTTCCCAGCCTTATTTCTTTGAGTATTTCCAGCAAAAGCTGGTACACTTCAGTTTCACCTGCCGTACGGTTTTCATTTACCGCTTTACGGTAATGGGTAAGGAAGAAAAATACTTCTTTGGGTGCATTGAAATCAGCAAGTTGTGCATCAATAGTAAACCAATGGATAAGGTCATTGAATTCTTTTTCAAAATTGGGTGTGTCAAGCTCCCCGTACCAGTAATCATGGATGATTTGAATAACATGCTCACGGCCATAAAATTGGAGTAATTCCTTGGGCTTGCCTGCTTCGTTTAAGGCTATCAACGCTTCCGCATAGCGGTCAAGAAAATCGCTTTCGTTTTCGCTGAATTTGTGTTCGATTTTCCAAACCTTCCAATCAATGCGGTTGCCAGCCTGCCCTGCGACGAAGGTGCCAGCTTTGTCAATCAAACTGCTGATGATATTGACAGCGATGCCTCCCAAGAATGCGGACATAAGGATTTCTGGTTTTTGCGTAAAAGTAACGTAAGGATTAATATATTTTAGAAAAAAAACTCTAAGACAATAAGGTTAACAGTGAATTTCTACAACAGTCCCTCCAAGCTTCAAACTCTTAGAAGGACTAATCTCCAGCACCCGCAGCATCCAATTTCTCCAAATACAAAGCCCGGTTTGTCGCTGACAAATGCCACCTCATCCGCTGCAAAACCCGATTTTTCTTTGACAGAATGGCCTAATTCAAGTTGTTTTGAAAACAGTTTGTGAGGCTTTTTTTTTTGCTTCGTTCAGTCAAACGCTTGCTTCGTTCAGTCATCTCCTTGCTTCCTACATTCATACTGGATTTGAGATAGTACACCTCCTACATTTACGGTGAAATTCATTCATCACCAAACCTATTCACGCATGGAAGAGTACAATTATCCTCCGTCTGACAGCCATTATTCCAAATGGCTCCAAAACTACACGCCAAAAGCGATTGAACTTGCTGCCACTATCGGGTTTAGCAGCCAAGAGACCGACAAGCTCACGCTTATTACCAATGCCCTTGTGTTTTCCGATGAACGTGCTGGGGCTTATGAGACTGCCCGCTTCGATTTTATCCGCACCCGTCAGGTCATCCTGAACGGCGATGAGACCAATCCTGTATTGGCCACAGTGGATTGGGAACAGCAACCTGCCGTAGTGGTGGCACCTGACCCCGCTCCCGCCAATGTCAAGGCCTTTATTCAAAATCTCGTGGTACGTACCCGTGCATGCCCGGCCTTGTCGGAAATGAAGAAAAAGGAGATGGGCGTATTGCCAAAACCGAGAACGACGCCTGAGGCCCAGGCAATACTGAAAGGCTCGGTGGTGAACGGTCAGCCTGTGCTTACAGCTACGCTATATGGCCAAAAGGGGTTTGAAATATGGCGCCGTGTGACGGGTACACCCAGCTTCGCCTATTTTGACCGCAGTGCTGGCAATACCTATACCGATGATTCCAGTCTGCCGGATGGCCTTGCTGCTGTGCAATATGATTATCAGGTGCGCCTTATTGGTGATGACAACGTGCCTGTGACCGATTTTTCCAGTATAGTCACGCTGACAAAAACCGCATAGCTTATCTCAGAATCTTGTCTTATCATACTTTTAATTAAATTGTTTGGCCGTATTGTAATCAATAAACAATACGGCTTTTTATTTTTTATGTAAATCCTATAATGGACAAAGGGCGGCTTATGGCTTGATTGTTTATTGATTTAAAAGCGCCTTTATATGGATGTATGGTGCCTTTGCAACTTCATTTCTATATTATAAAGTGAGGTACGGCAATAAGTGTTTGGTGATTAAGTCCTTAGGGCTTTTCTCTTTGTAGAAATGACTCCGTTATTTTATAAAATAAAAAGCGCCAGCCGCCCATATATGGCGACTGGCGCTGCTTTTAATCAAATGATAAACGACTAGATTTCCCGTTAATCTTTCGAAATAATGAGTTTTTGCTGGTAATATGCATCACCTGCTTTTATCCTTACGAAATAGATACCGGTACCAAAATGGCCGAGGGATATCCGCTCGCTGATATTGGCAACTGCACCATATTCCTTGCGGAGCATCTGCTGGCCAATTCCATTGTAGATTTCAATCGAAACGGCTTCTGGCGCTTCCTGCTGGCGGAAAGTGAAGGTCACTTCATCGCTGGCTGGGTTCGGAGCCAGTAGATAGCTCATGCCATCCTTGTTCGTGAACTTGCCAATCGGCACGATCCGTTTTTCGCCGCCATCACCGCCCGACTGTAGGCCATCAGCGCAAGCATTTGCAGCCAAACTGCTGTTGCCGCTCCAATAGTCATTGGTAGCGTTCACGGCTTGGTTCAGCGCTGTGCCGTACAAGGTCATAAAGCCAGGGCTGAGGCCGAGATTTCCATCCAGGTAAAGGTTGGTAAGGCTTATCAGGCCGCCAATGGTGTACGGATAAACGAGTGGATTGCCTGCACCGTCAAATATGCGAAGCTCGCAATTACCACCTTCGCAACTGCTGATGCAAGGGTGTACATCAATACAGTCGAGGCTTTGGTCGAGTAGGTCGCTCATGCTCACACCTTCATAAACCTCGCTGTACCGCAGGTTGAGGTGGAGGGAAATCAAGCCTCCGGCAAGGCTGTTCTGCAAGCCGCCGTTGACCATTGGGTTACAGCCCGTGCAGTTGACTTGGTGGCAGTTGCGCAAACGGTTTGGTCCGCCAGTGGCCGGGAGCATGTCCATGATGCACTGTGCGTCATCAAGAGACATGGAACGGTTGGTGCCGCCAATTTTGATTGGGTCTGTCAACAAAGACTGGATAACCGCTAGGTCTGTGAGACCCAATGGAGCACCTGGCATGTCTCCCTCATTACCCCAATCTTTTTGGGCAAATGTCTGAATAGGTAGGCATTCGCCGGAGAAGGTCACGGCACAGAGGTCGGGATATACGTTGCCGCAAGGGTCGGCTATGCTGAAATAGAAAGTACGGCCAAAGGTGTAAACCCCATCGCCATCAGGGTCGGAGCAGTCCCAAAGGTCGGTGTAGCTGTCCATTGTCACCACGAGGTCGTTGCCGCTGCAAACGTCGAAGTAGTTGCCTGCTTCCAGCATTTCTTCCACTTTGGTGCTGAAATCGTAATCATCGGGGCAAGGCACTTCGCTGATGCAGGAGAGATCTGTCACGCTGACTGCTATTGGGCCGCTGCTGCTGTTGCTGCTTGGGCAAGTTCCCAATGGCGCTTGGTTGTCGTTGATATAGTAGGTATATGTCCAAGGATGGCTGTGGCCACCACAATCGCTGTACACGTACACGAACTTCCGCCAGCCAGTGCAACCCAAAGCCGATAGGCTTTCCGTGGTGGTAGGGCCAGTTACTTTGATGGGCTGGCCACAGATGTCGTAGATGGCTGGAGGTATTGGCGGCTGGGCATAGCTGACACAAGCTACGAAGTCCTCACCGTCCGGATAAACAAAGAAGTCGGCAGTGTAGAGGAAATTAAAGGTCTTGCTCCAGAGGTTGGTATTGCCTTCGCAATCCTTGTAAGTCCATTCGTATTTGCGGCTGCCTTCACATCCGTAGGCATTGTTGGTGGTGGAAATGACTGGGCCTGATGGCGTCAGCAGTTTCCCGCAATTGTCATACACGACTGGTGGTGTCGGTTGGATGGCATTCAATGGACATTCCACATCGTTTACCTCGCTCGGCGGCACTACGAAATCCTCATATTCCACGGTGTAGATATAAGTCCAATCGTGGGAGTGACCTGCGCAGTCCGTATAGGTCCAGACGTAGTTGCGGTTGCCTTCGCAACCGGGCTTAGGTGTCACATTGGTCAAGACAGGTGTCAGCAGTTCCCCGCAATTGCTGAAAACAACTGGCGGTGTTGGCTGTGCATCCGTATCATCTGGACAGTCCACGGTGCTGCCACCATTTGGCGGAACGCCGAAATCCAACCTTATCACTGTATAAACAAAGCTCCACTGGTGCGAATGCCCGGCGCAATCGGTATAGGTATAAGTATATGTCCGGGTACCCTCACAGACGAGCGGGTTCGGGTTGTTGGTAATGACAGGCCCCGTACGGGTCGTTGTCTTACCACAGGCGTCCAACACCACTGGCGGTGTTGGCGTAGTAGCATTTGCTGGACAAGGCACTGTGGCAGCTCCATTTGCCGGAACCGTGAAATCCGGATATGCTGGCAACGTGAAAGTGGCAGTACAGGTCGTTGTAAACGGTGCGCAAGTGCTGGTGTAAGTGAACGTCACCGTTTGAGTCACAGCATTGGGGTTACAAATGGTGGGCGGCCCTGGGTTGTTGTTTGTCAAAACACCATTGCAGCCACC
The DNA here is from genome assembly GCA_016124585.1 of Bacteroidota bacterium. Classification (GTDB taxonomy): domain Bacteria; phylum Bacteroidota; class Bacteroidia; order Chitinophagales; family Saprospiraceae; genus UBA6168. The sequence goes on along the minus strand of WGNL01000035.1, from coordinate 19,385 downwards.
AGACCCCGATGCGCTGGCGAGCCAGGAGGCATAAGCGGAGTTCACTTGTGCCTGCGTCAAACATGGGCTAACCGTTGTATTTACTGGACAAGTCAAAACCACTGGCGGCGGTGCATTCACAGTGAAGGTGGCATTGCAAGTCGTTGTAAACGGTGCACAAGTGCTGGTGTAGGTAAAGGTTACGGTTGTCGAGCCACCGCAACTGGAAGGTGCACCTGTGTTGTTGTTCGTCAAAACACCATTGCAGCCGCCACTGGCCGAGGCAGAAGCCAGCCATGCGTCAAACTGGCCGTCCACCGCTGTCTGCGTCTGGCAGGAAGCCACCGTTGTGTTCACTGGACAAGTCAAAACAACTGTCGGCGGTGCATTCACAGTGAAGGTGGCATTGCAAGTCGTTGTAAACGGTGCACAAGTGCTGGTGTAGGTGAATGTCACGGTAGTTGCACCACCACAGATGGAAGGTGCACCTGTGTTGTTGTTGGTCAAAACACCATTGCAGCCGCCACTGGCCGAGGCAGAAGCCAACCATGCGTCAAACTGGCCGTCCACCGTTGTTTGCGTCTGGCAGGAAGCTACTGTCATATTTACTGGGCAGGTCAAGACCACCGGCGGTGGTGCTGCCACTGTGAAGGTCGCCGAGCACGAAGTTTCCACTGGGGAGCAATCACTTGCATAGGTGAATGTAACTGTCGTGGAACCACCACAATTGGAAGGTGCACCAGTGTTGTTGTTGGAAATCGTTTCACCACAGCTCTCGTTGACGCTCGCAGTAGCAAGCCATGCGGTGAAGGCTGCATTAACTTGTGCCTGCGTCTGGCAGGCAGCAGTAGTCGTATTGGTCGGGCAGGTCAAAATAGCCGAGCAGGAGAAAGAAATTCCATAATCGCCGGAAGACCCACTAAAGCCATGTACCCGGACATAGTAAGTGGTGCCCAGTGTAGAGGCCCAAGTAACCTGTGAAGGGCCAACAAATGAACAAAAATCATCATCACAGGCAACGCTGGTGAACGAACCGCAACTGCCGGTGTAAATATCCAATTTGGAATCATAGTTTGTGCCAAAGCACAAGGACGCTCGGATAAGACCACCTGTGCCTACTATAGTGTACCAAACGTCAGGCCCTACGCTTCCACCCGTGCAACTAGTCCCTGGCCCGTCAATGTTGGCATTTACGGTAGTCCCACTGAAGAAATTGCCGCAGACAGCGGTAATGGCATCAGCGCAGTTGTCGTTGGCGATACCGGAAGGACAAGCTGACAAACAAGACCCGCTTGCACCATCGGTATGAGCGTCTATTTTGGCACGGCTCATTGTCCCAAATCCTGTTGCATTTGGGTCAAGTGTGCCATCCATGATATTGTTCGGTGCAGGGTCGCTATCGGAGTGTAGCGCACTGAAATTGTGCCCGATTTCGTGGGCACTCAAAATAGAGGTATAGCCAAGGTTTGCTGGCGCAAAGTCTTCACAGACGTTGTACCTGAAATTACCACAGGTTCCTGCAATGTAAGCACAACCAACAAGGCCGAAGTTATTGGTGCCACCGCACCCATAGATATTCCTTGCCGTCCACATCTGGCCAAGGTCATGATTTCCAAAACCTCCACCTTGTGCCCAAGCCATAAAGTTTGGTAGCAGTGTGTCAACATTTGCCGTAGCAACAACTGGTAGCAGAGGGTCATTAGGGACACTCGATGCCACATAGTTCTCATTTATCTGAAACGTGATAGCATGGTAGCTGTAAAATACTTCCATCATGGTGGTGATAGAAACCACGTGGTTCATTACCAGAGCGGCAGAGTTGTGCGCCGCATTGATCATGTCAAAGGTCGAGGCTACGGAAAAGTCAACGACATGGCAAGCCAGCATTTTTTCACCCCCATCGCCGTCATGCATCATGTCATGGCTATATTCATTGAGCGAGGGCGCTCTCTGCTCCGTTTCGATATACCCACAGTTTACGTTCTGCGGGTTGATGATGTCCTCCGCCCGATATACGAGGTAGCGGTTTTTCTCAGCACCAGGTACGGTGTAGGTCAGTGGCTCAATATAGTACCGTTGGCCATTCTGAATTTCGACAAAGCCCATTATCCAGTCTTTGTCAATTGTAAGGGCTACTTCCCTTCCACCTGGGTTGGAGTAGCCGAAAAAGGAAATATTGTCACGTTTTGGAAGCACGACCCGGCCATTTTCTGTACCAATTACCTCTTGGTAGTTTGGCCCCATGATGCCGCTTTCGTAAAGGTTGAGGTTCCAAATGTGCTTATCCCCAAGCTTTAGCACAAAATCAAATTGTTGCTGCTTGGTTTTCACTTCCAAAATTTTGTCCACAGGAACTTCGTACACTTCGTAAGCTGAGAAGTTTTCCGCTAAGTTTTTATTATCCAAAGCAACGGGCTTGCAGCTAATCGTTGCCTTTTGCGCTTGCACCTGAGCACTGGCAAACAGGCTTAGGAGGAATGCCATGCCCAGGACAGCCGGAAGCTGCGTGCTTGATTGAAAAAGACCTTCCGCCCACCTAGCAAATAGGCTTCTAGTTCTCTGCTTATGCTTTGGCAACTGCTGGGAATGCCGTTCCAGCCATGACTGCTGCATCGGTTTCGCAGCCAAGTTGGTTGGGTAAATTTCGTTGTTCTGCATTGACAAAATGATTATAAAGGTTAATGAATCCGTGCAGGATTAGCCTACATTTCCTTTAATTGCCGACGCCTGTTTTCCTGTGTACAATCATCTGGCAACCAATAAGTTATGCGCCTAAGCTAGACGGGGTATTGATTTTGAAACTTCAATTTTAAATCGGCAGGCTTACGATGGGAATTCTACAAAAGCTTGGCAAAGCCCAAAAGCATAGCCAAGAGTCATGACCACCAAGACAGTTTGTAGTGCGGAATCAATTCAAAGGGGTAAAAACCTAACTGGGTTGGATGAGAGCTAATAAGTTGGAAGGGTTTTAAGCAATTCCCTAATAATGGTGATGTAAATTTTCTTTTCATTCGATTGTTATTTGGTTCGAAATTGCAAACTTTAAATTTCTGCTCTGCCTATTCTATTCCTTATTTTCACTGGATGTTAAGTATCCACCTTCGCAGGGATACATTCGGCAATTGTGTTTGTAATTTGGGTTGTAAATGAAAAAGCAGTTGTAATCGGAATGAATACGCTTGCCAAAAAAAACATCGTGTGGGAGGCGGTAAAAAAGAAACCTATCAAAATCAACCACTTAATTTTTTCTGAAGAGGTTGAGTATTGATTGGCAAATTCCTTCTTCAAATGCAATAGTACAATTTTTGATGGAAAAAAAAGAAAAAACTGCGATAAAAATAGGTTTTGAAAAGATTCTCGGAATTGAAAGGGTGTCGGCTTGCCCTCAGGATGTGACAATGGTAATTTGCGAAGCGCAAAATGGCGGGATATGCGTTGATTTATTTAGATAAACTAGCCATTCGTCGCTAGCTTCTAAAGCTATATGGAAACCATGATAGCTTCCCAATTGACATAATAGCTTACTGGTGTTAGCCCTTCTGTGACTTTTATTTGAATAGCATAGGCTTGCTTCCCCGAATATATCAATTGTGCTACCCATGAAAAGCCATTTCCATCAGCTTGGACTGGCGGAGAGCCAAAAACAGTTCCAAGGCATATTTGAATGAATGTGATTTCAACAGTTTGGTTGTTCAGGTAGGGGTTGATGGGCACAATATTCCAGCCAACTACTTGGCCAGCATTGCCAATTGTAGTGATTTCCATAGTCCCTTCCCCCATACTTCCATTAGCTATCATATTGTCCATCAAATAGATGCCTTTGGAAATAGATTGCCCTTGTTGGCTTATCACATAGGCAACATCCACTGCTATCGTAATATAGATATTGGGTGTTAATTCTGCCCCGGCCACTGGCATTGCCTGTGATTGGGCTTGACGGACGACCATATTGTTGGGGTAAAATTGCATTTATTCCATTTGGCAGCTTGTTGTTTTGAAAATAATTCTCAAAGTTTGCTTAAATCGAAGCATCATAAATTTTAAATAAGTGGGCTGAATATTCAACCCACTTATGCTCAATAATACTGCAAGAAATTATGACTGTGTGTTGAAAAAAGGATCCCAAGTATAATATTGCATTGGGAATTGTGCTGAACTCTTGACACCAATCTTAATTTGATACGTCATTTGGCCTGCTGTTTTCACATAGCCCAGCCATTGGATTGTGCTGCCAGCTGGTTGCTCACTTGGCCAGCCTTGATTTCCAAACACATTAGTGCCATTGGATAACTCAAAGCCTTCGATGACAGCAGCAGCGCCGTTGCCCATTTTCTCATTGATTACGAAGACGTTGAACCCGACCGATTGCCCAACCTGTGCTACTGAGCTCAGCTCCAAATTTCCTTCACCTGAACTGCCGCTAGCAGCATTATTGTCCATCATATATATGCCATTACCTTTGTACATGCCTGGCTGCGTCCCATATACTTGAGAAGCGTCAACGGCAATATTGATTATTACATTAGCAAAATTGGTTGTATTGCTCATTTTAATAAATTTTTATGTTAGTGATGACAAAATAATTTTTCATTGCTCTTTTGCTATTTCAGCTTTGCTCTCTGCATAAGATTGAGTTTATTTATCTGGCAATAAAAGTATATATTCAATGACAACTTATTTAGCTCCACTAACTTTGTTAAATAAAACCTTTTTCAAGCTGAATTACTTGAATTTGATACTAACTGGCAGCGTTCCCGTCCAGCTCAGTGAACCTTGATTGAAATTCACAGTAACATCCTGGACGATAGAACCTCCGGTGGAGGATGGGCCTACCTGGCCAGTCCATGTGTCGTCATTTGCCGAGTAAGCTGCGGGTGGTGTTGCCCAACCACTCGGCGCATCAATTGCAGTAATGGAAAGGGTTCCTGCATACTGTGGATCAATTGGCAAAACCTGCCAACAGATTTTAGTATTGGGAGAAACAACGGTAATCAAACTGTTGCTCCCTTCATTTGTACTCCCGTTGGCCACCATATTGTCAACGGCATAACAGCCAGTAATTTGGTTGACGGTGAGGTCATTGACATCCACCCAAATTTGAACAAAAGTCGTACAGCTACTCGGATTAATACCTAATGCCATAATTAAAATGTTTAAATGTTATTTCCTACTCGTATGGCTTTTCGGAATGACGCCCCGTTTTTATAAGTGGTTTCTGGTCTCCACTTTTTCATTTGATTTTATTGATTGCATTATAACCCAGCCTAACATCGTGGACGTTAGTAATAATGAGATAATCTTAAATTGAAATTATAAAGTATAATGATGTTGATGTGGTTGTTAAAGGTTGATGTTTGGTGAATTTCTGACTTGATGAACCTGTAAAAACCACATCAACTTCTTCAAATAAGCTCATCTCTAAATTTCTGTGATTAGACTTATAATGCTTCAGCTGCAATGTTTATTTGCAAACCGTTTGGCCATTCAGGCAGCAGCATCCTTTTCTGGTAAAGATATTTGCGCAGCACTCGCCAGTTCCAGTTGACCCGTTAAATGGGTTGGAAAATGTTTTTCCATAGGAGGTGCAAGTCTGGGCATTGCAGGTCATGGAGGCACAAGTCTTGTAACCGCCACATGCAGATGGATTGATGCCGCCAGCCAATACCATTTGTATGGAAGGCGCATAATTTCGAAATACGGGTTGTGATTGAATTGGTAAATTCATGATATTTAGGTTTAAAAAATTAAAAAAATACTTGTCAGTATATATTTGGATGATAAACTGATACTATAACCATGAGTATAGATGTTATGGGAATAATATCGGCTGTATTTAATCCAACTATTTGTCCATTAGCAGAAAAGCATTGCGTGGCAACTTGGCTTTTCTCAAGGCATCCTTGCTCACATATTTTTTAATAAAAGCATTTACTTTATCCTCTTCTGCTTGCAAGTGTTTTTCACCATCTCCGCCAAAAGGATTAAATGGTTCTCCATTAAAATATCTTGGTTCAGTACCATTGCCATCGGGACTTCCATGGTCAGCATCAATTGACTGCCTCCATTTTTCAGCATGGTTTCTCCATTCTTCTTGGTTCACCAATGTGGGTGGTTGAAACCAAAGATTCCAAGTAAGGATATTTCCAGCTTGAAGTATATTGCCTTTAGCGAAATTGAATATCTCCATCACAAGCGTATTGAATTCATCGGCAATAGAGTTTCCAGTTGACAAAATCGGCCCAATCTCTACCGATAAGTTCCCAATAGCCCAAGCCGTATCATAATGCTGGGCAAAGGCTGGACTTTTAAACAGCGTAGTCTCACCTTTACGAACAAAAAATATTGGCTGGTCGGGTAGCCCAGGGCAATGCGTAGTGACCCTAATAGCATGGGTTTTGTCGGATGGGAAAGGTAGGTTGAGGCTGTTGAATAAGTTCCACAGTAAGATGGTCTTCCAATTTTCTAGTGAACTGGGACTGAACCAAATCTTGCCCTCCACAGTCATATCAGCTGCCATTTCCTGATCGGTCTCGTTTGCCCAACCTCGCTGCCCAGTTACGGTAACTTCCACGTTTAGGCAACCAAAGGTTGGAGAGCAAGCTCCTTGCTGTGGGCAAATAATTGAGTACACCCTTCCTGTGTCCGTGTATCCAAGTCTAGAAATATCAGGTGCAAACATTTGGAAGCACCTTGAGTTTTCATTTCCGGGTATAGTCTGCCAGCTGAATTCCGGCCATCTCACTGCTTGTTGGCGTTGAAGCAATCCAATATTGGCCATGTTGTCCAACATGGGCAATGATGAAAGATTAGGGTCCGGATAAGCAAATGCTGGGTTTGATTCTTCAAACCCGCCTACCCATCCAGGTGGAATAGTTGCGCTTTGAATATTTTTCATTTTATTAAATTGATTTAATGGCCAAGCCAAAAAGGTGATGATATAGGCATTTAGCAGAAATAGCCACATACTGCATTTTGGGCTGCTGTTATGACTTCTTTTGTCACGGTACCTCCGGCCGCCTTGCATGCCACGCCCAAAGCAGCTCCGCCAAGGCCGCATGCTATCTCTGATGGTCCTTCGCCGACTATGGGAATCAAGTCCAGCGCAGCATTGCATGCGACTTCAAAAGCTGCTACAGCTTCTACGCAGCCAGCTCCTATTAGCGCATTTCCTACGGCACCTATAATGGATTTGCATGGCGAACAAAACAACCCGCTTGGGTTGACCGCATTATCATGGTAAGTAAAAGATTTTGAGCCCCGAATGATAGGCGAGGATTGATTTGGCAAAATCATAGTTTTATTATTTAGTGTGAATGAAATGATTGTTGCAAAAGATGATAGAAGTAAGTTATGGCAATAAATACCATACAGGTAATAATTAATGTAGTATGCGCTTAATATAAACAGTTTGGGCTTGCCATAACTCACTTTAGTTAAAACGGTTCAACAGGCTACTGCGTAGCCGCCTCCTTGCCATGAAATAGCGCCCCGTAAAGCGCAGCAAGCTTGGCAGTTAAATTTTCCTGGTATCGGGCCATTGGCCCCGAAGCATGCGCCAATTATATTGGTTGGCACTCCGGCACAAGATGATGGGTTAACATGCCCTGTGTGACCTTTGCCAAGAAATTCATGAATTACTGGCTCTGACAAAATTGGTAGATTCATTTTAAAAATATTTAGATGGTTAAAAAATCATGAATAATCAATTGTTTGCCATTATCAAACTTTCCTTATTGTCATAAACTAAACAGTTTTAGCCCTCTTTTCTAACCTTGGTTATAGCTATCGTTGCGATTACATAAATTTTACTGTATGCCTGCATGTCCATGATGGACACACAGGCAAATCCAGTAATTAAGTTTTTGCGGAGAACATCGCTTGACACCAATTAATTGAAGCAATAAAATAGTTCAATAATGTACCAAGGGTGTACAATGCATAAACTTATTCATCTAGGAGGTAAAGCAGCCAATACATGCTGGGGCAGCGTTGCCTAGACACGCAAGTGCGGCTGGTAATCCACCCGCAAAATAGGCTGCAATGCATTTTACGGCTCCCAAACCGCAGTTGGAGATAACACATCCAATATCCACAGAAGGCATGACGCCTTCATGTCCTGCTGTGGCAAAGGATGTCCTTACAACTGGTGCAGACAAATTTGGTAAATTCATGATAAATAAATTTAAAAGTGAAAAAATAAAGCTATTAGGGTAATTGCTGAAAATGGAATGTATGCCATTTCATCACCATCAATTAAACACCTAATATCTTTTGAATTATTTTGAGATTTTAAAGCCCTTCAACTACTCGCCCTAAAACCGATTTATCCGAAGCTATTTTGAGGGCGGCGGGTAGATTTGTTTTCCACTTTTATCAAAATAGGTGTATTCTTTCAGTTCTTTTGGCTCATCAAATTTTGGCCAGTATTCAGTGGTTTTGACTAAGTAATATTTCCCATTGATAAGTTCAAATTCTGACTTGGATTGCTGCGTGACTACACGTCCACCTCTAGGGACTCCCATGTCAGCATTTTGGAATTTATAGTGGAACAATTGTTCGGCTATATCACTTACAAAACCAATTGCGTTTCCCTTGGCGTCATACTCCCAATTGCTGGCTGACAAGCTCTCAGATTTCCAATCTTTTTGCTTATTGAGTAGGTCTTTCACGGCACTAGGTGTGAGGAAAAAACTGTACAAGCCAGTCTGGTTGAATTTGCTGTCATAAGTATAAAGCAAGGTCAATATCAGTTCGCCGTCAGGGTCGGTAACGTGGCGGAAGCTGTATTTTTCTGAATCACCTTCATATAGGTAATGCGTAATTAATTCAACGGAACCTAAAAAGCCATAGCTTATTTTTTTGACCTTTCGCCTTTGTTTATCAAATGAATAAACCTCCCGTTTGTTATGCTTGCCCTCTGTTTTCCAAATTGGATTTATCAATTGATAAATATGTACGTTCCCATCCTCATTGTTTTCAAATTTTTCTTCCAAAAAGGAATTGGATTTTATGAACTCACTGTGCAAGATTTTCCCCTTGTTATCAAAACTGTATTTTTCTTTCATCTCCAAGGCACCATTGTCATCGAAATAATATTTTTGTACTACCTGCCCAAATTTGTTGTAAACAAATTTTCTATATATATTGCTGCTGGCGATGGGTGCTCCATATTCAAATGATTTCAATGTCATAGAAGCGGAGTAAATGCCAACCATAGATTTGATGAAAGTCCTACGGAAAACCTTGCCTTCCAACTGTTTGACCAATTTGGGATAATCGAAACTTCCTTGATATGATTGCATAATAATATCTTTTTTTGCTTGTCAAGGATTTAGTTTCCTTTGAACAAAATATGCCTCTGCCAACTGCTATCATGATACTGTCATAAAGGAATGATTATACTGTTGATAGTCATCAACCTCAGTGCTCATATATCAAGCTTTATAGCTGGCTAAAGTCCATATGAAGTTCTATGGAAACTAAAAACCAAGACAAGACCTAACTAGGGATAATGCGTTAAAGTAACAGGAGGCGACTGTATCAATATACTGACCACGTCCTAATCTCGCCAACCGTAACCGGAACGACATCACTTACATCAATTGTGAAGCGGAACTCTTTGCGAGCCTGTGTCAGGCGCTCCTTAGGATTAAAGAAGCTCAGTACTACATCGTAGCAGTCGGAACCAGGGCGGCATATTGGGCTTTTGGTGGCGAAAATATCATTCAACTCCAGGTTTTCTTTGAGGGCAGAGGCAAATACGGTACTCACCTGAAATGCATTCGTGGCGGCATAGTTAAGTGCCCTCTCTTCCGCTGTGATACCCAAGTTGCGCATTTGATAGTATATTCTGTTCAAGAAGTTGGCCACATTTTCGGCCAATACTTTTGACGTTCCTTTGGCACCGGTAGTGGCAGCTCCGACAAGAGCCTCTGTTGTCCAAGCATACATTCCCCGTACACGGAAAAAGAGATTGGACACACTTTGTCCATTTAGCAATGTGGCAGAGCCTTTGGTCAGGCCGGGTACTGAAATCCGTTGTATTGCGCCATTTTGTTGGTCCTGTAAAAAATGACGGAGCCGTTCGTAGCCTGCTGTACTGTATGGGCCATTTGGAATTAAAGAATAAATCGGTGTTTGGTCAATATTCAGTGTCCAAATCAGCTCTTCAGCACCCCATGGGTTTTTGCTTAAATAGTCTAGCAGCGCCGCTGGGTTGTGTGGGTCTCCGCCGCCCATTGACTGGACAAAAGAATCTCGGTGAGACTCACTTCCGAAATCGTAGCCAATGGTTCCCAAGGCATATACGAGTGCAGGGGCACTAGCTTTGCCACCTCCACAACCGCAATCAGAAGGGTCAATTTCGCCAGAAGGTGTAAGAACCTGAGGTCCAGCGTTGGTAGGGTCGGCAACTTCCGTAGGAATGTTCTGCTCATTAATCATGTTTTCCATTTTAGAATTTTTTGAATTATTAATAATTGGAGAGGATTCTCCGTTGACTGTAGTTTCCATATCAGATGGTTTCAGGGGTGGGTTATCTATAATTGGCTCAGCCACATCGTCCGCAGGCTGAACTTCTAGATGAGAATCTATAGTATTGACGGACGGAGGCTCCATTATTTGCTCATTAGGTTTAATGGTATCGATTTCGAGCATTTTAGGCACCTCAGTGGAGCCCTCAGCCAGTTTTGGGCCTGGGGCTTCGTTGGCGGGCACTACGGCTGCCTTTACCTCCGAAAACGCCATTTCATCATGAATTGGAGCTTGTGGTTCTGGCATCGCCATAATAATACGGTTGGGAGTGGTGAAATCGAGGCCAGATGCCAGGACACCAGGATTTTCCATGATGGCGGCTATAGCGGCAGGTAGGTTTAATTTGCCACGTAAGAAACGCCTACAGTCTGTTTTGCCATTCCCAATGCAGGGAATTGCTGTCTGCTCTAGGATTGATTTAATAATATAGGCATCTGGTTCAATGCCTTCGTGTATTTGAAGGCTCATTAAAAGCCCCACGATTCCAGACACGATGGGGGTTGCATAGCTTGTTCCTTCACCTGTCAAGAAACTGCCGCCACCGGGGCTCGCCGCCAACAGGTTCTTTCCTTGCGCTAATATCCCATTCATTTTATAGGCATCTCCGAAATTTGTCCTAGATGTTGGCTCTCCGTTTTCATCTATTGAACCGACCGCTAACACCTGACGGTCAGCGGCTGGGACATGGAGGCATCTACAGCCTTCGTTTCCGGCAGCGGCTACAATCAAAACACCTGCTTTGTGGCATTTGTCAATGGCGTCTTTGAGGAAAACCTCAGCATCTCCAGTCTTTGAAAACTGCCCACCACTTATATTTATAATATTGGCCCCCTGTTCCATCGCAATGATGATGGATTTTGCCAATTCGACCTGTGAGGCAGATGAAAAATTGCCTTTATTATCTTCGGAATATATCGGTATAATAATGCCGCTACAACCTGGTGCAACACCTTCTACTCCGCTACCGGGTTGCCCGAAAATAAGGCTAGCAACTGCAGTGCCATGATTCAAGGCTAAATTAGGTGGGGAGGATGGCAATATTTGCTGGCGAGGTGGCCACGGAGACAATTTACCATCTAAAGTGTTAAAACATGGATGTGCTAAATCAACTGGCCCATCCAATATAGCTATTTTAATCTTAGCATTGCCAAAGCTCAGTTTTTGCAATGCATGCAAACCTGTAATTGTTTTCATTATGGAGGGTTTTAAGGACAAGTGTCCAAATCAAAAATTACTAAAATCCTTATAAGAATGGGGCTTGACAAAAGTTCTTGCAAGATATAATCCAAATGGTCTTAAGTATTGGGGAAGGTTTTTTTGAATAAAATATAAAGTGTGGGATAGCGTAATTTTAAGAGGAGGTCTAATTTTTCTTTGGATAAATTTCGACCTCTGTTGCTGCAAATATGAGTGCTTCTTCACCCAAAAGGCAATGAATTATCGGTCAAGAATATTAAATTATCGGTCAAGAACTTTGAATTATCGGTCAAAATGATTGATGAAGCGTATTTATTGGCTTGCTATTATTTGGCAGACAATTCTCTGCGGTATTCCGTGGGGGATTCGCCATATTCTTGTAAAAACATGTGTGAAAAATACGAAGGATCTGAAAAGCCCACAGCGTAAGCAACTTCAGAGCAGTTCATGTCGGAATTCTGTAACAGATCACGGCCACGTTGCAATCGGTATCCACGTATATATGCTGCAATTGATTTGCCCGTCACGGCCTTGATTTTGCGAAATAATTGTGAATGGCTCAATTGAAGTTCACGGCTAAGTTCTGGGATTTCAAATTTTGTGTCAGTGAGGTGTTTTTCTATAACTGTATTTACCTTTTCCAAAAAATCAACTTCGATATGAATATTTTTTTTTGTCTCGGTACTTGGCTTTTTCGAGCTTACTTGGGAATTATCGACTGATATATTTCCCATATAATGTTCTTTTAATTTTTTTCGTGTCGATATGAGTTGTTTTACCCTTATTTGAAGTTCTTTCTTGTCAAAAGGATTAGAAAGGTAGGCGTCAGCACCAGTTTCGAGCCCACGAATCTTGAAATCGAGCTCTGCTTTGGCAGTAATCAAAATGATGGGGATATGGCTTGTACGGATATCATTTTTTAAGTACTGTGTTACTTCAAAACCATCCTTTAGTGGCATTACGACATCACAAATGATAATGTCTGGCAAGGCGTCCAGAGCTTTTTCAATGCCAACAGGCCCGTTCTCGGCCCAAAGCACATTGAACTGTCCCTCTAAGCAATTCCGAATGTGCATGGCATTGTCAGGATTATCTTCAATTATTAGTATGTTAGGGGCATCATTCATTGCTAGAGTTCCGTCATTCCAAGCCCCTATTTTCGGGTTTTCTGCCTCAAACCCTGTGTCGTGAAGATGTGTTGATGAGTTCGGAACTACAAATATTTCGGATGCCAAATTATGGATAGGCAACAATACCTTAAAAACTGTTATCAATCCTAATTGGCTTTGCACCGAAATACTTCCACCCATAAGTTCAAGGAGTTCTTTGGTCAATGTCAACCCAATTCCAGTCCCCTCCGAGTTATGTGGGCCATCATCGTCAACGCTGTAAAAACGATTAAATATCTTGTGAAGGTGCTCGGGCAGGATGCCTGGTCCTGTATTGGATATTTTAACCTGCAGCAGTTTGTCCAAAGCATTGCTTTTCGAAGAAATTTCACCGATATGGATTACAACTTGCCCGCCCTTGGGCGTGAATTTGAAAGCGTTGAAAAGAAGGTTGTTGATTATTTTCTGTAATTTTTCTATATCTATATCCATTTCAAGAAATGGAATTTCAGAATAAAAAATCAGTTGAATTTGTTTTTTTTCTGCATAATAATAAAAATTATCATTAATGCTTTTCAGGTAACTGACCACGTCACCTTTTTGCCAACGTAGCCCCATCATGCCACCCCCCAGCTTAGATAAATCAAGTATTTGGTTTACAAGATTTAATAAATTATGGGCATTTCTAATTATTGTTTCTTTAGTTCCAGGTGATTGCCTGTCTAATGCTTCTGCCATGCTTATGATAACCGCTAAAGGAGCACGAAATTCATGAGCAATATTTGTGTAGATATCTGTTTTGAGCATTTCTGAATCCTTCAGTAGCTCTGTAATTGCTTTTCTTTTTAGATTAGTAAACTTAATGCTTTTCCAAATGTATAGTGCTAATCCTAATAGCGGTAAAAAATAAAAATATATCCGCCAGTCGCTGCACAAAATCCCACTTTTAATGGTATTCAGTTCAAGACCGGGTGTTTTCTCCTGTAAAATGGCAATAAAACATATACAGCCGATTGTAATAACAGCCAGCACGGGCTGTCCGACATTGTTTGTATTTATTTGTTTCACTTAGTTTGTTATAGGTTGCCGCAATTATATGGCTTATTTAATTTGGAAACAAAAAAAAATCTACTAAAAAAAAGTTATCAAACTTATTTTTACAAATAATATAATAAATCAAATAGGTAGCAAGGTTGCAAGGGTTGCTTTGTCAATGTTCGTTTTCTTGTCATGGCATTCCTGAAAGTACTGTATTTTAAATTATTATATCAAAATATGAGGCTTTCACATCTAATGTTAATTCTTGTTGATGTTTTATCCCAAACCTATAGATATGAAGAATCTTGTTTTGATTTCTTGACTTTTATTTTTCTACAACAAATATGAATGTCAAAAGCTAGGATAGCAAAGCGCTATGGTCAACTTTATCAAGCATCATTAGAATATCAACTGTAATTCTTGTTACGCCTAGTTTAAATACGTTTTTCAGGGGCAATTGGCGCTGCTACTAAAGATGTTAACTGCCAAGTCTGCTATCAATCTTCGTGTGAATAGTTTTAGCTACAGTTAGGCTTAATCAGATTGCAGAGTTGGCTTCGCAATGACTGAACCTGTATTTCAGTTTACAACAAAACTGCTTTGATGCTAATAGGCATTTACATTTTCGTTGGCGGAAGTTAACCCACCTACAATTACTAAATTTAAGTTGGTATTGCCATCCAAATTGAGGTTAGCAAGGTCTAAGGGCCATCAATCGTGTACAGGAACTTAGGTGGCTTGTCGTTTGTCTCTCAAATCAAAAGTTTGCAGATCCCATCATTCTAGCACCGAGCGCAAGTTGGCCTTTCCGTACTTTAAGCTGCCTAAGCTTAGATTCGTAAGTAAGTTTTAGTAAAAAAATACATCTGAACCAAGTAAGAAATTTCAATATTCTGCGTTATTTAATTTTGATTTAAAAAGTTTTGTCAAAATGAACAGTATTATATGTTCTGCGTTTTGATAATATCACTCCGAAGCTGGAATTGGTTTTAAGTTGATTGCCAATCCGACATTCGGCTTTATTTCTTAACCAAAAACTCTTAATCATGAAAGAACTAGCAATTAAGTATGGTGTCATCATGTTTGGCGGTTTCGCCGCCTTGTTCTTGGTTTTCTTCATGCTTGGTCTAGCCCCCAATTTTGAGCTGCGCTGGATAAACGGTTTTGTACACTTGACTGTACTTTACATGCTTATTCGAGCTTACAGGCGAGCGCATCCGGAAACCCGAGATAATTATGTGACAGGTGTGGCCATTGGTATGGTGGCGTCAACGTTGGGTGTACTGGCTTTTACTGCCATGATATTCTTCACCTTGAACCTCGACCCACATTTTTTTGCACAGTTGCGCAATCAGTCACCGCTTCCTGAATATTTTACGCCGTTTAATGCCTCGCTATATATTGCAGTAGAGGGTATTGTAGTCAGTCTAATTGGTTCCTACATCATTACAAGAATTGTAGATGCACGGTATGACCATTCTCCTGCTGAAGGAAAAGTGACACAGAGCTTGACTGGCCAATAAGATTCTCTTCTTAATTCTGGCTACATAGTAAATGAAAATACTGCTTTCCTAAGCTTTAAGAAGGTAGATGTTGCAACATCTACCTTCTTGTTTTTAATGTTTTTTACTTGCCGTTTCTCGTTTTTCCGTTTATTGTGCGACAATTGTTCAGCAATTTTTCCCGCTAAATACTTCATCACAAAACGTCAAACACATGAAACGTAAAACATTCTTGAAAACAACAGCCGTCGTGGCAGCGGGTAGCATCGTGGCTCCTATGATCAGCTGCAACACAGATCAAAAACAGGTGAAAATGGACAAACCCATCCGCAAGAATTGGGCTGGGAATTATCAGTACAAAGCCGAAAACCTGTATGCACCCAACAACGTCGAGGAACTGCAAGCATTGGTGAAAAAGCTGGGCAAGCAAAAGGCGCTTGGTTCCACGCACTGCTTTAACAATATTGCCGACAGCCCGCTGAACCAGATTTCCACGGCCAACCTGAATAAAGTTGTTGCCATTGATGAAAATGCCAAAACCTTGACGGTGGAAGGTGGTGCCAGATACGGCCAAATTGCCCCAGCACTTGACCAGAAGGGCTTTGCGCTGCATAATCTTGCTTCGTTGCCTCACATCTCAGTGGCAGGTGCTTGCGCAACGGGGACACATGGTTCAGGGGTAAAAAACGGCAACCTTGCCTCGCCTGTACGGGCAATAGAAATGGTGACGCCAAGTGGTGAGATTGTCAACTTGAGTCGGGAAAAGGATGGTGACACTTTTAACGGCGTAGTAGTTGGATTGGGTGCACTCGGCATCGTCACGAAGTTGACGCTCGACCTGCTGCCGAGCTTTCAGGTGCGACAAGACCTTTTTCAAGACCTTCCCCTTGAATCGATGAAAGACCATTTTGATGAAATCATGGCAAGTGGTTACAGCGTTAGCCTCTTCACCGATTGGCAAAACAAAAACATAAGTCAAATTTGGGTAAAACGCCGTGTAGATGCGGACACAAAGCCGATGGATGCTGATTTTTTTGGAGCAAAAGCAGCTACAAAAAATCTACACCCAATCACCCGTCTTTCTGCTGAAAATTGCACCGAGCAGATGGGGGTGCCAGGGCCTTGGTACGAGCGCCTGCCGCATTTCAAAATGGGGTTTACGCCGAGCAGCGGCGAGGAACTGCAATCAGAGTTTTTCGTTGCAAAGGAAAACGCCGTGGATGCCCTGCTGGCCTTGGAGAAAAAAGGTGACCTGATTTTCCCGCAACTTATGATTTCAGAAATCCGGACTATCGCCGCTGATGAACTTTGGATGAGCCCACACTACAAACGTGATAGTGTGGCCATCCACTGCACTTGGAAGCAGAACACACCGGAAGTGACAAAACTGGTCACAATGATTGAGGCGGAGTTGGCAACGTTTAACCCACGTCCGCACTGGGGAAAGCTTTTCACGATGGCTCCTGCCGAACTTCATTCCAGATATGAACGGTTCAATGATTTCTTGACCTTGGCAAAGAATTATGACCCCGAAGGGAAGTTTCGGAATGATTACCTGGATTTGAATATTTACGGGTGATGATGCGCTAGCGCTGTATGGACTTGTGTAATAGGCTATTGATTCTTCGGCAATGGACCCAGCTTATAACCGTTCCAGCAGCCATTCCCTTTCACCCAGCGCCTTCGCTTCGATGATTTCGGAACGGAGGCGTTCTTTTTCCACTTTGTCCAACTGATTGATATTCAATAATTTATTGGTAAAAATGAGGGTGTTCAGGTAGTTCGCCCGGTGGTAGCCCAGTTCCTTGCTTTTGCGCTGCAAAAACCGTTGGAAGCTCTGGATGAAGCTATCCAGCACCTCCGTTTCGCCCTGCTCAAAGTAGATTTTCAAGAGCAAAACCTTGGCGTCGAGGTTCAGGAATACGTCTTCATATTCGACCTTGTGGAGCAGGCGCATGGCCTTGTCGTATTCCCGGCGGGCGTGGTGCAGCTTGGCGAGGTTGTAGTCGGTGTAGTTCCGGCGGTGACGTGGTTCCACCGTCGGGCCAAATTTTTCGATAAAATCCGCCGTCCAATCGTACTCACCGAGGCGGATAGCAATGCCCGCAATGTTCTTGAAAGCATAGCGGCTGAGCTGGCTATTTTCAAGCAAAACCTGCCGCTCCAGCGCAGAACGGTACAGCTCGAAGACCTCGTGCAGGTAGCGCCCCTCGCCCTTATTGTATCGCTGGATGCCGTAATTGATGGCCAGCAGATAGACCGACCGCAGCTCCGAATCCGACAGCGCCTGCCCATTTTCCAGGATACCCTTTTTCAGTTTTTCAAAATAACCGACATCGCCCGTTGTGGCAGCTTGGTAGTAGTAAAAATAAAGTGAAATAGCCGGATGTGCATCCAGCCAATCAGCATTTTCGAGATAGTCGAGGACGAGTGGGAGCAGGCCCGTGTCGTATTCCACATTAGCCACGGCACCATGCGAGAGGGCGATGCAGCTCTGGCGCAGTTTTTTTGCCAGAAAAGCTAGGTCAAGCGAGTGGTTCACGGCTTGTAGATTGCGGGGTGCGGTACGTTTGTTTCCTTCGGAAAAAGCCAGTGTCTCTGCTTCCAGTAGGTAGTTTTTTTCGTAAAAATGCAGATCGTGGTGGTCGGCGAGCTGGTGCAACTCGGCCGCCCGGTCAAGGCTGCGGCGTGTAGTTTTTTCCAGTCCAAGTCGGCGATAGGCGGCAGCAAGGTGGAGCTGTGATTGCACTGGGTCGGCAGTGGCTTCCTTAATGGTCAAGTACCCCTCAATAACTTTGGTGAGGTAACTCATGCAGTATCTAAGCTGTTGATGGTCAAATGGTTGCGAAGCGTAAACTGCTGCCCAAGCCGGCTCGTTGCTGATGCCTGCAAAATCCTTTTCCAGTTTTTTGTCCAGAAATTCGAAGAGGAGTTGCACGTCCTCCCGCAAGTTGTGGTAGGGCGAGCGGACGAATTTTCGGAGTGCCCGGCGGTCTTCGGCGGGAAGTTTTTGCAGGAGATGGACGAGGTCGGAGGATTTCATTTTTTCGATAAAAATATTAATCGATATTGCAAATGTCTAATTTTCAGTTTAATTCTATTCGATAAAAGCATTTTTTTGTCTTTGATGTCTTTTATTACTGGGAGCATCTTTGCACTGTGAGATTCACTAAATGAACAACTAATAATTTTTTTATGTGCGATTACATTTATAAAACATTATTGACAGTAGTTGTTGGGCTGTTGTTCAATACCCAGATTTTTGGACAGTTTTGGGAAAGGGCATATCCCATAAATAACCACGCAATTAGCTACGATGTAGCCACATCACCTGATAGTAGTTTGTTGGTTGTTGGAGTAACGCTTGATTCAGTAAGCAGTGAATACGAATGTTTTTTAATGAAAACTGACTTTCAGGGCAATGTTTTATGGATGCATCAAGGTGATATTCCCCTAGGATATATTTATATTGATGAAGTTTTAGACACTATTATCGTTTACTCAATATATGCTAATGATAGTTTGTTTAATGCAAGTATTTTTGATATTGATGGCAATTTCATTCGGCTTGATTCTTTCAATATGCCATTAAGGACTATAGGCAATAACCGTTGTATAAGACGAAGTATTGACAATAATTATTTAGTAATTGGAGATGTGTATGAAGATTCGCTATATAATAAAACTGACTTGGCTGTAGTGAAAGTTGACTTGGCGGGAGAAGTTATTTGGTATTATCAGCCAAGTGAGCCAGGCATTCAACAAGGTCATGCGATATTATCCCTCGATGATGGAGGTGTCATTTTCATGAGTACAGATGATGATGCTTCGACTCTTTTAACTAAGCTTGATATAGATGGACAAATTCTTTGGGAAAAAGAAATAGGGCGGTGTATCAAATGTAAGGCTGCCTTTCTAAATTATATCTCCAAAAGAAATATCGTAAAGCAGCCACATGGTTTTCCAGTTTCTTGGAGAATGAAAGCCCCTTTCGTACAAGCCTACTGACCCTGGCCCTCACGCCTGC